>NZ_NFIC01000005.1:0-403068 GCF_002161565.1 Bacteroides sp. An51A
AAACTCAATTTCTTGACTCCGGCTGAGGTCTTTTTCAAAAATATTTCGTAATGTTGCACTCGCTGGTTGACTCTGCCTTAATGGAAAAAATGTGGAATTTCATCAAAAAAAGCACCTCAAACGCTTGCAAATTCAAAAATAATGCGTACCTTTGCACCCGTGTTCGAGAAACGCCTTCTCGACACAGCAAAGGATGGCCCGTTCGTCTATCGGTTAGGACGCAAGATTTTCATTCTTGAAAGGGGAGTTCGATTCTCCCACGGGCTACTTCCAAAAACGACATCTGCCAAGGCAGAAAAGAAAGATGGCCCGTTCGTCTATCGGTTAGGACGCAAGATTTTCATTCTTGAAAGGGGAGTTCGATTCTCCCACGGGCTACCTAAGAAGGGTTATCCGAGAAATCGGGTAACTCTTTTTTTATTCAGGAAAAATTTCACTATCTTTGCCGGAAAGCATATATAAAATAAGGAGAAGGAGATACCCACATGAGTACCAAAAGCATCAATGCGGAACTGTTCCGCCAGTTGAGTTACATCGCCGATGATGAAAACTGCATGAAGAAAGCATTGGACTATATCAGGAAACTTGCTATCCAAAAGGAGAAAGCACAGCCCCTTACCGCCACTGATACATTGGCAGAAGACATTGTGCCCTATCGCACGAAAGAAGAACTGAAAGAAGGATTCAATCAAGCTTGCCAAGAAGCAAAGCACTATAAAGATGGAAAATTGCAACTACAAACATGGGAAGAAGTATATCATGAACTATAATGTAAAACCGACTCCCTATTTCCTAAAAGAACTCAAACGCCTCAGCAAACGTTACCGGTCTTTAAAAGAAGACGTAAATCTGCTTGTTGCTTCATTACATGAGAATCCATTTCAAGGAACTGATCTAGGTAAAGGACTACACAAAATCAGAATGTCTATTACTTCGAAAGGGACAGGTAAAAGCGGTGGGGCAAGAGTCATTACACTGACCTTACTTGTAACATCGGATAAAGCAGATATATTGCTGCTCACATTATACGACAAATCCGAATGTGAAAACCTGACCGATGCCGAGCTGAAAGCCATCCTTGCACAAAACGGACTCTGAAACACCTATACGACTTATGCATCAAGAAAACATACAAACACTTTACCAAACATATACCGGACATCTCCCCGAAGACATCGAACCATTGGCAGGCGCAGGCTCTAACCGCAAGTATTACCGTCTGAAAGGAACTCCGCAACTGATAGGCGTATATGGCACATCGGAAGCAGAGAACCGTGCTTTCTTATACATGGCACGACACTTCGAGGCAAAAGGATTGCCTGTTCCACACGTTTACGCCCAAACCGATGACGCTATGGCTTACCTGCAAGAAGACCTGGGAGACATCTCCCTGTTTCAAGCCATTGGGCACGGACGTACAACAGGTACATTCAGCAACGAAGAAAAATCCTTGCTGAAACAAACCATCCGCCTGCTTCCACGCATACAATTCGAAGGAGCGGAAGACATGGATTTCTCCGTCTGCTACCCGCAAGCTGAATTCAACCGGCGCAGCATCCTGTGGGACTTGAATTATTTCAAATATTGCTTCCTAAAAGCCACGGGCATTGACTTTCAGGAAAATTTACTGGAAGACGATTTCGAAAACATGACGCAAGTATTGCTTGCCGATACATTTTCCACCTTCATGTACCGCGACTTCCAAAGCCGTAATGTAATGATACGGGAAGGGAAACCTTACTTCATCGACTTTCAGGGCGGACGGAAAGGACCCGTTTATTACGATGTGGCTTCATTCTTATGGCAAGCCAAAGCACGATTCCCGCAACATTTACGTGAAGAGCTGATACACGACTACCTGGACGCCCTTCATGCCTATTGCCCCATGCCCGAATCCTACTTTAGGGAACAGTTAAGGCAATTCGTCCTCTTCCGCACCTTACAAGTATTGGGTGCCTACGGATTCCGTGGTTACTTTGAACAGAAGCCACACTTCCTGCAAAGCATCCCGTATGCCATCGAAAACCTGGACCAATTATTGGAAGAGGATTTTCCGGCATATCCTTACCTATGCAAAGTGCTGAAACAATTAACCAGGCTTCCCGTATATGCCACTGAACTGAACAAGCGCAAGCTTACGGTGCGGGTCATGAGCTTTTCCTACAAGAAAGGGATTCCGGAAGACCCGTCCGGAAACGGAGGCGGATATGTATTCGATTGCCGTGCCATCCACAATCCGGGCAAATACGATGCCTACAAGCAACTGACCGGACGCGATGAGCCGGTTATCCGGTTCCTGGAAGAAGACGGAGAGATACTGACCTTCTTAGAACACGTATACGCACTGGCCGATGCCCATGTGCAACGCTTTCTGGAAAGAGGTTTTACCCACCTGAGCATCTGTTTCGGATGTACAGGCGGACAACACCGCTCGGTTTATGCAGCCGAACATGTGGCACAGCATATCCACGAAAAATTCGGAGTAAACGTAGAAGTGAACCACCGCGAACAAAATATCACTTACAAATACTAAATAAGTGTACAAAATAAATGGTACTATTCGAAACACAGATTTTCGCGGATTAACGCAGATTAAGGACAGATAAATAGAATAATCATCTGCGAAAATCCGTGTTAATCCGCGTTTCTGAACTGACAGATGATATAACTAATTCTCAACATCTACTTAAACATGAAAGCCATGATATTTGCCGCCGGGCTGGGAACCCGGCTCAAGCCCTTGACCGACCGGATACCCAAAGCATTGGTCCCTGTAAACGGAATCCCCATGCTGCAACATGTCATCCTAAAGCTAAAGCAAGCCGGATGTACTGAAATCGTCATCAATATCCACCACTTTGGCGAACAAATCATCAGCTTCCTGCAAGCCCACCAGAACTTCGGCATTACGGTTCGTATCAGCGATGAAAGAGAAGAATTGCTGGATACAGGCGGAGGCATCAAGAAAGCCATTCCTTTCTTTAGCGGCAATGAGCCTTTTTTGGTGCATAATGTGGATATATTGTCAGACACCGACCTGAAAGCCTTATACGATTATCACCGGCAAAGCACAAACGATGCAACCTTATTGGTCAGCCAACGGGAAACCTCACGCTACTTGTTGTTCGATAAAGACAATGCCCGCCTTTGCGGCTGGATAAACAAACAGACCCTGCAAACCAAGCCCAACGGTTTTGCCTATCATCCCGAACAACACGAAGCGTATGCCTTCAGCGGCATCCACGTTATCTCACCTTCCCTTTTCCGGTATATGGACGGACATTGGACCGGAAAATTTTCCATTACCGACTTCTATCTTCAAACCTGCAAAGAAGCACGCATCGGTGGATACATAGCACAAAATCTTCACCTGATAGATATCGGAAAACCGGAAACATTGGCGCAAGCGGAAAAACTTTTTGAATGAAGAATGAAGAATTGCCTTCAGCCGAATGGCATTCTTCATTCTTAATTCTTCATTTAAAAAAGCTCCAACTTGTTTTTCCGGGCTTCTTCCAGCGATGCAAACTTTACCTGCTTCTCTTTGTTACCTTCACGCAGTGCCTCATATTCACCTGCCAATTCTTTTACAAAAGCATCATGCGTTGCCGGATTCAGCAAGCGGGCGGCAACGGGAGCATTCAGCGATGCATCTTTCATATAAATTACCGGCCCGTGATAGACCGGAGCTATCTTCAGTGCCGTATGAAGCTTTGAAGTCGTAGCCCCTCCAATCATCACCGGAATATGCACGCCGGCACGGTCGAGCTCGCGCACCACATGCACCATTTCCTCCAACGAAGGGGTTATCAATCCGCTTAATCCTACGATGTCGACTTTCTCACGTATCGCCGTTTCTACAATCTTCTCGGCGGGAACCATCACACCCAGGTCAATGATTTCGTAATTGTTGCACGCCATCACGACCGACACGATATTCTTCCCGATGTCGTGCACATCTCCCTTTACCGTAGCTACCAGCACCTTTCCTGCCTTCTTCGCCCCTTCTTTCTTCTGCGCTTCGATGTAAGGCTGCAAGATGGACACCGCCTTCTTCATCGTGCGTGCCGTCTTTACCACCTGAGGCAAAAACATCTTGCCCGAACCGAACAGTTCCCCTACCTGGTTCATACCCTTCATCAGCGGTCCTTCGATGATGCTTACCGCATCGGGATAGTTTCCTAAAGCCTCTTGCAAGTCTTCTTCCAGATAATCGCCGATGCCTTTCACCAACGCATATTGCAGGCGCGCATCCACATCCGCATGGTTTCTCCATGCCAAATGAGCATCTGCCGCCTGTGCATTTCCGGCATTCTCTTTCTCCGCCTTCAGCTTTTCCGCCACCTCTATCAACCGTTCGGCAGCATCGGCACGGCGGTTCAGCACCACGTCTTCGATACGTTCCAAAATATCGGCAGGAATATCGGTATAAAGCACCGACGATGCCGGATTGACGATACCCATATCCATGCCTTGTGCTATCGCATGATACAAGAATACGGCATGCATCGCCTCGCGGATGTAATTATTCCCACGGAAGGCAAAAGACAGGTTGCTCACTCCCCCGCTGACATGTGCTCCCGGCAGGTTCTTCCGGATCCATCCGGTTGCACGAATAAAGTCGACGGCATAATTATTATGTTCTTCCATCCCCGTAGCTACCGCCAGCACGTTGGGGTCGAAAATGATGTCTTGCGGCCGGAAGCCTACTTGCTCCGTCAAAATCCGATACGCACGGCTACACACTTCTATCTTCCGCTCGTAGGTATCCGCTTGCCCTTTCTCATCAAAAGCCATGACAATAACCGCCGCGCCATATTGCTTGACCGTACGGGCATGTCCGATAAAGGCATCTTCGCCTTCTTTTAATGAAATGGAATTGACAATGCCTTTGCCCTGCACGCATTTCAGTCCGGCAAGTATCACATCCCACTTGGACGAGTCTATCATAATAGGTACGCGCGCGATATCGGGTTCCGATGCGATGAGGTTCAGGAAGGTGGTCATCTCTTGAACGGCATCCAGCAGACCGTCGTCCATATTGATGTCAATCACCAACGCTCCGTCCTCCACCTGCTTGCGGGCGATGGACAAAGCTTCCTCGTATTTTTTTTCATTAATCAGCCGAAGGAACTTACGCGAACCTGCCACATTACACCGCTCGCCTACGTTGACGAAATTGATTTCGGGCGTAACTTCCAGCAACTCCAAGCCCGAAAGCCATAAATACTTCGAAGCATCCACCCGTTGATGCGGTTTTCTGCCTTCCACCAGCGAAGCAAACCGCCGGATATAGGCTTCGGTCGTTCCGCAACATCCACCGATGATGTTCACCAAGCCCTCATCGATGTACTCTTTTACTTCCCCCTCCATTTCTTCGGGAGTCTGGTCGTATTGTCCCAGCGTATTGGGAAGCCCGGCATTGGGATATGCACTGATATAATAAGGCGCGCGGCGGGCAAGTTGCTCCAGGAATGGCTTCAATTGTCTGGCACCGAACGAACAGTTCAACCCAATAGAGAAGATATCGGCATGCTGCACCGAAGCCAGGAATGCGTCAAGCGTTTGTCCCGAAAGGGTACGTCCGCCCGTATCCGAGACCGTGACCGAAAGCATCAGAGGCACCTTGCGTCCGCATCGCTCCATCGCCTGTTCTGCGGCACAGATAGCCGCCTTCGCATTCAAGGTATCAAAAATGGTTTCTATCAGAATCGTGTCTACCCCACCTTCCAGCAATGCCGTCATCTGTTCCAGATAAGCCCCGGCAAGCCCGTCGAAAGTCAGGGCACGGTAAGCAGGATTGTTCACATCGGGACTCATCGAGCAGGTCTTGTTGGTAGGGCCTACCGACCCTGCCACCCAACGCGGCTTCTCCGGATTCTTTGCCGTATATTCATCGGCAAGCCGGCGTGCCAGACGTGCCGCCTCACGGTTGATTTCCGCACAATACCCTTCCAAATGATAATCTGCCATCGACACACGGGTGGCATTGAAGGTATTGGTCTCGATAATATCGGCACCTGCCTCCAAGTATTTACGGTGGATATCTGCTATCACATCCGGACGGGTCAGGCACAACACATCGTTGCACCCTTTCAACATGCCGGGCACCTCGCGGAACCGTTCTCCACGAAAATCCTCTTCCGTCAGTCCGTATTGCTGAATCATGGTTCCCATCGCCCCGTCCAGCACCAAGATACGTTCGTTTATCTGTTCTTGTATTGTTTTCATTGCTTCTTTTCTTAGGAACTAGTTGACTAGGGACTAGGTGACTAGGTTATAAATACAATTAGCGAAACTATTCAAAATCTAGTCCCTAGTACCTAGTCAACTAGTCCCTAAAATTATCGTTTAAACATCCGGTCCATCATCCGCTTGTCTTCTTTCTCCTTCAGGCTCTGGCGCTTATCGTATTGCTTCTTTCCTTTGGCAAGGGCGATGACCACCTTTGCCAGCCCCTTCTCGTTGATATACATACGGGTAGGCACGATAGTGAATCCCGGCTCTGCCGAAGTGCGTTCCAGCTTACGAAGCTCTTTCTTCGTAAGCAGGAGCTTGCGGTCGCGCCGTGCCGCATGATTGTTGTACGAACCGTAAAAGTATTCGGCGATGTGCATGTTCTTCACCCACAACTCGCCGCGCGAAAAGAAACAGAACGTATCGACCAGGCTCGCCTTGCCCTGACGGATAGACTTGATTTCGGTACCCGTCAGCACGATGCCTGCCGTATAAGTGTCGATAAACTCGTAATCGAACGAGGCACGTTTGTTTTTGATATTTATGTTGCTTGCGTTTGTTTTCATCAGTTCAAAATTACAGATAATTGATTAAACAGATATTCTATCAATGCCGGACAAATCAGTATAACAAGTGTGGCCACAATGGTAAATGCCATCTGCTGCCGTTCGGGTACTTCCAGCCAGCGACGCACTCCCTCGAACACCACCACGAGGGTATAGATTTGCAATATCCAGTGGAGCAAGTCGATGGACACCAGCCCGCTGATGATGTCGAGCACGAACGTGACTACCATCGAATAGCCCACGAACACCAGCATCTTTCCGTATGCGTCACCCCGTTTCAGCCAGCCCATGCCCAGCTTGTTGAGCAGATAGGCAGACAGAAAGAAACCGCCGAACAACGCCACCGCTACGGCACAACACCGCGTAAGTGCCAACTGGAACATCAGCGAGGAAAAATCTCTCCCGATGAACGTACCGATAAACTCCGACAACCCGCACAGCCCGATAAGCGGATAAACAAATCCCGACTGGATGTCGCGTGCACCTCCACGCTCCATTATCTTGTCCCAAGCCTCTCCCGGTGCCGAAAGCAGGGAGACGATTTGATGAAATAATCCTTTATACATAGTCACTTCTCTCTTCTTAGGATGCAAATGTACAAAAAAAGTGCTAAAAATAAAGCCGGGCACCCAAATGCCCGGCTTTATTTTTATTTCTTTGCACTTTGGGATGAAAAAATTCATCTCTTGCCGCGAAGCAACTTGGATATCCCCTTGCTTCCCGACAATGCTTCATTAAATTCGACAATCTTCTGATAGTCAAGCTCTGCCTTTCCTTCCAAAACCAGATTATCGGCATAACTTACGTCTTTCGTATTCTGTTCGAATGAAATCGTTATCTTGTCCGGACGCTTGCTGTACTTTTCCTGATAACGTGCCATGGCATCGATAATATTGAAGTGCCACCATCCTCCCGAAAGCTGAGTAAACTCATCATCCTCTTCCACATTCAGCATCTTATGACGCAGATAAAGAGTCATGCCGCTTTCCGAAAAATCCTTGTCGGCATCATAATACAAGGCAAACTCGTGTTGTGCCATCTCCGCTTCGCGTTGCTCCAAATCATTTGTGTCCACTTCTTTACGCACAAAAAGCTCTATCGGAAGGAAGATATCGTCCTGTTTATAAAAAAAGTCGTATGGCTTATTGCCAGAATCCAATACCACATCGGATATCGGCGCATTGGCATCGCCTTCAGCCGGAGACTGAGGAAGCCACTGCCCCTCCCTTATCAGCGAATAGCCATAAACATTCGCATCAACCTCTCCACCCGACATGTCCTGTCCGTAATCGTACGAATAATACAGCTGAATATAATCGGAAGCCCAAGGCAGGTCTTCCAAATCCTGCGGATTTAACGGAGCAACCTTATACCCCATCTGGCTGGTATAAGTACCGGTTAAAGCATCTTTCTTTACTATTTCATAATACGACACCGTTGTACTGTTATCTCCACCATCCAAGCATGAAGTAACCCCCAACATAAGACCCAATCCTGCAACAAGCAGTCCATATTTCATGTGTTTCATATACTATTCCTTTACAAATTCAAATTCGGGTTAGCGCCTACAAAGATGCAGAAAACCCTGCACTTTTCAAAATAAAAGCCGGACAAATATTGCCCGGCTATACTTAGGTAATATTGATTATTCTTCAGTTTCCGACATATCAGGCAAATATTGTTTTTCTATAGTAATTGTCTGAGAAGTCTTCTTATCGGGATCCGATGTTGCAGAATTAGTATTATACATTTCATATTCCAATTCAAGACGTGTCGGATATTCATTTTGATTATTATTTCTATATGCGGATATTATTGATGCTAAATCAACAAATACATATTCACCATATTGGACATTATAATCTTGTCCCCAATTTTCATCTGTCATATCAGCATTAGTAATGCGATAACGGATATGCAATCTAAGTGTTCCATTAGCAACACCTTCTTCTGTAGAATCATAATAAACCGCTAAACGATGATTAGGAAGTTCCGAATCTAAATTTGAAGTTGTAGTTCCTTTTTTGAGATTAAAATTCGGTGCCATAATCAAAAATTCAAAAGCTCCCCATACGGCACATCCATTCGATGGAATACCATATAATGCAACAGTTTCCTCTTCTGCAGGAACAGGGGATAATGCCGCATTCATCTCTCTCAAATAAACAGGATCTTGTAATAATGTGATATCTGCAGATGTTGATTCTTGCGTCAATGTACTGGTATCTATTTCAAAATAAAGAAATGCCAAACGCGAAGTAGGAGAAGTAGTCAATGTTGTAGTTGGTATATATTGAAAACCTGATGGATCTTCAAATGTAGTATATCCCATTGAAGTTCTTACTTTAAGAAAAGATGTTGCTGAACTCGGTCCAGGTTCTCCACTATCCAAGCAAGAAGTAAATCCCAACATTGTTGTCAATGCCATAGCCAGCACGCTCAATTTAAACTTTTTCATGTTCTTCCTTTTTTATTTGATTTTGCAATTAATTTGATAAACTTTTTAGCTAGAATGCAAAGATGCTGAAAATACTGCATCGGTTTACGTTTTTTAACGTATATTTTTCAACCAATCATCTTCACTGCTCCATACACCTATCTTCATCGCCCGATGAAAGTACGTGCACTGGCACTTGCACCTATATGCAACGCCCCACGAAAGCACATAGCCAATGCTTCATGCTTCACTCTTCATCCTTCACTATTTCGGCAAACTGCTCTAAGTGCTCGTCTACATACCGCGCCACCTGCCCGGTCACCTCCTCCTCCATTTCTGCAAACCGCTCTTCCAGGTCATCAAACACTTCGTAACGCTCGTACATCGCCATAAACTCATCTTCGGTACACTCGCGCTCCAGGTCCTCGCGGTTTTCCTCGTAAATCTTCCGCGCCGCGTATACCAGCTTCGAGAACTCCTTCGCCCCCATCAGGCGCATCGCCTTCGCAAAAGGGTTGAGAAAGATGTAAGGACCGTATCCGTTCTGGATAAGTTGTACAAAACCGCCCTCGCCCACTTCTTCGCAAAACAGGCGGTATCCCAAAAGCGTATGCTGCCATCCGTTGAGCAAAGGCATCGTGCCGGCATCGATTTGCCCGCCCGTCACTTCCAGATAGCGGTCGGTAAACACTTGCAAAAACTCGTCCATCCCTTCGCCCGCCGCCTGGCGCAACGCTTCATCGCTTACTGTAATCTTCTTTTCTTCCATCTTCTTGTTTCTCTTTTTGAACACAGAGACACAGAAACACAGAGAAATAAAGTCTGAATATTTTCTTTTTACTCTCTTTATTCCTATAATATAAAAACTCTGTGCCTCTGCGTCTCTGTGTTCGATTATTATACGATAGAAATCACGCCGCAAAGATAAGGCTTTTCGGCCATATACGAAAAAGATTTTGCCAAGTTGACATTACAAAACAGCAAGTCTCATAAAAAATATCATTAAAAAGCGACAAAAAGTTCGTTCCGTCCCGTTGCATAAATCAATAAAACAACTAACTTTGCGTGCGGAATCAAGAGGGACTGCCTCTGAGACCCGACTAAGAACTACTTATTTTTTATTACTCAATAAAACGTAACGAATATGACTTATTCACACGAAGTTGAACACATGTGTTGTGTCGCAAAAGGACCTAACCACGGTCCGGCTCCTATTCCTGAAGAAGGGAAATGGATTCAGGCAAAAGAAATCAAAGACATTTCAGGTTTGACCCACGGTGTGGGATGGTGCGCTCCCCAGCAGGGTACTTGCAAACTGACGCTGAACGTAAAAGAAGGCGTTATCGAAGAATGTCTGGTAGAAACCATCGGTTGCTCGGGCATGACTCACTCTGCTGCCATGGCATCTGAAATCCTTCCGGGCAAGACTATCCTGGAAGCATTGAACACCGACTTGGTTTGCGACGCTATCAATACGGCTATGCGTGAACTGTTCCTGCAGATTGTTTACGGCCGTACTCAGTCAGCTTTCTCAGAAGGCGGCTTGGTAATCGGCGCAGGACTGGAAGACCTGGGCAAAGGTCTCCGCAGCCAGACCGGTACATTGTATGGTACAAAAGCCAAAGGTACCCGTTACCTCGAACTGACCGAAGGTTACATCACTCGTATGGCTTTGGATAAGGACAACCAGGTAATCGGTTATGAATATGTTCACATGGGCAAGTTCATGGAACAAGTAAAGAAGGGTGTTGACGCTAACGAAGCGTTGAAAGCTGTTACCGGAACTTACGGCCGCTTCAAACCCGAACAAGGCGCAGTTAAATATATTGACCCACGTAAAGAATAATAGGAGGACACAGATTATGATTAGACCAGTACAGTTTGAAAGTCAAGACCGTCGTATGAAGCAGATTCTGGCTGCATTGAACGAAAACGGCATCAAAGACATTGAAGAAGCTAACAAGATCTGTGACGAAGCAGGCCTCGACCCCTATCTGACTTGTCAGGAAACACAAGGTATCTGTTTCGAAAATGCAAAGTGGGCTTATGTGGTAGGTTGCGCCATCGCACTGAAGAAAGGCTGCAAGAACGCTGCTGACGCAGCCGAAGCTATCGGTATCGGCTTGCAGGCATTCTGTATTCCGGGTTCTGTAGCAGACGACCGTAAAGTAGGTCTGGGTCACGGAAACCTGGCAGCCCGTCTGCTTCGCGAAGAAACACAGTGCTTTGCTTTCCTGGCAGGCCACGAATCATTCGCTGCAGCCGAAGGTGCTATCAAGATTGCCGAAATGGCAAACAAAGTCCGCAAGAACCCGTTGCGCTGCATCCTGAACGGTTTGGGTAAAGACGCCGCTATGATTATCTCTCGTATCAACGGCTTCACATACGTTCAGACGAAGTTCGATTACTTCACCGGTAAACTGAACATCGTAAACGAGACTCCGTATTCAGACGGTCCGCGTGCGAAAGTAAAATGCTACGGTGCCGACGATGTTCGTGAAGGTGTAGCTATCATGTGGCACGAAAACGTAGACGTATCTATTACAGGTAACTCTACTAACCCGACCCGCTTCCAGCATCCGGTAGCAGGTACATATAAGAAAGAACGTGTACTTGCCGGCAAGCCTTACTTCTCAGTAGCATCAGGTGGCGGTACAGGCCGTACACTTCACCCGGACAACATGGCTGCAGGTCCTGCTTCTTACGGTATGACCGACACGATGGGCCGTATGCACTCAGACGCTCAGTTCGCAGGTTCTTCATCAGTTCCCGCACACGTAGAAATGATGGGATTCCTCGGTATCGGTAACAACCCGATGGTAGGATGTACCGTAGCTTGCGCTGTGAATGTGGCTTTGGCTCTGAATAAGTAATATAAGTTACTATACATAGATAAGAGGCTGTCTCAAAAAACTAGAGATGGCCTCTTTTTCTTTTTTATATAGCTACTACAATTTTAAGAAAAACTCCCATATATAATCCCATTCGCAAAAATGCTGCAATTAAGAAGCTGTTTTGAATTTATCGTGCGATGATTTGGGATGAGTTTTTGTAGAGACGCAAAATCTTGCATCTTTACTATGGGAAGATAGCGGGCTATCTGACGAAGAACAGGAGCGAAAAAGACCAAAAAATCGCCCAAAGCACACACGAAAACGGATACATCAAGCCAAGAAAAACTTTTTGGAGAAATTCAAAACAGCTTCTAAAACATTGGGATAACCTCGTCTGTTGTAAGATTAATAATCTTCCGCTTGTAAGATTAATAATCTTGCAGCCTGAAGATTAATAATCTTACAGCGGATGAACCTATATGCGTTTGGCGCCGCACCTATATCCGCAGGCTTCCGCAACCGGCTGCGTCTTGCTATGATATTATCTGGAAGGGCGGTGGTTGGCAAGCATTTCTCAGAGTCAGAAGATGCACATTTTGATGCCGCTAAAGTACAATCATGAATTGTTTTCTTCGATGTGCCGTTTCTTGAAAACAGCAGGTGATATGCCGCAATGCCGCTTAAAGAATTTTCCGAATGCCGATTGGTCGGAGAAGTGCAGCATTTCCGCCACGTCTTGCACAGACAGTGCCGGATTGTGTAAACAGACTTTCGCGTCGACGGCAAGCAATTCTTCCAGGATGACGCTTGCCGTTTTTCCGTGCAGCCGTTTTAAGGCGGCAGACAAGGCATCTGCCGATACGCCCAGTTGTGCGGCATACCAGCTTACTCTGTGCTGCTCGCGGCAATACGTGTGAGCTAAGTAGAAGAATTGCGAAACAACATCGTTCCAATGCGGATTTATGGTGGAACGGACATCTTGTTGGCGATGAAAAAAGATATTCCACAACTCATACTGCCAGGCACAAGCCAATGCCTGTATCAGTTCACGGCAAAACAGATGAGAATTTGCCGACAGGGTAGAGAACATCATTTCTTCCAGTCGGGACAAGTCACGGTCTTCATCTGCATTTACCGAAGTAAAAGGATGTTTGGCAAATTGTTCCATTCCTTCTGCTATTTTATTGCGCATCGGGAGAGTGGTCTCCATGAAAAAGTGTTGCTCCATTACGATGAAACAGGTGCGATATTTCCCTGCCAGCGTCACATTTGCCCATTTGCGGTTTCTCAAGAAATCCACATATACCGGAGAGTCAAATCCCAAACGTTCGCCATTGACTGTCAGCCTCAATTCACCTTCGTGCACCTGTAAGAACACATGCCATCCGTCAGGCAGCCATTTGCCGGACAAGCGGAAATCTGTTCCCTCCATACGGACCATTACCAGACTATTGTTGTAGGCAGCCCAGTCCAGTTGCCCGTCAGAAGACAGATCTTTGCGAATCCAAGCTACCACTTTTTCCTTAAGACTTTCCATCATTGCTTGATTTTTCGCAAAAATAACAGAACCCAGTTGTCTTCCAAAGCCTTTTTCCACTTATTAGAACTATTAAAGCAAAAAAGCCTTAAGCTCCGGATTGAAACCAACAATATGTGAATCGTAACCAAAAGCATACCGATAGCACTGTTTACATTTGCGGCAGATTTTAAGTTAAAAAAGCAAAGCAAATTAAGAATGAAAAGAATGTTAGCATGTGCAGGAATCGGTTGTCTGCTATTGGCAACGTCCTGTAAGGAAAAACCGGCAGGTGCAGGAGAGAGCACCTACAAGACCATGACTGTGGCGGTGGAAAGCCGTACGCTGACGCGCGATTATACCGCCGTCATCAACGGACGGCAAAGCGTGGAGATACGTCCGCAGGTAAGCGGCACCATCACAGATGTATGCATCGAAGAAGGAGCAAAAGTCAGCAAAGGACAAACTCTCTTCGTTATCGACCAAGTGCCTTATCAGGCGGCATTGCAAACGGCTCTAGCCAATGTAAAGAGTGCGGAAGCATCTGTTGCCACCGCTAAGATGACGGCAAACAGCAAGGAAAATCTGTTTGAGGAACACGTCGTGTCGGCTTTCGACCTGCAAACGGCACGCAACTCGTTGCTGGAAGCCGAAGCCGCATTGGAGCAGGCGCAGGCTGCCGAAACCAGCGCACGGAATGATTTGTCGTATACAGAAGTGAAAAGTCCGGTAGACGGGGTGGCAAGCATGATACCCTATCGTGTAGGCGCACTGGTAGACGCTTCCATTACCACACCGCTCACCACGGTGTCGGATGATGAAGAAATGTATGTTTATTTCTCGATGACCGAAAACCAGATACTGACACTGGTGCGCGAGAGCGGGACCTTGGAAGAGGCAATGAAGCAGATGCCGGAAGTATCGCTTCGCCTGAGCGACGGGTTGATGTACACCCACAAAGGAAAGATAGACGCGATAAGCGGCACCATTGATTCCGGAACCGGAGCGGTCAGCCTGCGTGCCACTTTCCCCAACCCCGAACGGATGTTGCGGAACGGAGGAAGCGGAACCATTGTCTTCCCTTACCAGATGGACAGCGTGCTTGTTGTGCCGCAGGAGGCAACCTATGAAATACAAGACAAAGTGTTTGTTTATCGCGTGGTAGACGGCAAAGCGACATCGGCTTCTGTTACCGTCTTCCCGGTCAACGACGGTAAAGAATACATCGTGACACAAGGACTGAAAGCCGGCGATGTTATTGTAGCGGAAGGGGCAGGGCTTCTGCAAGAAGGTACACCGATTGCTATCGGAAAGCAATAACTGATAACATTTGTCTAATGAATGATTTTAACGGAAAACGATTATGAAATTACAAACTTTTATAAACCGCCCCATCCTTGCCTGTGTGATATCGGTGCTTATTCTGTTGGTGGGGCTTATCGGCTTGGCCAACCTGCCGATGGAGCAATACCCCGATATCGCACCGCCTACCGTCATGGTATCGACCACTTACACCGGTGCCAATGCCGAAACCGTACAGAAATCGGTTGTCGTCCCGCTGGAAGAAGCCATCAACGGCGTAGAGGATATGATTTACATGACTTCCACCTCTACTAATACCGGTGCCGGCGACATCACCGTCTACTTCAAGCAAGGTACCGACCCCGATATGGCGACCATCAACACCAAGAACCGTGTGAGCGAAGCCGAAGGACTGCTGCCTGCTGAAGTGACCCAAATCGGTGTAACGGTAGAAAAGCGGCAGAACTCGATGCTGAAAATCATCGCTCTCTATTCGCCCGATGACTCGTACGACCAGACATTCATCAACAACTACTTCAAAATCAACATCGAGCCTCGGCTGTCGCGTATCAGCGGCGTGGGAAACGTCAATGTCATGGGAGATGACTACGCCATGCGCATCTGGCTCGACCCGCAAAAGATGGCGCAATACGGACTGGTGCCTGCCGATGTGACGGCTGTGCTCGACGAGCAGAACGTGGAAGCCGCTACGGGTACTTTGGGTGAGGATTCGGAAAACGCGTTCCAATATACTTTGAAATACCGCGGACGCTACGAGAAGCCCGAAGAGTTCGGCAATCTGGTCATTACATCCTTAGAAAGCGGTGAAGTGCTCCGCCTGAAAGACATCGCCACCGTGGAACTGGGGACGCAAAGCTACAGCCACAGCAGTGAAGTAGACGGACATCCGGGAGCCACCGCCATGATTTCGCAAACGGCAGGCTCGAACGCTAATGAAATCATCAGCGAGATAGACAAACTGATGGAAGAAGTGCAGCAGGAACTGCCCAAAGGGCTGGTGCTGGTCGACCTGATGAGTACGAAAGAGTTTCTCGACGCTTCCATTCACGAAGTGGTGAAGACGTTGATAGAAGCCATTATTCTTGTCGTCCTCGTAGTGTACGTTTTCCTGCAAAGCGTCCGTTCCACCATCATCCCGACCATATCCATTCTCGTGTCGCTGGTGGGAACATTTGCTTTCCTCTACGTGGCAGGATTCTCGCTGAACTTGCTGACCTTGTTTGCCCTTGTATTGGTCATCGGGACGGTGGTCGACGATGCAATTGTTGTTGTAGAAGCGGTGCAGGCACAGTTCGATGAAGGCATACGCTCGCCCTATCAGGCAACCAACCGGGCGATGGACGGCATCGCGACGGCAATTGTCACTACCTCATTAGTTTTTATGGCGGTGTTTATCCCCACTTCGTTCATGGGTGGTACCAGCGGTACGTTCTACATGCAGTTCGGGCTGACCATGGCGGTAGCGGTAGGCATCTCCGCCGTCAATGCACTGACGCTGTGTCCTGCCCTCTGCGCCCTGCTGATGACTCCTCATGCCGATAAGGCGAGCGGACAGAAGCTGAGTTTCTCATCCCGGTTCCATCAGGCATTCGAAACCTCGTTCAACCGCCTCGTGCTGCGTTATAAGAGCGGTGTGAAATGGTTCTTCCGACGCAAGTGGCTGGTAGGCGCGGGAGTCATCGCTTCCATCGCCCTGCTTGCGGTGCTGATGAAAAACACCAAAACCGGACTGGTGCCCGATGAAGACATGGGTACCGTTTTCGTCAACGTGACCACGCCTCCGGGCAGCAGTCTGTCGCAAACCATTAAGGCTATGGAGGAAGTGGAAGCCTGCATCAAGGACATCCCACAGATAGAGCGTTACTCCAACGTGGCGGGCTACAGCATGTTGGGAGGACAGGCAGCCAGCGGCGGTATGCTCATCGTCAAGCTGAAAAATTGGGACGAACGGCAGGAGGACGAAGACTACATCACCGCCGTCATCGAGGAGATATACCGCCGTACCGCCAACGTACATAGTGCCAAACTTTTCGCCTTTGCCCAACCCACCATCATGGGATATAGCACAGGAAGCGGTGTGGAAGTCTATATCCAAGACCGTGCCGGAGGCGACATCACGACACTGAAAAGCCATGCCGACAAGTTTATCGCCGCACTAAACCAGCGTCCCGAAGTGCAAACGGCTTATTCCACTTCCGACACGAAGTTTCCCCAATACAAAGTGGAGGTGGACGCCGCACGGTGCAAGCGGATGGGCGTGTCGCCCACCGATGTGTTGAGCGTGATGTCGGGGTATATCGGAGGCAGCTACTCGTCCAACTTCAACCGTTTCTCCAAGCTCTACCGCGTTTATGTGCAGGCAGACAAGAATTTCCGCCTGAACACCGATGCGCTCAACAACATGTTTGTCCGCACCGATGAGGGGGGAATGGCTCCTATCGGGCAGTTCGTTACCCTGACCAAGACGTATGGTCCCGAAACCCTGGCACGCTTCAACCTGTACAGCAGCATCCAGGTAAACGCCATGATGAACGACGGCTACAGCTCGGGCGATGTCATCAAGGCGGTGGAAGAAGTGGCGCAACAGACCTTGCCCGTGGGCTATGGTTACGAATACGGAGGCATCACCCGCGAAGAGGCGGGAAGCGGTTCGAATACCATCATCGTGTTCGCCATCTGCATCGTATTCGTCTACCTCATCCTTTGCGCTCTTTACGAAAGCCTGTTCATTCCTTTGGCGGTTATGTTGAGTGTGCCGTTTGGGCTGTTGGGAAGCTTTACCCTGAGTAACCTGTGTGGGCTGGAGAACAACATCTACATGCAGACCGGACTGATTATGCTCATCGGACTGCTGGCAAAAACAGCGATTCTGGTCACCGAATATGCAGCCACACGCCGCCGGCAAGGCATGAGTCTTGCCCAGGCAGCCGTATCCGCCGCAACTGTCCGCTTGCGCCCCATCATCATGACCGTTCTCTGTATGGTCATTGGTATGCTGCCCTTGGTGTTCGCTTCGGGTGCCGGAGCCAATGGAAACATTTCGTTGGGTACCGGAGTGGTAGGCGGTATGATTGTGGGCACCCTCGCCTTACTCTTTGCGGTACCTGCACTGTTCATCGTCTTCCAAGCCATGCAGGAACGGTTGATGCCTGCAAGAAAGCACGATGATGACTAACTATTTGCTTTGCGATTTGTGGGCGCACCGCCAAACACGCTATGGTATCGCGCCCGCAAAAAGCAAGGTATGATGTTCTGATATATTTTTATTTCGACACACCTTTTATATATATGAGAAAACTATTATTCACAGCCGCAACGGTATGTCTATTGGGAAGTTGCGGCATTTACAACCGATACGAACGCCCGGAACTCTCCGTTGCAGCAGACAGCCTTTACCGGACAGAAGTAAAGGCTGATACCGCTTCTTCGGTCGCAGACCTGTCGTGGAAAGAACTTTTCACCGACCCTTATCTGCAAGCCTTGATACAACAGGCATTGGAAATGAACACCGACCTGCGTATCGCTTACCTGAAAGTGAAAGAAATGCAGGCACAGCTTGTCTCTGCCAAACTTGCTTACCTCCCTTCCGTGCAGCTTGACCCTCAAGGCACACTGAGCAGCCTGGATGGCAGCAAAACCAGCAAGACTTATGAGGTAGGGGCTTCGGCAAGCTGGGAAATAGATATTTTCGGTAAACTGACCAATGCCAAACGCAGCGCACGTGCCGCACTGGAGGAAAGCGATGCTTACCGTCAAGCTGTACAAACCCAACTGATAGCCACTGTAGCAGACAGTTATTACACCCTCCTGATGCTGGACGAACAGGAGCGCATCACATCCGAAACGGTTGCAAGCTGGAAAGATTATGTCCATAGCCTCTATGTACTGATGCAGGCAGGTGAAGCCGACCGTGCCACCGTAAGCCAGGCAGAGGCGAGCCGTGCCTCGGCAGAAGCATCCCTGCTCAGCCTGCAACAACAAATAGCCGAAACAGAGAACAGTTTGTCTTCCGTCTTGGGCGAAGTGTCTCACCGTATCCAGCGCGGGAACCTGAGCAATCAGCGGTTTCCTCAACGCCTGTCTACAGGGGTACCTCTCGAACTGCTCTCCCGCCGTCCCGACATCCGGCAGGCTGAGGCAGCATTGAAACAGGCTTTTTATGCCACCAACCAGGCACGTGCCGCTTTTTATCCCAGCATTACGTTAAGCGGTTCGGCAGGCTGGACCAATAACGGAGGAGCCGTCGTTACAAACCTGGGGAGTTGGCTGCTGCAAGCCATCGGGTCTTTAGTACAGCCTATATTCAATCGTGGGCAGAACATTGCCAATCTGAAAACAGCGAAGGCACAACAGGAAGAAGCCTTGCTCACATTCCGTCAATCGCTGCTCGATGCCGGAAAAGAAGTGAATAACGCTCTTATCCAATGGCAAACCGCCCGTGAACGTATCCGGCTGGACGAGGAACAGGTGAAGCATCTGCAAACAACAGTTCACGACACTGAACTGCTGATGGAATACGGCACGACCAATTACCTGCAAGTGCTCACCGCCCGCCAGTCGCTCTTGTCTGCAAGGCTGGATTGTGCTTCAGACTGTTATCAGGAAATCCAGGGTGTCATTAACTTGTATCATGCCTTGGGTGGAGGCGCAGAGGCAGATTTATGACTTTCATGCTCTATATGTAGGGTCTGCTTGTGAAAGCCGGTCCTTCAAGCCATCCCCGCCACACCGGCAGGATGGCTTGTTATCTCATAATTTATTGGCACATTATCTCATTATTATTGACACATTGGCACATTAGCATGTCAGTTCATTGTCAATTAAGAAAACTTTATTATCTTTGTCGGTGGTATAATTTATAAAAATATTCGTACTATGGACCGCACGAACATTATCGGAGAAAAAATAAAGGATTTGCGCACCGCCAAGGAAATCAGCATCGACGAACTGGCGGAACGTACAGGGCTTACCGCCGGACAGATTGAACGCATAGAAAACAACATTGACATCCCCTCGCTTGCCCCGCTGCTGAAGATAGCGCGCGCACTGGGTGTACGGCTGGGGACTTTCCTTGACGACCAGTCGGAAGAAGACGGCCCCGTGGTGTGCCGCCGCGGAGAAGCGGACGACACCATCAGCTTTTCGAACAATGCCGTCGACGCACGCCAGCACATGCACTACCATTCGCTCTCGCGCAGCAAGGCGGACCGCCACATGGAACCGTTCATCATCGACATCGATGCGAACAACGATGCCTTTACCCTGTCGGCACACGAAGGGGAGGAGTTCATCATGGTGCTGAAAGGAACGCTCGAAATCAATTACGGGAAATATACTTACCTGCTGGAAGAGGGGGACACGATTTATTACGACTCCATCGTGCCGCATCACGTGCATGCCTTCGAAGGACAGGCGGCACAGATTCTGGCGGTGATTTATACACCGGTTTGACGGTGGATGTATGTTTCACCACAGATTACACAGATTTTATCAATTAATAATTAACAATTAATAATTGGCAACGGAAACATCCGCCGTTATTTATTATTAGAAGCTGTTTTGAATTTATCGTGCGATGATTTGGGATGAGTTTTTGTGGCATTTCCGCTTCTGTGATGAGGAAGATAGCGGGCTATCTGACGAAGAACAGGAGCGGAAAGGACCAAAAAATCGCCCAAAGCACACACGAAAACGGATACATCAAGCCAAGAAAAACTTTTTGGAGAAATTCAAAACAGCTTCTTTAATTAAATCTGTGTCCTGTGGTGAATGAATCGATTATTTTTAATCTGTGTAATCTGTGGTGAAAACTTAAATATTATGATTCAACTTTCAGAACGGACATTGGGCGACTGGCTGGAACACTGGGCTGCCGTGTCGCCGGACAAAGAATACCTGGTTTATTCCGACCGCAACCTGCGCTTTACGTGGAGCCAGTTCAACCGCCGTGTGGACAACATGGCAAAGGGGCTGCTTGCCATCGGGGTGACCCATGGCACACATGTGGGCATCTGGGCGAAAAATGTGCCCGACTGGCTGACCTTCCTCTATGCCTGTGCCAAGATAGGTGCCGTAGCCGTTACGGTGAACACCAACTACAAGCAGGCGGAACTGGAATACCTGTGCGAGAACTCGGACATGCATACCCTCTGCATCGTAGACGGTGAGCGGGACAGCAATTTTGTGGAGATGACCTACAAGATGCTGCCCGAACTGAAGACTTTCGAGCGCGGGCACATGAAGAGCAAACGCTTCCCTTACATGCGCAACGTTATCTATATCGGGCAGGAGAAATACCGCGGGATGTATAATACGGCGGAAATCTTGCTCCTGGGGAACAACATCGAGGATGATGTGCTGGCGGAAGCCAAGAAGAAAGTGAATTGCCACGACACGGTGAACATGCAATATACGTCGGGCACCACGGGATTCCCCAAAGGCGTGATGCTGACGCATTACAACATTGCCAACAACGGTTTCCTGACGGGCGAGCACATGAAGTTTACCCAAGACGACAAGCTGTGCGTATGTGTGCCCCTGTTCCATTGTTTCGGCGTGGTGCTTGCCACGATGAATTGCCTCACCCACGGCTGTACGGAGGTGATGGTGGAACGTTTCGACCCGCTGGTGGTGCTGGCATCCGTCCATAAGGAACGCTGTACGGCGCTTTACGGTGTGCCTACGATGTTCATCGCCGAGCTGAACCACCCGATGTTTGACATGTTCGACCTTTCGTGCCTGCGTACGGGCATCATGGCAGGCTCGCTCTGCCCCGTGGAGCTGATGAAGCAGGTGGAGGAGAAGATGTATATGAAGGTGACCAGCGTGTACGGGCTGACCGAAACTTCGCCGGGCATGACGCATAGCCGCATAGACGACCCTGCCGAGGTGCGCTTCAACACCGTGGGGCGTGACTTCGAGTTTACCGAGGTGAAGGTTATCGACCCCGAGACGGGCGAGGAATGTCCCGTAGGCGTGCAGGGCGAGATGTGCAACCGGGGCTACAACAACATGAAGGGGTATTACAAGAACCCGCAGGCCACCGCCGAGGTGATAGACCGGAACGGTTTCCTGCACTCGGGCGACTTGGGCGTGAAGGACGAGCACGGAAATTACCGCATCACGGGGCGCATCAAGGACATGATAATCCGCGGGGGCGAGAACATTTATCCGCGCGAGATAGAGGAGTTCCTCTACCAGATGCCGGGCATCAAGGATGTGCAGGTGGCAGGTGTGCCGTCGAAGAAATACGGCGAGGCGGTAGGTGCCTTCATCATCCTGCACGAGGGCTGCACGATGAACGAGTTCGACGTGCGTGAGTTCTGCGAGGGCAAGATTGCCCGCTACAAGATACCGAAGTATATCTTCTTCGTCAAGGAGTTCCCCATGACGGGAAGCGGAAAGATACAGAAGTTCAAGCTGAAAGAACTGAGCCTCAAGCTTTGCGCGGAGCAGGGGATTGAGGTGGTTTAGTTTTTGACTAGGTACTAGGTACTAGGGAACTAGGTGACTAGGTACTAGGTACTAGGTGACTAGGTACTAGGTGACTAGGGACTAGGTACTAGGTGACTAGGGAACTAGGTACTAGGTGACCCAATGGTATCTGAAACCTAGTCACCTAGTCCCTAGTCACCTAGTCCCCTGGTAGTCCCCTACCTCATATTGCGGTATTGTTTGGGCGATACTCCGGTATAGCGCTTGAAGTATTTCCCGAAGAAAGAGATGTCGGGAAAGTTCAGCGAATAGGCAATCTCCTGTATGGTCAGTTCGGTGGAGCGTAGTTTGGCTTGTGCATCCTTGATGACGAATGCCGAGATGATGTCGGTGAGCGTCCTTCCTGTTGTTTTTTTGATGGTGGTGCTCAGGTGTTGGGGCGAAAGATGCATTTTGTCGGCATAGAACGAGATGTTCCGTTCGGTCTTGTAGTTTTCTACTACGACACGTATCAGTTCTTTCACGATTTCCTGGCTGCGTGTATAATGCTGGGTGTTTTTTGCCAGTGGTTCTTGCCTGTTGATATTTCCCAATTCAATAATCAGTCCGGTCAGAATCAGCGGAAGCTGTTCTTCCCTTATCAGCACATTGCCCAGCCTTTTTGCCTTTATCAGTACTTTGAAATAATCGCCGAACAGGTCTGCCATTTCAGGAGACAAGCTGATGACCGGTTCTTCCAGAATAGAGGGGGCATACTGTATTGTGTTGGAAAACAGGAAAGGGTGCTGTATCAGTGTGGAGGAGAATCCGACAAAGGCGAACCGGCAATCGGGTGTATCCTCTGTTATCTGTACGAACTGGTTGGGATAGATTACGGCTATCGTATTCTTTTTCAGTTCGTATTGGGTCAGGTGGATGGTGATTTTGCATTTTCCTCTTACACAAAGCAATATCAGGCACCCTGATATCTGCTCTGGAGTTTCGAAAAGTTTCTTAAGATTACCGATTACATCAATGCCTGCTATGAAGTGGGTTTCGGCGGGTATAGCGGTTAGTGAACTTACTCGTTTCATTATTTCCTTCTTAATATTAGCAAGCAAATATAGATTTTTTATGCTTCAGTTCCAAATGTGCTTCGTCTGCTTTTCCGAACTTTAAAAGAACTTTGCAGAAGTTAAGCCGGCACCAAGTGGTGCCGGGTTCTTATTTTCCGTCTTTCAATTTTTTTATCAGCCACGAAGAAGCTACAGAGGTGGCATATGGCAAGTTGGCGCCGAATCCGTGGTTTTCTCCCGGTATCAGGGTCATTTCGCTTTTCTTCATGGTCTGGTGGAACCTTTCTCCGTAAGTGTAAGGTACTATCCGGTCGTCCATTCCGTGTATCACAAGTACAGGGCCGTCGTACCGGCTTGCCGTTTCATAAATGGGGAGTTCGAGGGCGGTCTGGATGTAGTTTCTTCCCAGTTTGTGTCCTGAGGGCATGGTGATGTATTCAGGGGCGTGCCAGGGGTCGTATACGACTCCCATTGTGTTGCCCCGCAGGGCATCATCGCGCAATACGGCGGCAGGTGCCATCAGTACTACGCTCCGGATGGCATATTTGCCCAGTCGTCCTGCGGTCATTGCCGAAACCACCCCTCCTTGCGAATGTCCCAGCAGGGAGATGCTGGCGGTTTGCGGCAGGTTGCGTGTAAAGGCTATGACGGCCAGTGCATCGTCTATTTCATTGGGGACGGTCATATTGATGAAATCACCTTCGCTTGCTCCATGTCCGTTGAAGTCGAAACGCACCACGCCGATTCCGGCTTCTGTCAGCTTGTCGCTGATGGTGTCGAACAAGGGTCCTTGCATATTGGCGGTAAATCCGTGGCAGAGTATGACCATCGGGCATTTTTCTCCTTGCTGGAGTGCGGGGAGCTGCAGGCGTGCCGCCAGCCGTCCCATCGGCCCTTTGATGTAGAAGGTAGAATCGGTTTGTGCCGATGCGGTGATGCAGCCCAGCATGAGGGCAAGTGTAAAGAATAGTTTTTTCAGTTTCATATTGTCTTTAGAATTTATGGATGAATGCATTTCACCTTCATCCTATTGGCATTTTGCGGATAAATTTAAACAGGCTCTTAGTATCTTTTTCTTTTGCCACTTCCGAAGAAAGCACGTACGCGGCGTAATACTTTGATGCCTGTCATCAGTCCGTCGTAGGCGGCGATGCCCATGTTGACATGTTGCATCATCCCTTCAAATTTGTTTTTGCTTTGTGGCGGGGCAAAGAGTTGATGGGCAAGGTGGAGCATCTGTTCTTTTGACTGGAGGATTTCCTTTTTTTTATCTATCCGTTGCTGGCGGATCATTTCCAGGGTATAATGGTTCGGTGGTAGATTGTTCATGGTTCTGTTTTCTTTGTGTCATCCAAAAATAGCCGTGCCAGGAAATTGACCATCGGCTGGAAGATAAGTGGTACGCGGAAGCGATAGATGAGCAGGGCTACCGCAATCAGCAGGATGCCTACAATGGCGTAGCCCGCTATCAGGCTTCCCACGGCGGTGGCAAGTACATATACCAGCATGAACGAGAAATAGAAAAGAGCCATCACTCCTACGGTCACCAGGATGAAAATCAGAATCAGTGTAGAGAGCAGGATGGTGAGTTTTTCTATCGCTTCCAGCCGGAGGTATTGTCCTTGCAGTTCAAGGTATTTCCTGAATTCCTTGAAGAGGTCTTGCAGGTTGTCAATGCTTTTGTCGTTAGCAAACATAGTTTCTGGAGGTTTAAAAAAGAGGGTGTGCTAAAATTTTCCTTTTACCACACCCTCTTGAAGTTCATGCTCATGATTAGTCGGCATCTTTTACTTCTGATGCGATTTGGTCAACCAAATCATCCATTTCTTCACGGTTCAGACGGATACCTTTTTTACGCAAAAGCTCAGCTATTTTGTTACGTGTGTCGGTACCCTTTTCCGGAGCAAATAAAATACCTGCTGCTGCACCAATGGCAATCCCACCCAAGAATGCAGCTACTACATTCAATGCTTTCATATCAAAACGTTTTTTTAGTTATTACGCTTACAAATCTAAGAAAATTCTGATTATAATGCATCATTTTTGGACGAAATATTTGACAAATCCCATAATATCTTGCATTATTAACAGATTTTAATAGCAAGACTAGGGAGATATTGCTACTTTTGCAAAAAATAAAACGAGAAGAAACGGAAAAGTTAAATTTATAAATTCAAGACAAATGAAGAAAGTTGTTGTATTGGGAATGGGATTGTGTGTAGCTTTGGCATTCTCATCCTGTAAGTCAAGCGAAAGTGCTTATAAAAAGGCTTATGAAAAAGCGAAACAACAAGAATTGGCAGAAGCCGCAACCAGTGAGGCTCCGGCAGAGACAGTTGCTCCGGTAGCTCCTGTTACTCCTGCTCCTACAACTCCTGCCCCTGTGACTACGGCGCCGGTCCGTGAAGAAAAGGTAGAACTGGTTTCGGGTGACGGGCTGAAGGCATACAGTGTGGTATGCGGAAGTTTCGGTATCAAGGCAAACGCCGACGGTCTGAAAGGGCAGATGGATGGCGAAGGGTATAATGCCAAGGTGGTATATAATGCTGAAAAGAATATGTACCGCGTCATTGTGGCTTCTTATGATACACACGAAGAGGCTTCGGCTGCCCGCGACGCTTTTAAGGCCAAGTATCCCGACCGCAAGGATTTCCAGGGTGCGTGGCTGCTTTATGCCAAATAGTAAATAGACCGGAAATAATATCCGATAATTCAGATTTAGAGCGGTAGCCTTTTGGCTATCGCTTTTTTTTGTAACTTTGCCCGCAAATTAAAATAAGGTAGAATAATACATGAGAAAGATGAAATGGATGTTCGGAGTGCTGGCGATGGCATTTCCTCTTTTTATGAATGCGCAGGAGAAAGTCGTTCCTCTGAAATATGGTGATATGGACCAGTGGATTACGCGCAAGATTCACGAATCGGGTATTATTGGCGGCGATACGAAACTGCTTTATGAAGTAGGGCCTGTGAAAGAACTGGATGGGAATACCCCGTATGTGAACCAGGGAGGTTCGCCGTGGGGAAATTCCAATGTTATGGCAAAGGTGATGGGGATTGTCAAGACCAATACCAGTGTTTATCCCGAACAGAGGGAAGGGGGCTATTGTGCCCGTCTGGAAACGCATATCGAAAGTGTCAAGGTTTTGGGAGTGGTGAATATCACGGTGCTGGCTTCCGGCTCCTTGTTCCTGGGCGATATGAAAGAACCTATCACCGGAACGAAGGAAGGTGAGAAAGCCTTGAATATGGGCGTGCGTTTTAATTCCCGTCCCAAAGCTGTCCGTTACGATTACAAGGTAAAAATGTCGGGTGAGCCGAACCGCATCCGTCAGACGGGATTCAGCCGGAAAAGCACTGTTCCGGGGCAAGACTGTGCCATTATGACCTGCTTGCTTCAGAAGCGCACCGAGGATGCCGAGGGCAATATCATAGCCAAGCGTATCGGTACGGCGGTTATCCGTTATCAGCAGACTGAAGGCTGGCGCAACAAGGCGACTTATGATATTCATTACGGAGATATATCGCATACTTCTTATTACGATGCCGAACTGATGAAACTAGGTGTGGGCAATTATCATGCACGCAATAGCAAGGGTGAGAGTGTCTTGATTCAGGAAAACGGATGGGCGGATGCCGATGAAACACCTACTCATCTCATTCTGCAGTTTACGTCCAGTCTGGGCGGTGCCTTTGTCGGTTCGCCGGGCAATACACTGTGGGTGGATAACGTTTGCCTGGTGTATTAAGATAAATGAATGTCCGCAAAATGCCAATTCATATTTTTTTATATGGTTGAAAACAATTTCAGTCCCGGAAGTGTTATAAGAAAGAAGGGAATAGAAATCCCCTTCGATAATATCTCTATCAAAAAAGACGGGAAAGCGTTCCTGTCGTGCATTTTACTTAAATTAGTAATTCGGAAAAGCCGATACGCAGGGATGCGCATCGGCTTTTGCCGTTTCAGGCTTTGTGCCAGGCTGGCTTATTTCTTTTTCTTGAACAGGTTGAGTGCCTTGTCGATGACCGATTCTTTTTCTTTTGTTTCTTCACCGTTTTCGTCATTTCCTTTTACCAGTCCTTTTAAGGCTTGTTCGGCAGCGTTTTTGGCAAGGCTCGCCATGTCGATGCCTACTTTGGGCGAGGTAAAGGTTCCGCCGATGGTCATGTCTACGGTTCCCAGTTTCGAGCCGATACCTCCTGAAGGCAAAGTTATCTTGCCGGTGTAGTCGATGGTCTGGTCCAGTCCGGTAGAGCCGGAAAGGTTCATGGTATAATCACCCAGTTTTAAATCGAATGGCTGGGTGGTGACTCTTCCGTCGGCTATCTCGAAGTCGAGGTTCAGGTCTTTCACTTGGATATCTTTCATCGAGGGTTTCTTTACGATGTCGGCTACCTGGTTGATAAATTTCACATCGCTCAGGCTCAGGTCTTTGGTCGACAGGCTTCCGCTGCCTTGTACTTGTTGCATGACCGGACTCATTTTCTCATCAAGTGGCGTGTTTATTTTCAAGTTGCCCGAGAAGTTGCCTTTCAGTCCGGAAAAGATAGGTGCCAGTTGTTGTACCAGTCCCAGTTCTTCGTATGCTTGGGCGAATCCGATGCCTTTCATGTCGAATCCGGCGTTCAGGTGCGGTTGTACTCCTTTGGGGGCTGAGTAGGCACCGTTTGCCGTAATGCTTCCTCCCATGGTGTTGAAAGAAAGGTTACGCATGTCGACGGTACCGTTTTTTACGGTCAGTACACCGTTTACCGTTTCCAGTTTCATCTTGTCGAACAAAACTTCTTTCAGGTTTGCCTGCATGGTGAAGTCGATGTTTTCCGGAATACGGATAACGCCGGCTTCCGAAGAGGAAACGGTTGTGCTATCATGGGTTTCCGGGGCCTGTACGGTTGTTGTATCGCTGCTGATGAAGTCGTTTACATGAATGTGGTTGCTGCTGATGTTGAGGTTTCCTTTCAATGTGGAGCCTTTCAATGCATATCCCAGGTAGTTTTCGAAGCGGCTGTCTACGGTCAGGTCGTTCTGTCCGATGTTGATGGTTGTTTCGCTCAGTTGCAGGTAGCGGGGCGAGAAGCTGAAGGTAGAACGTTGGATGTCAATGGCCGGCATATCCTGTAGGTTCAGCTTCATGTTGTTCAGCCGGATGCTGCCTGCCGCTTTCATCTGGCCGTATTGTTCTTTTTCGATGTACGAAAGTTTTCCGGCAAGGTTCATGTCGGCTTGAATGGTGCCGTTCAGGGTCATATCTTCCAGTGGATATACTTCTTTCACTTTGCCTAAGTCGAGTGTACCTTTGGCGGTAGCTTGCAGGTCTGGGTCGCTCATCGGTGTTTTTACCGAGGCTTTCAGGCTGAACGGATTACCAGCCAATACGAAATCGAAGGGGCTGACTGTTATTTCCGTTGCATCGATGTTTCCCCCTGCATTCTTCACATTGGCGGTGATGTTTATGTTTTCCACACCGGCAGGCAGGGAAGGATAGCGGAACATTCCGTCTTTTACGTCTAGCGCGACTTCAAACTGCGGTACTTGGTCTTGTCCCAAGATACCTTTGGCAAATGCCGTAAGACTTGCTTTGCCGTCCGTTTTCAGGTCTTGGAAGTCTTTGGCATAGATGGCAGGGATAAGCGAAAGCAGTTCCTTGAATCCCACTTCGTTTGTATTCAGTTTCATGTCCATGCCGATACCGTTCTTTTGCATGGCTGCCCATCCGTCAATGTTTACTTGAATGGCGTTCAGGCTGATGGTATTGTCTTTCAGCGTATACTTGTTGTTGGCAAAATCGGCATCTACATTCATATCGGCTTCCAGCCGTGCTTTGTTCAGGAAGGGGATGCCTCCGGTGCGGTAGGTGAGCGAAGGAGTTTCCATACTCAGGTCTACCGTGGTACGTTCGCTACCGAAATCGCCCGAACATGTGGCATTCAGGTGGTTGATGGCTGCATACATGCCTCCCTGCCGGTCATCGTAGCTTACGGAAAGGTCTTTTATCGAAAGTTTTTGCAGCTTGATGCGTATCGGTGCGCTTTCGGTTGGGGTTTCTTCCGTATCGGTTGTGTCGGCAGAAGGCTTCATTACGTCCCAGTTGGGGTGTCCGTTCTCCAGGACGATGGCTTTCACTTTGGTATCTTCGATGATGATTTTGGATATATCGTATCCGCTGTTGCCGAAGAGTGAAAACAGGTTGACGGCTGCGGTCAGCTCGCCCGCCTGAATCAGCGTATCGTTTTGAAATTCGCCCGCTCCTTTCAGCCAGAAGTCTTCCAGGGTGATTGAAGCCGACGGGAAATTGCGTATCAGACTGATGTCCAATGCACTGAAGTCGAATTGTGCATTCAGCATTTTGTTGCCTTCCTGCTTGACAAGTTTTTCTATTTTTCCTTGAAAAGCAAATGGAAGTACCAAAAGCAGGATCAGGAGCACACCTAGTGTGATGCCTGCGATTTTCAATACTTTTTTCATAATAGCCTCCTTTATTATATATTAAAATAGAGCTTGGTTGAAAAATCAAAGGCAAGTTATCAAGAAAAAATCGAATTTGCAAGTAAAGAAAACGTAAAAATAGGGGCAAAAGTATGTGAATTGTTAATCGAATGAATAATTTTTCTACCTTTGTGTGACAATTCATAAAAAAAGATAAGCGATATGAAAATAGGAGATAAAGTACGTTTCCTGAGCGAAGTAGGAGGCGGAATCGTGAAAGGTTTTCAAGGTAAAGACATAGCCTTGGTAGAGGATGAAGACGGATTCGAGATACCGATGCTGGTAAAAGAATGCGTGGTGATACAGACTGATGATTATAATATCCCGTTGAAGACCGGTAAGAAGCAGGGAGCTCCGGAGGTGGAAGAGGAGCCTGAAGAAGAGGAAAAACCCATTACTTACCGGGCACGTGAAATAAAAGGGAATGATGTGCTGAATGTATATCTGGCATACGTGCCACAGGATGTAAAGGCAATCTCGGCAACGGCCTTTGATGCCTATCTGGTAAACGACAGCAATTATTTCATCGATTACCTGTATCTGTCCGCCGAAGGAAAGAGCTGGACGTTACGAAGCCGGGGTACGGTGGCTCCCAATATGAAACAGCATCTGGAAGAATTTGATAAGTCTGCACTGAACGGCATGGAGCATGTGGCTGTACAGTTGTTGGCATATAAAGACGACTGTACTTTCCTGCTGAAGAATGCCGTATCGATGGAGTTGCGTGTCGATACCGTGAAATTCTACAAGCTTCATACATTCCAGCAGACCGATTTCTTTGCCGAACCGGCCTTGATGTATGATGTCGTGCGTGATGATGAATCCGTAAAGCAGGTCTTTGTTTCGGCCGATGACATCCGGGAAGCTTTGTTGCAGAAAACCGTGCCCGACCAGCCAAAGGTACCGAAAAAGCACCAGCCCAAGGTGAAGAACGACATTGTGGAAGTTGACTTGCATATCCATGAGTTGCTGGATGATACGAACGGAATGAGCAATAGCGAGATGCTGAACTACCAGTTGGATGTGTTTCACAAGACACTGAACGAATACAAGAACAAGAAAGGGCAGCGCATCGTCTTTATCCACGGTAAAGGAGATGGCGTGTTGCGCCGTGCCATCTTGGATGAGTTGAAGCGCAAATATAAGAACTACTCCAGCCAGGACGCTTCGTTCCGCGAATACGGATTCGGGGCAACGATGGTGACCATTCATTAACAAGTAATATAAAAGCTAGCATGAGAAACAACATTTTTCGACAAGCTTTCTTTGCCTGCTGCCTGTGTGGCGGCATGGCATTGCAGGCTCAGGCTCCTCATCCCGAACGCATTTACCTGTCGGGGACAGGAGTTGATGATACCCGTACGTGGGAATTCTTTTGTTCAGAAGGACAGAATTCGGGGAAATGGAAACCGATTGAAGTGCCTTCGTGTTGGGAATTACAGGGTTTTGGCAACTATACTTACGGACGTTTTTATACCATCAAGGGTGCTAAGCCTAGTGAGGAGACCGGTACTTACCGTTATCAGTTCAAGGCGCCGAAGTGGAAAGAAGGCGAACGGGTCAAACTGTTTTTTGATGGGGTGATGACCGATGCCGAGGTGAAAATCAACGGTCAGTCTGCCGGGGACATCCACCAAGGAGCTTTCTATCGGTTCAGCTATGATATAACCGGACTTCTGAAGCCGGGCAAAAAGAATACCCTGGAAGTCAAGGTGGCGAAAGAATCGGCGGACAAGTCGGTCAATGCAGCCGAACGCCGTGCCGACTGGTGGCTGTACGGAGGCATTTACCGTCCGGTATGGCTGGAAGTTCTGCCTGCCGTGTCGGTCGACCATTATGTCTTGGATGCACAGGCCGACGGAACTTTCCGGGCTTCGTTGCGGATGAGTGTCGATGCTTCAGGTTACGAATGGACCGTTTCTATGCGGGGATTGAAAGATGGGAAGCCCTTGTTGACGGCCGATGGAAAAGAACAGCTTACGTTCCGCATTTCCGGTGCAGGCACCGAGCAGCAGGTGGAAGGTGCGTGGGCAAATGTTAAGACGTGGTCTACCGAGGCACCTAATCTTTACGTGGCACACATGGAACTGAAAGACCCTGCCGGCAAAGTGGTGCAGACACGCGAGGAGCGTGTAGGTTTCCGTACCGTAGAGTTTTTTCCACAAGACGGGCTTTACCTGAACGGTACGCGGCTGGTAGTGAAAGGTGTCAACCGTCATTCGTTTTCGGTAGACGGCGGACGTACCACCAGTGCCGATATGAGCCGTCAGGATGCTTTGTTGATTAAGGAGATGAACATGAATGCCGTGCGTTCGCACTATCCGCCCGATGAACACTTCCTGGATATGTGTGATTCGCTTGGATTGGTCTACATTGACGAGCTTTCCGGCTGGCACGGGCATTATGATACGAAAATCGGTGCCAAACTGATAAAGGAAATGGTAGAGCGCGATGTGAATCATCCTTCCATCGTTATATGGAGCAACGGTAATGAGGGCGGATGGAACGTGAACAATGATGGTGAGTTTGCCAAGCACGACCCCTTCCAGAAGCGTCACGTCATTCATCCGTGGGCAGACTTCAACGATTTGGATACGCACCATTATCCGGCTTACCTGACCGGAGTAGGACGCTTTACCAACGGTTATAAAGTGTTTATGCCCACCGAGTTCATGCATGCCATGTACGACCAGGGAGGTGGGGCTGGCTTGCGTGACTTTTGGGACCGCTGGTGCACCAATCCGTTGTTTGCCGGAGGTTTTATCTGGGTGTTCAGTGATGAGGCTCCCAAGCGCACCGATAAGGGTGGCATTCTGGATTCGGATGGCTCCAATGCGCCGGATGGTATTGTGGGACCGCGCCGTGAGAAAGAAGGAAGCTTTTATGCCATCCGGGCACAATGGTCTCCCATTCAGTTGAAACCGCTGATGATTACGCCGCATTTCGACGGGTCGTTTTTCCTGACCAACGAATACACCTATACCAATCTGAAGGAATGCCGGATGACATACAGTGTGCTGGCTTGTCCTACTCCTTTGCAGGGAGGTGGGGCTTCCGTTGTGCTGGCAAGTGGTGATGTACAGCTTCCTTCACTCAATCCCGGCGAAACAGGTAAGGCACGCTTTGCGCTTCCCGATGCTTTTCGTGAAGGAGATGTCCTGAAGCTGGAGGCTTTTGATAAGGACGGACATAGCATGTGTACCTGGACTTATCCCATTCATTTTGCAAAACCCTATTTCGAGCGTCACCTTGCTTCTACACCGATGACCTTGCAAGCCGTTCGCCCTGCCGAGGCGGTGAAAGAAGATAATGCGTTTACTTTGCGGAGCGAGCAGGTAAGCGTCACCTTCGATGCTGCGACAGGTATGATTACCCGTGTGCATTCGGGCGATAAGGAGATACCTTTCAAAGACGGTCCGGTAGCAGTGGGTATGAAGATGCGTTTCGAGGCGGCGGAGAGCTATGTGCGCCGTGCCGCCGATGGTGCCGTGTTCTGTGCCAAGTATAAAGGTGGTGTAGATTCTATCGTATGGCGCCTCACCGACCAGGGTTTGCTTTATATGGATGCTATCCTGCTGAACCGTGCTTCGGGAGGAGGTGGTTTCGATGATGCCTTTATGGATACCAAAGTGTACAACCTGGGCTTGACCTTCTCTTACCCTGAGACGCAATGCACAGGCATGAAATGGATGGGACGTGGCCCGTACCGCGTATGGAAGAACCGCATACCGGGCACCAATTACGACATCTGGCACAAGGATTACAACAATACCGTGACCGGCGAGAGTTATGAAAATCTGGTTTATCCGGAGTTTAAGGGATTCCATGCCAATATGTATTGGGCAACGCTGGAGAGCGATACGACACCGTTTACGGTCTATTCGCGTAACGATGGTATTTTCTACCGCATCTTTACGCCGGCAGAAGCAGGCAGGAAAAAGAAGATTATGCCTGCTTTCCCTGAAGGTGACATTTCGTTCTTGCTGGATATTCCGGCAATATGGTCGTTCAAGCCTATCGAACAGCAGGGACCGAACAGCCAGCCGGGCAATATCCGCATCAAGAGTGGAGACGAAGGCTTGCACTTGAACCTGATGTTCGATTTCAGAAAATAAAACGCTTTTGCCAAGAACTGCTGCCGGATAAATCAGCATGGCACGCAGGTTAATACACGGATGACACGGCATTTGCCTGTGTCATCCGTGTGCTGTAATCGGCTCCCTTCAGGGGGTTGGTTTGTTCCGTTGCGCAACACATGCCCTTTCATCGCTGGTTTCAGTGCACTGAAACTTTTGTTTCATTGCAATAAAACTAGCTGAGATAATGTTTGCGTGTCCGGACGCATATAGTTGGTTGGATTTTTGCAGACGATATTCCTTACGCAAGCAGACGGGAGAAGGGTGCCTATGGGCTTTTTCTTCCGTTTTTTGTTTATTTTAATGGATACTGATGCAGGAGTTTGGGAAATATTTCGTTACTTTAGAAAAACCAAACGAAAACCATATGGAGACGAACAGACTATTGCAGGTGCTGATGGTGATATTCATCGGCATGCTGCCCTTTCCGGTGCTGGCACAGAGCTACGACCAGCTATGGAAAGAAGTGGAAATGTATCAGAAGAAAGACCTGCCTAAGTCGGTCATCGCTACGGCAGGGAAGATTTATGCAAAAGCGAAAGCAGAACGCAACCTGCCTCAGCTGATGAAGGCGCACTTGGTGCGGGCTTCCCAGCAGGTTTCGCTTACGCCCGATAGTGCCGAAGTGGAATATGCGGCGTTGAAGCAATGGGCGGAGGAGGAAAAAGATACCGTAGGGCGTGCCGTGTTGCATAGCATTGTGGGCTCTTGGATGATGGCAAACGAACCGGACAGCATGGAGGCGGCTATCGCTTATTTCCGTGCTTCGGTGGCTCCCAAGGAGGTGCTGGGACGTACTTCAGCCAAAGAGTTCCGCCCGATGACCGAATCGGGCAAGCAAAGCGAGCGGTATTTCAATGACAATATGCTGGACTTGCTCACCCGTACGGCTATCCAGCAGATGTCCACCCTGTATAGTCCGGCGCACCTGCCCAAGGCGAAAGCGTGCATGGAACTGTATGACGGGCTGATAGATTATTATAAGCAAGCACAGAACCGGGAGGCTGCCCTGCTCACCGAAGTGGCGAAACTCTGGTTCCAGAAACGGAGGATGGACAATTTTAAACCGTACCGCCTCACGGATGATGAGCTTATTGCCCGCCTGCACGGGTTGATTGATACGTATGCCGACCTGCCTGCATGTGCGGATGCATACGTGAAACTGGTGGTGGCTTACCGCGATGCCAACCGTCTGAAAGAAGCCGTAGAGACGGCTCGCGAAGGGCTGGCGAAGTATCCCAAAGGCGAATGGGCAAAGGACTTGCAGGGGCAGATAGACTACATCACCCGTCCGATGCTGAACGTGGATATCCCTTTCCTTTATCCGAACTACGAAACCGATGCGAACGTGACGTATGCCAATATCGAAGGCGTTACGCTCGAACTCTATCGCCTGAACCTTGCGCCCACGGCGGCACAGCTCCAGTTCCGCGAAGAGACCGACCGCGATGCCTTGCTCAAGCAATACGGTACGAAGGTTTCCAGCCGCTTCTATGCCCTCCGCGCCACGGAGGATTACCAGCGGCGCGATACCGTGTTGCGCTATACATTGCCCGGCGAGGGCATCTATATGCTGAAGCAAATCCCGAAAGGAGTGGAAAAAGGCATCGCTTCGGCGGTGATGTTTGTCTCGCCCTACCAAGCCATCGAGCTACCGGTACAGGGCAGGCAACATGAGTTTATAGCCGTAGACCGCCTGACAGGACGTCCTGTTCCGGGTGCGGAGATAGTGACCTACCAGCTGAATATCTACGATGCGAAGGCAGACTATGCCTTGTGGAACGTGCACCGGACGGATGCGCAGGGACGGACGGCGTTTGAAGTGCCGAAACGGACCGGCGCTTATTACAATGTGCGTACGCCCGGGCACGACTTTATGGCTATCACCCGGTTGAGTGCAATCGATAGTGTGGTGGGAGCGGCTTCGGTTGGTTGGAAGAAACAAGCCGACCTGTTTACCGACCGCTCTTTGTACCGTCCCGGACAGACGGTGCATGTATCGGGTGTGGTGTACGAGCAGGATGGCGACTCCATCCGTGCGGCTTCGTATGCCAAGGATAAGCTGAGGCTCTATCGGGGGTCTCAAAATGTGGGCGAAGCCGATGTGTGGACCGATGAGTTCGGGGTCTTCTCGCACGAGTTTGCTTTGCCCGATAATTTGCTTCCGGGCCAGTATTACCTGTCAGGTTATGACCGGTCGGTGGTGATTCAGGTAGACGAGTACAAACGGCCTACTTTCGAGGTGCGGTTCGACCCTTACAAGGAAGCCTATACGATGGGCGATTCGGTGCGGGTATCGGCTGAGGCAAAGACGTATGCCGGTGCTCCGGTGCGCAATGCCCGGGTGAAATATCGTGTTGTCCGTACCGAAATGTCGTGGTTCCGCTGGCAAGGAGCAACGGAAGAATTGCTTTCGGGCGAAACGCAGACCGATGCCGATGGCAAGTTTTATATCTGTGCCAGGCTGACAGAACCCGATTACGAGGCGGAGCATACCTATTATATCTATAAGGTATCGGCGGATGTGACCGACGGTGCCGGCGAGACCCGTCAGGGCGAACTGGCTTTGCCTGCCGGCGAGCAGACCCTCGGCTTGCAACTGAAGGGATTGAACGCAAATGTGATGCGCGAAAAGCAGGAACGCATCCAGGTGCAGGCGATGAACCTGAACGGACAGCCCGTGCAGGTGGAAGTGGCATACAAGGTATATGCCTTGGACAAGGAGGGCAAGAAAGGTGCTTTGCGCTACGAGGGCAAGGCAGAGTCGATGCAATCGTTTGTGCCTTCGGACGTGTGGGCATTGCCTTCGGGCAGGTACCGCATGGAGGTCTCGGCACAAGATGAAAAGGGTCGTCCTTGTACGGCAGAGCAGGATTTCGTGCTCTTCTCTAAGACAGACCGCACCTCGCCGGTAGAAGAAACCGCCTGGTTTTATCAAGACGGCGATAGCTTCGGAAGCCAGGAGCCGCCCACGTTCTATATCGGAACGAACGAGGAAGGGGTATGCCTTTTCATTGATGTATACGATGGACAACGGCGTATCGAATCTCGGCAAGTGACGCTGGATAAGGAACTCAAGGCGTTCAGCTTTCCTTATCGTGAGGCGTATGGTGATGCGGTGACCGTAGCATTCACCTTTATGCGCAAAGGAAACCTGTATACCAACCAGTCGCTCCTGACTCGTCCTGTGCCCGATAAGCGGTTGATGATGAAATGGGAAACATTCCGCGACCGCCTGCAACCGGGCGGACAAGAGACCTGGACGCTGCACATCGCCCGTCCTTCGGGGATGGCGGCGGAAGCCAACCTGATGGCTACACTCTACGATGCTTCTTTGGACGTGTTGCACAAGCACGACTGGCGTTTCGGGCTTTCGTTCCCACGCCGGGCGATGTACGTGCGTGCCGATTTCGCTTCGGCATTCCAGCGGCTACGGATGTACGGTGATTTCCCGATAACCTATCCCGGCGAGGGCTTCGACTTGCTTTATGGAGACTATAGCAGGCTATATACTACGTGGTTGGGAGGTTTCCGGAGAGGATTTACATTCTTGAGTCGTGCCAATGCGGTTCAGGAAGAAATGATGGAAGTAATGCCATTGAGTGCATTGGAGGGAGCGGATATAGCTGATTTGCGTGAAGTAAGATATGATGCTACGGCTGCACCGGCTCCCGGTTTCCAAATGAAGAAAGGGGATGTAGGTGGAGGTGAAATACAAATCAGCATCGCCGATGTGAAGAGTGGAAGCAGTGCGGGCGCGGAACAAGTGCCGGTGCCTGCCCTGCGCGAGAACTTTGCCGAGACGGCTTTCTTCTATCCCAACTTGCGCACCGATTCGTTGGGCAATGTGAGCGTCTCCTTTACCGTGCCCGATGCCCTGACCCAATGGCGTTTCTTGGGCTTTGCCCATACGCGGGCTATGGATTATGGCTTGTTGGTTGATACGGTCCAGACCTCGAAACCCTTTATGGTGCAGCCCAACTTGCCGCGCTTTATCCGTAGGGGAGACCGTGCGGTGATAGCGGCTTCGCTGGTCAACTTATCAATGGAAACCGTATCCGGAATCGCCCGCATTGAATGGTCGGATCCGGTTACAGGAAAGGTCGTGGCACACGATAAGCAATCGTTCTCGGTAAGTGAAGGCGAGACGGGAACGGTGCATTTCACTTTCGAAGTGCCCGAAACCTATGATGTGCTGGTTTGCAAAATCGTAGCGGAAGCCGGTGAATATAGTGACGGGGAACAACATTACGTACCGGTGCTGACTGATAAGCAATGGATGACCGAGACCGTACCCGTACAACTGGACGGAACCGAAACAAAATCGGTAGCTGCCGAGGAATTGTTCAACAAGCAGAGCAAGACCGCTACAGAGAAACGCCTGACGGTAGAGATGACCGCCAATCCGGACTGGTATGCCGTACAGGCACTTCCGGTGATGGGAAATCCTTCGGAAGAAGATGCCTTGTCGTGGGCTTCGGCATATTATGCCAATGCATTGGCTGCGCACATCGTCCGTTCGAATCCGCGCATCGAAGAAGTGTTCCGTACGTGGAAAGCTGAAGGAGCAGGGAAGGAAACCTTGCTCAGCAACCTGGAACGAAACCAGGACCTGAAGAACCTTTTGCTTGCCGAGACACCGTGGGTTGCCGAGGCGACCGATGAAGCGGAACAGAAACGCCGTATTGCCTTGCTTTTCGACCTGAATACGATGTCGAACCGCCAGCAGATAGCTATCGGTAAACTGGAAGCCTTGCAACTGCCTGACGGTTCGTGGAGCTGGTACAAGGGAATGACAGGAAGCCGTTATATTACCACCCAAATCGTCGAGATGCTGGCACGCCTGCAAGCCATGCAGGTGAAGCTGGACCAAGGCGTGGGCAACATGTATGTGCGTGCTGTCGACTACTTGAAAAAAGAGTCGCAACAGGAATACGAACAGATGAAACGCCGGGAAGCGGAGAATGAGCTGACCGTATGGCCTGACGGGCAGATTGTACATTATCTGTATATATGTGCTATTGACAAGCTGGCGGCAAATCATGCCGACGGACAGGTGAATGATTATTTCATCGCGAAACTGGAAAACCGTTCGGCAGACTATTCCATCTGTGAGAAAGCGATGATTGCCCTGGTGATGCAGGGGGCAGGCAAGTCTGGTCAGGCATCCGAATTGGTACAGTCCATTAAGGAATATCTGGTAGGCACCGAAGAAATGGGCTTGTATTTCGATACGCCGAAAGCTGCCTATTCGTGGCGAAGCTATAAGATTCCGGCTCAAGTGGCGGCAATGGAAGCCATCTACCGCATTGCGCCGGACACCAGTATGCTGAACGGCATGAAGCAATGGCTCTTGAAGCAGAAGCAGGTGCAGGTGTGGGAAAGTTCCGTTTCGACTGCTGATGCCGTATATGCTTTCTTGTGTATGGGAAGCGATACGCTGGGCGAAGGCGGAAGCATGGAAGCTACGGTAGGCAAGACTACCTGGCAGACTCCGCAGGATGCTTTGGGCTATGCACGGAAGACCTTTACCGGAACCGATGCCGAGGCAGATGATATCCGTATCAGCCGTACCGGTGAAGGACTGGGATGGGGAGCCGTTTACGCCCAATACCTGGAGGATATGGACAAGGTATTGCCTTCGAAAGGAACCGGTCTGCAAATCGAACGTACGCTTTATCGGGACGGAAAAGCCCTTTCGCGCAATGCCGAGTTGCATGTAGGCGATAAGGTAACGGTGCGTCTGACTGTTTCGGCAGACCGTGATATGGACTTCGTTCAGGTGAAAGACGAGCGTGCCGCCTGTATGGAGCCCGAGCAGCAGCTCTCCGGATATAGCTGGAGCGGAGGTATCGGTTATTACCGGGTAAGTCGCGATGCTTCTACTTCGTTCTTTATCGACCGGATGCAGAAGGGAACCTACCAGTTGGAATATACCGTCTATATCGACCGTGCCGGAACGTATCGGGCAGGAAGTGCTACGGTGCAGTCGGCATACGCTCCCGAGTATAGCGGCTATACCGCAGGCGAGACCTTGACGGTGAAGTAAAAGGATGAGATAAAGGAAACGCAGAACAACGCGGATTTTCGCAGATTGATAAATTCAGAAGCTGTTTTGAATTTATCGTGCGATGATTTGGGATGAGTTTTTGAGGCATTTTCGCTTCTGTGATGAGGAAGATAGCGGGCTATCTGACGAAGAACAGGAGCGGAAAGGACCAAAAAATCGCCCAAAGCACACACGAAAACGAATACATCAAGCCAAGAAAAACTTTTTGGAGAAATTCAAAACAGCTTCTCAAAACAGTTTCTATAATTTGCGTGAATCCGCGTTAATCTGCGTTTCAAATTTATTTCGATGCTTGGTTTTTTGTCTGTCTTTGATTTTCTCTTTATCTTTGTTCTCTCGAAATTAGTACATGCAAAAGATGAAGAAACGGATTCTATTTTTATTCAGCATAATGCTTGGTGTGGCGCTTACGGCATACGCCCAGCCGAAAATTACATTCGACCGCGAGAAGCAAGACTTGGGGTACATCCTTTGGCGCAATCCCACTACAGTTACTTACCAGTTTACCAATACCGGTGACAAACCGTTGGTCATTTCGAATGTAACCGCTTCGTGCGGATGTGTTGAGGTGGATTGGACCAAACATCCCATACCTGCAGGCGGTAAGGGAACCGTTAGCGCAGTGTTCGATGCCGAAGCCATCGGACATTTCTATAAGGAAGTAGGCGTATATTGCAATGCCAGTGCTGTTCCCGTTTATTTGGAGTTCAACGGAGAGGTGACAGCCGATGCCAAGAACTATTCGTTTACGCATCCTTACGGATTCGGTTCGGTGCACCTGAATCAAGAAGAAATCGAGTTTGAGAATGTCAATAAGGGCGACCGTCCGGAATTTACGATTCTGGTGGCTAATACATCCAGCAAGACGTATACACCGGTGCTGATGCACTTGCCTCCTTATCTCTCGGCAGAAGCAACCCCTGAGGTGTTGGGTCGTGGCAAGAACGGAAAGATTGTGGTGACACTGGATACCGACAAATTGCCTAAGCTGGGCATTACCCGGACTTCCGTTTATCTGTCACGTTTTCCCGGTGATAAAGTAGGGGCGGATAATGAGATACCCGTATCCATTGCTTTGCTTCCCGATTTCTCCAAGATGACCGAGCAGCAGAAGAACAATCCTCCGCAACTTTCGCTTTCGGCTACCGAATTGGAGTTTCCGCCGTTGAAGCCTAACCAGAAAAAATCGCAAAGCGTGGTAATCACCAATACCGGTAAATCGAATCTGGAGATTCAGGATATGCAGGTAAACAGCATTGCTCTTGCCGTAAGCCTGAAAAAAACGGTCTTGAAACCTGGCGAATCAACGAAGATGAAGATTACGGTCTTGGCAGAGAACTTGTCGCGCGTAAAAGGCACACCGCGTGTGTTGATGATAACGAACGACCCGGCAAAGCCTTCGGTCACTATCCGGGTGAAGGCGAAATTGCTATGATATAATCAGGAGTTAAGGAGTTAGAGAAGTTAAGGAGTTAAGCCGATACTTTTGCTGACATTTACGGCTCTATTGGCTTAACTCCTTTAACTTCTTAACTCCTTAACTCCTTTAACTTCTTAACTTCTTAACTTCTTAAATAAAAAACTATGGAACACCCCGAAAACAATGAAGCATACAAAGGTTTGACGGTAAACAAGGGCATTGACCAGCCTGCTACGATAAACCCGTATCTGAAAGCAAGAAAACGTCCGAAACGCCGCCAGTTTACGGCAGGCGAGTATGTAGAAGGTATTCTCAAGGGAGACATTACGGTATTGAGCCAGGCGGTTACCCTGATAGAGAGTGTCAAGCACGAGCATCAGGCATTGGCACAGGACGTGGTAGAGAAATGCCTGCCATTTTCGGGCAACTCCGTACGGATAGGTATCAGCGGTGTGCCCGGTGCTGGCAAGAGTACTTCGATAGATGTTTTCGGATTGCATGTCCTGGAGAAGGGAGGCAAGCTTGCCGTGCTTGCCATCGACCCCAGCAGCGAGCGTTCGAAAGGAAGTATTTTGGGTGATAAGACCCGTATGGAGAAACTTTCGGTGCATCCCGATTCGTTTATCCGTCCCAGTCCTACGGCAGGTTCGTTGGGTGGCGTGGCACGCAAGACGCGCGAGACCATTATCCTTTGCGAAGCCGCAGGCTTCGATAAAATCTTTGTAGAAACTGTCGGAGTAGGGCAGAGCGAGACGGCAGTGCATTCGATGGTGGATTTCTTCTTGCTTATCCAGCTTGCCGGAACGGGAGATGAACTGCAGGGCATTAAGCGTGGAATCATGGAGATGGCAGATGCGATTGTCATCAATAAGGCAGACGGAAACAACATTGAAAAGGCGAAGTTGGCTGCAGCCCATTTCCGCAATGCCTTGCATCTGTTTCCGGCTCCCGAATCCGGCTGGATACCCAAAGTGCTGACTTATTCCGGTTTCTATGGCATTGGCATCAAGGAAATCTGGGACATGATATACGAATACTTTGCATTTGTGAAGGCGAACGGATATTTCGAACACCGTCGTAACGAGCAGGCAAAATACTGGATGTACGAATCCATCAACGAGCAGCTGCGCGATAGCTTCTACAATAATCCCGCCGTATCTTCGCTTTTGGCATACGAAGAAGAGCAGGTGCTTTCGGGCAAGACCTCCTCGTTTTCGGCTGCACGGCGTTTGCTGGATACTTATTTTGGGAAGTAAGTGTGATATTATCAGAAACACAGATTTTCGCAGATTAGCGCAGATTCTTTTGATTTACTATTTTTCGATTTACGAAGTACGATTTAATGCTCAAATAGCAGATAGTAAATTGTCAAATCGTAAATTAAAATAATCCGCGTTTCTGAACTGACACATTATATATACCATGTACGGTATGAATTTGTGCATTTCCTTGAACATTTCGCACCGTTTCTGTAGAGACGATGTGCACATCGTCTCTACTACATGGCATATACAAAATGCACAAATTAATGTTGCGAGAAGTATAAACTAATTCTCAACATCTACTAAGAAGCTGTTTTGAATTTCTCCAAAAAGTTTTTCTTGGCTTGATGTATTCGTTTTCGTGTGTGCTTTGGGCGATTTTTTGGTCCTTTTCGCTCCTGTTCTTCGTCAGATAGCCCGCTATCTTCCTCATCACAGAAGCGAAAATGCCTCAAAAACTCATCCCAAATCATCGCACGATAAATTCAAAACAGCTTCTAAAATAAATAGTTTGCAAGGTGTGGTGTGAATAAAAAATCGTATCTTTGCCTCCACATTTTATTAAAAGAAATAAGAAAGCCGTATGAACTGGATTATTCTGATTGTTGCCGGATTCTTTGAGTCCGGCTTTGCTTTTTGTTTGGGTAAGATGAAAGAAGCATCGGGCACCGACTGGTATCTTTGGGGTGCCGGTTTCTTGCTGAGTCTTACATTAAGTATGGTATTGTTGGCAAAGGCAGTGCAGACGTTGCCTATCGGTACAGCCTATCCGGTGTGGACAGGTATTGGTGCGGTAGGTACAGTGGTTCTTGGCATCGTGTTCTTTCACGAGCCGGTATCCTTTCTCCGTCTTTTCTTCATCTCTACTTTGATAGCCTCCATTATCGGATTGAAGCTGGTCTCACATTGATGAGCCATTCTCTTTCAAGTTACCGTTCAATAAAAATTGAATACCGCAAACATCCTCTGTAGGGACGTATCGCATACGCCCAGAAAACATCTTCGTGGATGAGTTGGCTTATTCGGGCGTATGCGATACGCCCCTACACAGGCTATTTTCGGATTCGTTATCTTTTTTGTAGAACTCTGTGTCCGCTGCGGTGAAATGTTCCTAATCTATGATTTCAAAACGCACGAGCATGGAATAGTTTTTCTTGATGGTGCGGAAACTGTCGAATGATGCCGCATCGGAAGAAAGCACATTGCTTTGTGCAAACGGAAAAGCCGTGTTGCTGCTTTCTTCTACGATGCGTATGACATTGCCTAATTTCTTGCCCAATGCTTCTACCAGGTAAGCGGCTTTCTGTTGTGCAGCCTTTAACGCTTCGATTTTTCCTTTTTGGTGATATGCCGGCATGTCTTTGTTTTCCAACTCGCCTATACGCATGGTGTGTATGCCTTTTGTATCTATTCGCCTGACTATTTCATTTATCTGATTGAAGTCGGTCAGTGTAATGTCAAAGCTCTTGGAAACTAAGAAGTCCTGTCCTTGCTGGCGCCAATAGTCGCCGATTTCTTGTGTACGGACGGCGTTGGGCGAGATGCCAGCTTGGGTAAGTGCATCCCTCAATCCTTGTTCTATTTCCGATAAGGGCACTTTGGTACGGTATTCTTCGGGCTTCGATTTCCCGTCAAACTCTTCTTCGAAGTATTCGCGGATTTCGATGAGGTAATGGATTTTGTCGGGAACAATCTCGATTTCGGATGTACCTGTCACTTCGATGTAACGTTCGTTTGTCTGCGCTTGCAGCGAAAAGGTCGCCCACAGGCTGATAACTAATGCTAACACGTTTGTTTTCATAAAAAGACTATTTGATTTCAAATTCTGTATTCAACTCTATACTCTTTCCTGCCAAGCCGAAGGGTTTGCTTATCCGGTATTTCCCTTTGGGCAGATGATAATATTTGCCAACAGGAAAACGGAAACAATGCAACAACATGCCTTTATGCATTATAAATTCGTCATCAGGCCATATCATGCAGGAAACTTTCATTTCCGGGGAAACCCATTTCTCTTCCTTCCAAACATCTATGTCCCAATACCTCCCGAATGATAGTTGTGCGTTCGTTGGATTTGATACAAATATATTGACGGCGTGCACATTCTCCCAATATACAGCATGTTCCGCCCACATGGAAACAGGCTTATCCTTGTATTCATCCGGCAAGTCTTTGGCGTACCAAAGGCAGCATTCCGGTATGTCGTAGACAATGGTATCCTTGTCTAGCAATGTATCTTGACTGCTTATTCGAATGTTTGTAGCCGTATCGTTTCCACCGGTTATAGCCGGATCTTTGTCCGGTGTGGCTTCCGGTTGTAGTTGCTGTCGCTTGTTGCTACAACTTATGCAAATAGCGCTGGATAATGTTATAAACAGGATAATACTTTTCATAGTGTATATTCACCTTTTTGTTTGATAAATACAAAGTTACATAATATTATTCACTATTTTTCAGGATAAAAGCAATATCTTTTCAGGAAAAAGAATATGCCGCAACACGCCTTTTTCATTTACCTGTAGGGGCAGGGTTTGCCTGCCCGAATACATCCACGTAGGTGAGTACAGGCGGGCGAACCCCGCCCCTACATGGGTTCATTGCGGATATTCAATAGTATCATAGCAAGACGCAGCCGGTTGCGGAAGCCCGCGGATATAGGTGTGTCGGCAAACGCATATAGGTGCATCTGCTGTAAGATTATTAATCTTCAGGCTGCAAGATTATTAATCTTACAAGCGGAAGATTATTAATCTTACACCAGACGAAGCTATCTGCGTTGAGGCAAGAAGATAATAACGAAAGCCTTTCAAGTAATCTGAGTGAGATAAAGACAGTTTAGTGATGTGCGCCGAACGGGACGGAGACAGCATGTCGGAATTGTGACATCAACAAAATGCATAAATCTATACCGATAGCATAATGAGTGATTTGTCTTTTTTTGAATATCCTTTAGGGCTGAAAGGATGTCCGTATCATTCAGTGCTTCCATAAGCATCCGGTTCTGTCATAGCCAAACATTCTTCAAAGGTGATACCATCCTTGTTTTGCTCTGTGGCGGTAGTCTGTTCCGCGACAACCACTAACCGGTGCCGGTGCGGATGATGACGGTGGCGATATCCGCTGGACTTTGGTTTTTCCATTGATTTTCCGTAAATCTGTACAAGGGATATTCCTCTTTGAAATTAAGAGAGTTGGAAGGATTACCTCGTTTTGGGTAATGAGTTGGCAACCGTTCTAATTGCCGCAGTCTACATCGCTTTGCTTGTTTGGGTAACTCTTACGGCACAAAGGTATGAAAAATATTCAGGCTGGAAAATCATTCCAAAAATTATTTCAGTCTGGATATTTGGCATCCACCCTTATGCCGTTTTGGGCTTGAAGCAATTAACGAGCAAGGAAGCCACGGTAAAAGCTATTCCCGTCCAAACCACACCTGCCCATCCGTAATGTTGCCAAAACAGGCCTGAAACGAATGTACCAGCAGAGCCACCCAAGAAGTAAATGGTCATATAAACGGTATTGACACGATTGATAGCGGATGCGTCAAGGGAGACCACGCTGGTCTGATTTGACAAATGGATGCATTGCATTCCTGCATCAATCAAAAGGATGGCGATTATCATCCACAAGTAGCTGTCATTTCCAAAAAATGTCAGCAGCCATGCAGCCAATACCACACATCCTCCGGCAATAGAGAAGAACCTTGCGCCATACTTTTGGATATAGCCGCTGATGAAAACCACCGTGGATGCACCTGCCAATCCGCACAAACCGAGTGCGCCGATAATATCGTCACTCGCAAAGAAAGGCTCTTGTTTCATCCGGAAAGCAAGGCAACTCCACAATGCGAAGAACGAAGCATAAGCCAATGCTGCCCTCAAAGAAGCGATACGCAAGTATGGGTATTTGTAGAGCAGGCGCAGCAAGGATTTCATCAATCCTGCATAAGTTTCTTGTGAACGGGCAGACAGCACGGGCAGCATCTTGTAAATCATCAGAAAGCATCCAAGCATAAACGCACAAGCGACGAAATAAACGGAACGCCATCCCCAAACATCAGCGAGAAAGCCACTGAATACCCGTGAACCAAGAATGCCTATTAGCAGACAGGATTGTATAATCCCCACGTTGCGCACCTTGTGTGCGGGTGCTGAATGATAAGACACCAACGGGATGAAGAACTGCGGCATGACCGAAGACGCTCCGGCAAGCAAGGATGCACCCCATACCCAATAGATGTTAGGGGCAAGTGCTATGGCAAGCAATGCGCACGATGAAACGATATAATTGGTCAATATCAGCTGCTTTCGTGAAACCAAATCGCCAAGCGGAATGACAAACACAAGTCCGACTACATAACCTATCTGGGTCAATGTCGCAACCATGCTGGCAGAAAAGTCGCTTACCCCAAAATCCTTTGCCATGCTGCCCAACAAAGGCTGGTTGTAGTAGCAGTTGGCAACGGAAAGCCCGGTAGCGACTGCCATCAGAGCCAGCAGAGGTGCCGGAATGCCATGGTTTTCTCTCAATTCATATTTCATCATTTATTCCTCCTTTCAGTATGACACAACTTTCAATCCAATCAAGGAGGCAATGAGCGTGAACAGGAAGAAAAGCCGTATGGGAGTGGCCGGCTCTTTGAAAACGAATATCCCAATCAAGACCGTGCCGACCGCTCCGATACCCGTCCAAATGGCGTATGCCGTGCCCAAAGGCAAAGTCTGAACCGCTTTGGCAAGTAATGCCATACTCAATACCGTGGAAGCCAAGAAACCGCTTCCCCACAGATAAAAACCAATACCTGATGCCTCTCTCGTTTTTCCCAAGCAGAATGTAAGGCTTACCTCAAACAATCCTGCCAAAAATAAAATTATCCAATTCATACCTATGATTTATTAAATTCGGGTGCAAAAGTAAGCAAGTAATTTCTAACCGTTTTTTACATTTGGTAAAAACGGATTTTGCATTTGACAAAAAACAGCCGTTAGCAGCTGTTTCTGTGCGCTATTTTATAATTTTGTACCACAACAAAATGACTTATGGATATAAAGGAAATCATCAACCTGAGATATGCCATGCCGGATGCGTCTTTGGACAAGTTGCGGCAATGCCTGACGGAAGTTTCCTATCCCAAAGGCTTCCGCGTGCTGGAAAGTGGCAAGGTGGAGAAGGACATCTTTTTCATCAAGAAAGGCATTGTCCGCGCCTATACTTCGGTGGACGGAAAGGACATTACCTTTTGGGTCGGCAAGGAAGGGGCGACTCTCGTTTCCATGAAAGGATACGTGAACGATGAGCCGGGATATGAAACGATGGAGCTGATGGAGGATTCAGTCCTGTATGTATTGGAAAGAAAAAAACTGAAAGAATTGTTTTCAGAAGACTTGCACATCGCCAATTGGGGGCGGCGTTATGCGGAAATGGAATTACTTGCCACTGAGGAACGATTGATTTCCATGTTGTCTGCCATCGCTTCGGAACGGTATAAGGAGTTGTTAGAGAAAGAGCCTGATTTGTTGCAACGGTTACCATTGGGAAGTATCGCAACCTATTTAGGTGTCACACAAGCGAGCTTGAGCAGGATTAGAGCACAAATAAAGTGACGTTTCAATCAGCGGGTAGCAAGCGGTTTTGGTCTGCCCAAAACACAAACTTGCTACCCTCCCGTTGGCATTGTTTACAAACCCAAGCCTTTGTCCTTTCTGTGCGGTGCAACCGTCCTCCTAATGGATGAGAACAGCTTGTTGAACTGCTCCTTGAACCATTCGCCAATCAGTTGCCTGTTGATGGCAAGTGCGAGTTTCGATTTGTCTTTCGGGTCCTTCACCACTTGGAAGCCTGCCCTTTCGGTCTTAAACTTCCGCTTGTGTTCCTCCGAATAGAGTTCGCCCTCGTAGAACAACGGCTTGCCGCTGATAAGCGTGGCAGTCTGCTTCTCGTTGAAGCCGACTTTGAGGCAGAACTTCTCCATATACACCAACTCTTGGAACAGCGGAAACCATTTCTTGGCTTTCTGAATAACGGATTTCAGGAATGACACTTCCTTTTGGTGTTCCGCTTCCTTGTCCGCCATTTCCCTGCGGTGCTTGGCTTGCAGTTCCATAAGCTGGCGGCTGTGTTCCTCCTGCTGCCGCTGCATTTGCCGTTGCAACAGTTCGATGCTTTCGTTACGGACGGCAACCTCGCCTTGCAGGGTGCGGTTGTCGGCTTCCAGTTCTTTTAGCTTGCCGCTGCCCAAAAGAGAACCGACCTTTGCCACGAGTGCCGTTTTCGCTTCGGTTTTGGCGGCTTCCAGCTTCTCCGACTTGATTTCCTTTCGCACTTCGTCAAGCTGCCGTTCAGCCTGTTGTTGTGCGGTCTGCAACTGCCTTACGTTGGCTTCAAGCTCTCCCGTCTGCCGTTTCAGGTCACGGTAGTATTGGGCGGTGGTGGTGTGCCGTGCTTCCGAACCCCGTATGCCACGCTGTAAGCCGTATTTCGCCATTGCTTTTGCGTAAATCTGTACAAGGGATATTCCTCTTTGCAATCAAAAGAGTTAGAAGAATTACCTCATTTGGGGATAATGAGTAGACAACTGTCCTATTTGCCGTGGTCTGCATCGCTTTGCTTGTTCGGCTAACCCTTCCGTAGAATAAAGGTACAAAATAAGAACAGAAGAAAGAATATCTATGTCTTTCTTTCTTCTGTTTATAAATGGAACAAAATAACGAAAATCAAATAAGTTCAGTTGCTATCTATTCTTACCACTCGGAAACCAACATTGGCATAGCCTTGCGAGCCGTCCCTTGCTACATCGGATTTCTCACTGCGGCAATCGTCACGGTCGGAATCCCAACTGCCACCTTTGATAATATGCAGTCCGTCAGCATTGGTCGAGGAACTCCATTCCCAACAATTTCCCCAAAAGTCAATGCCGCCACAGGCACCCTTGCTTTGCGCGTATGCATCCACAGTTGTCAATCCACGTTCCGCATGACCGGAATTCATGGAAACATCCTTGGGCATGTGTCCGGCGGCAAGCACCCATTCTTCTTCGGAAGGCAGGCGATAACCGTGCTTGGTATCTTTTGCAGAGAGCCAGTTGCAGTAGGCTTCGGCATCCTTGAGCCCAAATCATTAAAAATGATTTGTTTCATGACTTCCTTTTGTCTTAATAAATAATACGATTTTCCTCCGTCCAGCCAAGGCAATGTCAGCGTCCAGAGGTGGCAATCACTCAGTTTTTGCGCGTATGTTTTTTTCTTTCGGCTGCGGCTTCCTCTTGCAGTTGTTTGTAAAGCACTTGCTGGTCGGAAGTCAGCACAGCCGCAATGTCTGTTATCAGCTTTTCCATTGCTTCTTTACCTTTTCTTTGGGGGCGGTGTCTATGCAATGTGACGCAGGAACTTGCAGTCAATGCCATTATTGCCATTATCGCCATTCCCAGTTTTCTAGTTAGTCTCATACTGTTCAATGTTTTAAGTTATACATTCATGTTGTCCGTTCCCGTTCGTAAGCTCGTTTGAGCGGACGTTCTGCTTATAAGACCCGGCAAAGTAATAAAAGTAAAAAACGTTCATGCAATTTTTTGAATATTCCATAGATTTCTGTAAATCTGGTACAATCATCTGTGATTTGGTTAGGCGGTATATCGGGGAAAGGGGGTATTTTTGTATCAAGTAATAATCATAAAAATCTTGACTCCTATGAAATCTATTCAACTGAACATCAGGAAAGTCATCCTTTTGGGGATGCTTGTATCAACAACTAATATTCAAATGACTATGGCACAAGAAAAGATTACACAGACTGCCGGACGTGTGCAGTTGGGAGAATTTGCTCCCGAATTTGCAAAGGTGAACGATGACGTCCTTTTCGGTGAAGTATGGAACCGTCCCGGGCTGAGTCCGCACGACCGCAGCATGATTACAATTGCTACACTGGTAGGAAAAGGCATTATCGACTCTTCACTTACGCATCATTTGCAGTTTGCCAAGAGCAACGGCGTGACCCGTACCGAGATTTCCGAATTGTTGACCCACGTGGCTTTCTATGCCGGATGGCCCAATGCATGGGGAGCTTTCCGTCTGGCGAAAGACGTATGGGCGAAAGATGTGGCGGACGATAACGGAAAGGCAGCTTTCCAGCGCGAAATGATTTTCCCTATCGGCGAGCCCAATACGGCATACGCACAGTATTTTATCGGAAACAGTTATCTTGCCCGTGTGTCGGGTGAACAAGTTCCTTTCTCGAATGTGACCTTCGAGCCGCGCTGCCGTAACAACTGGCACATTCATCATGCCACGAAGGGCGGTGGTCAGATGTTGGTTTGTGTAGCCGGACGCGGCTGGTATCAGGAAGAAGGAAAGCCTGCCGTACAGATGCTTCCGGGCGATGTGATACACATCCCGGCGAATGTAAAGCACTGGCATGGAGCGGCAGCCGACAGTTGGTTTGCACACCTCGCTTTCGAAGTTCCCGGAGAAAACACTTCCAACGAATGGCTGGAACCTGTTACGGACGAGGAATACGATAAGCTGAAATAAAAAACGCGATTCTCATTTTTCACCACAGATTACGTAGATTAAGAAGCTGTTTTGAATTTCTCCAAAAAGTTTTTCTTGGCTTGATGTGTTCGTTTTCGTGTGTGCTTTGGGCGATTTTTTGGTCCTTTCCGCTTCTGTTCTTCGTCAGATAGCCCGCTATCTTCCTCATTACAGAAGCGAAAATGCCTCAAAAACTCATCCCAAATCATCGCACGATAAATTCAAAACAGCTTCTAAAAAAATAATTATTCCATTATACGGAGGAAATGATTTTATCAATCTGTGTAATCTGTGGTGAAAATTCTTCATTACCTTGTTTCTATCACGCAATCGGCTGGAGCTTTGATGTTTTCATCCAGTGTGATGGAGCCGATACTGTCTGCTATGATGCGTCCTGACATCGGGTTCTTGATGTTGGTGATCGCCCCGCGGATGTCGGCGTTCAGGGTAGAATATTCGAAGGCGCGGTCGCAGGACGGGTCGAAAGTACAGTTCTCCAGCACCAGATCTTCGGCATAACACAAAGGCTGTTCGCCGGAGATGTGGCAATTAACCAGGCGCAGGTTCTTCGAGTGCCAGCCCAGATACTCACCGTTCAGTTCCGAATCGTAAATCGTTACGTTCTCCACTTCCCAGAAAGCGTCCTTCGTCGTAATCTTCGCGTTATGGATTTCCACGTTTTTCACATATTGGAATACATACTTGCTGTCGCTTTCCAGCCCGTCCACATAAATATCGTTGCTGAACATGAACGGATAGGTACCGTCGTGCAGCTTGAGGTCCTTTATGCGGATGCGGTTGCACCGCCAGAACACTTCGTCGGCATCGTTCATCTGTACGTTTTCGATGGTGATGTCGTTCATCTCCCTGAACATTTTCGGGGCATCGATTACGGTATCTTTCATGATTAAATGGTCGGAATACCACAATGCCGAGCGTCCGCCTACGGCAAAGTAACAATTGTCAATGGTAAAACCGTGTACGTGCCAGAATGGATAATTCCCCTCGAAACGGCAATTGGTTGCTACGATGTTGCTGCACTCTTTGATGCCCGATTCTCCTTCGCGGATGGTCACGTTATCCAAGTGAAGGTCGTGCGAGGCGAACAGCGGGCGTTCGCCCCCGAATTCTTTGTCTTTAATCAGCTGCATAGTATATTTGTTATTTGGTTGTTTTTCTTCGGGTGCAAAATTACAACATTCTTCCCATTCTTTTGTAAATGAATTACAGATGATACTACCTCGATTACAGAAAGGACAGAGAATTTTGATATGATACCATGCACAATTTCATACCACGCAAAGTTTAAGTCTCTAATCGGGTTGTATTATCAATCCAGAGAGCATCCTTTTATGGTTTCCATATCAAAACCGTACGTTCTCCAATTGGAAACCGTACGTTTTCGATATGGAAACCGTACGGTTTTGATATGGAGAACGTAAAAGTAAGACAGCCTGAGACAGATACTGAGCCTTTTAATCATACATTGATTCGCATCTGCTGAAACAAACTTATTTATTGATTATCTTTGTAGGCATGAAACACGTGATACTGATTTTCTTCTGTCTGTTGTTTTGTTCCTGCCGCCAAGGAGGAGGTAAGAACGATTTGGCTTTGCTGCACGAGGCATCCTTGCATACCGCACAACCTGATTCGGTGATGGATTTGCTCGGGCAGATAGTCCGCCCCGACTGTTTGCAAGGAAAGGCGCGGGCAGACTATGCCTTGCTCTATACCGAAGCCCTGAACAAGCAGGACCGGATAGGCACGGACGATTCGCTGATAAAGCTCGCCCTCGGCTATTACAGCAAACAGGCTCCCGGCATTCCGCTTGCCAAAAGCTATTTCCTCTTGGGGCGCATCTGCCAGCAGCAAGGCAACGACACCCTTGCCCTGAAGGTCAACCTGCAGGCACTTGCCGCTTTGCCCTCACAAACGCAAGACCGTACACGGATGTTGGTGAACTACGACTTGGGTTATCTTTACCATCAAAAAGGTTTCTACCGGCAAGCCCTTTTGCACTATCGGGAAATGCAGAAGTATGTAGACGCACATCCCGATACGACGGATTGCTACATCGCCGCATATAGTATGGGAGACATCTTTATGCTGCTGAATCGATACGACAGTGCTTACCATTATTATCAGGAAGCCATTTCGTTCGCCCGCCAATTAGAAAATGAATCCTACGAAAGGTATATCATCAGGCAATTGTGCCTGCATGCCCGTTTGACTGGTAATCGCCAACAGGCTAAAGCTTACCTGCAGGAAATAGTTGATACTTACGGCAATGATTTTTACAACAAAGCGGTGCTTTTCAAAGAAGAAGGAAATGCAGATTCGGCTTCTTTCTATTTCCTCAAAGCAACAAAAAATTCCCAAATCATTACCCGTGCCATGTCGTTTTATCACCTGTTCCAATTACACCGGAAAGCACATCCCGATTGGGCTTGCGTTTATGTAGATTCTTTCCATATTTATAAAGATTCGCTTTACGCCTTGCGGCAAACGGACAAGATAGAAAGACTGACCGCAGCGTATCGGCAAGAGGTAGACCGTCAAAAGGAGGAAGCTGACCGGCGTGAAAACGCCATCTGCCTGTGGGGCGGCATCGGTATTACGCTGTTGCTGTGCGGTACCGGCGTTTTCTTCTTTGTGCAGCGCAAGAAGCGCCGCTACCTGCTATTAGAGAAACAACTGGTCGCAAACCGATTGGCCGCTATCAAGGAATATGTGGCTGAACAGAACCGGCGGAACCCTGAAGAATGGAGTGCGATGTACCAAGAGATAGCAGCCATAGAAATGCAAACACTTATCGGGCAGTTTCAACAAACGGCATGGCAAAAGCGAATCCATGCCATACAGAAAGGCAACGGCAAACCTTTCTCGAAAAAAGAACAGGAAGCATTCCAAAAAGAAACCCTTGCCTTGTTTGATGAACCAGTGAAACGGCTGCAAGTGGAATATCCCCAAATCACCGAAGCCGATTTGCTGTTTTGCCTGCTTTCTTTCATGGATTATCCTACCAGCCTGATAGCCTCGTGCACCGGACGTAAGGAGAACGCCCTGCGTACCTGCAAGCACCGCCTGAAAGAGAAACTATCAAAAGAGATATTCGGATTTTTCTTTCATTTCACTAATAACCAGCAAGATACAGAGTAGGTGTAACGCTCGTTGTAACGCTGTAACGGAAATTGTAACGTCAAAAAATTGCTTGTTTTCATGCTTTTTTAGAATTTTGCGGAAACGAAAAACAAAAAAGATTATGAAAACAAAACTGATTACATTATTGTGTGTGCTGATGAGTATTTCTTTCTGCTTCGCTCAAAGCAAAGACGAAATTGAAATGATAAAAGTAATAAAGCAAGAGGGTAATGTTGTTCCCAGTTCATTAATGGAAGAGCCTCGTGCGTTCCTTCATCAACCGTGGCTATCTGTTTCGCTGCCCGAAAGCAAAGAAGCGGTGATTTCCGTCCAAAACCAGTTGAACGGAAGGATAGTCTACCAACAGGCCTATTTTCATGTGCAAGGCATGATGATTGACCTAAGCGGTATGCCTGCAGGTACGTATCAGTTGCGGATAGAAATAGATGGTACGGTTTATACAGGTACTTTCCGTTTGTAACCAAATGTTACCAAAGCTATGAAGAAAACAGGTATATTCTTACTGTTGCTGTCTTTGCTGGCAGCCTGTCAAGAATCTGATAAGGAACGCCTGACTCGCCTGGTGCAGGAATGGGATGGGAAGGAAATCGCTTTTCCTGCGCAAGCGGTGTTTACGGTACAGGGCAGGGACACGGTAGATTTCCGCTGGCAGTCTGCTCCTTACCGCATCGTGACGTATGTCGATTCTCTGGGTTGTGCCAGCTGCAAGCTGCAGCTGCCCAAGTGGAAACAGTTGATAGTGGAGACCGATTCGTTGTTCGGAAAGAAAAAGCTGTCTTATGTATTCTTTTTCCATCCGAAAGATGCACGCGAGTTAACCTATCTGACTCGCCGTGATGCTTTTACTTATCCGGTGTGTTTCGACCGTGAGGATGCTTTTAACCACCTGAATCGTTTCCCTTCGGAGATGGCTCTGCAGACTTTTCTGCTCGATAAGGACAACCGGGTAGTTGCCATCGGCAATCCTGTCCATAATCCGCAGGTGAAGGAACTTTATCTGAACATTATCGGCGGCAAGCGTTCCGCAACAACCGGTACGAAGCAGACCTCTGCTTCGTTAAGCGAACAGGATGTGCGGTTCGGTTCTTTCCCGATGGGGGAGAAGAAAGAGCGGAAGGTGACGCTGAAGAACACGGGTGATGCTCCTTTGGTGATACACGGGGTGGATACTTCTTGTGGTTGCACGCGTGTGGAATACAGCCAGCGTCCTTTGCGTCCGGGCGAGGAAACCACCTTGCTCATCATTTACGAGGCGGATGAGGCTGGTCATTTCCGCAAGACGGTAGACGTGTATTGCAACACGGCAGATGCTCCGTTGCGCATCAGTGTGACGGGAGAAGCGGTAAGCAATTGATAATTGACAATGGACAATTGACAATTGGGTTTCTTCCATTCGTTGTAGGGGCGTATCGCATACGCCCGAATGCGCCAACTAATCCATGCGGATGCAAAAGATAATGATATCATATATAATAAGGAGTGGAAACGATACAGAAAGTGTTTGGAAGACAACCTGTATGTTCCCACTCCAGTCAAACCCTAAAATAGAAAGGAGGACAGACCGTTGCAAAGTTAAGAAGAAAACAGAAGATTCGCAAATCGGTGATTTGCGGCTTCGCAGATGAAAAAACGAATTGAATTGAATAATAACTTTAAACGAATTTAATTATGAAAACAACTATTTTGAAATTGATTTTTTCGACAGCATTGATTGTGGTAGCAGGCATTACGCTTTATCGTGCACAAGAAAAAGAGATGTTATCTGATATAGCTTTATCTAATGTAGAAGCACTGGCTAGAGGAGAAAGTGATGGTGATTGTTCAGATTGTGCTATCTATGCTCCAGGTATATGTAAAGACTGGGGATGGGGTGGTTGTACAGGAAAAAATGCTATAAAATATTTGTAAACTATGAAAAGAGTAGGTTGTGTATTAATATCTTTGTTGTTTATTGTTAGTTGGGGATTTGTAACAACGTCATCTAAGCAGAATGCAAAAGAAGAACTGTTACTTCTACAGAATGTGGAAGCGCTCGCTGTTCCAGAAATCATAGTTGGACCATTTTGTATGGTAACAAGTTCTATTTGTGTTGTAGAATCTGATGGGCTATTTCTTAGAGGTGTTCCTTTATTTTAATTTTTATTGTCAGGAAATGTGTAAGGCTTTGTTTTATTCATTTCCTGACTCTTTAAAACGTGAATTCGTCATGAAACGGATTATATATGGTTTATTGTTGTGTTTGAGCTTTGGTGGGTGTAAACAAGAGCAAGATGGCTTTTCTGCTTTTGATTCTTCTTTTAGGAATGTGCGTAAAGTGATAGTTGATAATTGTATAAAATCGGATTTGCTTTTAGGACGCCCTTTTTTTATTGAATACGCTGATTCATGTGTGTTTATATATGACGATTTGGGTGATAGTCTTTTCGTTATGGTTGATTTGGCTGAAAGGAATTGTGTGTATCGTTTTGGTACAAGAGGGCAGGGGAATAATGAGTTTTTACAAGTGGCTTCACTACATAGAATGGCTAGTGATTCTAGTATCTGTACTTATGATTTTTACCGCCATGCTTTGAGCCGGATTGATGTCCGGAATGTTAAGCAAGGTATTAAGGATTATGTAGTATTGAAAAAAGACAGCCTGAATAGCATTGATATGTTACCAACGAAATACGGAAGTTTTATAGGATTGGGATTTTATGAAAATACAATGTTTTCTTTATTACGAGAAAATCTGACGGATTTCTTTTACGAGTATCCGTACCGTGACAGTCGTGAACGTCGAATTAGTAATCGGTTAAGAGGCATGGCGTATCAAGGTACATTACGTTCGGCTCCATCGTTAGATAAATTTGTGTTTGCCATGAATACTTCTCCTATATTTATGTTGTATACTATAGAGAAGGATAAGATTGTAGAACAATATCGCTGGATAGGTAGCTATCCGGTATATCGCACGGAAGAAACCGAGATATCTCGTTCTGCACCACTTGATGCAAGCAGGCCTGTTGGTTTTATTTATGCATACGCTACTGATAACTATGTGTATTTGTTGTATTCTGGTAAAAGTATGAAAGACTATCAAGCTGATGCGTTTACTGGCAATGTCATTTATCAAGTGGATTGGAAAGGTAATCCAGTTCGTAAATATGTATCGGACAAAGCTTTGTCTACATTTTGTGTCTCCGATTCAGATGAAATGATATATGCGGTAGCTAAAGATAATGAACCGACATTGGTTAAAATTGATTTGTCTAAGTAAAAATGGTTGTTTCTCTGATTAAATAGAAATGAAACAGATACTTGGAATAATCATTTTATCATGGCTGCTCTTCGGCTGTTCTTTCTGGGAAACATCGGGGAGGTTGCTGGATATTGGCGAAGGAACCCCCATTGAGGCTCACCCATACGCTTACGACTTGGTTATGTCTAATCCGTTGAATCTTGCGGTAGTGAAAGACAAGCTGCTCTTGTTCCAGCATACGGGTGAAGATGCTGTCCTGATGATGGACCGTGAAAGCGGTAAGCCCGTAGGCTGTTGGGGAGTTGCCGGAGTAACGGCTTATCAGGCACAGGATAAAGAAGTGATGTCAGACTTGGCTCTTGCCAATGTGGAAGCGTTGGCGAATGGGGAAGGCGGTTCTGAATGTAGATGGAAAAGAGTGAAAGATGAATATGGTTGCACTGTGCATTATTGTATCCAAGGTGGTGATGGAAGTGTTTGTTCTTGCGGATCTGTAGCTTGATGGTAAATACGAGGATGCATATTGGAATATGCAATCATTTTTAGTGTGCATCCTCTTTCAACTTATCTATGAATTGTATGAAACGTATTGGGTATTATTGTTTAATGTTATTGGCTTTTGCTTCTTGTTCGCGGTCTCCCCAGCCAATGGAGGCTCTTTATCCTGTGCAAGGATATACAGATTTGTCGCAGGAAAAAGTGAAATTGTCATCATTGTTTGCTGAATATAGGCTGATACCTTTGGAAACGAATGATTCTTCGCTGATAGGAGGACGCGGAAATAAGGTGCTTCAACGGGATTCGTCATTTTATATTGAATCGGAAAACACAATTTTAAGTTTTGACAATGACGGACATTTTATCAGCCGTTTTGATAAGCGTGGCAGTGGTCCGGAAGATTACATTGACATTTCCGACTTTGATGTAGTCAGCTCTTCAGAGGGGAAAACCGAATTGTGGTTATCAGGTGCTGGTGGCATAAAAGTGTACGATGCATTATCGGGTGCTTTTATACGAGGTGTTTTGTCTGGTTCTTATGTACATCAGTTTCAATATGTGAATGACAGTACGTTGCTTTTTGTCGATTCGGGCGATGAAGTGTTTCATGTTTGCGATTTGACAGGGAAAGAACGCTTTCGTTACTTTAAGAAAGATTTGGCAAATTCAATCCATAAGTTTAATCAGTTCTTTTTTTGCCGTGGAAAGATATGCTATCAGTTAGGCAATACGCTTGAAGCGATAGTATACGACCCTGATGCCGATGCTTGCAGCTTGCAGCCGATATTACCGGCGGAAGGCAATGTCTTGACTCCTCAAGTCAGCCGTGATTATTATGACAAGTATGGATATTTGGAGCAAGATAAAAAGCTGATGGAGAATTATGTAATGCTTTCGGTCGTGCGTACGGTTCGGGGAGGAGCGGTTTTTGAATGGATAGCTCCGGGTATGGAATACGGATTGTCTTTTTGTTCTTCAGATAAATGCCATACAATTCCTTTCTCTGCGATAGACAATGACATTTGCGAAACGGATGACAACCGTTTTCTTGCTACATTGACTTGTTGTGAAAGTGATAATGATTCGGTTTTGCTGTTCCAAGTGCCGGATAAGGGCGATGGAGAGAATAATTTTAGTCTGTTAGAAGCAGTATGCAAGGATATGCAATTTAACTAAAAGCAAATCGAGGATTTGCGGCTTCGCAGAGAAAAGTAAATGAAGTACTAATCAATTAAAAAACAATACAGTTATGAAACGAAATATCTTAAAAATAACATTTATTGCAGCGGTAGCCGTAGCGGCAGGCTATACTGCTTATAGCCAGTCACAGAAAACGGAAGCATTGTCTGACTTGGCATTGGAAAATGTGGAAGCGTTGGCACAAAGTGAATCTCAAGGAATGAAATATGAGAGGCAGAAGCAGGATATTACGGAAATTTGGGATGATGCATCGGGAACTTATAAAAAAGTAGTTATAACTGTTTGTGAAGGTAAAGGCTCTCTTGATTGTTAAATAGAAATTAGAATAAGCGATCCTTATTATGTATTTACAGGATAAGGATCTCTTTGTAAAATTGTAAAAGGGTTATGAGTAAGTATTTTTTTATCGTATTGCTTTTAAGTGTACTTGCCGGATGCCATAAGCAGGAGGGGCAGCGTTTAGGTTTGAATATGGTTTCGGTAGACGGAATGAGAAATGATGATACCGGTAAATTTGATTCTTTTTTCCAATTCAGTCACTACATTACGCTTGAAACTACCGATTCATCTTTGATTGGTAAAGCGAAAAAAATAAAGATGTATGATGGTAAAATCTATGTGTTGGATGGAAAAGATGATAAGATTGTGGTTTTCGACTCCATAGGGAATTACATCCGTCAATATGCACATTTAGGACAAGGACCGGGAGAATATGTAGGATTGGGGGATTTCGATATAAAAGGAGATACGTTATATCTGATGGGTGAATTTGACGGATATGTCTTAAAGTATGATTTGACAGACCGGTATTGTGGCAGAGAAAGAATCCCGAAAGCGGAAGGTCTATTGGTTTTGTCTAATGGAGATTATGCTTTGAATTTAGGATTAGGTCGTGCTGATAATGGCAGTGGTAAGTCTTATAACAGTTATGTTGTGTGTCGTGAAGGGGAATTATTATATCAAGATATACCTTTTAATAAAAATATTCAAGGTAAGGCTTATTCATTTGCTGAGGGGTATAATGCTTTTTACCATTATAAAGATTCTATTTTTACTTTTTTTCCGTTCAATGATACAATCTATGTTGTAAACCCCAAAGACGGGGTGCTTAATCCTTATTTGTCTGTAGCATTGAATAAACAGAAAATCGAACTGAGTATGTCGGCATCCAAAGCTTTAAAATTAGCAAAGGAATTAACTCCTTCTATTTTCGCTTTTTATAAATGGGATAATTATATGTGTTGCTCATTCTATTATGCAGATAATCCTCGGAGGTATTTGATTTTCTCAAAAGATGGATCTATTTTGTTTTGTGGTAGTTTTAATTTGGATAAGTATAAACTTCCCATACGTATGGTTGCTTACGAGACAGATCAAACTTCCGTTCAGATGTTGAGTTTGGTATATCCGGAAGAAATGCTTTTTTTATATAAAAAATACGGCTCGAATAGCAAGTTGCTTGATAAGATTGCTTCTGGGATGGGAGAAGAGAGTAATCCTGTGCTTTTGTTTTATGATTTTAAATTGCAGGATAAAAAATGAATGAAAAATGCATGTTGATAAATATATGAATTACGTCAATTGAGGTTTACTCCCAGAGTGTTATATTGCGGTCAAGACGGTATGGATATGGAAGTAGGTCGACCCGTATACGGATAAATGAAATGGAAAAGATGTTTAAGAAGAATCGAATGAAAACGTTACTGAAAACATGTGTGTGGGTAGCAGCGGCATGGCTGTCTGTCGGATGCGACCGTGTCCTGGACACGTCGCTGGAACTGAGCGGGGAAAACCGGAGCCAGCTGGAAGCCGTGATAACCCATTATGCCGGTGAGCCGGAAAAGCAAGAGGCAGCTAAATTCCTGATACGGAACATGAAGAGGCACTATACGGCAGACTGTCCGTATATGGACACGTATTACGAATTGACCGACAGCCTGCAGCGGGACACAAATGTTGCCGTTTCTGCGCTGAAAGTGATTTATGACTCTATTTATACGCCTCAGCGGTTTGCGGGAATAAAACGTACGCCCGACTTGAAAGCGGTGCGCTCCGATTTCCTGATCAGCCATATCGATGCCGCCTTCGAGGCTTGGAAGTCACCGTGGGCGAAAGACTTGACCTTTGATGAGTTTTGCGAATACATCTTGCCTTATCGGGTAGGACATGAACGGTTGGAACTGTGGCGCGATTTGTACAAGGAAACGTATGCTCCGTTGGTGCAGCCTTTGTTACATCAACAAGTAGATTCAGTGTATGAAGTGATTATGCGCCGGATTATAGGGAACCGCTATTTTACTCCTTCCTACGTGCCCGACCTTCGCCCCTCTTCGTTGCTGCATTTGCGTTATGGATCGTGTCCTTCTTTTGTGGCAATGGGCGCTTATCTGTACCGCAGCATTGGCGTGCCGGTGGCTTGCGACTTTACGCCTAATTGGACCAATCATGCCATGGGGCACAACTGGCTTTCTATTATATCCGAAGGAAAAACGTATCCTATTATGCCGGGGTCTGCAGTTGCATTCGGACAACACATCGCTCATAACTCTTATCATCTTTCGAAAGCTTATCGGCAGTTGTTTGGCGAAACGGGAGGACTGATAAAGGATGAAGAGAATGTGCCCGCTTTGTTCAGCGACCCTCATATCGTGGATGTGACCGACCAGTATATCCAGACCGTTGACGTGAACTTGCCCGATTGCTTCCCGCAGGCACATGCTCCCCGTTACGCTTACTTGGGCGTGTTCGATGCGCAGAATTGGAAAATCGTGGCGTATGGCAAACGGAGAGGGAAAGGCTATCGTTTCGAGCGGATGGCACCAGGAGCGGTGTACCTCCCGATGTATTATTCAGAAGGGTCTACGGCATCGGCTTACTATCCCATAAAAGTGGATGAGGATGGAGGGTTGCATGTATTGAAGCCTGATACGGCACGGCTGCGGTCGGTAAAGCTGTATCGCAAATTCATGGATTTGTTCCCTCGGATTTGGCTGAATAATTTTGCTGGGAGCAGGTTTGTGTTCAGCCGTGACGCTTCGTTCCGCCGGGCAGACACGATACGGGTTGATACGTTGGCAGAATGCAATTTTCAGACGGTGGTATTGGGAAAGCCATACCGCTATATGAAATTCATCCCTGTTGCAAAAACCGGAGGGAATATAGCTGAAATTAGGTTGTATGACAAACAGGGAAAGCAGGTAAAGGGAAAGATTATCGGCAATTTCCATCCGAAAGAACCGGATGATGTGATGCAGGCAATGGGAATGGCTTTTGACGGAAATGTATTGAGTTGTTCGCGTACAGACGGCAAGCAAAAAGACGCTTGGTTGGGGCTGGATTTAGGTAAAGCCGTTGAGTTGTCAAAGCTGGTCTATCTTCCTCGCAACGATGATAATTTTATCCGCGAGGGCGAACTGTACGAACTGTTTTATTGGGATAAAGGCTGGCGGTCGTTAGGGCAGAAGACAGGCGATGGCGAACGGCAATGTTTAGTATATGATAATGTACCGGAGAACGCCTTGCTGTTGCTCCGCAATTTAAGTAAAGGCAAAGAAGAACGGATTTTTACGTATGAAGGAGGGAAACAAGTGTGGTGGTAATTGGCATGTTTCCATTCCACCCATAAAACGAAAGGAGGTTAAGCCGATGCAAAGTTAAGAAGAAAAACAGGAGACAAGCAAATCGGGGATTTGCGGCTTCGCAGACGAAAAATCAAACAGAATATCAATCATTAAAAAATAAACAAAAGATGAAAAAGCTTATTTTAAAAATTACGTTTATCGCGGCGGTAGCCGTAGCTTCAGCTTATACTACTTATAGTCAGTCACAGAAAGTAGAAGTTTTGTCTGATTTAGCATTGGAGAATGTGGAAGCGTTGGCACAATTTGAATGTGTTTCAGTAACGGGTGATATATTGTTTTATTGCGTATCAGACCTGATGCGGTCCTGCTATTGTAACGGTTTGCATCCAGGTAGAGGTTATTATAAGACTAACACTTTATAAGCGGCATTTGTTGAAGTAGTGCATTTAGGTATCATCTAAAGTGCGCTGCTTCTTATTTAATATAAATATTTTCAGTTATGAGGATTTCAGTTATATTATTGGCTTTATTGTTTTTGTTCAGTTGCGGGCGGGAAGAATCCCCTATGTCGAAGTATGGTTTCCGTACGGTAGAGCAAGTCAGTTTTCATCCAGTTGAAAGTGATTTTCTATTTAAACCAACCGCAATAGAAGTGTTTGATTCCTTATTGTTGGTACACGATCCGGTAGAAGGAAATACTTACACGCTATTTTCTATCAGTTCGCCTGATGTGCAGATTTCCGGCGGTAAGAAAGGGACAGGTCCGGATGAGGTTTTATACGGACAGTTTACGGATAAGATTAATGAAAAAGAGTTTCAGGTGATTGATATGTCAAACGGGAAAGTCTTGATATATAACGTAGACAGTATTTTGAAAAGCCGTTCGTTTATACCTGTGCATTCATTTTTTTATAATGAATTGGCAGTTCAAAAAGCAAAAGGATTGCAGTATTGTTATTATTTGGAGGACAGCACTTATATCGGCCTTGGCGACAGTAATCAAGGTAAATATTATTGCATCGGAAAAGATACGGTGACCTATTGGGGAAATTACCCGAAAGACCTAACAATGAGCAGTTCTCCATTTTATTTGTTTCAAGGGGTTTTGCAGATAAATGCAGACCGTAACCTGTTGCTTTATCATTCTCCAACCGGTTATTATTATGAACTGTATGCCCGTTCAGGGGATGCGTGGAAACAACGTTTTGTCGAATACATGCCGATAGAACATGCCGAGGATGTTGTTACGGAGAATACGCCATGCGGAGTCAGTTCTGCCGATTTGGATAATGACTTCGTTTATCTGTTGTTTTCCGGTCGTACCTTGAAAGAATATCCGGAAGAGACCTTTCTCGCTTCGCATATTTTCATTTTGACGACAAAAGGTGAAAAGGTGAAATGTCTGGAAACTGATCGGTTGAATGTTTTTATGTGTGTAGAACGGAAACAGAACCGTATTTATGCCATTTCCCGTAATCCTGATACAGGGGAGTATGAAGTAGGGTATTATCCATTCGCAATATAAAAAAGGTAGAAAATGAGAAAATATATATTGTCGCTTATCATTTTGGGATGTTTTTGCTCTTGCTCTCATCGGTCTTCTTTTAATGAGAAAATCTGTTCCATGTATATTGGGAAAGAATTGGTTTATTTTCCTGATTCTGATTTGGTGAATCGTCAATTGGCAAATCAGAGTAGGTATAAGTTGCTTCATACAATGGATATAACCTGTACTTCTTGCATATACGAAATATTGGATAATGAATCTTTTATTCACGCATTGACAGACCGTCATATATCTTTTGAAATAGTAGGTTACAGTTCTTATAAAGATTCCATATTTAATACGGTGTTGCTTCAATATCCTTTCTATTTTGATTTTTATAGGAAATTCAGGACAAGGAACAAAATACTTGATGATAATGTGGTTCGGACTTTTCTCTTAGATGGGAAAAAGGTTTTGTTTGCCGGTGACATGAAAGACAATATGTTTAAAGAGCAAATTATTCAATATGTGAAAACAGAAAATATTCATTAGTAGCTATTACCATTATGGCGAATTTAAAAGAAAAACAGGAGACAAGCAAATCGGGGATTTGCGGCTTCACAAAGAAGAAATCAAACAGAATATTAATCATTAAAAAACGAATAAAAGATGAAAAAACTTATTTTTTTAATTACGTTTATCGCAGTGGTAGCCATAACGGCAGGTTACAATATGTATATTGCGTTAGATAAGAAGGTTTATATGACAGAGTTTATATTGACTAACGTAGAAGCATTGGCACAACCGGAAAATGGAGGTAGCGGCAACTATTCATGTACAGCAACTGTGGACTGCGGGCTTCCTTTAGGCGGTTCAGTGTCTTGCAGTGGTCAAAGATGTAGTCGGGGGATTGATTGGACGAGAGGCGCTTATGTTGAATGTGATGGAAATAAAACATTTTGCTGAATATGAATAGGGCGTTATTTTTGATTTTAATACTTTTGTGTCTTGTTTCTTGTCAAAAGAACAAGCGTCAAAGTGACTTGACATATTGTAAGATTGAGAGTCAAATCGAAACCTATCCGGATTCCAGTTTTTTCTCTGACATAACTTGTATGGTTTATGACAAGGGCAATGTTTATGTATTAGACAAAAAGCGGGGGGACATCGTCGTGTTAAGTGATGACTTGCAACGGATGGAATATGTCACTCATCATGGGGCAGCGCCTTATGAAACGACCTGGCCTTTTACGTTCAATGTGCAGTATGATACAGTGTATGTAGTGGATTTCGGTACCAAGTCTATGAAGAAATTTTATGGTGGATCGTTCTGCGGCGATTTCTTGCTTTCGAATGCGAATGAGAATCGTTTCAGCCTTCGTGATTCGTTGATATACTTGTCGGCAAATACTGATTCAACCAGTTTCTTGCTTATTGATACACGTCATCCTGACCGGCAAGTCCCCAAAGGGGAAGTGGTACAGGAAAAGACAGCATTTAAGACGGTTATATCCAATCGGAAACATATTCTTTATGCCGAAGGAAAAGGAATTTTCTCGGTATCGGATTGTTATCCTTATATAGACCAATATACCTTTGACGGGAGATATGTCCGGAGGTTTGATATTTCATCTATTCCTGTCATAAAGGCAGCTATGGAAATATCCGAGAAACAGGCTAACCGCGAGAAATCAGTTTACATCTATATTCGTGACGCTTATCTTGCCGATGGTCATTTGTATCTGTTATGTTCATCGCGTACAGACCAAAACGAGTACAAGGTAAATACAATCTTGGATTTGTCTGTAGACGAAGATATGAAGTTGGTTTCTACTTATATGCTTCCGCATGATATTTATTCTTCTTTTTGTGTTTCAGATACTTATCTGTTTGCGGCACAAGAAGTGGACGAAACAACCATTGAAAAATTTAAATTGCGTGATGATGCTGAAAGATAAGGTTTTTATCGTATTGCTATTGCTGCCTTTTTTGTTCGGATGCAGTAATGAGAAAAATAAGCCACAAAGGGAAGTCAACATACAGAAGGATGAATATGATTTGATAGGAAGGAGAATTACGTCTATTGATTCCATTGTATCCGATAGAAAGTATGGGGTCGTTTTTGTGTTTAATTATTACGATTGCGGTAATTGTGTCGATTTAGGTTTTTCTGTGACGAAAGAAATAGATTCTCTTTATCATGAAAGGAAAGTTGCAGTTATTTCAACGGTGGGCAGTTCTTCTTTTTACCAAAAGCGTAATGCTTATTATGAATATGTATATGCAGATTCAAAGGATTTGATTCGAAAAGAATTGAAATATATTCCGACTCCTATCATGATTTTGATGGATTCTTTGAATACGATAAGAAATTATATATTGCCTGGCACTTCGGATAAGAAGGAAATCATTTCTTTTATTGAGTCAGTTGAGAATTAGAAATATTGAATATTCGTATTTCACCTAATAACTGTAAGGGGGTGCGGATATTCATAATTAGGATATGAGAACGGGAATAAGCTTGTAACGTGTTTGGTTGGGCTGTTAAAGTTTACGTAAATCAATAGAGCGAATGAAACGGATACGGATAATCAGGAAAAAGGTGTTCTGCTTGGCGTATAAGGTATGTGCAGTGGCGGTATGCCTGTATGCGGCATGGATTGTGTTGCGCATCGCAGGTCAGGTGTTCCTGTTTGCCTCGTTTTCCATCCCTTCCGATTCGATGGTGCCTGTGTTGCGTCCGGGCGACTATGTGCTGGTGGACAAACCGCTGAAAGGGGCACGGATATTCGATGTATGGGATGCGGCTGAACACCGTCCGTTTGAGATACGGAGATTGCCCGGCTTGGAAGAGTTCCGCCGTGGGGAAGTGCTGGTATTCAATTTCCCTTACCCCGAACGTTGGGACAGCATCGGGTTTGATGTCATGCTGTATTACGTGAAGCGTTGCATCGGCGAGCCTGGCGATACGGTGGAGATAAGGGATGCACGTTACCTGGTGCGTGGAACAGATGTTCCGGTGGGGAACACGGATGCACAGGAACGGCTTTCACGGCTGTTGTCCAAAAAGTCTGGCAGGAAGGAGATGATACGCCAGCATTGCTACTATACGTTTCCGCATGACTCTACGTTGGGGTGGAACGTCTGCAACTTCGGCCCCTTGTATGTTCCCGCGCGTGGCGATTCGATAGAGATGACCCGGAACCATTACCTGTTTTACAGGAACTTGATAGAATGGGAACAGCGGAGAAAGTTGGTGCAAAAGGACGATGGCTTCTATTTGGAGGGCAAACGGATAACGGGTTACCGTTTCCGCGAGAATTATTATTTTATGGGCGGTGACAATTGTTTTAACTCGCAAGACTCGCGTTATTGGGGGCTGCTTCCCGAACCTTACCTCGTAGGCAAGGCTACGCGTATATGGAAGTCGGTCGATCCATATACGGGTTCGGTAGACTGGAGGCGGGTATGGAAGCGTATCGAGTGAAAAATAGCCCGTATGTAACATTCATGTACGAATTGTAACGTTTTTGGCACCTGGCTGCATGGACGATGTAACAAGGAGAAAAATAAACGGAATCTAAACTGAACCTAAAATGAGATTTCAGGTAAAATTTGTAGAAGATATTTGTCTGGCCGGTATGGGATGTCATGAAGAAAATTCATATATTTGCGGGCATGAAACACGTAATGCTGCTTAGCCTCTGCCTGCTGTTGCTTGGTTCCTGCCGCCAAGGGAGCAAGAACGATCTGGCTTTGCTGCAGGAGGCCTCCCTACATACCGCACAACCTGATTCGGTAATGGACCTGCTCGGGCAGATAGTCCGCCCCGACTGTTTGCAAGGAAAGGCGCGGGCAGACTATGCCTTGCTCTATACCGAAGCCCTGAACAAGCAGGACCGGATAGGCACGGACGATTCGCTGATAAAGCTCGCCCTCGGCTATTACAGCAAACAGGCTCCCGGCATTCCGCTTGCCAAAAGCTATTTCCTCTTGGGGCGCATCTGCCAGCAGCAAGGCAACGACACCCTTGCCCTGAAGGTCAACCTGCAGGCACTTGCCGCTTTGCCCTCACAAACGCAAGACCGTACACGGATGTTGGTGAACTACGACTTGGGTTATCTTTACCATCAAAAAGGTTTCTACCGGCAAGCCCTTTTGCACTATCGGGAAATGCAGAAGTATGTAGACGCACATCCCGATACGACGGATTGCTACATCGCCGCATATAGTATGGGAGACATCTTTATGCTGCTGAATCGATACGACAGTGCTTACCATTATTATCAGGAAGCCATTTCGTTCGCCCGCCAATTAGAAAATGAATCCTACGAAAGGTATATCATCAGGCAATTGTGCCTGCATGCCCGTTTGACTGGTAATCGCCAACAGGCTAAAGCTTACCTGCAGGAAATAGTTGATACTTACGGCAATGATTTTTACAACAAAGCGGTGCTTTTCAAAGAAGAAGGAAATGCAGATTCGGCTTCTTTCTATTTCCTCAAAGCAACAAAAAATTCCCAAATCATTACCCGTGCCATGTCGTTTTATCACCTGTTCCAATTACACCGGAAAGCACATCCCGATTGGGCTTGCGTTTATGTAGATTCTTTCCATATTTATAAAGATTCGCTTTACGCCTTGCGGCAAACGGACAAGATAGAAAGACTGACCGCAGCGTATCGGCAAGAGGTAGACCGTCAAAAGGAGGAAGCTGACCGGCGTGAAAACGCCATCTGCCTGTGGGGCGGCATCGGTATTACGCTGTTGCTGTGCGGTACCGGCGTTTTCTTCTTTGTGCAGCGCAAGAAGCGCCGCTACCTGCTATTAGAGAAACAACTGGTCGCAAACCGATTGGCCGCTATCAAGGAATATGTGGCTGAACAGAACCGGCGGAACCCTGAAGAATGGAGTGCGATGTACCAAGAGATAGCAGCCATAGAAATGCAAACACTTATCGGGCAGTTTCAACAAACGGCATGGCAAAAGCGAATCCATGCCATACAGAAAGGCAACGGCAAACCTTTCTCGAAAAAAGAACAGGAAGCATTCCAAAAAGAAACCCTTGCCTTGTTTGATGAACCAGTGAAACGGCTGCAAGTGGAATATCCCCAAATCACCGAAGCCGATTTGCTGTTTTGCCTGCTTTCTTTCATGGATTATCCTACCAGCCTGATAGCCTCGTGCACCGGACGTAAGGAGAACGCCCTGCGTACCTGCAAGCACCGCCTGAAAGAGAAACTATCAAAAGAGATATTCGGATTTTTCTTTCATTTCACTAATAACCAGCAAGATACAGAGTAGGTGTAACGCTCGTTGTAACGCTGTAACGGAAATTGTAACGTCAAAAAATTGCTTGTTTTCATGCTTTTTTAGAATTTTGCGGAAACGAAAAACAAAAAAGATTATGAAAACAAAACTGATTACATTATTGTGTGTGCTGATGAGTATTTCTTTCTGCTTCGCTCAAAGCAAAGACGAAATTGAAATGATAAAAGTAATAAAGCAAGAGGGTAATGTTGTTCCCAGTTCATTAATGGAAGAGCCTCGTGCGTTCCTTCATCAACCGTGGCTATCTGTTTCGCTGCCCGAAAGCAAAGAAGCGGTGATTTCCGTCCAAAACCAGTTGAACGGAAGGATAGTCTACCAACAGGCCTATTTTCATGTGCAAGGCATGATGATTGACCTAAGCGGTATGCCTGCAGGTACGTATCAGTTGCGGATAGAAATGGACGGAACCGTTTATACCGGCACCTTCCGTTTGTAGCCTAATGTTGCCAAAGTTATGAAGAAAATAGGTGTATGGCTGTTGATGCTATGTTTGCTGGCAGCTTGCCAAGATTCCGACAAGCAACGCCTGATGCGTTTGGTGGAGGAATGGGAGGGTAAGGAAATCACCTTTCCTGCGCAAGCGGTGTTTACGGTGCAAGGCAGGGACACGGTGTCATTCCGGTGGCAGGATGCTCCTTACCGGATTGTGACGTATGTCGACTCCATCGGCTGCGCCAGTTGCAAGCTGCAGTTGCCCAAGTGGAAACAGCTGATGGCGGAGACTGATTCGCTGTTCGGCAAAGGGCGGCTGGAATATGTATTCTTTTTCCACCCGAAGGACGTGCGCGAACTGTCTTACCTTACCCGTCGTGATGGTTTCACCCATCCGGTGTGCTTCGACCGTGAGGATGCGTTCAATCACCTGAACCATTTCCCCTCGGAGATGGCTCTGCAGACTTTCTTGCTCGACAAGGACAACCGGGTGATAGCGATAGGCAATCCGGTTCACAATCCGCTGGTGAAGGAACTCTACCTGAACATCGTTGGCGGCAAGCGTCCCGCGTCTACGGATGCGAAGCAGACCACAGCCTCTTTAAGCGAACGGGAAGTGCAGTTCGGCTCCTTCCCGATGTCGGAGCGTCAGGAACGGCAGGTGATGCTGAAGAACACGGGCGAAGTACCTTTGGTGATACACGGCGTAGACACTTCGTGCGGCTGCACGCGTGTGGAATACAGCCAGCGTCCGCTTCGTCCGGGCGAAGAGACGGCATTGCTGATTGTTTACGAAGCGGACGAGGCAGGCCATTTCCATAAGACAGTAGACGTGTATTGCAATACGGCGGATGCCCCGTTGCGCATACATGTTTCAGGAGAAGCGGTAGACAATAGACAATTGACAATGGACAATTGACAATTACCCGTGCGGCATCGGGATTGTCAGTAAGATTGTTGCAACGTATCAATGTAGGGGTAGGGTTTGCCCGCCCAGATACGTCAATGTGTATGTATGTAAAGGTAATGGTATTAATATAGAATAAGGAGTGGAAACGATACAACACGTGTTTGGAAGACAACTTGTATGTCTCCACTCCGGTCAAACCCTAAACAGAAAGGAGGTTAAACCGAAGCAAAGTTACGAAGAAAACAGAAGATACGCAAATCGGGGATTTGCGGCTTCGCAGGTAAAAAACAAATAAAGTAATAATCAATTAAAACAAGAAAAAAATGAAATCAAGATTTTTGAAAATAACATTTGCAGCCGCTTTGGCTGTAGTAGCTGGAGTTACGGCTTACCAAGCTCAAGATAAAGAAGTGATGTCTGACTTGGCTTTGGCCAACGTGGAAGCGTTGGCAGGTGGTGAATTAAGCGGTGGATTTACCAAAACAACAGGTAATTGTCCGGATCCGGTTTCTTATAAGAAATGGGTAAGTTGTAAACCTGGAGGACCGGACGAATGTTTTGCTTCAGATTGTTGATTGTCAGATTCTAAAGTTTGTAGGTTTTTGTCCTTTCGTTTGAAGGATGGCAGAAGCTTACAAACAAAACAGTAATATCGTATTTTATGAAATGGATGGGGCTTGTTTTAGTATTGTTGTTAGGTTCGTGTACCTCTCGCTTTGAGTCAGACAGGGATACTTATGCCATTGATTATCGTGAGGATTCTGTATTCGATTGGAATTCGCTTGTCCAAGTGGAAGAGGCCATACCGTTGGAAACAACGGATAGCCTGTTGTTGAGTTATGCGCGTAAATGTATCGTAACAAGCAATTACATCGTTTACCATGACGATAAGCAAAAGTCGATATTCGTCTTTAATTCCCATGGCGCTTTTTTATACCAAATAGATGCCTTAGGCGGCGGTGAAGGGGAATATACTGTCATTAAGGACATGACACTCAGTTATGACAAGAAAAGCCTTTTGATATTAGACAATGCGTCGGTATTGGCTTATGATATGGAAACAGGCCGTTATCAATATCGTTTGACTTTTGAAGACAGTATGGCATCCGATTTTTATCAATTTGTGAATCCTACTAAGGATTGTTTCTATTTTTGGTCGGCTGGTCAAGATTATAGTTTATATGTTTATACGGATAACCGTATGGTCGGCATAAAGAAACGTGAAGGCTTCCCTTTTGTCACTCAAAAGTTCTTTTATGATTCGGAAGGAGAAGTGAATTGCCTGTCCGATTACGGTCATTTCCGGATAGACCGACTTGTGGGAGACGAATTACAGAAGAAATACGCTTTCGATTTTGGCAAATGGACATTACCTTCCAGCTTGATACCACAGACTGCCACAGAACTTTCTTCGGTGGATAGTAAGCCTTATTTTAAATGCTTGTTATCCACTTATGAAACGGGGAGTCACCTGTTTATAAGTACTGTGTCTCCCGATTTATCACTGTATAATATCTGTATAGACAAGCGTATGAAAAGGATATATTCAGGAAAACAAGACCAAGATTCTCCCTTAGTGGTTGTAAACGCTTCCGATGAGTCTTTTTATGGTATACTTTATCCTTTCTTTTTTCAAGAAAAGGGGATGCTGCATGATTTGATTCGCCGATGCGGCAGATTGGAAGATGACAATCCTTTGTTAATAAGGTTTTCTTTCAAATCTTTTGATAAAGAATAACGGACCCGATGCAAAGTAATATAGGAGATTCGCAAACCGAGGTAACGATGATGAAGTGTTCGGTCCACAATCCGTTGGTGAAAGAGTTCTACTTGAATATAGTCATCGGCAAGCGTTCCGCATCTACGGATGCGAAGCAGACCACTGCTTTTTTAAGCGAACGGGAAGTGCAGTTCGGTTCTTTCCCGATGGGGAAGAAGAAAGAACGGAAAGTGACGCTGAAGAACACGGGCAATGCCCCTTTGGTGATACCCGTGCGGCATTGAGATTGTCAATAAGATTGTTGCAACATATCAATGTAGGGGCGGGGTTTGCCCGCCCGGATACGTCAACGTGTATGTATGCAAAGGTAATGGTATTCATATAGGATAAGGAGTGGAAACGGTACAGAGTTCATTTGGAAGACAGCTTTATATGTTCCCACTCCAGTCAAACCCTAAAACGAAAGGAGGTTAAACCGAAGCAAAGTTACGAAGAAAACAGGAGATACGCAAATCGGGGATTTGCGGCTTCGCAGGAGTGAATGAACGGAGTGAATGAACAAACAAAGTAAGAATAACATTAAAGTATAGCAATTATGAAAAAGAAGCTTATGAAGCTGGCATTTGCAGCCGCTTTGGCTGTAGCAGCCGGTGTGACGGCTTACCATGCACAGGATAAGGAAACATTATCTGATTTGGTTTTGGCTAACGTGGAAGCGTTGGCTGGAGGTGAGAATACAGGAGGTGACCATGGGAATGATAACGATGATGAAGTGTTTAAAAAGGGGTATGCGGCTTCTACCTACAAGTTGTATATTCCTGAATTTAATATGTATACGGAAATACCTTGCTGTAAATATACAGGGAATAAGTATAGTGCTTGTTCGGCAACAGATGTTTGCCCTTGATGGTGTGTTTCGTAAAAATGGCGTATCAGGATGCATGACCTTTCCGTGCGGTTATGTGTCCTGTAATCTCCATGTCAACATAATATTGTTTAAAGATGAAGTATGTATATGTGATATTCTTGTTCCTGCTTTGTGCCTGTTCCCGTTCTTCCCGAATGGAAGACGGGGTGTGTAAGGCATCGGTCGACATTGATTTTTCGGTAGCGGAAGACAGTCTTCCTTTATCTGCTTTTGTATCGTCCAGGCGGCAAATTCATTTGGACTTGCCGGAGGGTGAAGTGATAGGCAGACCTGTCCAGGTCTGCACTGCAGACAGCTGCCTGTTCGTTTACGACCAGCTTCAGATGAGCATTTACCATTTTACAGAAGGAGGCACTTTCCTCAATAAGATTTACCGGCGGGGACAAGGTCCCGGTGAATATTCTACGGTGACCCGCCTGATGGTTGACAGGCATTCCGAATCCTTGTATGTGTATGATAAAATAAAGGGTGCAATCCATGTCTATACGTTTGCGGGTGATTTCCTCCGTACAATCCGTACGGAATACATGGCAAACAACATCGCCTTGCTTCCCGACGGCAGTTTCCTCTGCTTTACTCCAGATTTCATATACAACGGCCCGTGTGGTCTTTGGCTGATGTCTGCCGACGGGAGGTTGCGTAAGGTGCTGTTGGAATACAAGGAAAAGTACCCGGTGGTCTCCGCTTTTTGGGATAGGCTTTATCCCGTCTCTTCTCAGGTTATAGGCATTTCGTGTCCCGCCACCGACCGTTACCTGCATTATGATTGCACAGCCGATTCGGTCAGCGTGGAACTGCAGGTCAACCCTTTGCAGAAGAGCACCCGTTCTTTTGGTGGGGTAGAAAACAGCATGGATGTGTCGTCCTCTTATTGGTCTTGCCTGATTTATGCTTGTTCCCCTCGTTTTATATTCGGTATATGGACGGAGCAGCACGGTGACCCTCGTGCCGTCTATTCGTTGTATGATAAACGTACCGGTGTGATGACTTGTTACAAGAATCTGGACGTTTCGTCTGTAGGCATGGACTATTTAGGTCATCCGGTATCGGCTGATATACCCGGTTGTCTGGTGACTTATTCGGTTGACGATACGGATGGCGATGCGGTGTCGCTTTGTGTGTACCGCATGAAATAAGTAAAGTGTGTTGATAGAAATTTATAAATTAGAACAAGATTGTTGCAACAATCAATGTAAGGGCGGGGATACCCGCCGGATATGTTAACGTGTATGTATGCAAAAGTAATGGTATTAATATAGAATAAGGAGTGGAAACGATAAAGAGTTCATTTGGAAGACAGCTTTATATGTTCCCACTCCAGTCAAACCCTAAAACGAAAGGAGGTTAAACCGAAGCAAAGTTACGAAGAAAACAGAAGATACGCAAACCGTGGATTTGCGGCTTTGCAGGAGTGAATGAACGGAGTGAATGAACAAACAAAGTAAGAATAACATTAAATTTTAGCAATTATGAAAAAGAAGCTTATGAAGCTGGCATTTGCAGCCGCTTTGGCTGTAGCAGCCGGTGTAACGGCTTACCAAGCACAGGATAAAGAAGCGATGTTGTCCGACTTGGCTTTGGCCAACGTGGAAGCGTTGGCTGGTAATGAAAGTGGGACACACACAACTTGGTCGTGTAAAGGGAGCGTAAATAAATGTGGGGCAAAATGTGGGTTGTGTGGTACTGAAATAAGACCTTCTAAAGGAACGTTGACCGGAAGTCATTCTTGTTCCTTATAGGGAGATTATGTAATATCTTGAATGTGCTGAAATGTGAATGCTTGTAACTATATTGTATTGCAGTGTTTTTACATGATAGCACATTCTTCTATTGTAGTTTCAATCAAGTAGAAACATCAGGCGAATATGAAGAACCTATTATTTTGTTTACCTTTGTTGGCACTTGGTCTGTTGGCAGGGTGTGCCGAACAAAGCAAATCTGTCTATTATTCTAATGGGATTAGTATAGATAGTGTTTATGACATGCAGGTGCATACGCTGAACGATTCTTCTCTGTGGCGTTTCCCTCTGCAAATGGACTATACGGATTCTTGTCTTGTCGTATTGGATGATATGGATGATTATTATTTTCATGTCTATACGCAGTCAGGAAAACCTGTCGGTCGGTTTGCACATAAAGGTCAAGGTCCGGGCGAGCTTTTATCAGCCAATCAATTTCATTTGTCTGTCCGTAGAAATGTCTTATATGTTTACGATGGCGTTTCACGTAAAATAGTGGTATATCATTTAGATACAGATTTAATAAGCAAATTGCATTTTCAGGAATATAAGGTAGATTATGGTATGCTTCCGTCATCCGAAACGCCTTTTGTATTATATGATATGCTTCCTGTAAAAGACAGTGTGTTTTTAGTGAAAGCCAATCAGCCCCAGTTACGTTATGGCAGATTTGATTTGGCCAAACATGACATAAAATCTGTATATGGCAATTTCCCGACCGAATACGTAGCCGGCAAAGAAGAAGAAATCTGGTCTGTATTCAGCAGTGATACACGTACCCTTTTTAAGCCTGATTATGCTAAAATGTTGAATGCTACTTATATTGGCGGCATATTGGAGTATTTTAGTGTGCGGTCAGATTTGGAATTGCTAGCGGATACTACCTTGTGTATCTATGAGCCTGTCTATGGACAGGCTGAAGGAGCCGTACCGGTATTTGTCGTTGGCAATGAAAATACTCAGTTGGGATTTGAAGATGTTTATGTGACCAATGGATTTGTTTATGCATTGTTGCACGAGAAAGGGGATGCATTGGAGCCTTATTCAATCGTTGTATTTGACTGGCAAGGAAAGGCTGTAAAACGAATACGTACAGACAGGCGTTTGGCTCGTTTATGTGTGGATGAAGTACGGAATGTGGTTTATGCAATGGCCTTGGATGAAGAAAATGGCTATCGGTTGGTCAGCATTTCTCTGAAATGATTTTTAGTTTTTTATAAATAGAAACGATGAAAAAAAGAATTGTTTGGTACGTATTGGTAGTGTTGGCGGCATTGGCTGTTGTTGCGAATAAGAGCCGCATCAGCGGCTATATTGCCAATGTGTGGATAGAATTAGCGAAAAAGCGCATGATAAATGAGGATGCGCTCGGTTTCCGATACTCTAAGATTGATTTCTTGTATGACAGGAAGCGGTATGCTTACTTTTTGTTTGTCGAAGACGGTTCGGCGGAAAAAGAAAGTCTGTTGTCTGGCAAAGCGGATTCACTGTTGGTCATCACCTGTGGAGCGACATCCGGATGGTTAAAGGAGTCGGGTGCGGATACCTTGTCCTTGCCCCGTTCTGCCTTTGATTTTTTGGTAGAGGGAGACTGCTCTATGCAATTATATAATTCAAGTTTCGCAAGTTCAACTTGCAGCTTTTAATCTATAAATGTCGCAAATATGTTTCATATCTTCCTCCCTGTTGATGATAGCCTGATAGATATCTTCATCAGTCAATCCGAAGAGTTCCGCAACCGCAATGACCAGTTCTTGCATGACGCCCCATATCCTTTCCGCAACGGACAGTTCCAAAGAATCCTTGGTTACGTCTTCAAAGAGCTTTCCCATGGTCTCGTAGGCTGCAAACCTCTTCACTAAGGAAAGGATGTTGTATTGCAAAGCCGTCAGGGATGTCGCCGCGATTTGCGAGGCGAAGTTGCCGGCCTGGCATTTGCCCAGCCCCAACAGCCCCTTCGCTTCCTTGAACACGACTTCCAAAGACCACCTTTGGGCATAAATCCGGTACGCTTCAAGGAACTCAAGCCGTATGTCCGTGGTCATCAGGCCGTTCCATGCGCCCCGTTTGCTTCTCCTGACAAAGTACAGGCGTACCTTGGTATCCGCAAAGGTCACGTCCGCCACGATGTAATAGCAACGCAGTCTCCTGCTGTACTTCCGCCTGCCTTGCCTGTTAAGGTGCCTGATCAAGGCCGGCGCGGTATAAGGCTTCCCGTCCAGACAGTATTTTGTCCTGCTGTTTTCTCCCACCTTGATCATGCCCAGGTAATCGCACCTGACGTGGCGGGAGCGGATGAACCGGATGACATCCTTGCAGGCGAACCAGCTGTCTGCCAGCACATACCTGAACCTGACCCCTTTGCGGATGGCGCGTCTTATCATGGCAATCATCAGGTCGGTTTTCTTTGCCGTGTATTCACCGATACGCTCCTGCAAGGCGTCGCCGCTGTCACGTCCTTTGGTGAAACGTCTTGCGAGCTCTTCATCGGACATCCCGAACTTTCCATCCTTTCCTTTTTCACCCAGCAGTGCAAAATCCAGAAGCATTTGGGTTGTCCCGTCCGTGACGGCAAGGAACAATGCCTTGAAACCGAGGATGCACCTGTGATGGACATGGGAAAACACCCTGCCGATGTTCTCCATGCGCCGTCCCGTCTTGGGATAGTCCGTGTCATCGACTATCAGACAGACCGTGCCTTCCTTGCGCCCGGAGCGGAGTCTGATCTTCGACCAAAGCTGGAGGGTGAGGTGATAGACGGACTTCCGCCAGTTTATCTTGGGATTACTCATGAAACGGTAGAACACGTCTTTCTTGCATCCCAGCAAGCCGCTTAAGGAAGACCCGGTGAAACGATAAGGGTTACGGACCATGAAACACGGGTACAACAGCAAAGCCTGGAACACCTGCAACAACGGATACACATTGTTGCACTTGCTCTTCATGCCGAACAAGGTGGATTCATTCATTCTTAACCATTTGATAACGTCCAGTATGGAATACATCGCTTTATGCGCGTCATTTTTTCTAAAAAATGCGCTGATTTCTGAAAGAAAGTCTGTAACTTTGTGCAAGGGCATAGGGCTGAGTAATGTTTTGATTTGCAACTATAAAATTACTCATTTTCTGCGATATGCGGAAATCCCTGTGCCCCTTTTATATCCCAAGAAGAAGGTTTCTATTAACTTGCGAAACTTGAATTATATAAGGTAATAAGCGTTACAGAACGCATGGACGGCAATTTATATCGGTTAAATAAAATAGAGTAGAGGATTAATTATGTAGGACTATGAAAACTAACGAACCGATGCCACTCTCTGTGTTCTTTGCCCTCTCTAAATATAAAATCTTTGCGCCTTTGCGTCTTTGCGTTTGATTTTCAAGTGCACAAATACATCCCGTACACAGTATGGCTGCTTCTGAAAAAATGTGTATCTTTGTCGGCATGAAACACATGATGCAGATTTGCCTCTGCCTGCTGTTGCTTGGTTCCTGCCGCCAAGGGAGCAAGAACGATCTGGCTTTGCTGCAGGAGGCCTCCCTACATACCGCACAACCTGATTCGGTAATGGACCTGCTCGGGCAGATAGTCCGCCCCGACCGTTTACAAGGAAAGGCGCGGGCAGGCTATGCCTTGCTCTATACCGAAGCCCTGAACAAACAGGGCCGGATAGGAATGAACGATTCGTTGATACGGATCGCTCTGGATTATTATAGTAAGGAGGCTCCCGGCATCCCGCTTGCCAAAAGCTATTTCCTCTTGGGACGCATCTACCAGCAGCAAGGCAACGACACCCTTGCCCTGAAGGTTAATCTGCAGGCACTTGCCGCACTGCCCCCACAGGCACAAGACCGTACACGGATGTTGGTGAACTACGACTTGGGGTACTTATATCACAAAACTGACTGCTACTCACAAGCCTTGTTACATTACCGGGAAATGCAGAAGTATGTAGACACACATTCTGATACGTTGGATTGTTACATCACCGCGTACAGCTTGGGAGATATTTTTATGTTGCTGAATCGATACGACAGTGCTTACCATTATTATCAGGAAGCCATTTCGTTCGCCCGCCAATTAGAAAATAAATCCTACGAAAGGTATATCATCAGGCAATTGTGCCTGCATGCCCGTTTGACCGGCAATCGCCAACAGGCTAAAGTTTACCTGCAGGAAATAGTTGATACTTACGGCAATGATTTTTACAACAAGGCTATGCTTTTCAAAGAAGAAGGTAATGTCGATTCGGCTTCTTTCTATTTCCTCAAAGCAACAAAAGATCCGCAAATCATCACCCGGACTATGGCATTTTATAATCTGTTACAGTTGCATCGGAAAGAACACCCGGCTTTGGCTTTCGTCTATGTCGATTCTTTCCATATTTATAAAGATTCGCTTTATGCCTTGCGGCAAACCGATAAAATAGGGAGACTGACCGAACAATATCTGCAACAAATGAGCCGCCAAAAGGCGGAGGCTAACCGACGTGAAAACACCATTTACTTATGTGTAGGTATCTTCATCACGCTTCTGTTATGCGGCATCGGCATTTTCCTTTTCATCAAGCATCGGGAACGCCGCTACTTGCTATTAGAGAAACAGTTAGTCACAGACCGATTGGCGGCAATCAAAGAATATGTAGCTGAACAGAACCGGCGGAACCCTGAAGCATGGAAAACGATGCGCCAAGAGATAGCAGCCATAGAAACGCAAACACTTATCGGGCAGTTTCAACAAACGGCATGGCAAAAGCGAATCCATGCCATACAGAAAGGCAACGGCAAACCTTTCTCGAAAAAAGAACAGGAAGCATTCCAAAAAGAAACCCTTGCCTTGTTTGATGAACCAGTGAAACGGCTGCAAGTGGAATATCCCCAAATCACCGAAGCCGATTTGCTGTTTTGCCTGCTTTCTTTCATGGATTATCCTACCAGCCTGATAGCCTCGTGCACCGGACGTAAGGAGAACGCCCTGCGTACCTGCAAGCACCGCCTGAAAGAGAAACTATCAAAAGAGATATTCGGATTTTTCTTTCATTTCACTAATAACCAGCAAGATACAGAGTAGGTGTAACGCTCGTTGTAACGCTGTAACGGAAATTGTAACGTCAAAAAATTGCTTGTTTTCATGCTTTTTTAGAATTTTGCGGAAACGAAAAACAAAAAAGATTATGAAAACAAAACTGATTACATTATTGTGTGTGCTGATGAGTATTTCTTTCTGCTTCGCTCAAAGCAAAGACGAAATTGAAATGATATTGGATTGATAATGTTTATTTGTGGTGGATTTGGCATTTATCAATCATTTATGTCGCAACGTGTTTTTTTGTCAGACATAGCATTGGATAATGTGGAAGCTTTGGCTTCTTATGAAGTAGGGAATGATTGTAGTGGTTGTTTTACGCAAACCCTTGATTTTTGTAAATTTTGGGGTTGGGGCGGTTGTATAGGTGATCGTTACATTCATTATTCATAGGATGTAGTGAATAGTGGGACTTTCTATAGAACGAGCAAGTTTGCAGAAAGTCCCTTAATTAAAAGATGAAAATTATGGTTAAATTAAGATTTGTAATAGTAGCATTAGTTGTTGAAATATTTTTAATCACTGCTTGTCAGCAGCAAGATGATGTGTCGATGCAAGAGTTTGATAAGTCATTTGTTGTAAAACAATTAAAAGGTCGGCAATTGTTTACGGAAAGGCTTATGTTAGGGCAGCCTTTTTTGATGCATTGTGTGGATTCAAATCTTGTGATTTATGATAATATAGCAGATTCTCTTTTTACAATGATTGATTTGCGTCATGAAGACGGCAGAATATGGTCATTTGGCCGGAAAGGTCAGGGGGGAAATGAATTCTTGCAAGTATTTTCTTTAGCCAGAATGCCTTCGGATTCTTTGCTGGGGATTTATGATTGTTTTAAGCATGAATTGGTTCAAGTCAATCTGCATGATATAAAAAGAGGGATTGAAGAATATTCTTTAGTGAAGAAAGACAGTTTGCTTAGCACTAAAGTATATGCTACCCGTTTTAATTCTTTTGTAGGGATGGGCTTTTATGATAACAATATGTTAACCTTGACCGACCCGCATGGCGCGGTTGCCTATTGGGGAGAATATCCTTATCGAGACCAACAAGAACGTTCCATATCCAACCGTTTGCGTGGCATGGCCTATCAAGGTACTTTATGTATGAATCCTTCGTTGGATAAATTAGTTTATGCAGTCCGGTCAGCACCTATATTTTCCATTTATTCGGTTGATAGTGTCAAGATAGAAGAAACCTATCATTTTGCAGGAGGATATCCGGAATATAGGCCGGAGGAGAATGAAAATGAATTTTCTGCACCGGTAAGTGCCCATTGTAAACAGGCTTTTTTAGCGGCTTATGCAACAGACTCTTACATATATTTGTTATATTCCGGAAAAAGTTTCGCTGATTCAAAACTGGAAGCTTTTCAAGGGAATAGCATTTATCGTATCAAATGGGATGGCAAGCCAGATTTCAAGTTTGAATTGGATTATCCAATAAAGAATTTTTGTGTGGATGATCAGGATAAAATCATTTATGCCATAGCGGAGAAAGGTGAAACAGAATTGCTTCGTTTTTCAATAGATGATAATGTAAATTGATAAGTATAATGGTGGTATTTTAAAAATAATGTATATAGCATAAATTATAGAAGTGGCTTTGAAGTCTAATTGAATATAGCCGTTTTTTGTAGATTTTATTGGAAAATCCAATCAATATTTAGTCGTATTTTACTTGAATATTGACAATACTATTTAGTTTGGCATTGAGATTGATTAAAAAAGATGAGAAGATAATACGAAAAACAAGAAAGCAATGAGATGGTGCTTGAAAATATGGGTTTTATTTATCATTTTGTGTGCTGTATCTTGCACGCATGACAATCAACGTCTCGAAGCAGCCTTAAGTTTGGCAGGCGAGAACCGTGCTGAACTGGAAAAAGTATTGCGTCATTACGAGGATGACACGCTGAAATACCGTGCGGCACGGTTTCTGATAGAGAACATGCCCTATCATACGTATTATGACGGTAAAGAGTTGGAAAAGTTCAGAAAATATTTCACCTGCTTTACGCATACCCGGAAAACGTCAAGCGAACTGATAGACTCGTTGAAGAAGGCGGATGGCGAATTTTTTATGGGCAGTCTGCAGCGGAGAAGGGATGTCGAGGTCATCGATTCTGCCTATTTGGTGAAAAACATCGACCATGCCTACCGGGTATGGAAAGCGCAACCTTGGGGACGGAATGTGAGCTTTCAGGACTTTTGTGAATACATTCTTCCTTATCGTGTAGGCGATGAAGTGCCGGAAGAATGGCGGGAACGGATTTATGAACGTTATAACCCGAAGCTGGACAGCATACGCGGCATGCCGCAGGCTGCCGACCCGCTGTTTGCGGCACGGGTCTTGCTGGACACGCTGATAAAAGAGCGGATTTATTTTACGAGTTCATTCCCTACGGGTCCCCATATAGGGCCGAAAGTGGTAGAGTGGCGTTCGGGCAGCTGCAAGGAGTTGGCAGACTTGTTCATTTATGTATGCCGTTCGGTGGGTATCGCGTGCGGAACGGATGTCATGGTGATGAGGGGAGACAATAACGCCCCTCATTTTTGGAATTTCGTGCTGGATCAAGAGGGGAAAACGTATGAAGTGGAATATCCCAACCCTCCGTTGCGTCCCGCCGCTGAGCTATGGAACCCCAAAGGGAAAGTGTATCGGGAAACTTATAGCCTGAACACGTCGATGATGGAAGACTTGGATAAACCGTCGGATGAGGTATATCCTACTTTCCGCTATCCGCTGTTCAAGGATGTGACACCTGAATATGCCGGCAGGTGGAACCGCACATTGACGTTGCCCAAAGAAGTGCTGTATTCGGAAAAAACGACATCCGATATCGTTTATCTGTGCCTTTCGTGCAGAGACAGTTGGATACCAGTCGCTTATACCCACATGGAGTCAGACAGTATCCGCTTTCATGATGTGGAAGGGGACATCATTTTCCGGCTTGCCTTTTGGGACGGGCAGGGGCTGGAACTGTGTTCCGACCCGATATTGTTGGAGAAAACTTCGGGAAACTTGCGTTACTTCAATCCGGGCAACAAACAGGACACGGTTGCTCTTTATTTTAAATATCATCTGTATAACGAGACTTTCATATTCCGTATGCCTGGCGGTGTATTCGAAGCAAGTAATGATGTCGGTTTTCGACATACCGATACGTTGTTTTTGGTAAAAGACGTACCCGAAAGGTGTATAATACGCTGTGGGTAGACAACCGGAAAAGTTATAGGTATGTGCGTTACAGAGGAGGTGACGGAAGCTTTTGCAACATTGCGGAAGTTGCGTTTTATGATGCGTCTGACAGTGGTTGGGCATTGCGAGGCAAGGTTATCGGTACGCCCGGTTGCTTCGAACAGGACGGTTCCCATGAATATACCAATGTGTTTGATGGGGATCCTTATACTTCATTCAACTATAAGTATGCCGAAGGCGGATGGGCAGGCTTGGATTTGGGGAGTGCGCATCGTATAGCCAAGATTGTGTATGTGCCCCGCAACCGTGATAATTTTATTCGTAAAGGTGATGTGTATGAATTGCTGTATTGGAAAGGCAGGCGGTGGAATTCAGCCGGTCGCCAAAAAGCGGTTGCGGATTCTTTGGTCTACACGGTTCCGGAAAACAGCTTGCTTTATCTGATTAATCATACCCGTGGGAAAGACGAGCGGATTTTCGAGATAAAAGATGGCAGGCAGGTATTCTGGTAATAATCGTTGATTATATAATCATGATAACATCCATAAAATGCACAAATAATGCCGCAAGAAGTATAAAAGGAATGGAAACGATACAGAAAGTGTTTAGAAGAAAACTTGTATGTCTCCACTCCAGTCAAACCCTAAAATAGAAAGGAGGATAGACCGATGCAAAGTTAAGAAGAAAACAGAAGATACGCAAATCGGGGATTTGCGGCTTTGCAGGTGAAAGTAACGGATAAAATACTAACATTTTTAACAATTATAGCATATGAAAAAAATTATAAGATTCAGTTTTATTGCGGCAGTAGCCGTAGCGGCAGGTTATACTGCTTATAGCCAGTCACAGAAGACGGAAACATTATCAGATTTAGAGTTAGCTAATGTGGAAGCGTTGGCAAGAAATGAGACTGGGCATCATATAACCTGTTATTCCGGTGGAACTGGAAATGCATTTATGTGTAAGTGCGGAACTTGTGTTTGGGGATATACATCGACCTATAATAAAGGGACTTGCTTTTAAAAAATAAGTATTAGGTATGTCGGGAAATATAATGTCCTGGCACACCTTTAGATTGATAAGTACTTGATATTATGAATAGGCTTGTAAGTTATATGGTCTTGGCATTAGTCATCATTAGCAGTTGTACTGAAAAGAACTCGGAAATCATATTGACTGAGACTCGTGTTGTTCATCCTCAAGTTCACGCAACGGGAATTACGGAGGTGCTTCGTGCAGATAAGATGTGTGTATGTGATTCTTTTCTGATAGTTATCGGACGTGATGATGAACCTTGTTTTTATGTTTATGACCGTAACGGTTATCAGATAAAAGGAAGTTTTGGAATGAATGGGAATGGTCCGTCAGACTTTTTGTTCCCTTTTTTCTTTGGAGGGGAAGATTATGTAGGTGGAAAATTGGAAGTGTATGATGTGAATTTGGCATCAATAAAGGAAATAGATTTACACAGATGTTTGCATAAACAGGAAAATGCTGTTGTAGCTATATCTTTGCCGAAGGAAATCATTGGCTCGCCGGATTTATTTCGGGCAGGCAGTGTGTATTATGGCAATATGGATAATGGGATGGGTTTGTTTTTCCGGTTTGATGTGTCATCCGGTCAGTTTGACTGGATTGATTTTCCGTCTTCGTTGTTGGAGCCGGAAAGGGATTTTTCGGTGATGAATATGAATCGGATATCTTACAGTGAAAGCCGGAAAGAAATCGTATCGGCTATGTTTTATTATAATAGAGTGTTTCTTTATGATGAGCAAGGCAATTTGCAAAAAAGTGTTCGTTTGGGAGAAAAAGAGGTATGTCCGGTTTTAGGCAATGAAAACAGTTCGGTTATGGGGGAGAGCCTGCTTTGTTTTACCGATGTCCAGTCTGATGAAAATTATATTTATTTGATGGCTCAGTCGGTGGAGGAAGAACGTTCGTTTTCTCCGACTGCAGAGATGAAATCCCGTATTGTCGTTTTAGATTGGAACTTGGATTATGTGAAAACTTATTCCTTGCCTCACTACTCTCAGGCTTTTCTTGTAGATGCGGGATTACACCGGATAGTTTATATTGCCCGTACATCCGAGGGAAATACGGATCTGTTTTATTTTGATATGACGGAATAAGAATTTTGGGAATAGGATTAAAGAAGGCACAATGAAAGGAAAATATGCGAAGTCTTGAAAGTGCTGAATATTGGAGATGGTTTGATTTTATGCATTTGTCCTAATGAAGACAATCCGATATGTCGATATAAATTGAGTGGTGGCTGGCCGGATAAATAATTGCCGCTTTTCTGTTTGATTGGCATTCTTTATAATGAATGTCCGCAAAGTGCCAATAGCACACAGAAACGCACAGATTTACACAGATTAAATTCAGGCTGCGCTATGTCTGCATAGAAAATAAAAATCTGTGTTCCTCTGTGAACTTCTGTGTCATCTGTGTGCTATGGCAAAATGCGGATATTCATATTCTTTATTCCAATTAATGATAAGATGAGGAAACTTTTAGTTGCGTGCTTGATAGGGACTGTTTGTATCTGCATGGCTTTGTGTCGTGACGAAACCAGATTAGACTCGGCATTGGAGTTGGCAGGCGGTAACCGTGAGGAGTTAGAAAAAGTGTTGCGCCATTACGAGGGCGACACGCTGAAATACCGTGCGGCTTGTTTCTTGATAGAGAATATGCCTTATCATGGCTATAAGGACGGGAAGGCACTGGAGGAATACCGGAAATATTTTGAACTGTTCAGTAAAGGGAACTATAAGCCGCAGCGGTTGGTAGATTCGTTAAAGCAAGCGGACGGGGCGTTCTCGGAATCTTCATTAGTCAGAAAGCGTGATATAGAAGAAGTGGATTCCGCTTTCTTGGTTTGCCATATCGACTGGGCATTCAAGGTGTGGCAGGAACAACCGTGGGGGAAAAATGTTTCTTTTACTGACTTTTGTGAATACATTTTGCCTTACCGGATAGGTGATGAACCATTGGAAAAGTGGCGTGAGGCTGTTTACCGGAAGTATAACCCGCTGCTTGACAGCCTGCGTGCTACTGCCAATGCCGATGATCCTCTGGCAGCAGCACAGGCGGTTATGGACATTTGGGGAAAGAAAGAGTATAATTGGACTTCCCTTTTCCCCAGCGGTCCCCATATCGGTGTAAGGGCAGTGGAATGGAAATCGGGTTCTTGCCGGGAATATACGGACGGGGTGGTGTATCTGCTTCGGGCGTTGGGGATACCTGCCGGGATAGACAGGACATTGCAGCGGGGCGATAACAACGCTTCGCACTTTTGGGCGTTTACGATAGATAAGAACGGCGATACTTACATTACCGAGCCGGAAGTATGGATCAGTTCGAAGAAACATAACGTATTGAAGGCAAAGGTGGCACGGATGACTTACAGCCTGAACCGGGAGCTGGCAGGGAAGATAGCCGATATGCAGACGGTCTATCCTACGTTCCGCTTTCCGCTGTTTAAGGATGTCTCGCGCTTTTATCTGGCGCATTCCAACCGGCTGGCAATCGATGTGGAAGACATGTACCGGGAAGTGGGAAAGGACGAACCGGTTTATCTCTGCCTGTCGGAACACCTCCGATGGACCCCGATAGATATAGCTTACCGTAAGGGGAAAGAAGTGACGTTTACGGATGTAGACGGTGGTGTGGTAGCGGTTCTGGCTACAGGGAAAGGAACGCAACTGGAAATCCTGACCGACCCATTCCGCATAGACAAGCAAACGGGGGAACTGTCTTTTTATTCACCGCAGGGTGCGGAAGAACGCGTACAGGTGTATTGTAAATACAACCTTCATTTCGGCGACCTTGTCTACCGCATGGTAGGTGGTGTGGTAGAGGGAAGCAACCGGCGTGACTTCCGGGATGCGGACACGCTTTATTATATAAAGGAGTTCCCTTACCGCCTGTTTACAACGGTCTATCCCAAAGTGACGAAATCTTACCGCTACATCCGTTACCGTGGTGGCAAGGACAGCTATTGCAACATTGGTGAGCTTTACCTGTACGAATGCCCGGATGATTCGGTGAGGCTGAAAGGGAAGGTCATCGGTACTCCGGGTTGTTATGACAACGACGGTTCGCATGAATACACTAATGTGTTCGACGGTGACCCGTTCACTTCATTCGATTACAAGCAGGCAGAAGGCGGCTGGGCGGGCGTTGACTTAGGCTATCCGCGTAAGGTGGGAAAGATAGTATATGTACCCCGAAACCGTGGTAATTTTGTGCGGCAAGGGCAGTGCTATGAGTTGTTCTATTTTGATAAGGGGAGTTGGCATTCGTTGGGGCGGCGGACAGCCTGTTCGGACGTGCTGGAGTATGAGGTTCCTCAAGGTGCCCTGTTGTATCTGAAAAACCATACCGAAGGGCATGACGAGCGCATTTTCGAGATAAAGGACAGGAGACAGGTTTTCTGGTGACAAAGAATAACAGATAAATTGGTTTGGGACGGATGAAACGGATACGGATAAACTTCAAGAAGTGGTTAGGCAGGGTATATACGGTAGTGATGTGGTCGGTATGCCTGTATGCGGTATGGATTGTGTTGCGCATCGCAGGTCAGGTGTTCCTGTTTGCCTCGTTTTCCATCCCTTCCGATTCGATGGTGCCTGTGTTGCGTCCGGGCGACTATGTGCTGGTGGACAAACCGCTGAAAGGGGCACGGATATTCGATGTATGGGATGCGGCTGAACACCGTCCGTTTGAGATACGGAGATTGCCCGGCTTGGAAGAGTTCCGCCGTGGGGAAGTGCTGGTATTCAATTTCCCTTACCCCGAACGTTGGGACAGCATCGGGTTTGATGTCATGCTGTATTACGTGAAGCGTTGCATCGGCGAGCCTGGCGATACGGTGGAGATAAGGGATGCACGTTACCTGGTGCGTGGAACAGATGTTCCGGTGGGGAACACGGATGCACAGGAACGGCTTTCACGGCTGTTGTCCAAAAAGTCTGGCAGGAAGGAGATGATACGCCAGCATTGCTACTATACGTTTCCGCATGACTCTACGTTGGGGTGGAACGTCTGCAACTTCGGCCCCTTGTATGTTCCCGCGCGTGGCGATTCGATAGAGATGACCCGGAACCATTACCTGTTTTACAGGAACTTGATAGAATGGGAACAGCGGAGAAAGTTGGTGCAAAAGGACGATGGCTTCTATTTGGAGGGCAAACGGATAACGGGTTACCGTTTCCGCGAGAATTATTATTTTATGGGCGGTGACAATTGTTTTAACTCGCAAGACTCGCGTTATTGGGGGCTGCTTCCCGAACCTTACCTCGTAGGCAAGGCTACGCGTATATGGAAGTCGGTCGATCCATATACGGGTTCGGTAGACTGGAGGCGGGTATGGAAGCGTATCGAGTGAAAAATAGCCCGTATGTAACATTCATGTACGAATTGTAACGTTTTTGGCACCTGGCTGCATGGACGATGTAACAAGGAGAAAAATAAACGGAATCTAAACTGAACCTAAAATGAGATTTCAGGTAAAATTTGTAGAAGATATTTGTCTGGCCGGTATGGGATGTCATGAAGAAAATTCATATATTTGCGGGCATGAAACACGTAATGCTGCTTAGCCTCTGCCTGCTGTTGCTTGGTTCCTGCCGCCAAGGGAGCAAGAACGATCTGGCTTTGCTGCAGGAGGCCTCCCTACATACCGCACAACCTGATTCGGTAATGGACCTGCTCGGGCAGATAGTCCGCCCCGACCGTTTACAAGGAAAGGCGCGGGCAGGCTATGCCTTGCTCTATACCGAAGCCCTGAACAAACAGGGCCGGATAGGAATGAACGATTCGTTGATACGGATCGCTCTGGATTATTATAGTAAGGAGGCTCCCGGCATCCCGCTTGCCAAAAGCTATTTCCTCTTGGGACGCATCTACCAGCAGCAAGGCAACGACACCCTTGCCCTGAAGGTCAATCTGCAGGCACTTGCCGCTTTGCCCTCACAAACGCAAGACCGTACACGGATGTTGGTGAACTACGACTTGGGTTATCTTTACCATCAAAAAGGTTTCTACCGGCAAGCCCTTTTGCACTATCGGGAAATGCAGAAGTATGTAGACGCACATCCCGATACGTTGGATTGCTACATCACCGCATATAGTATGGGGAACATCTTTATGCTGCTGAATCGATACGACAGTGCTTACCATTATTATCAAGGAGCGATTGTATTAGCCCGTCAATTAAAAAATGAATCTTACGAAAGATATATTTTAAGACAATTGAACTTACATGCCCGTTTGACTGGCAATCAAGTACAAGCCCAATGGTATGCAGAAGAGCTTCGTGCAACAACCGACCCTTATTTGAAAGCTGAATCATTTCAAGAATTGGGGAACACCGATTCGGCTTCCTTCTATTTTCTCAAAGCAACGAAAGATCCTCAAATTTCTACCCGAGCTATGGCATTTCAAAACTTGTCACAGCTGTATCGGAAAGCACATCCGGATTTGGCTTTCGTCTATGCTGATTCTTTCCAAATCTATAAAGATTCGTTTTACGCCTTGCGGCAAACAGACAAGATAGAAAGACTGACCGCAGCGTATCGGCAAGAGATAGACCTTCAAAAGGAGGAGGCTGACCGGCGTGAAAATGCCATCTACCTGTGGGGAGGAATCGGTATTACACTGTTGCTGTGCGGTACCGGCGTTTTCTTCTTCGTGCAGCGCAAGAAGCGCCGCTACCTGCTATTAGAGAAACAACTGGTCGCAAACCGATTGGCCGCTATCAAGGAATATGTGGCTGAACAGAACCGGCGGAACCCTGAAGAATGGAGTGCGATGTACCAAGAGATAGCAGCCATAGAAATGCAAACACTTATCGGGCAGTTTCAACAAACGGCATGGCAAAAGCGAATCAATGCCATACAGAAAGGCAACGGCAAGCCTTTCTCGAAAAAAGAACAGGCAGTGTTCCAAAAAGAAATCCTCGCCCTGTTTGATGAACTCGTGAAACGGCTGCAAGCGGAGCATCCCCAAATCACTAAAGATGACTTGCTGTTTTGCCTGCTTTCTCTTATGAATTATCCTACCAGCCTGATAGCCGCGTGCATCGGATGTAAGGAAACCACCCTGCGTACCCGCAAGCATCGCCTGAAAGAGAAACTATCAAAAGAGACATTCGGGCTTTTCTTTCATTCCTCTATAAACCAGCAAGATACAGAAGAAGTGTAACGCTCGTTGTAACGCTGTAACGGAAATTGTCACGCAAAATATTTGGCTGTTTTTATCAATTTTCAGAATTTTGTGGAAACAAAAAATGAAATACTTATGAAAACAAAACTGATTGCTTTATACGGTACAGGGCAGGGACACAGTGGATTTCCGCTGGCAGTCTGCTCCTTACCGCATCGTGACGTATGTCGACTCCATTGGCTGCACCAGTTGTAAGCTGCAGCTGCCTAAGTGGAAACAGCTGATAGCGGAGACCGATTCGTTGTTTGGGAAGGACAAGCTGTCGTACGTGTTCTTTTTCCATCCGAAAGATGCACGCGAGTTAACCTATCTGACACGACGCGATGGCTTTACCTATCCGGTGTGTTTCGACCGTGAGGATGCTTTCAACCGCGTGAACCGTTTCCCTTCGGAGATGGCTCTGCAGACTTTCCTCCTTGATAAGGACAACCGGGTAGTTGCCATCGGCAATCCCGTCCATAATCCGCAGGTGAAGGAACTTTACCTGAACATCATCGGCGGCAAGCGTTCCGCAACAACCGGTACGAAGCAGACCTCTGCTTCGTTAAGCGAACAGGATGTGCGGTTCGGTTCTTTCCCGATGGGGGAGAAGAAAGAGCGGAAGGTAACGCTGAAGAACACAGGCAATGCTCCTTTGGTGATACACGGGGTGGATACCTCTTGCGGTTGCACGTGTGTGGAATACAGCCAGTGTCCTTTGCGTCCGGGCGAGGAAACCACCTTGCTGATTGTTTACGAGGCGGATGAGGCAGGTCATTTCCGCAAGACGGTAGACGTGTATTGCAACACGGCAGATGCCCCGTTGCGCATCAGCGTGACGGGAGAAGCGGTAAACAATTGACAATGACTTTTGATGAACATCCGTAAACAGCCAATGTAGGGGCGTATTGCATACGCCCGAATGCACATACTTATTCAAGTGGATGTTTTTCAGGGCGTATGCGATACGCCCCTACAGGCAATCAGGTGAAATGTGAACATTCATATTATAAAAGGAGTAGAAACGATACAGGGTACATTAGGAAGACAGCTTGTATATCTCCACTCCAGTCAAACCCTAAAATAGAAAGGAGGACAGACCGTTGCAAAGTTAAGAAGAAAACAGAAGATTCGCAAATCGGAGATTTGCGGCTTCGCAGGTATCAATGAAAAACAACAATAACATAAAAAATTAGCAAAAGATGAAAAAGAATATATTGAAAATTACGTTTGCAACCGCTTTGGCTGTGGTAGCAGGCGTAACGGCTTATCAGGCACAGGATAAAGAAATGATGTCAGATCTGGCTCTTGCCAATGTGGAAGCGTTGGCTAGAGATGAAGGATCTGGTGATATAGAAATTGTTTGTGGTCTGAATGGTGGTGCTTGTTGGATGCGCAGTGGAGCGATATGTTTTGTAGGTGAAGCAACTTATTATTATTGTCAGTTTGTAGGTTATACATGGACAAGTTGTTCAAGTCAATGTAATTAATGTGATATAAAGAGCCATTTGATAACTCGAATTTATTCCGTTCCAGTCGGTATGTATATTCATTATGTAGAATGGTAATGAGCATGTATGATGATTGGAGCGGATAAAGAGTGGTTTGAATAATGATATTAGAACAAAAAGTATAAATGCTTGTTTTTATGAAGATAGTAAACCTGTTTTTGATAACCGTATTTTCGGTAATGTTTTTCTCGTGTGTGGAAAAGGCGTCCGACGACCGTGATGTTACTGATATAGATTATCTTGACAATGAGGATTTACCGATGAATGCTTTCGTTGACGCTATTGAAGTGGTGCCGCTTGAAACAGACAGCACTTGTCTTATTGACCAATTTCATAAAATAGCGTTTTACGATGAAATAGGCGTTTATCTTATTATAGATAAAAAACAGACAGTATATTTATTTTCAGCGGACGGCAGGTACATTTCCAATTCAAAAGCATGTAGAGGAAATGGGCCGAATGAATATACCATATTGACAGACGCTGTTTACAACCCTTATACCAAGCACATCGAAATCCTGAATCCGTTCGGTATTATATATGCGTATGACTTGTCCTTCCAATTTCAAGGTAAGAAGGATTTGAAAAATGGGAATATCCATACGTTTTCACGTTTTTATCCATTAGATGACATTTCGTATATTTTATTGCCAACCATGCTTGGAGAGAAAGATGCCGTAATTTGTTTTTGTGATTATTCCAGGCAAGAGATAGCTTCAACCGAAGTTTATATTGATGATTTTGTCTGTACGTTGACTATGAATTATAACCCTTTTGTACAGATGAATGACCGGTTGTATTTCTTGCCCTTGTGTTTGGATTATACGATATACAATATTGGTGAGAACCGGCAATTGAATAAATATATCACCTATTCGTTTGGTGGAAAAGATGTACGGAAAGAGGAAATGGAAGAACGTTTTGGCGATGTGTCGGACAAAAAGACCAGTGAAAAGAGCTTGAAGAAAACCGTTCAAAATATGGAGAAAATAAATGATTATCTTCTCCGTTCCGATTACCCTGTTCCGGTCATTAAAATGATGGATGATTCGTATCTGTATTTTTATATAATGAGGAATGGCGGCAGGGAAACTGTTATATACGACAGGATGTCAGGGCGGATTATATTGCATTCGAACAAGCAGAACCCCAGTCTTAATTTTTGCTTACATTTAAACGGCAAGCAGCTTTATTCAATTATGCATCCGTACGAAATAGACAGGTATATAGACAAACACTTGTTGGATGCAGATAATTTGGACAAGATTAATAGCATAAAAGAAGATGATAATCCGATAATTATCAAATACAGGTTGAAGTGAGTGCTTGGATGTATAATTGTAGAGTGGAAACGATACAGCGTGTATTTGGAAGACAACCTGTATGTTCCCACTCCAGTCAAACCCTAAAATAGAAAGGAGAATTGACCCGTTGCAAAGTTAAGAAGAAAACAGAAGATTCGCAAATCGGTGATTTGCGGCTTCGCAGGTATCAATGAAAAACAACAATAACATAAAAAATTAGCAAAAGATGAAAAAGAATATATTGAAAATCACGTTTGCAGCCGCTTTGGCTGTAGTCGCCGGAGTAATGGCTTACCAAGCTCAAGATAAAGAAGTGATGTCTGACTTGGCTCTTGCCAATGTGGAAGCGTTGGCGATGATTGAAGATCCAATGGAAGAAGGAGGGTATAGTTCAATGCATATCAGATGTTTTGATAAGTATGGCAATTCAACAGGGAAGTGTACTGCGACAAGTTATTGGAGTCCGATAGGTAAAGGCGTATATCATTCCCATGGTTGTTCATATTGCTGTAGTTAAAAGTAGCTGCTTGGATGAAATCTTTCTTTAGTTCCTGATTGGACGTAGATTATGAATGTAAAGGAATCATTATGTTACGAAATCTGTTTTATGTAGGAGTATTGTTCTGTCTGGTGGCTTGTAAAGATACTAACCACCAGGAAACGGATGTCCGTACGATTGAGGTGACGGACTTTTCCGGACAGAAGCAAGAACTGAATGAGTTGTTCCGGACGGAAGTGCTGGAGTTGCGTTCGGATTCGTCCGGCTATGTGGCAAATGTGAAAGATGTTGCAGGCATCGGAAATTCGGTGTATGTGCTGGATGAGGTGACTTTGTCTATGGCGAAGTTTGACAGACGTACAGGACGTTTGGAGCGGGAAATATGCCAGCGTGGCAACGGTCCGTTGGAGTACATACAGCCGGTAGCCCTTTCTTCAGACTCATGCCGCCTTTATATGCTCGATATGGGTGGGCTTTCGGTGTATGTATATAATAAGGAGTTGGAGGCTGAACATAAGGTCTGGCTTGGTTTTCCTGCCTTGGATTTCGTACGGGTGTCCGATGGTTTCCTGTGCTATAACCTGGCAGTGTCTGATACGTTGCGTCAGGTGGTTTATGTGAACGATTCAGGCAAGATAGTAGATTCTTTTGGTGCTTCGGAAGTGTCGAACAGCGGATTTACCGGTTCAAAGCTGTTTTCGAAATCTGGGGAGGACGATGTATATTGTGTCTTGCCTTCCGGGCGTACGGTTTACCGTTGGGATGCAGCCGCACACCTTTTGTCTCCTTATGTGTCTTATGATTATGGGGATGCCAATTATCAGGGGGATGCAACACAGGCAGGTGCCGTAGGGGCATTGGATGTCATGCCCTGTGAATTTTTCAAGGTCGGTTCGTCTCTGATAAACAGTTTTCTGTATGCTGATAAAAGGTATTACGCTTGTTCTTCACCGGACATGGCTGTGCAGAAGACTGGCATGGTGGTGGATAGCAATGGGAAAATCCCTTTCTTTCCCCGTTGGCAGATAGGGGATACCCTGATTGGTTCTTGTTCGTATGAAGAGATGGATGATATGTCGGAAGGTGAAGAAGAAAGATATGGCAATATGCTTTTGCTGTTTACGTTAAAGAATGAATAAACGATAGTCAATTCATGAACTATATAGGTGAATTGTATTAAAAAAGTGGGATGGAAAGAGAATGAAAGTATATGTTCTCTTTCCATTTGATAAGTTGAAACGACAAATTTGTATGAAATATGAAGTTATTAAAAATTAGTATGTTCAGCATGATTATGTCATTAATGATGGTGTCGTGCACAGAAAAAAAGTCAGATGTGGAAGCCTGTACGATTCGAGTGAATCTTGATGATGCCCTGCCGCTAAAGGAGGCGGCATCATCTATAAACGTACTTATGCTGAACGATTCCTTGTCAAGTCATTTCCCAGGTAACATAAACAAGATTGAGTGGATGGGAGATTCGATACTGATTCTGGACTCTTGGAAAGACCCCGGCCTTTACCTGTATAATTCCGAAGGCGTGCTTGTAAATTCGTATACCAAGAGAGGAAACGGCCCGGATGAATTTGTCGGGATTGTAGATTTCAATGTCGTACCTTCAGGAGTCGTGCTCCTTGATACCTATTCCACCTCCCAGCGGATTTATTTGGACCGTAACTTGTCATTTCTCTATAAAGACGATGCCGAGGCCCAGGCGAACCATTTCTTCTGTGAGTCCGGTGCCGGTGGCGGTGTGTGGTATGACCGTGGTAATGTGGCGTATGGTCCGAATAAGGACAAGCTGGTTTATGTGGAAGGAGGCAACAGGAAAGCGGTCTTGCCGGTTCCTTCCGAAGTGGAAAACGTGACGTTTGCCAGCTACAATGTGTTTGTAGGTGTATCGAATGATACCATCCTGTACTTGCCTGCTGTAGAACCGAAGATTTATAAATGTTATGGCGGACATGCCGAAGTGTTTTGCGAACTGGATTTTCATGGTTTGTGGCCAGACTTTTCGGGAATGACCAAGGAGAACCCGCTGGATTTGATGCGCAGTATCGCAGCTGATGGAAAGATTTATTCCACCAACATGCTTTCGGATGGAGACAATGTGGCTGTTTCTTTTTTCTGTAAGGAAGATTTTTATGTGTTGCGGTTCAGCCATGATGACTTGTCATCTCCTAAATTGTTTAAGGTTGATAAGGATACGTTGGATTCTTTAGGTGCTCTGGTTGCCATGAAAGACGGTTGCCTTGTTTTTGGTGGACCTGAAAAACTGCTGAAAATAAGAACCAATTGATTTGTTTTCCTTGCTTTTCAAATTTTCCGATGAAAAATTCCGAACCGATGAAACCTTTGTTTATCCCTTTGATGTCGCTCCTCCTGCTCTGTGGCTGCGGCAGGCAGAAGACTTTTATTCCCGGCGTGGACGACGTGTTGGCTGAGAACCCACAGCTTCAGCGTGTGCTTGACCACTGCAAGGACGATTCGCTGAAATACCGTGCCGCCTTGTTCCTGATAGCGAACCTTCCTTATCATGCCACGAACGATGCTCCCTCAATGGACGCGCAATTGAAATTGTACGAGCTGCACTCCACCGGCAGGTACACGCCTGCGGCAGTGCTGGACTCGGTCAGACGCGCTTACGGCAGGCTGGACGTTTCCAGCCTGCGGCAGACAAGTGACGTGGGCATCTCGCCCGAGTACCTGATAGAGAACATCGAGTGGGCATTCAAGGTGTGGCGTGAGCAGCCTTGGGGCAAGAACGTGCCGTTCAGCCTGTTCTGTGAATACATCCTGCCTTACCGGGTGGGTGACGAACGGCTTGTATCGTGGCGTAAAGAGATTTACGAGCGGTATAACCCGCTGCTGGACAGCATACGTAAGCTGCCCGAAGCGGAGGACCCGCGCTTTGTGTCGGAAGCGTTGTTCGACTCGCTGCGCAAGGTTCCGATATATTTTACCGGACAGTTCGAGCCCAGTCCGCATATCGGGCCGAAGACGGTGGAATGGCGTTCGGGCAGCTGCAAGGAGTTTACCGACCTGTTGTTGTATGTATATAGGGCGGTGGGGCTTCCGTGTGCCAAAGACATCATGCTGATGCGCGGCAACCGCAACGCTCCGCACAGCTGGAACGTGATGTTCGACAAGGAGGGTCGTGGGTATTATTTCACTTTGCTTGACAACATGACCGACGGAGCCAATCCAGATGCGTATTGGGATCCGAAAGGGAAAGTGTACCGCTCCACGTTCAGCCTGAACCGGCGGATGACAGATTCGCTCCGCACGGCACCTGAAGACCTGCCCCCCGCCTTCCGTTATCCTTGCATGGAGGACGTGACCGCTGTATATGCTGGCAAACAGAACCATACCGTTCGGATAGCGGAGGACCGGATTTATCCGCCTGTACAGGAAGACGAACTGTTGTACCTGTGCGCTTCTTGCCGGATGGACTGGACTCCGCTGGCATGGTGCCGTTTGTCGGACGGCGAAGCAATGTTCCGCGATGTGGAGGGACAGATGGTGTTCCGGCTTGCCTCGTATGCCGGCGGGCAGCTGCAGATGCGTTCCGACCCGTTCGTGCTGGAGCGTCCCACGGGCGAGATACGTTTCCTCTCGCCCGGAGAACGGGAAGAGCCGGTGACGGTATTCCATAAGTTTCCGCTTTACCTGGACGGTGTGAGCGGTCGCATGATAGGAGGCGTGTTCGAAGGCAGCAATGACAGCCGCTTCCGCCATGCCGATACACTTTTTGTAGTAAAGGACCGCCCTTACCGTTTATTTACTAAGGTACAGACAGACCACCGCAAGCCCTACCGCTATGTGCGCTACCGGGGTAAGGCGGGCAGCCATTGCGATGTGGCTGAAATAGCCTTTTACGGTGTGCAGCCGGATAGCTTGCCGTTGAGGGGAAAAGTAATCGGCACGCCGGGTGACAACAGCGGGCACGAATATACGAATGCTTTCGACGGCGACCCCTATACCTCTTTCGACTATCCGGAAGCCGATGGCGGCTGGACAGGACTCGACCTTGGGAAGCCTTATATAATAAGGAGTATCGTCTATACGCCGCGCAACCGTGACGACTACATCCGTCGGGGCGACCGTTACGAACTGTTCTATTGCGTCGGCGAGTGGCGTTCGGCTGGTGTAATGACTGCCGTGTCCGACTCGCTGGCATACCGTGTTCCTGCCGGCAGCCTGCTGTACCTGCGCAACCATACGCGTGGGCAAGACGAGCGGATTTTCGAGTACCGCGACGGGATGCAGATATTCTGGTGAGCATAGTTGGCAAATTGATATTGGACGGATGAAACGGATACGGATAAACTTCAAGAAGTGGTTAGGCAGGGCGTACACGGCAGTGATGTGGTCGGTATGCCTGTATGCGGCATGGATTGTGTTGCGCATCGCAGGTCAGGTGTTCCTGTTTGCTTCGTTCTCTATCCCTTCCGATTCGATGGTGCCTGTGTTGCGTCCGGGCGACTATGTATGGGTGAACAAACCGCTGAAAGGGGCACGGATATTCGATGTATGGGATGCGGCTGAGCACCGTCCGTTTGAGATACGGAGATTGCCCGGCTTGGAAGAGTTCCGCCGTGGGGAAGTGCTGGTATTCAATTTCCCTTACCCCGAACGTTGGGACAGCATCGGGTTCGACGTCATGTTGTATTACGTGAAACGTTGCATCGGCGTGCCGGGAGATACGGTGGAGATAAGGGATGCATGTTACCTGGTGCGTGGAACAGATGTCCCGGTGGGGAACACGGAGGCACAGGAACGGCTTTCACGGCTGTTGTCCAAAAAATCGGGCAGGGAGGAGATGGTGCGTAACCGTTCTTATTACACGTTTCCATACGATTCGTTGCTGGGCTGGACGGTAAAGGATTTCGGTCCGTTGTATGTTCCTGCGCGTGGCGATTCGATAGAAATGAACCGGAACCATTACCTGTTTTACAGGAACCTGATAGAATGGGAGCAGAGGGGAAAGTTGGTGCAAAAGGACGATGGCTTCTATTTGGAGGGCAAACGGATAACGGGTTACCGTTTTCGCGAGAATTATTATTTTATGGGCGGCGACAATTGCTTTAACTCGCAAGATTCGCGTTACTGGGGCTTGTTGCCCGAATGTTACATCGTGGGCAAGGCTACAAGGATATGGAAATCGGTAGACCTGTATACGGAAACAATAAATTGGGAAAGAGTATGGAAGAAGATAGAGTGATAGAAAAGTGGAGGTTGAAGCAGAAAATCAAGGATAAGACGGTGTACACCATTTGGTTTCTTTTGACCTTGCTTCCGCTCAGCGTGATTTTGCTGAATGCGGGCGATATGCCTATGGGAACGCAGGAAGAGGAGTGGTGCTGGATGTACGGATGCTGGTGTGTGTACTTGCTTGTCCCGCTTATGGGGTGTTTTTTGCCCCGTTTCCAGGCGGAGACGCTTCCGCGTATAGCAGATGTCGTGTCGGCTGTATTGATGCTGTATGGGATAATCGAAGCGTGGTGGGGGCTGGCACAGTTGTGGGGCTGGATTCCTTCCAATCATGCGAGGTTTGCCGTGACCGGTTCGTTTGCCAATCCGGGGCCTTATTCGGGATTCTTGGCAATCGTCTTTCCGGTGGCGGTTCATGAATGCGTCTATTGGTATCTGTACGACAAGAAGTGCTGGAACTTCCTCCGTTGCATGGGGTGGGTCACGCTGGTGTCGCTTTTGCTGGTATTGCCTGCGGGCATGAGCCGGACGGCATGGATTGCCGCTCTTGTTTCGGCGGGATATGTATATGTGTCGCTGACTCCCTATACGATGGCAAAATGGTTTGGCCCTTATAAAAAAATTACGTGGACGATAGTAGCGGTAGCGTTTGTAGCCCTTGTCGCAGCCGGGTCAGGGTTGTATCATCTGAAGAAGGATTCGGCAGATGGAAGGTTGCTGATGTGGAAAGTGGCTGCTTCCGCCCTGCAGGAACATCCGTTGACGGGCAACGGATGGAACGGTGTGGCGGCTGTGTACGGGCAGGCGCAAGAAGACTATTTCGCTAAGGGGGATTATACCGAAACCGAGGCACGGGTGGCGGACGCTCCCGAATATGTGTTCAACGAATACCTGCAAGTGGCGTTGGCATGGGGCATTCCTGTATTGGTGGTGGCATTGGCAGTGATAGGATGGGGCATTTACGTCATGCATCAGTATTTGGAATGCGGATTGAGCGGTGGTTTGATTGCTTTTGCTATTTTTGCATTCGCTTCTTATCCGCTTCAGTGCCCGGCTTTAGTCTCGACACTGGCTTTGTTGCTGTTTCCTGCCTTGGTGAGGTTGTTACGGCCGGGAAAAATAAAGAACCTGGTGTGCTTCTCCATCGCGTGGATAACTTGCATAGTGTGTGTCGAATTGCATTTACAAAAGGAATATATAGCCGAGAAGTACCGTTTGTGGAGCAAAAGCCAGGTATTGTATCAGGCGGGAATGTATAGACAGGCAGCGGGTGAATACCGTAAGATTTATGAAAATCCGTGTTACGCTTATCCGTGGGTAGACTGGAATCCCCGTTTCCTATTCGAGTATGCCCGTTCGTTGCATAAAATAGGATTGTGGGACGAATCGACCGTTATTTTGAAAGAAGCCCTGAAAGTGAGCGGAGACCCGATGATACTGAACCTGATAGGGAAGAATGAGTCGGCGATGTACCGTTTCGACAGTGCCGAGCGGTATTACCGGAAGGCTGCGGATAGGGTGCCTTCGCGCATCTATCCGCATTACCTGATGGTGAAGCTCTTTTCGTATCGCGACAACTACCAGCCCGACAAGTTGCGTGAAGCGGCGCGGGTGGTACTGACGAAAGAACCGAAGGTGCCTTCGACGGCGGTAAGGCAGATGAAGGAAGAGACCCGGAAAATATTGGAAGAAAAACAGATTGAATTATGAGTGTTGTTCCTGGTGAGGCGATGCGGTATGGTTTGCGCCAGGGGGACGCCAACGGGAAATGCATGAAAAATGTATCTTCCGAAAATGAGAAGATAAGAAGGGAGAAGATGGATTAAACTGTGGAGAGTCCATTCATCTTCCACCCGATGTTAAACCTAAAAAATAAAGGAGAGGTAGCTATAAACCTTGACAAGGATGAAGGTATTTTTATTTATAATAAGCATACTTTGTTTGGCGGCTTGTTCGAAGTCGCCAAGCAAAGGCATTTGCGTCGCTTTGCCGGCTGATGTGCAGGTGTTTGAAATGGACAGTGTAGATAGCGGTGTTTTGCTGAACGCTACAGGGATGGTTGCTCTTCCGGATTACCTGATTATATCCAATCTTCATAAAGATACGTTGTTTGATGTCTTTGACGTTCACGGTTTGGAATACCGGTATAGCGGTTTGATTTATGGCGGAGGTTCCAATGACATGCTTCCTTTCAGGTGGATACGGCCTCTTGACAGTCATCGTTTTTATGCTATAGGATTAGGTGTTCCGCTTGTTACTGTGGTAGATGTTGAAGGCGGATTGAAAATAGATGGGCGCAAGCAACTTGAATGGGAAAAAGATGTCTGTCAGAATTTGTATCCTTTGAAGAACGGAAAAGTCTTGATTCAACCTGGTAAAAGACAAGGAGGGTGGAGCCTGTATGATACGACAAGCGGTGATGTGTCTGATATGCCTGATTCTCCTTTTCAAGAGGACGAGCCGGAAGCTGATATGATACAAGCTTTTCAGTATCGGGCAGTAAATGTGGCGGTGAATGCGGATAAAGAACGCATTGCATTTTTTTATAGCAAGTTTCCGTATGTCCGTTTTTTTGATTTTGACGGTAATTTGTTAGTTGAATGTAGTGTAGGGGAAAAAATATCCGATCCGGATAAGTTCTTTCGTAGGGAGGGTATGTATTACTGGGGATGTTCGTATACAGCGGATTTTATTTTCGTAAAATATGCTCCCGATAATGAAGCTTCGGATGTGACTTGTTTTCAGGTGTGGGATTGGGAAGGAAATTTATTGTCGCGGTTTAATGTTGCGGATAAAATAAACTTGTTTACAGTATCTGCCGACGGGAAAAGAATATTTGCGGCAAAGAATGATAATAATCATATTTTTTGGTGTAATATTGCATCGGCCTTAGACCGCAAAACGGGAATGGAGTAAATTAATAGAAGATAAATAAATATGAACGCACGCTACGGATATGTGATGCTGCTGCTTGCCGCGGGAATATGGAGCGGGTGCGGCGAAGAGAAAAAAGATGCCTCCGAAAAGGAGGGAGTGGAAACGGTGCTTCCCTCGCGGGTGGCGGAGGTGAGTGTGATGACCTTGAAAAAACAGGCTTTCGAGCACGAACTGGTGAGCAACGGCAAGGTGGAAGCCAAGCGGTATGCCGCCTTGCAGTTCCGTACTGCGACCGAACCGGTAGCCCGCGTCTATGTGAAGAACGGCGACCGGGTAAAGAAGGGGCAGAAGATAGCCGAACTGGACCTGTTTTCCCTGCAAAACAAACTGACACAGGCGGAATATACGTTGGAGCAAGCCCGGCTGGAGATGCAGGATGTGCTGATAGGGCAAGGGTATGCTCCCGACCGGATGGAAACCGTGCCTGAAGAGGTGAAAAAATTAGCTGCCACCAAAAGCGGATACGGGCAGAGCAAGGCTTCCTACGAACTGGCGAAGCGCGAACTGGAGCAAGCTACGCTGACGGCACCGTTTGACGGCATCGTAGCCGACCTGGATGGCAAGGAATATAATATACCGGAAAGCGGGAAACCCTTCTGCCGCATTCTCTCGACATCCGATATGGAAGTGGCATTTACGGTGCTGGAGAGCGAGCTGCCGTTGGTAAAAGCGGGCGACAGGGTGGAAGTGATGCCCTATACGATAGCTTCCGGCAGCTTGCAGGGGCGCATTGCAGAAATCAACCCATCGGTAGACGAAAACGGGATGGTAAAGGTAAAAGCACTGGTAAACGGGAAAGGCAGGCTGTTCGACGGGATGAACGCAAGGGTGAGCGTGAAGCGTTCGGTGCCTGGCCAGTTGGTTATCCCGAAAACCGCGGTGGTATTGCGTTCGGGCAAACAGGTGGTGTTTACGTTGAAAGACGGAAAAGCGATATGGAACTACGTGCAGACCGGACTGGAGAATATGACCGAATATACGGTGACGGGTGACGGCATGGAAGAGGGTGCCGTAGTCATTACGACAGGGAATGTGAACCTGGCACATGAGACACCGGTGAAAGTAGTGGAGTAACATGCGGAGATTTACTATTTTTCGATTTACGAAGTACGATTTAATTATCAAACCGTAAATGGCTGAATGGTAAATTGTAAATAGAAAAATCGTAAATAAAAAAGATGGTTAAGTTTTTAATACAACGGCCTATAGCCGTATTGATGGCGTTTACCGCTTGTTTTATCATAGGGCTGGTTACTTACTGGTCGCTCCCGGTATCGCTGTTGCCCGATATTGACATTCCGCAGATTACGGTACGGATGGCTTCGGATAATATGTCGGCACGGGAAATGGAGAATACAATGGTGGCTCCTGTGCGGCGTGCCTTGCTGCAGGTGTCGGGGCTGGATGAAATGAGAAGCGAGACACGCGACGGTTCGGGAGTCATTCATCTGACATTCGAGTTCGGAACCAATACTGACCTTGCTTTTATTGAAGTAAACGAGAAAATAGATGCGGCAATGAACAGCTTGCCTAAAGATGCCGAACGTCCTAAAGCCATCAAGGCTAGTGCAACGGATATACCGGTGTTTTACCTGAACATGACGCTGAAAAAGGACAAGCCTTACCAGCATACAGATGAACAAGCATTCCTGAACCTGTCTGAACTGGCAGAAAACGTGGTGAGGAGGCGTATCGAACAATTGCCCCAGATAGCCATGGCAGACATGACCGGGGTGCCTGAAAGGGTGTTGCAGATAGTGCCCGACAGGGAAAAAATGAACAGCTTGGGCATCGGTATAGATGATTTGGAACGAACACTGGAAGCCAACAATGCAGAGCCGGGCAGCATGCTGGTGCGTGACGGATATTACGAGTATAACATCCGTATCGCTTCTTTCCTGCGTACTCCAGAGGATGTAGAGAACATCTATCTGAACAAGGGAGGACGCATCATGCAGCTGAAAGACCTGTGTAAGGTAAGCCTGGTGACACAGCATGAGACAGGACGTTCATTGGCTGGAGGAAAGCGGGCAGTGACATTTGCCATCATCAAGCAATCGGAAGAGAACATGGATAACCTGAAGGCGGAATTGCAGCGGACTACCGAACGGTTTGCCGCATTGTATCCCGATATAGAATTTTCTATTACGCGCAACCAGACAGAACTGTTGGATTATACCATTTCGAACCTGCAACAGAATTTCACGTTGGGTTTCCTGTTTATCTTTATCGTGGCAGTGTTCTTTATCGGCGATGTGCGTTCGCCGTTGATTATCGGCATTACGATGGTGGTATCGGTGGTAATCACATTTTTCTTCTTCTATCTCTGCAAGGTTTCGCTGAACGTCATATCGCTGTCGGGACTGATTATGGCGGTGGGCATGATGATAGACAATGCAATTATCGTGACCGAAAACGTGTCGCAGTACCGTGAACGGGGCTATTCGCTGAAACGGTCGGCGGTAATAGGCACCAGTGAGATGATTACACCGATGCTGAGTTCTTCGCTGACTACGGTAGCAGTATTTGTGCCATTGATATTCATGAGCGGTATAGCCGGTGCCATCTTTACCGACCAGGCGTTTTCCATTACGGCTGGGTTGGGAGTATCTTACTTTACAGGCATCATGCTATTGCCGGTTCTATATGTCTTGTTTTTCCGTTTGGGAATGCGCAGGTACCGGTGGATTAATTTTGATTTTCGGGATAAACTGAAGAATGACTGGCTGGAGCGCGGATACGATGCGGGCATCAACTGGGTATTTTCGCATAAGCGTATCAGTTTGTGTGTGGCTGTGGCTACCCTTCCGCTATGCGTGGTTTTGTTCGGGGTGTTGGATAAAGAGCGGATGCCCGAAATAGACCAGAACGAAATGATAGTGAAAGTGGCATGGAACGAGAATATTCATGTGGAGGAAAATAACCGGAGGGTGGATGAACTGCTGAAACATACTGATGGCATTGCCGTCGAACATACGGCGTATGTAGGTATGCAGGATTATGTGCTGAATACGGATGATGCCTTATCGGCAGGTGAGGCTGAACTTTATTTCAAGACGGAAAAACCTTCGGACATTTTGCCGTTAGAGCAGCATCTGAAAAAATGGTTCGGGGCGCATTATCCGGAAGCCACAGTCACTTATTCGCCTCCAATGACTATCTTTGAAAAACTATTTGTAACGGGAGAAGCCGATGTGGTGGCACAGGTCCGGTCGAAGAATAAGGCTGTGAGTCCACAACCTGCCGAACTGAAAGAACTGGAGAGGCAGATAGCCGAGGAGACCGGAGTATATCCGGAGGTTATTGCTTTCCGCAACCAACTGAATCTGGTAATAGACCGTAACCGCCTGTTGCTTTATCGGGTGGATTACGATGAAGTGGTACGCACGTTGCGGACTGCATTTAAGGAAAACGAAGTATCTGTCTTGCGTTCTTACCAGCAGTATTTGCCTATCAGTGTGGCAGGAAACGAACGTACACTTGAACGGGTGCTGGCGGAAACGCTGGTGGAAAATGTGCCCCAAGAAGGAGAGGAACAGGCTTATGTCCCGTTGAAGGAACTGCTGTCGGTACAACCGGCTGAAGACTTGAAAAGCATTACAGCAGGGAGCAACGGTGAATATATTCCGCTACGTTTTTATGATGTGGACAATGCACCTGGACTGATAGCCGGCATACGTGATGTGGTGGCACGGTCGGGGAAATGGGATGTGGACTTTTCGGGCAGTTTCTTTTCGAACCAGCGGATGATGGGTGAACTGATGGTGATACTGTGCATATCGGTCTTGCTGATGTACTTCATCTTGTGTGCCCAGTTCGAAAGTTTCTTGCAACCCCTTATTGTCTTGGCGGAAATCCCGATGGATATTGCTTTTGCCTTGCTTTGCCTGTGGCTGTGTGGAGATACGCTGAATCTGATGTCGGCTATCGGTATTGTCATTTCAAGCGGTATTGTGATAAACGACTCTATCTTGAAACTGGATACCATCAACGAACTGAGAAAAACCGGTATGCCACTTACTGAAGCTATCCATACAGGAGGAAGAAAGCGTTTGCGGGCAATTGTCATGACTACGCTGACCACTATCTTTGCCATGGTGCCGCTGCTGTTTACTTCCGATATGGGTTCGGAACTGCAACGTCCGCTTTCCATCGCCATGATAGGGGCGATGACCTTGGGAACCATTATCAGCTTGTTTATTATTCCATTAATATATTGGTTAATCTATAGAAAACATGAAACGCAGAAATCTTAGTATATGCCTGGTACTGGCACTGAGCTGTATGCCGCTGTTGGCGCAACACACCGTGAAACTGGATTTGCAGGAAACGATAGAATTGGCGAATGACAGTTCGTTGTCGGCTTTCCGTTATCAGAACATGTATTTGTCCGGTTACTGGGAATACCGTACTTTTAAAGCGAACCGTTTGCCCAGTCTGACCTTGAACCTGACGCCGGCACAATATTACCGTTACATTACCCAACGCTATGACTCGAATGAGGATATGGATGTTTACCGTGAACAGCAGATGTTCAGTGCAACGGCTGGATTGAGCCTGGCACAGAATTTCGACTGGCTGGGAGGTACATTCTATATAGATACCCAACTGGACTTTATGCGTAATTTTGGTGATACGAAATCGACTCAGTTCTCTACTGTTCCTTTTCGTATCGGGTATCAGCAGGAATTATTGGGGTATAATGCTTTCCGGTGGGACCGCAAGATAGAACCGTTGAAATTTGAAAAGGTGAAAAAGCAGTTCATCTATCATACAGAAGAGGTGGCGGAAGAAGCGGTCAATTATTTCTTCAGTCTGGCGATGGCACAGGCTGACTATAAGCTGGCAGAGGATAATCTGGTTACGGCAGATACATTGTGTGACATCGGAATGCAGCGCCAGAAGATTGCTTCTATCTCGCAGGCAGACCTGCTGACATTGAAACTGGATAAAGTGAATGCGCAGAATACATTGACCAATGCACGGATTGCACTGAAAAGGGCGATGTCGGCATTGGCTACTTTCTTGAATATGGATAAGAATACAACCATTGAATTGGACTTGCCGGGACGTCCGCGCCACCTGGAAGTGTTGGCGGATGAGGCTTTGCGGAAAGCCAAGGAGAATAATCCGACTTATCTGGAGCAGCGGCAGAATGTACTGGAAGCGGAGCGTGATGTAGACCGTACGAAAAAAGAATCGCGCTTTAGTGCCAGTTTCAATGCCAGTGTCGGGTTCAATCAGGTGTCGGATAATATCCGTTCTGCTTATAAGAATCTGTTGCAGCAAGACCTGGTGTCAATCAGTGTCTCTATCCCTTTGATAGACTGGGGGGTGAGGAAAGGAAAATATAACATGGCAAAGAACAATCTGAACGTTGTAAAGATTGCGGCAAGGCAGGAAGAAATCAGTCTGGAAGAAGATGTGGTGATGACCGTGAGCGACTTTAACGTGCAGCAAGACCTGATAGAAGGTGCAGAGGAGGCTTTGGACCTGGCAGAACTGGCATACGAGCAGACCCGGCAGCGTTTTATTATCGGGAAGAGTGATGTAAACAGTCTGACCCTTGCCTTGAACAGGCAGCAGGAAGCGCAGAAGAATTATATTCAGGCTTTGCAGAATTATTGGCTGAGCTATTATAAAATAAGGAAGCTGACTTTGCATGATTTTGAAACTGGCTTTTCTTTGTCTGACCGTTTTGATTTTAAAAATAGAATCCGTCAATGAAACAGAAATCTCGTAAAACTGCTTCTTCCTTTACTCTGATAGTCAGTTTTATTTGTCTGGCTATTGTGGGACTTTCGCTGGTGCCTCTGCTCCCGGTGAAACTTTCGCCTTCGCATGAACTTCCGGCACTGACGGTTTCATTCTCTATGCCAGGCAATTCGGCAAGAGTAATCGAAGCAGAAGTTACCAGCCGGCTGGAGGGAGCCTTGTCGCGGATAGAAGGTGTACGGAAAATCCGTTCCACTTCCGATAATGGATATGGCAGCCTGCGCATTGAGATAGACAAGCATAGCGAAGTGGATATCGTACGCTTTGAAGTCTCTACCGTGATCCGTCAGGTCTGGTCGCAATTGCCAGAAGGAGTGAGTTATCCTTTGATTTCTACTCAACGTTCGGACGACCGCTCGACAAGGCCTTTCATGACTTATACACTCAATGCACCGGCTACCCCGATTCTGATTCAGAATTATGGGGAAAATTATATCAAGCCGTTGCTTTCTGCCATTAAAGGTATTTATAAGATAGAGTTGAGCGGTGCTACCCCCATGGAGTGGAGGCTGACATACGATAACAGCCAGTTGGGCTATCTTGGTCTGTCGGTAGGAGATCTAGGACAGGCTATCCAGGAATATTATGACAATGAATTCTTGGGCATCTGCCAGGTAGATGTGGGGGATGAATGGGTTAGGGTGGTACGCACTTCGTCTGAAGGACGGGAAGGCTTCCGGCCTGCCGATATCAGTTTACGTACGTCAGAAGGAAAATTGATTTCGCTGGACAAACTGGTGAAAGTGACACATACAGAGGAAGAACCTACCGGCTATTTCCGTATCAACGGGCTTAATTCTATTTATCTTTCCATTACGGCAGAGGAAACGGCAAATCAGCTTCGGGTGGCAGCCCAGGTAAGGGATGCCATGAGGCAGATACAGCAGAATATGCCTCCGGGGTACGAGGTGCATGTCAGTTACGATGCTACGGAATACATTAGCAAGGAACTGAATACAAATTACTTCCGTACAACAATAACTGTGCTTATCCTGTTGTTGTTTGTGGCAGTCATTACCCTGAATCTGCGTTATTTGTTTTTGATAGTAGCCAGTCTGGCTGTCAATATGGCTATTGCTTTTATCTTTTACTACATCTGCGGAGTGGATATTCAGCTTTATTCGCTTGCCGGCATCACCATTTCGCTGAACCTGTTGATAGATAATACCATTGTGATGACCGACCATATCCTGCACCGTCGGAACCTGAAAGCGTTTATGTCTATCCTGGCAGCGACGTTGACTACTATCGGAGCATTGGTCATTATCTTTTTCATGGACGAGAAGATACGCTTGAACCTGCAAGATTTTGCAGCTGTAGTTATTATCAATCTGGCTGTATCATTGTTTGTGGCACTGTTCTTTGTCCCGGCATTGATAGAACGCATCCGCTTGCGCAGGACTTCGGTCTTTAGGCGTTCGTCGCGTATCAAGCGAGGGGTGGTTTATTTTACACGTGGTTATAAATGGATGGTAAAGGCATTGTGCAGGCGTAAGGCTATTGCATATGCCGTACTGGTATGGGCGTTCGGACTTCCGGTATTTCTGCTTCCCGAAAAGATAGAGCATGCAGAACAGAAAGGTGGATGGGCCACTTTATATAATAAGGTGTTTGACCGTCCTGTTTATAGGGAAGAAATAAAACCGGTGATCGACAAATGGCTGGGAGGTACGTTGCGGCTGTTTGTGGAAAAGGTGTACAACGGAAGTTATTTCGGAAACCGCGATGAAGAAGTGGTGCTTTCGGTAACAGCCACACTTCCTAATGGCAGTACGCTGGAACAGATGAATGTGCTGATAAAGCAAATGGAAACTTATCTGAGTGAATTTCGGGAAATCAGGCAGTTTCAAACTTCTGTCTATGATGCCCGTCATGCCGGTATCGAGATATTTTTCAAAAAAGAATATGAGCACAGTGGCTTTCCGTACGTGTTGAAGTCGAACATTATCAGTAAGGCTCTTACGTTGGGAGGCGGAAGCTGGAATGTGTATGGATTGCAAGACCAGGGCTTTTCGAATGATGTGCGTGAGACGGCAGGAAGTTTTCAGGTGGAGATGTACGGGTATAATTATGACGAACTTTCTTATTGGGCGGAAGAGATGAAGCGTTTGTTGCTGTCTCACAGGCGTATCAAGGAAGTGCAGGTCAATGCTGAATTCTCGTATTGGAAGGATGACTATGACGAGTATGTCTTGCAGTTCGACAAGGAGAAGATGGCAAAGGAAAACCTTACGGCAAGCACTCTTTTTGCTATTTTGCAGCCGATATTCATGTCGGGTCAGCGTGTGGGGAATATTGTGTACGATAATCAGAGCGAACGGCTTTCGTTGTCTTCGGTACAGAGCGGTGAATATGATGTATGGGGGCTGATGGAAGTACCTTTTATATTCGGAGGCAGACAGTATAAATTATCCGATTTTGCCAAGGTGAGCAAAGAGCAAGTGTCGAAGAAGATTGTGAAAGAGAACCAGCAGTATGTATTGTGTCTGCAATTCGAATACATCGGTGCACACCAGCAAGGGCAGAAAATCTTGGCAAAGGATGTTGAGGTCATGAAGGCTGCTCTCCCGATGGGGTATAGTATCGAGAACAAGAGCAATATATGGTATTGGCATAACGATGACCATGGTCAGTACGGGCTGTTGCTTATTGTGATTGGCATTATTTTCTTTATTTCGGCTATCCTGTTCGATTCGTTGAAGCAGCCACTTGCCATTATCGGTGTGATTCCTATTTCATATATCGGAGTGTTTCTGACTTTTTATCTGTTCGAACTCACGTTCGACCAAGGTGGTTTCGCTGCTTTTGTTCTTCTGTGTGGTATTACGGTCAATGCCAGCATTTATATTCTGAACGAGTATAATGCTATCCGGAGGCGTTACCCTTATCTGGGAAAGGTTGAGGCATACACCAAGGCATGGAATGTGAAGGTTGTTCCGATATTTCTGACGGTGACTTCGACCGTACTGGGTTTTATTCCTTTTATGATAGGTGAGAAGGAAAGTTTCTGGTTTTCTTTGGCGGCGGGTACAATAGGTGGATTGATAATGTCTGTTGCAGGCATTTTCTTTTATTTGCCTCTCTTTTTGTTGAAGAAGCGGGAGTGTTAAGACCCTGATAGAATATTGGAAACCGTTTTTCAGGAAACCGTATGTACGTAGCTTTGTGCATCTATGTCCGTAGGCCGGTGTATTTATCTTCGTAAGGCAACGGACATAGATGCATTCCAGTCAGTAAATACTTGCAGGATTTGGGGTGCCGGAAAGGGTGTCTTGGTTATCAAACGTTCCGTTTATTTGGGATTCGCTTTCGGGGTTCAGTTCGATGGCTTTTTTCAAGTCTTCGATGGAGCCATTCTTGTCTCCTTCCAGTAACCGGACACGTCCGCGTTCCTGGTAGAATGTAGCGTTCTGGGGCATCAGTTCCAAGGCTTCGGTATACAGTTCGATGGCTTTGCCGTATGCTTTCTGCCCACAGAGCAGTTCTCCTTTCAGCAGGTAAGCTTTTTCGTTGAAAGGATTGGTTTCCATGACCAGCTCCAGACACCGATATGCTTCGTCGGTTTCTCCTAATGTGGCTTTGACGGTACTTTTCAGCAGCAAGGCATCTTCTTCTTCCGGATTTGCATTCAGGATATAATCGAGGTCTTCCAGTGTTTCTTTCGCCTGTTTCATGCTCCAAAGCACTTCGGCACGGAGCAAGTAGGCAGAAAGAAAGCTTTCGTCTTGTGTGATGGCTTTGGTAGCCATTACGATAGCTTGCAAATCGTTGTGAAGTCCGTGGGCTGCCCTGGCTGCCAAATAGTAGGCATGGGCATTGCTTTCGTCCAGCTTGATGGCTTTTTGGCAGGCTTTGTCCATACCGTCATAGTCTTCTTGTGCAAAGCATACGTTGGCAAGGAACAGATATCCCTGTATGTTGTCCGGTTCCAGTCCGGTCAGTTTGTCCAAAGTTGTCCGGGCATCATCGGTACGCTGGAGTTTTACATACGTGTCGGCAAGGTACTGGAGTGTTTCAGCATCGTCACGCAGGGCAGACGCCTGTTCCAGGCATTTGGCGGCGTAAGCCAGTTGGTTCATGTTGTGTGCCCGTATGCCATCGTATTTTAAAATCTCGAAATTCTTTTGTGTCTGTTTTTCCTGTTGGTTTTCTTCGGGCTTTCCGTTGCCGAAGATTGCTGATAATAAACCCATGTTTTTCGTATTTTATGATTGAATGTTGGGCACAAAGATAGAGAAAATCAGGTATATGCTTGCATTTGCTGAAAAGAAATTTGTAAGTTTGTGGCGTAATTAGAAAAAAAGGAACGTAACATGAAAAAGATGCTTTTGTTTGTTTGTGCGGTGTTGGCTTGTTTCAGCCTGCATGCACAATATTTTTGTACGGTAGAGGGAACGGAACTTCATTATGTCAATTACGATGAGGCGGGACAAAGTGTTTCGAATGAGACTGCTACCGTGTCGTTTGTCGGGAGAAACGATGGTAAGGTAACTGCCTGTTATATCAATAAGATTGTAACCAACAAGTTGAAGAACAATACCAGCTATACGCGTTTCGACTGGAGTTATGATGGCAACCAGACTGTGTGTGCCGAAGATCTGGTGTATGGACCTTATATTGATTCGGATTCGGATCCGGATAAGTATGATACGGCGGCACGTACTGCCATGCGTGAAGAATTGAAGTATAAAGGCGACAACTCGTTTGTGCTGAAGGAACATGCCGAGGGAGGAGAAAGTATGCCCGACCGCTCGTATGCACTTATTGTGAAGATGCTGAAAAATGAAATTACGATTTCGGGAGCTGCTTATATGGGAGAGGAGCAAATCAGTACTACGGCTGGGAAATTCGACTGTATAAAGATTACTTACTTGAAACGTACCAAAGTGGTGTTAAAAAGCACCACGCACCGGGTGACTGAATGGTATGCCGAGGGAATAGGTCTGGTAAAATCGGAATCATACGATATGAAAGGAAAACCTGCCGGCAAGACGCTGCTGGTGAAAATCGTGAAATAACGAAGTATCCTATGCTTATATAAGACCTGATAGTTGATAACTTTCTAGAAACTGTTTTGAATTTATCGCCCAAAGCACACACGAAAACGAATACATCGGGAAGAGAAAGACATTCAAAGCAGTTTCTTGTCACTATCTTGTCATAAACTGCCCCTTATCTCACTTTTTTGTTTTATCTTTGTCCCCATAATAATTTATTACAGATTAGATTATGAGCATATTTTCGAAACTATTAGGTAAAAAACAAGTTGAAGAAGAAGGTGCACGGGTAGGAGGTGTAGAAGACTTCATGACTTTGATACGTGTATACTACCAAGCCGTTATGGCTGCGCAGCTGGGCATCAGCAATATCAATTTCCTGCCTGATATGGCAGTATTCAAGCGTACATTGAAAATCCCTACCCAGAACAACAAGCTGGGAGTGGCAGAACGTACCAGATGCAAAAAGATGCTGATGGATATTTACGGCATTAATGAGTTCTTTTTTAAGGAAATAGATACATCTGTCAAAAAGCACTGCAAGAGTGTGAATGATATCAAGAACTACCTGTTTATGTTTCAGGGATTCAGTCAAGACTTGATGATGGTAGTGGGGAATCTGATGCAATGGAAATTCCGTATGCCTGGCATGTTCAAGAAATTATTGCGTTCGATGACCGAAAAGACCATTCACGATATCCTGACGAAAACCAACTGGAAAGATGATAGTGTGAGAAAGACTTGTGTAAACATCCGCCAATACCAGCATGCACTGGGATATAGCGAAAGCTGGATGAACGAATATGTTTACAACATCGTTGTACTGGCAAAAAAAGAACCTAAACCCAAAGAAAGCTAAGATGGACAGCCTCATCGAAAATCATCCGTTGGAACCGTTTCTTCCTGCAGAAGCTACTTTGCTGATGCTGGGAAGCTTTCCTCCGCAGAAGAAGCGCTGGAGCATGGATTTCTTCTATCCGAACTGGAACAATGACATGTGGCGGATTTTCGGACTGATTTTCTTCGGTGATAAAGAACATTTTGTACTTTCCGGTAAAAAGGCTTTCGATAAAGAACGTCTCATACACTTCTTGAAAGAAAAAGGCGTTGCGCTTTATGATACGGCTTGCACAGTGAAACGTTTGAAAAGCAATGCTTCAGACAAATACCTGGAAATCGTGGAGCCTACGGACATCGGCTTGCTTCTGAAACAACTTCCGACATGCAAATCTATTGTAACGACCGGGCAAAAAGCTACAGATACCTTATGTGCACAATTGCATATTAAAGAACCTCCGGTAGGTGGAAAAAGCAAATTCGAATATGCTGACCGCCAACTTTGGCTTTACCGGATGCCTTCTTCCAGCAGGGCTTATCCGCTCAAGTTGGAGAAAAAGGCAGAAATATATCGGTCTATGCTGTGTGAAGCGGGTATTTTTATGCCATGAAGCAAAAAAAATGCCAAAGCATTTGGCAATATCAAAAAATGTCGTACCTTTGCATCCGCAAACACGGGAATAGCTCAGTTGGTAGAGCATCGGTCTCCAAAACCGAGTGTCGGGAGTTCGAGTCTCTCTTCCCGTGCAGGAAGTAAGAAGCCACAACTGATGACGTTGTGGCTTTTGTTTTTTATAGACTTGACTTGTAAGAAGCTGTTTTGAATTTATCGCCCAAGGCACACACGGGAACAAATACATCAAGATGAGAAAAACTTTTTGTAGAAATTCAAAACAGTTTGTTAATATGATGTCCGATTGGGGAGGACTGGGAAGGTTGTTTATACTTTGGACGGTATGCAATTGTGCATTTTAATGGAATACATACTTCCGGTGTCGCTTCTGTTGACAGGGTGTCACGCTGGATTGTAAATCCGTTTCTTCAATTATGCCGGATTATACATCCGGCATGACAAGTAAGCTTTGGTCTTTTCGCAATATAGCTGCATCGCTTGTAAGATTATTAATCTTACAGCGTGAAGATTAATAATCTTTCGGCATGAAGATTAATAATCTTACAAGCAAGATAGCTATGTGGCTTGGATTGTCGGACTAAGCTGATGAGGCTGTCTCAAAATGGTAATTGAGTATCAGAAAGTAATTTCATCCTGAGTGCCTGTTTCTATTTTGAGACAGCCTCTTCTGATTCGTGTAATTTATTTTTTCGGTTTTTTCTCCCTCTCTGGTCTTAACAAATGGCGGTGGAATTTCATTTCCGCCCGCTGGATATCGTATATCTTTTTAGATGAGAGGAATTTCTTATATTTCCGTACGTATTCCAAGTCCAGCTGGTCAATGGTGATTCGGGTTTGTATTACGTCTTCTACGATACGGTTGTATTCTTCTTCGCTTACGTTGGGTTGTTTTCCTTTTCTTATTTCTTGCCAGGCTTCACGGTTATACTTGCTTTTTTTATCTTGCAGTTCGAAGTAGAGTGGAAAAAACTCTTTGGCTTCTTGTGGAGTGAGTCGGGCGTTTTCGGTAATAAACGCTTCTTGCCGTGCACGGAATTCTTCTTTGCTCAATTTGTTTTTCTGCGCATGCATGTATGTGCAGAAGCAGGTAAGAAGAATCATAATCGAAAATAGTTTCTTCATTGAATTGGTCTTTTAGTTATAGATACCGGCATCGGCATCCGTTAAATATTGGTATAGTTCATAATCATCCATCATCGTTTGGTCTACGATTGATTCGATGTATTCATCCGGCATATCGGTAAGGTTGTCTGAGTCATCTGCCGATTGGGTAGTGCCTACAAAGGCACGGACAGTGAACATCAGGCCTACGAACATGGCCGCCATGTAAATCCATGGTTTCACACGGTCCCATAACTTGATTTCAGGAAGTGCTTTGACTTCTTTTTCGGGAAGTCGTTCCATCAGGTTTTCGGTAAAATGCTCGAAATATCCTTCCGGTACGGTGAATGGATTTTGTTTCCCGTATTTCTTTTGTAGTTCAAGGTCGTTTTTTTTCATCGTATCATCCCTCCTTCCTTTGTTTATTAGATTGATAATCCGGTACAAGGTTTAATCGTTTTGGTTTAAAAATTCTTCTATTTTTTTCACGGCATGGTGGTAAGAGGCTTTCAGGGCACCTACGCTGGTTCCTAGAATCTCCGACATATCTTCGTATTTCATTTCCTCGAAGTATTTCAGGTTGAACACGATACGTTGCTTTTCCGGTAAGGTTTGTATGGCTTTTTCGAAAAGTAGCTGGGTATGGTCACCATCGAAATAGGGGTCGCTTTCCAACTTGGCAAGCGCTGTTGTTTCGGCTTCATCCAATGAGAGTTGGTTTATGGCACGTTGTTTGTTCAGGAAATTCAGTGATTCATTGATGGCAATGCGGTAAAGCCATGTAGACAGGCGTGCTTCTCCCCGGAAATATTCCAAATTGCTCCATGCCTTGATGAATGTGTTTTGCAAGAGGTCGTTTGTATCATCGTGGGAGAGTACCATACGTCGTATTTGCCAGTACAGTGGTTCGCTGTAGTGCCTGACCACTTTCCCGAAAGCTTCCCGTTGCAGCTTTGGGTCTTGTAGCTGGGCAATTATCTCTTCCTCGTTATAGTTATTCATAATGGTGTCTTTGTATATGTTTTTAGATAAAATGAAGTGCCAACGTTTAAATGGGATAAGTTTTTTTAACTTGCCTATAAGTTGATTTGCAGGTTTTCTTGTGCCAATAAGGTTGCAGGGAAAACTTCCTGTGCTTCTTTTAAAAGTTGCTTTTCATCGTCGTACCGTGCCGAAAAATGACCGATGACCAAACGTTTCACTTCTGCATCATGGGCTATTTGGGCAGCCTGACGGGCAGTGGAGTGTTGGGTTTGGCGGGCACGCGTTTCATCGGCATTGACAAATGTGGCTTCATGGAACAGCAGGTCGGCACCGTGTATTTGAGGGATGATACGGGGATAATAGGCGGTATCCGAGCAATAGGCGTATGTGCGTGGCGGGTCGGAAGGTGTGGTAAGCCATTTGTTGGGGATGGTTTCACCGCTGTCCGTGATAAAATCTTCGCCTTCTTTGATGCGGTTTATCATCCATAAGGGTATGCGGTAGAAGTCAATCATATCTCGCCGGATATGGTTTAGGGTAGGTTTTTCGCGGAACAGGAATCCGCATGTAGGCATACGGTGGCATAAAGGAATGGTTTCTACAGATATGGAACGGTCGTCATAAATAACAGCTTGTTCTTTCGGGTTAAAAGGATGGAATATGACCTTGTAGCTCATTCCTTTGCAAAAGAATGCGATTTGTGCTTGAAGTAAGGATATCAGGTCGGGATGACTGTAAATGTGCAGGTCGGCAGTACGTTCCAGCATGCCGAATGTAGAAATCAGTCCAATCAGCCCGAAGCAATGGTCGCCATGCAGATGGGAAATGAAAATATGATTCAACCGGCTGAACTTCAGTCGTGAACGGCGCAATTGTACTTGCGTGCCTTCTCCACAGTCTATCATAAAAAGTTTTTCCCGGATATTGACGATTTGTGAGGTGGCTTGGTGACGCATCGTGGGTAGTGCTGACCCGCATCCTAGAATATGTAATTCGAATTTTTCCATACATATTGTTTGTTCACCACAGAAAGACAGGCAAGTGGTATTGGAAAAACCGGAATGTCTTTGTGTCTTTCTGTGGCGGTAACATCAATCTTTGTTATTTGTATTTTTGCAATAGCCCGTCTGCCACTTCATCTCCCAAGTCTTTGGCTTTTTGTAAGTTGGCCAGGCCTTTATCTTTCTCTTTATTCTGGATTTGTGCATATCCCAGCATACGATAGGCAGGAGCATTTTCGGGATCCATCTTGATGGCACGTGTCAGGGCTTGTATAGCTTCTGCAGCTTGGTTGACTCGAATGTGTATGCCTCCTTTTTCTACCCAATAGGTTACGTTGTTAGGATCAAGTTCAACAGCTTTGTTGATGTCGTTGATAGCTTGCTGATACATACGGCAGTTTAATTCTGCTTGTGAACGGATGAGATGGAATTCGGCAGAAGTTTGTCCCAGCATGGCATCGTAGAAGTCATTATAGTCGGTTACGGCACCCCGATAGTCTTCCATGTCCGATTTGATACGGGCGCGTTCGTACAGGTAGGGGGCTGCATCTTTTCCGTAGGGTTTGGGATAAAAAGCAATGGCGCTGTCCATCAGGGCTATGACTTCTTTCTTGTCGGTTCCTTCTATCAGTTCCTTGGCTTTTGCTGCAGAATAGAAAGTTGCGGCTGAAGCCAGTTTGCTCTTGTTCACCTTGTCGTAAGCAGTATAGGCTTCTGTAAATTTTTGCATGGCAAAATAGATGTCTCCTTGCAATTGGTAATAGATAGGTTCTTGGGTGATGGCTAACGCTTCGTTTATTTCATTGAGGGCATAATCGAATGTCCAGGAAGCATAGGGCTTCTTGTCGCCTATATTCAACTGGTACGAATAGATGAGTTTGGCTATGTTGTAATGTGCTTCGTCTTTTTTCTCGGCCACATCAAGCATTTTTTTCAAGTCTTCAACAGCCAGGGCATAATGAGTATCATCGCCGATATTGATGTAATAAGTAGCACGGCGCAGGTAGCCTTCCATATTATTGGGATATTGGCTGATAAAGTCGTTCAGCAAATCGAAGTATTGGTTGGGGGCATATACGCCGGATGCCATATACAGATAGACCAAAGCCTGCGATTCGTCTTCGGGAAGTCCTTTTTTTATCCCGATGGAGTTGAGGGCAAGGTCATTGACAGAGAGAGCGTTGATAGTTAAGTCGGTCAGATAGCGGATGCCAATGGCAAAACTTTCTTTGCTTTCAGAGTCGTTGTTTTTTTGTATCATGCCTACTACTTGTCCTGCTGCATTCATAATGGGACAGCTTACGGTTTTTTCTGTAGTCTGCATGGTAAGGGTGTAGTAGTATTGTTGTTCGCCAATGGTATCTACTTTGGCTATAGTGCCTGTTTGTCCTTTTGATGATTTTTGGGTAGAATAGGGAACCAGATACACGGTTTCGCCAGTCGATGAAGGCAATGTGGCTGGTTGCAAAGCCTCGGCTTTCTTGTCAAAATCAGTTTTGAATTTCACTACATCATACATATCGTTTGCCCCCATCATGTATTTCACGGGCAGCTCTTTACCGTTTGCGGTGATGATTATGGCACGTTCGGCGCCTTTGAAGAGGCTATAATCGGAAACTCCTGTACCTTGTTCATCGATATAAAACCCGTTTCCAGTGCTCAAAATTTGGCCGTCTTTGGTATAAGTCACGATGGAGAAAACGGCTTTTCTGGCATTTTCTGCCCATTTAGGCAATTCTTGTGCCAACAGGACAGAGAATGGCATAACGAATACAAATAAAATAGCTATAGTTTTTTTCATGTGTGTAAACGGTATATAAAGGTTATTGTTTTTCATTTTCGGCAAATCCGCGCTGTTCTATGGCTTTGTAGATAAGGATGCCTGCAGCTACCGATACATTTAGCGATTCAATGTTTCCGAAGAGTGGAATTTTTACCCATTCGTCACACAAGGCCAGGTTTTCGTAAGAGACTCCTTTATCTTCGGCCCCCATAATGATGCAGGTAGGTGAATGGAAGTCGGCTTTGGTATAATCATAATCTCCTTTTTCGGTAGCTGCTATAATCTTGAATCCACTGTCTTTCAGAAAACGGATGGTTTGTGTCAGGTTGTTTTCGCGGCATACTGGAAGGGTGAGCAGGGCACCAGCCGAAGTCTTTACGGCATCAGCATTTACGCTGACACTGTTTTTGGCGGGTATGATGATAGCGTCTATGCCTGCACACTCGCAAGTACGGGCAATGGCGCCGAAGTTACGCACATCGGTTATGCCATCCAACATGATGAACAATGGTGTTTTTCCTTGTTCGAAAAGATACGGTACAAGGTCTTCCGTGCGCTGGTATGCAACAGGCGAGATGAATGCTACCACTCCCTGATGATTTTTCCGGGTAATGCGGTTGATGCGTTCCACAGGTACGCGTTGTACTGGAATATCTGTTTGCTTCAGTATGGCAAACAATTCTTTTGCCACTTCACCTTGCATGTCTTTTTTTATCAATACTTTATCAATCTCTTTTCCGGCTTGTATGGCTTCGATGACCGCCCGTACGCCGAATATCATTTCATTTTTTTCTATCATAAAATCAATGTTTTATTAGTTATTGGTTTTCCAGTAAGGCACGTGCATTGTTTAATGCGGCTTCTGTCAGTACACTTCCACTCAGCATGTGTGCGATTTCTTTGACCCGTTCTTCCGGTGTAAGCCGGTGTATGTAACTGTTGGTGCCTGTTTCTGTATCTTTTTTATATACTTTATAGTGTGTTGTGCCTCGTGCCGCAATTTGAGGCAGGTGAGTAATGCTGATTACCTGCCGGTTCTGGCGTCCCATATCGCGCATGATAAGTGCCATTTTTTCAGCTATCGAGCCTGATACGCCTGTATCTATTTCGTCGAAAATGATAGTAGGCAGCTTTACAGCTCCGGCTATCATTGCTTTGAGCGAAAGCATGACACGGGCTATTTCTCCTCCCGAAGCTACCGAAGCAACGTTTTGCAATGCCCCGTTTTTGTTGGCAGAGAAGAGGAACGTTACGTTGTCCAGTCCATTAAGGTCGGGCTCTTTACGCGAAGTCAGCTCTACGGCAAAACGTACGTTGGGCATACCCAGTGGTATTAAGAGTTTTTTTATCTGTTCTTCGATATGATGTGCCGACTTTGTACGGAGATTGGTCAGCTGGCGGGCTTGTTCCAATACCTTATTATACAAGGCCTCTTTCTGTTGGTTGAGTTCAGCTATTCGTTCGTCGAACGATGAAATGTCATTCAGTTGATGGCGGTAATTTTCTGCAAGTTCCAACAAGGCTTCGATAGTCGTTACCCGATGTTTTTGCTGAAGATTGTATATCAGGTTCAGCCGTTCGTTTACATAATCCAGCCGTTCGGGGTTGAATTCTGTTTCTGCTTCTGCTACCGAGAGATCGTGTGCGATGTCTTTCAGTTCGATGTAGCAGCTTCTCAGACGTTCTACCCATTCGGATGCCGAAGGATATACATTGGAAATGTTTTGTAATGCCTGTTGGCAGTCTTTGGTCTGTGAGAGGATACCATTTGCTTCGGTACCGTCTATCAGCTGTTGGGCTTTGTAAAGGTTTGCTTTGATTTCTTCGGTGTGGCTTAAGGTTTCGGCCTCCTGCTCCAGTTCTGTTTGTTCGCCAGAATGGAGGCTGGCTTCTTCCAGTTGTTCCAGCTGGAAACGCAGATAGTCTTCGTCTTGCCTGCTTTTTTCTGCTTGTATAATCAGTTCCTCCAGTGTGTTGCTTATATCTTTATAGTGCCGGTAGACCTGTTTGTATGCTTCCAGTTGTTTTTCATCTTGTGCCAGAATATCCAGGATATTCAGTTGGAATCCTTCTTTATTGAGCAGCAGGTTCTGGTGTTGGCTATGGACGTCTATCAGTTTTTCACCCAAAGCTTTCATCTGGTTCAGTGAGGCTGGAGAGTCGTTGATGAATGCCCGGCTTTTTCCGCTGGCATATACTTCACGTCTGAGGATACATTCTTCAGGGTCATATTCCAAGTCGAGTTCTTGAAAAAATGCTTCCAGTCCGTATGAAGCAATGCAGAAGCGTGCTTCCACAATGCATTTGGAAGTTCCGTTTTTGATGGTTTTCACATCGGCACGTTGGCCCAACAGCAGTCCGATAGCCCCAAGGATGATGGATTTTCCTGCTCCGGTTTCACCGGTGATAACCGAAAAACCTGGTGTGAAATCAATATCCAGCTTGTCGATCAACGCATAATTCTGTATGTGAATAGACTGTAACATAATGTAGTCTTCGGGTTTGTCTGTAAGAATTATAAGATTGCACTTAATTTGTCGATAATGTCGCTTGCCACTTCGTGTTTGTCTTTCAGTGGATAGGGGGTGATTCCCGATTCGTCGAGAATGGTTATCTTGTTGGTGTCACATCTGAATCCGGCTCCGGCATCATTCAGCGAGTTCAGTACGATAAAGTCGAAATTTTTCCGTTTCCGTTTTTCTTGGGCGTGTATCTGTTCGTCATACGTTTCCAAAGCAAATCCTACCAGTCGTTGGTCCGGACGTTTTATCTTTCCTAAAGCAGCGGCAATGTCTTGGGTAGGTTTCAGACGGACAATCAGGTCCTCTCCTTCGCGCTTGATTTTGTTGGAGGCTACAGTTTCGGGGGTGAAGTCTGCTACCGCTGCACACAAGATACCAGCATTGGCTTGTGGATAAATACGGATAGCAGCTTGATACATTTGCTCGGCACTTTCCACATCAATGCGCCGGATAGCAGGATGCTGTACCTGGAGAGCGACTGGTCCGCTGATGAGGGTAACATCTGCACCCCGTCTGGCACATGCTTCAGCCAGTGCGTATCCCATTTTCCCTGAAGAATAGTTTCCGATGAACCGTACTGGGTCTATCTTTTCATACGTAGGGCCTGCTGTTATCAGGATGTGTTTGCCTTTCAAGTCTTCGGCCCGGGCAAAAAATGTTTCCAGTACTTCTACTATCTTTTCGGGTTCTTCCATACGTCCTTTGCCTACAAGGTGGCTTGCCAGTTCGCCCGAAGCGGGTTCGATAATGTGGTTTCCATACGAACGCAGGATGTCGAGGTTGTGGCGGGTAGACGGGTGAGCGAACATATCAAGGTCCATAGCCGGAGCGATGAATACCGGAGCTTTCATTGACAAATAAGTGGTGACCAGCATATTGTCAGCTATCCCGTGTGCCATTTTTCCGATGGTGGAAGCCGTGGCAGGTGCAATGAGCATTGCATCAGCCCATAGCCCAAGGTCAACATGACTATGCCATGTCCCGTCGCGTTGTGCGAAGAACTCGCTGATGACCGGTTTGCTGGTCAGTGCCGAGAGTGTGATGGGAGTGATAAATTCTTTTCCTGCGGGAGTGATGACAATCTGCACTTCTGCTCCTTTTTTTATCAATGCACGGGCCAGTACTGCCGCTTTATAAGCAGCAATGCTTCCCGTTATGCCTAATACAATTTTTTTGCCTTTCATATTTTTAAGTAGACTAGATGTTAGGTACCGGTTGGCCAGATTTTATAATAAGATAAAATAATCTGGCATCTGGTGTCTAAAACCTGATACTTGAATATTATTTTACCAGTCCGCTTTCGCGCAATTTGATTTTTGTCAATACATTTTTGGTGTTCAGCGTGAAATCGCCATTCATCATCCAGCCGAAATAACCGGGATCGCGTTTCAGGACATCTGATACAGGCATTCCTTTGTATTTACCGAAGTTGAATACTTCCACTCCTTTATCATCGTACACGATGCGTCCCGCAAAGTCTACGTTTTTGCTGTATGTAGAGTATTCAGAAAGAAACGCAACATCGTTCTGTAATACTTCCGGATAGCGATCCAACTGTGCCTTCAGCACTTCATAGGTAGCACGTGTGTCGGCTTCGGCGGTGTGTGCATCCTCCAGGTTTTTGCCGCAATAGAATTTATAGGCAGCCGAGAGTGTGCGTTGTTCCAGTTTGTGGTAGATGACCTGCACGTCAATGAATTTCCGCCGGCTCAGGTCGATATCGATGCCTGCACGCAAGAACTCTTCTACCAGTACCGGTACATCGAATCGGTTTGAGTTGAATCCGGCTATATCGGCACCTTCGATAGACCGGGCCAGTTCTTTGGCTATCTGTTTGAAGGTAGGACAGTCTGCTACATCCTCATCGTGGATGCCATGGATGGCAGTCGATGCTTCGGGAATGTGCATTTCAGGGTTGATGCGCATCGTTTTACTTTCTTCGTTGCCGTTGGGATATACTTTTAGGTAGCATATTTCCACGATACGGTCGGTATTAATATTGGTTCCGGTTGTTTCCAAGTCGAAAAACACTATCGGATTCTTCAGGTTCAGTTTCATTCGGATTCTTTTATGAATTGTCTATATCATGTGGCTTAAGAGTTAAAAACAATTGGATGTCTATGCTTTATTATGCTGATGTCATAAACGGGACTATTGGTTTTTAACTCTTGTTATCGCTTAGTCATTCAGCATCATCGGCATCAACAACATCAGCAGGTCTTCGTTTTCACTTTGTTCTTCGGGTACAATTACTCCCGCGCGTGAAGGGTCTGCAAGCTCTATCACTACGTTGGTCGAAGGTATGTTGTTCAGGATATCAATCAGGAATGATGATTTGAATCCGATACTCATGTCATTTCCCTCGTACTGGCACATCAAGGTCTCTTCGGCAGAGGTCGAAAAATCAATGTCTTGTGCCGAGATTTTCATTTGGTTGGTCGAGAGGTTGAGCTTGATGAGGCTACTGGCTTGTGACGAGAATACAGATACACGGCGCAAAGCACTGATAAGCGAGCTACGGTCGATGACGGCCTTGTGCGGATTGTTTTGTGGGATAACCGAATTGTAATTGGGGTAGCGTCCTTCTATCAGCCGGCATACCATCTGGTAATTTTCCAGGATGAATGTTGCGTTGCGGTCGTCGAAACCTATCTGGACATCACCCTGTTCTTTCGTTAGCAGGTTTTTGAGCAGATTGGCAGGTTTCTTGGGCAGGATAAAAGCTGCTTTTTCCGAACCGTGTGCCTCATAGGTCTTGTTGCGTACCAGCTTATGTCCGTCGGAAGCAACCAGTGTGATATCCTCGGATGTGATGTCGAAATAGATACCGTTCATTACCGGGCGCAATTCATCATCAGCAGTGGCAAAGATACAGCGGTTTACTCCGTCCAGCAGGACGTTGGCAGGAATCGTGAGTTGTACAGCATTGTTTCCCAATGCTTGCGGTTTCGGATACTCATCGGCATTCTGTCCCATCAGACTGTACTTCCCGTTTTGGTATTGCACCGTTATTTCCAGATTTTCAGGGTTGATGGCAAACGAGAGCGGCTGTTCAGGAATTTCCTTCAATGCTTCCAGTAGTGTACGCGATGATACGGCAAAGCGTCCGTCTCCGTCAAATTCATTCACTTCAATCGAGGTAGAAAGTGTGGTTTCATTATCTGATGCGGTCATCGACAGTGTCCCGTCGTGCAACTCGAGCAAAAAGCAGTCCAGAATTGGCAATGAGTTTTTCGAATTGATAACACGGCTGATAGCCTGCAAATGGCTGAATAAGCTTGTACTTGAAACAATAAATTTCATATTTGTATGTTTTATCCTTATTTTTATTTTATCAGCCAAAGTTACGAAAAGATTGTAGATGCATCGCAAAAAGTATCTAAAAAATTAGTTTACTTGTGTAGAAAAACGTATTTTCGTAGCCAAATTTAAAAATGAAAATATGGAATTAGCAGGAAAAGTAATTGCCGTTCTCGAACCGAAGAGCGGTACTTCCAGAAATGGAAACGAATGGATGGTACAGGAGTATGTCATTGAAACACACGACCAATATCCCCGCCGGATGTGTTTTGACGTGTTTGGTGCCGACAAGATACAGCAGTTTGCTATTAAGATAGGTGAAGAACTAAACGTTTCGTTCGACATTGATGCACGCGAATGGCAAGGACGTTGGTTTAACAGTATCCGTGCATGGAAAGTGGAACGTGTAAGTGCATCACAACCTATGCAACCCGAAGCTCCATTCCCGCCGATAGGTGCTGCTCCGGCTGCTCCTGTAGACTTTTCGGCAGGTGATGAAAAAGATGATTTGCCTTTTTAATGCTGCATACAGAGTCAGGAATGAGATAGAGTTATAGGGAGTTAAAGGCTAATGCCTTGTATGTCTGTTTTATAAGGCATTGGCTTTCGACTCCCTGACAAAGCCGTAATTCTTGCGACACATGAATGTTTTTCACTTCTGGCCGCATCCTTTTTAGAAGTTTGCCGGGTATGCCAGCAGCTGGTAAGCAAGTGCTTTTGCCATACGGTAGTGTCCGTTAGCGTTCGGGTGCAGGCGGTCGGTCTGTGCATCGTGGAAGTATGGAGCATGTTCATCCAGTAAAGGATACAGCCCGCTGATGCTGTTCAGGTCGATAACGGGTACTGCCCATACGTTGGCAGCTTCTTTTACAACGTTCACATATTCGTCTACATACAATCCCAGTTTGTTGGGAAACGATTCTTCGGGTTGGATGTTTTCCTTGCTGAATCTTGCTTGGGCACGGTGGATGGGGGTCAGCAGGATAATTTGTTTCATTGGGAAATTTTTCTTCAGGTATAGCATTGCTTCGTTGATTCTTCCGCGGAACGTGTGCGGGTTGGGTGCTGCATGTCGTTTCTTGCGCACTTCTTTTGTTCCGCCTTTTACGGTTGTTTCTTCGTAAGTATATGTATACCATTCTCCTAAAGGTATGCCGGCGTTGTAGTCGTTTGTGCCGCAAAATACGATGATGGCATCCACGTCATCACCGGCTTCCGCCTTCAGCCGTTCGGCTTGTTTCAGAATACCGTTCCATTGGTTGCCGTTGATGCCATATACCAGCGGTGTAAGTCCCAGCATTTCGGCAAGGTATTGCCAGTAGTTCTTGGTAGTTCCTACGTGTTTCTTGTCGGTAATGGAATCGCCTAAAAAAGCCACTTTTTTCCCTTTCCATTGGTTCTCGCTTACCGTGGTTATGGTGTCAGATACGGTGCTTTGTTGCCATAAGGATGCAGGGCATGGCAGAGCCTGCGATGAAAGCAATAGTGCGGCTAAGGTATAAGAGGTTATTTTATCGGTCATCGGTGTTGTCGTTTTTTTGAGTGTTATGTCTGGTTGCAAAGATAATTCCTTTCTTTCAGCTGGCAATGGATTCGGAAAAAGTGTTCGCAGAAAAATGCAGATATCTTCATGGGCGATTTCAGTTAACTGCTACAGCTCATGAAGATATCTGAAACGGCAAAGTAATATATTTTCGTTTTTGAACGTAATTGTATGGGCGGATTACGGCACCCGTAAAAAGAATAAGTCTATCGTTTTTGCAGGTGTTTTTCCATGTTTTCATTTGTGGGTTCCGCCGAAAATCTGTACATTTGTTCCCTGAACTAGGATTAATCTGTACGCAATGGGAAAAGGAAAACTAGCGAAATTTGCAGACATGGCGGAATACCCGCATGTATTCGAATATCCGTATTCACAGGTGGCGGATACGCCTTGTGAGATGAAAGGAAACTGGAACCGTGATTTTTTTAAGAACGAACATCCGATCGTGCTGGAGTTGGGTTGTGGAAGAGGAGAATATACCGTAGGGCTGGCACGCCGGTATACCGACAAGAATTTCATCGGGGTCGATATCAAAGGAGCACGTATGTGGACGGGAGCGAAAGAGGCTTTTGATGAAGGATTGAAGAATGTAGCCTTCTTGCGCACGAATATTGAAATTATCGACCGATTCTTTGCTCCGGGTGAAGTGAGCGAGATTTGGCTGACTTTCTCTGATCCGCAGATGAAAAAGGTGACCAAGCGGCTTACTTCGACGTATTTCATGGAGCGTTACCGCAAGTTTCTTGTGCCCGACGGGCTGGTGCACCTGAAGACGGACAGCAATTTCATGTTCACCTATACGAAATATATGGTTGAAGTCAATCATTTTCCCGTTGAGTTCGTCACGGATGATTTATATCATTCGGGGTTGGACGATGATATCCTGCGCATCCGTACCTATTACGAACAGCAATGGCTGGACCGTGGGCTGAGCATTAAGTATATCCGCTTTCGTCTTTCCCAAACGGGTGAACTACAGGAGCCGGATGTGGAAATCGAACTGGACGATTACCGCAGCTATAACCGTAGCAAGCGGAGCGGACTGCAAACAAGCAAATAATACTCATTTACGATTTGACAATTTACGATTTACTATTTATTGTTAGCCATGTCATAAACCGTAAAATGTCAAATCGTAAATTGTAAATAGTCAAATCGTAAATTTCATTTATATGACATTGTATCCGAAATTGATTTTAGACGCGCTGGCAACGGTGCGTTATCCTGGCAACGGGAAAAATATTGTCGAAGCAGAAATGGTGGCGGACAATATGCGTATCGACGGGATGAAGGTCAGTTTCTCGCTTGTCTTCGAGAAACCGACCGACCCTTTTATGAAATCAGTAGTGAAGTCGGCAGAAACGGCTATTCATACTTATGTGTCGAAAGACGTGGAAGTGACAATCACGACCGAAAGCCGTCAGGCGGCACGCCCTGAACCGGGCAAGATGCTTCCGCAGGTGAAGAATGTCATCGCCGTGTCATCGGGAAAAGGCGGCGTGGGTAAGTCTACCATTGCTGCCAACCTGGCTGTGGCACTTTCGAAGCTGGGATATAAGGTAGGATTGCTGGATGCTGATATCTTTGGTCCTTCTGTTCCTAAGATGTTCCAGGTGGAAGATGCACGTCCGTATGCCGAAACTATTGGAGGGCGGGACTTGATAGTTCCGATTGAGAAATACGGCATCAAGCTCTTGTCTATCGGTTTTTTTGTTGATCCTGATCAACCTACGCTTTGGCGCGGCGGCATGGCAAGCAATGCTTTGAAACAGCTGGTGGGCGATGCCGACTGGGGAGATTTGGATTATTTCGTCCTTGACACGCCTCCGGGCACGAGCGACATCCATCTGACGTTGTTGCAGACTCTTGCCATCACAGGAGCGGTTATCGTCAGCACTCCGCAGGAAGTGGCTCTTGCCGATGCCCGCAAAGGTATCAATATGTATATGAACGATAAGGTGAACGTGCCTATTTTGGGGCTGGTAGAAAATATGTCATGGTTCACCCCTGCCGAGTTGCCCGAAAACAAGTATTACCTTTTCGGCAAGGAGGGCACACGAAGACTGGCAGAAGAACTTCATGTGCCTCTCTTGGGGCAGATACCTATTGTGCAGAGTATTTGCGAGCACGGTGATGAGGGAACTCCCGTAGCTCTTGACGATGATTCGGTGACGGGGCAGGCTTTTCTGGAACTGGCACGTAACGTGGTTGCACAGACAGAGAAACGCAATGCCGAGCTGGCTCCCACCGAGATTGTGAAGACGCATAAATAATGTGCAAATGTGACAATGTGCAAATGTGTTAATGTGCAAATGTGGTAATTTGCCAATGAATAGTTTGTTAATGTGTGAATGAATTATCACATTGCCACATTATCACATTGCCACATTGTCACATTAAAATAAGGAGGAAAGCTTTATGAGAAAGAATTTTGGAGCAAAGCCGTGGACGTATCCACAGCCTGTATTTATCGTTGCTACTTATGATGGAGAAGGAAACCCCGATGCGATGAATGCCGCTTGGGGAGGCATCGATTACGATGATCAAATCAACCTGTGTCTGAGTGCAGGGCATAAGACCGTGAAGAACCTGCTGGAAACAAAGGCTTTTACCGTGAGCATCGGTACGGCAGACCAGCTGACGGCTTGCGATTATGTAGGCATCGTTTCGGCAAACGATGTGCCCGACAAGTTTTTCCGTGCGGGATTCCATGCCGTAAAGTCGGAGTTTGTCAACGCGCCTCTCATCGAAGAATTGCCGATGGCGGTGGAGTGCGAGCTTGTTTCTTACGACCCGGAAATGTGCCATCTGGTAGGTCGGATTGTGAATGTATCTGCCGACGAGCGCATTTTGGACGAGAAGGGCAAGATAGATCCTGCTAAATTGCGCCCGATTTCGTTCGACCCCGTACACAATGCCTATCTGGAAGTAGGCGGGCATGTGGGCAGTGCGTTCAAGGACGGTATAGCATTGAAAAAATGATGATGTGCACCAAAGACAAGATACGCACGGCGGAAGATATGGAACGGCAGGTATTGGCTTTGGGCTTCCTGCCGTTTTTCCGATGCGGCATTCCCGGTTTCTCCATCGAAGAACGGACGGCAACTGAATATTGGTTCTCGGACGAAGAAGAAGGTCCGTGGGAATGGAAAGGCCCCGTCATCCGCGAGGGACATTGCGCCTATGGCAAGCTGTACAATAAGAAAGCGGGTTATGTCAGTCTGGAATGGCTTCCTCATCTGATGAACTGGCGGCGTTCACGCCGTTATGCGAAAGACGAAGATACTGCTGCACTTGATGATGTGGTGCTTCAGGCTATTTGGGGAGAAGGCAGTGTGACGGTGAAAGAGTTACGCTGCTTACTCGGTTTTGCCAAGAGGCGTGGGCGTCGATGCGAGACAGATCTGGTGGATGCAATGCAGAGTGATGGCAAGATTTCGCTTGAACCTATACTGACACGGTTGATGATGGGGATGCATGTTGTTATTTCCGATTTTGAATACAATATTGATCGTCACGGTCGTCCTTATGGTTGGGGAGTTGCCCGTTATACTTCTCCTGAAGTGCTTTATGGCAGGCAGGATGCCGGATGCACACCCGAAGAGTCGTATCGGCAGATATATGGACATCTTCGTAGTTTGCTGCCTGGCGCTTCTGAAAAAAAATTGCAAGAACTGATAGGTTGATAGCTTCTAGAGCATTTTTCAACGTTTTTCCGGTTGATTTTATCCGTCAAGATATTACGGTTGGAAGAGGCACACAGAACGAAGAAGTTTGTCTCTGTGTGTCTCTGTATGTGGGTATTAATGCTGCTTCCAGTATGCTTCCAGTGCATCAGCTTCGGCAGGAGTGATTTGAATTACAGTGCCGTGCTTGGGTGAGATGAAGTTAACGGCTTTCATTGCTCCTTCGTTGAAATGCCCCAGGTTGGTGAAATGTTTGAAATCGCTGGTTTCGCAGAACCCGAAGTTGTGTGGTTGGATGCTGAAGATGTCGTACATCACTACCCATTTATCTTCACCGATACGTTTCCATACGTTCGGTGCTTCACATGCTCCCGGTTCAAAGTCTATCCATTTATCTATGTAGCGGTAGGGACCGGTTACGTTTCCGTTATTGCTGATAGCCATGCGGATTCCTCCGGGATTTTCTTGGGCTACATACATCATGCAGGCACGTCCGTCGGGCAATAGGGATATGTCGGCATCCAGTATTTGGATTTTGGGGTCAGGATATTCGAAGAGTTGTTTGGGTTCACTGGTGAGCTGGGTGAAATCATTGTCGGTATAGGCGTAATAAAGTGTACTCCTTCCGTTGCCGTGACGCATCGTGAAATAAATCATCATTTTACCTGCCTGAGGGTCATAGATGGTTTCGGGTGCCCAGGCACATCCGATATCGCCGAATTTATCGGGGTAAGCTTTGTCTACCCGTATGTTGCTGTGAGTCCAGTGGATAAGGTCGTGCGATTTCATCAGTACCAGTCCGCGGTTATTCCCCCATCCGTACTGTTTTCCGTCCCGTTCCCATTCGGTTTCGCGTATGCCTTCCCGTTGGGCAAAGATATGCAAGTCGGTCATGGCAAGATAAAAAGCACCGTCTGGTCCGCGATAGATATGTGGGTCGCGTATGCCTCGTTGTTCGGCGATGGTATCTCCGCTGATGATTGGTTGTCCATCGTTGACCGCAGTAAATGTATAGCCGTCGCGGCTCGTAGCCATGAACAGGCTATGTGTCGGGTCGCTGAAAAATACAAATAGATACGCTCCCATGTTTTGCTCTGAGGTGCACAGGCGTCGTCCCAGCTTGAGTTTGTCACCCGATAAATCCACTTCGAATAACTGAGGAATGCGTATGTATCTTCCATTGTCGTTGTTGTGGCTATGTACAGACATCAGCCAGCATCCGTTGAAGTCTTTAAACAGCATGCCATGTCCATAGTTTGGAGGTGTAATCGGTTCGGTTTCTTGTATCCACGGGCCTTCCAGGGTTCCGCTTTCCGAGTAGGCTACTCCTTGGGTATATATGTCTTCTATCCAGCTTGTCCATAGCATTCCCAGTCTTCCGGTTCCGGTGCGGAAGAGCCATGGTCCGTCTGTCACACGATTGGGCTTGTCTGTTCCTGTCTCGCGGCTCCAAGGTGAATCGCTTGCACGGAACAGCACTTCGCTTTTACCCGTTGTTCCGCTGAGGTCTGTCTTGAGTGCTATTTTCTCGATTGTGCCGTTCCAGTTCTGGAGCCATTCGCCGCAATATATCATGTAAGGCTTTCCGTCGGTATCTTCCCATAGTGTACCGTCTAGTGTGGGGACATTAGCGGGGAGGTAGACTTTATCTTTCATTGGGCGGTAAGGTCCTTCAGGACGGTCGCTTTCCAGTACGTGGCAGGCGCGTCGGGGAATGTCGTTTCCCCGGTAGTTCCCGATAAGAATGGAGTCGTTGGTAAAAGTTGCGAAATAATAATACTTTCCTTTGTATTTATGGAGTTCGGCTGCCCATATTTGTGGCTTGTGCCCCATCCATGAGTCTGGATCTGTTTCGGCTACGATGTAAGGTCCGTCCCATCGGTCAAGGTCTTTGCTTTTCCATAATAATCCTCCTGTTCCGGTCATGTAATAGGTGCGGGTTTCATCATCGGCCAGAATGCAAGGATCGCTGAGCCGGATGGAATCACGTGGGATTGCAGTACGGAATGTGGGGTGTTTTTTGTTTTGTGCCATAGAGGCGGTGCATGCCATTACGGCAAGCAGCAGGGTAAGTGCATATCGGGTGAGTTTCATAGTCTTTGTTTTGATTGAATGAAGATGAGTGTTGTCATAAAGACGCAAAGGTGAGGTATCCTTTGCGTCTTTGCGTTTGGCTTGAATAGCCATTTATCTGATGTTGCCCACCTTAATCAGGTATTCGGCAATCTGTACGGCGTTTAGTGCTGCTCCTTTCTTTATCTGGTCGCCTACAATCCAGAAGGTCAGTCCGTTTTCGTCGCTTAAGTCTTTGCGGATACGTCCTACGTAGACAGGGTCTTTGCCGGCAAGGAACAACGGCATCGGATATTCTTTCTTTTCCGGATTGTCCATCAGTACCAGTCCTTCTCCTTCGGCGAATGCTTTGCGGGCTTCTTCTACCGACACGGGGCGTTCTGTTTCTATCCAGATGCTTTCCGAGTGCGAACGAAGTGCCGGAACGCGTACGCATGTAGCGCTTACCTTTACATCGGAGTGCATGATTTTACGCGTCTCGTTGTACATTTTCATTTCTTCTTTCGTATATCCGTTATCGGTAAAGACATCGATTTGCGGAATCAGGTTGAAAGCGAGCTGGTAGGCGAATTTCTCTACTTTCACCGGCTCATTGTTTAATACTTGACGGTATTGTTCGTAAAGTTCGTCCATGGCGGCTGCTCCCGCACCGCTGGCAGCCTGGTATGTAGAAACGTGTACCCGCTTGATATGGGTCAGGTTTTCGATGGCTTTTAGTGCCACAACCATCTGTATGGTGGTACAGTTGGGGTTGGCGATGATGCCTCGCGGGCGGTTCAATGCATCTTGGGCATTGACTTCGGGTACTACCAGCGGAATGTCTGCATCCATGCGGAATGCACTTGAATTGTCAATCATCACTGCTCCGTATCGGGTAATGGTATCTGCGAACTCTTTGGAAGTTCCTGCTCCTGCAGAAGTGAAAGCAATGTCAACTCCTTTGAAATCATCATTGTGTTGCAGCAGTTTCACTTCGATTTCTTTTCCGCGGAAGGTGTATTTTCGCCCGGCACTGCGCTGGGAACCGAACAACAACAGTTCGTCTATTGGAAAATTTCTTTCATCGAGCACACGCAGGAACTCTTGTCCTACGGCTCCGCTTGCACCAACAATTGCTACTTTCATGTTTTTGTAATTCTGTTAAGTTAATACTTTTTCTGACTATATCTTGTTATTTTTAATCGGACTGTATCGTTTATGACGATTTCGACTGCAAAAATAAAACATTCTGTCCGATTAATATGGAAACTCGGAAGTTTTTTTCTACTTTTGTTCGATGAATGCAAAATGACGATACCGGTTTATGAAAGAATTGCTTGATTTTTTTGGTCTTGATATCCATTTTCCGATTACCGATCCTACGTGGATTTTTTTTCTTGTACTGGTGATTATTCTTTTTGCTCCTATTATTTTGGAGCGGTTGCGTATACCACACATCATCGGGATGATATTGGCTGGAGTAGTAATCGGCGAACATGGGTTTAACATCCTGGCCCGTGACAGCAGTTTCGAATTGTTTGGCAAAGTGGGGCTGTATTATATAATGTTCCTTGCCGGATTGGAAATGAATATGGAGGATTTCAAAAGTATCCGTGCCAAGGCGATGGTATTGGGCTTGCTGGCATTCATCTTTCCGCTGGGTATCGGATTCTGGACCAATATTCATATATTGGATTATGGTGTTGTTACTTCTGTCTTGCTTGCCAGTATGTATGCATCACATACCCTTATCGCATATCCTATTGTAATCCGTTATGGCATCAACCGTCAGCGGGCGGTGGGTATTGCTGTAGGTGGTACGGCTGTGACCGATACGTTGACTTTGCTGGTGCTGGCAGTTATCGGTGGTTTGTATAAAGGCGAATCGTCGGATATGTTCTGGGTATGGTTGGTCTTGAAAGTGATTATACTTGGCTCTGTCATTATGTATACTTTCCCGCCCATAGCCCGTTGGTTTTTCCGGCGGTATAGTGATAATGTGGTGCAATACATTTTTGTGATGGCGATGGTTTTCCTTGGTGCCGGATTGATGGAGGTAGTCGGTATGGAGGGGATTTTGGGAGCCTTTCTTGCCGGATTGGTGTTGAACCGGCTTATTCCGCACGTGTCACCGCTGATGAACCATCTGGAGTTTGTGGGCAATGCCTTGTTTATCCCTTATTTCCTGATAGGTGTGGGGATGCTTATCAATGTCAACGTTCTGTTCGGGCATATTGATTCGATAAAGGTAGCGGGCGTTATGATAGTGGTTGCCTTGGTGGGAAAATGGATTGCTTCGTGGCTTACCCAGAAGATTTACCGGATGCGTGCTGTCGAACGGGAATTGATGTTCGGTTTGAGCAATGCACAGGCCGCTGCTACACTGGCTGCGGTATTGGTAGGTTATGATATCATTCTGCCTTCGGGCGAACGTTTGCTGAACGAAGATGTGCTGAACGGTACGATTTTGCTGATTTTGGTGACATGCATTGTCAGTTCTTTTATAACCGAACATGCAGCCAAGCGGATTGCGACGAGTGATGATATTGGAGTGAACGAGGAAAAGGAGCAGGAAAAAGAACGTTTCTTGGTTCCCATCGCCAACCCCGAAACCTTGGAAGGACTGATGAGCCTGGCATTGGTGTTGCGCGATGAGAAGATAAACGATAATCTGGTAGCACTGAGTGTTATCAATGACAGTAATGATTCGGTAAAGCAGGAAATGCGCAGTAAACGTAATTTGGAAAAAGCTGCGCAGATTGCTGCATCTACCAATGTACAGTTGAAGACGGTCAGCCGTTTTGATTTGAACATTACAACCGGTATCTTGCATACAGCCAAGGAATACGAGGCTACGGGCATCATCGTGGGGCTACATTATAAGGCGAGTATTGTGGATTCGTTTTTCGGCAATCTGACCGAGAACCTGTTGAAGAATACTTATCTGCAGGTAATGGTGGTGCGCTTCCTGATGCCGGTCAATACATTGCGCCGCATTATTGTGGCAGTTCCCCCGAAAGCCGAGTTCGAGCACGGGTTTACCAAGTGGATAACTTATATGTGCCGGCTGAGCAGCCAGTTAGGGTGCCGGGTGCAGTTTTATGCTTCTTCGCGGACATTGGGGTATATCAGTGGCTTTATCCAAAAGAAATACAAGGATACGCGTGCCGTCTATTCGGAGCTGGAAGAGTGGGACGACTTGCTGTTGCTGACCGGACAGGTTAACTATGATCATTTGCTGGTCATCGTGAGTGCACGGCGTGGCTCGATATCGTATGATTCTTCGTTCGAGAAACTTCCGATGCAAGTTTCGAAGTATTTCAATAACAACAGCATCATGTTGCTTTATCCCGAGCAGAAGGGTGACCCGAATGAGAGTCTTTCTTTCTCTGACCCGCGTGGATGGGCGGAAACGCAGTATTATGATAAAGTAGGAAACTGGATTTATAAATGGTTCAAGAAAAATTCATAAGCATGACAGGCAAAGAGTGGCAGCAACGTACGGAATTGCTGTTGGGCAAGGACAAGACAGGACGCCTGCGCCGGGCGCATGTATTGGTAGTAGGATTGGGAGGAGTAGGAGCGTATGCCGCCGAGATGCTGTGCCGGGCAGGAGTGGGACAACTGACCTTGGTGGATGCCGACACGGTGCAGCCATCCAATATCAACCGTCAGCTTCCGGCGTTGCATTCTACATTGGGACAGACTAAGGCAGAAGTTCTTGCGGTACGTTTCCGCGACATCAATCCCGATATACAGCTGAAGGTATTACCCGTGTATCTGAAAGACGAGGCGATACCCGCACTGCTGGATAGTGCGCGGTTCGATTTCATCGTAGATGCCATCGATACCGTTGCCCCTAAGTGTTATTTGATTTATCATGTTTTACAGCGTGGGCTGAAAATAGTAAGCAGCATGGGGGCAGGTGCCAAGAAAGACATAACCCAGATACGTTTTGCCGACTTATGGGAAACCTATCATTGCGGGTTGAGCAAAGCGGTGCGCAAGCGGTTGCAGAAGATGGGGATGAAGCGGAAATTACCTGTTGTGTTCAGTACCGAACAGGCAGACCCGGAAGCTGTGATGCTGGTAGATGGCGAGCAGAACAAGAAGTCTACCGCTGGTACCGTCAGCTATATGCCGGCAGTGTTCGGCTGCTATCTGGCAGAATATGTCATACGTAAATTATAATAAGTAATGTACAAATTAATTGATATGACGGAGAAACGCAGATATTCGCGGATTTACGCAGATTGAATTAATAATTAAATTATTATCCGCGTTGATCCGTGTTTCAAAACAGACTCGTTAATACAAACTAATTAAGATTAGTTATTTAATTCGGAAATTATGATTCAACTGGAAGGAATAACGAAAAGTTTTGGTCCGCTGCAAGTATTGAAAGGAATCGACTTGACAATAAATAAGGGAGAAGTGGTCAGTATCGTGGGACCGAGTGGTGCTGGAAAGACTACGTTGTTGCAGATAATGGGCACCTTGGACAAGCCCGACGCCGGACGGATTGTACTGAATGGTGTAGAGGTGAACCGTCTTAAAGATAAAGGGTTGGCGGCGTTCCGCAACAAGGAAATAGGTTTTGTGTTTCAGTTTCATCAATTGCTTCCCGAGTTTACGGCAGAAGAGAATGTGATGATTCCACTTTTGATACAGGGCGTGTCAGGAAAGTCTGCCCGTAGAGAAGCGGAGGAGATGCTTTCATTTTTGGGGTTGGGAGAACGCGCTTTGCATAAGCCTGCCCAGTTATCGGGCGGCGAGAAGCAACGGGTAGCTGTGGCGCGTGCCTTGATAAACCATCCTTCTGTAGTCTTGGCCGATGAACCTTCGGGCAGTCTGGACACGCAGAACAAGGAAGAATTGCATCGCCTCTTTTTCGAACTTCGTGACAAGCTGGGGCAGACGTTCGTTATCGTGACTCACGATGAGGTACTTGCCTCGCAAACAGACCGGACCATTCATCTGGTGGATGGAAAAATCAGTGGAGAAAGTGCTAATCCATTCCGATAAACACTTTCTCCGCCCGAAATCGAACGATTGATACAAGCAGCTGAACATCTTTGATTTATTTGAATATCCGCCAGTTCCTTTTGGGGATACCGAGTGCACTGCGCAGCGCAGCTATGTCCGTCCGCATGTGCATATATGTGTATCCTGCATCCAATATAGTTGCATCACAACGGGCTATGACAATTGCTTTTGTTTATCTATGGCATCGAAAATATGGACTTGTATGATATATTATTTTTTTTGATTCCGTTATTTGCTTATTTGCAGCTACATACGGGGTAAAACAGAATGCTGTTAATAGATTTTCAAACCAACCGTTTCCAAATCCATTGCCGTATGGAAAGGATTGCGTACCTTTGCAGCATACAGGTACTAGTTGGCTAGGTTCTGAATTGTTTTTGTAGGCGCCAACCAAAGCTATCTGAAGCCTAGTACCTTGTCAACTCGTCACCTTGTCAACTTTCAAATGTTGAATCTACCAGTTAATCGGTGTCTTCCCATGCTGGATGAGGTATTCGTTGGTACGGCTGAAGTGTTTGTTGCCGAAAAAGCCGTGATAGGCAGATAGGGGAGAGGGGTGGACAGAAGTAAGTACGAGATGCTTGTTCCGGTCGATAAAGGCACCTTTCTTCTGTGCATACGACCCCCATAAGATAAACACCAGGTGCTCGCGGTTTTCCGCCAAGGCACGGATGGCTGCATCGGTAAATTCTTCCCAACCCTTTTTCTGGTGCGAACCTGCCTGATGTGCACGTACCGTAAGTGTGGCGTTGAGCAGCAGCACGCCTTGCTGTGCCCAGCGGGTCAGGTTGCCACTTGCAGGCATAGGGTTTCCCAAATCATCGTGTATTTCTTTGAAAATGTTTTGTAGTGAAGGAGGAAACGGCACGCCGTCATTGACGGAGAAGCATAGTCCGTGTGCCTGTCCGGGTCCGTGATAAGGGTCTTGTCCGATGATGACTACTTTTACTTTATCGTAAGGGCAAAGGTTGAACGCGTTGAATATCAGCTTGCCCGGCGGATAAACGGTTGTGTTGTGGTATTCTTGCCTGACGAAGTCGGTCAGACGGATAAAATAGTCTTTTTCAAATTCGGGAGCCAAAATTTGCTTCCACGATTCTTCTATCTGTACATTCATGAGTTCTTTTTTAGGTGACTAGGTGGCTAGGTACTAGGGACTAGGTGACTAGGTACTAGGTGACTAGGGACTAGGTTTTAGATAGATTTACTAAGGTATTCAAAACCTGGTCACCTAGTCCCTGATTAAATTATATCAACTGCATTCCCCAATCGGCACATTCTTTCCGCATGTCTTCGGGCCAGATGCTTGCCTGTATTTCTCCGATATGTGCTTTTTTCAAGTAGAGCATACATAGGCGTGACTGTCCGATTCCACCACCGATACTGAGGGGCAGCGAACCTTCGAGCAGCCGTTTGTGGAAATAAAGCTTGGTACGTTCTTCTTTGCCTGCCAGTTCCAGTTGTTTCAGCATGGCGGCTTTGTCTACGCGTATACCCATGGAAGAGAGCTCAATGGCGCGGCCTAATACCTCGTTCCATACCAGCAGATCACCGTTCAGTCCCGGAAGTCCGGTTTTGGGGTCGATGGTTGTATAGTCATCATAATCCGGGGCACGGAGGTCATGAGGCTTTCCGTCACTTAGTTTGCCTCCGATTCCTATGATGAAAACAGAGCCTAACCGTTCGGTAATCAGGTTCTCACGTTCTTTGGGAGTCTTGTCCGGGTACATGTCCAGCAGGTCTTGTGCATGGATGAAGTGGATATCATGGGCAAGAAAGGGGGTAATCTGCGGATATGCTTCGCAAATCATGAATTCAGTGCGGCGCATGGCGGCATAGATGCGTGTCACGATGCTTTTCAGAAATTCTACGGTGCGTTGTTCGGGCGTGATGACCCGTTCCCAGTCCCATTGGTCGACGTAAAGCGAGTGCAGGTTGCCCAGTTCTTCGTCGGCACGGATGGCATTCATGTCTGTGTAGATGCCATATCCCGGCTCGATGTGATAGTCGGCAAGGGTCACTCTTTTCCATTTGGCAAGCGAGTGTACCACTTCGGCCTGTTGGTCGGCAAGGTCTTTGATGGGGAATGTGACGGGACGTTCCACACCGTTCAGGTCATCGTTGATTCCCATACCTTTTAAGACGAACAGGGGAGCTGTCACCCTTCGCAGGCGTAGTTCGGAGGATAGGTTTTGCTGGAAGAAATCCTTGATTTGTTTGATGCCAAGCTCTGTCTGTTTCATGTCGAGCAGGGGTTTGTAGTTTGCTGGTTTTATCAGATAGCTCATAATTTTTGCGTGATTAATTATTTGTAAAGTTATGCAAAGGTATAAATGTTTTGTAAAATTGCAATGCTTTTATTGATAATATTGTCATAATGTAAATGGATTATTTTTGTTTATGGGAAAAATGACATGCTTTTATTCCTTGTTTTCATAGGCTCATACGAATTTTTTATCCGAATCATTAGGATAGAATGAAGAATAATTGTATTTTTGTGCCGCAATTAAAAAAACAATGCACCCGTAGTTCAATGGATAGAATATCGGATTCCGGTTCCGACGATTGGGGTTCGACTCCCCACGGGTGTACTACTGCCAAGTCATAAACGGATAAAAGCCCACTAAAGTAACCGCTTTAGTGGGCTTTTTGTGTTTTTTGCTCTTGCTATCCCGAAAATCCGACACTTTTTTGGGTGACATAATCGGTGACTTCCGCTTTCTTTGTTTCTTTTTATGATTCGCGATATTTGTGCCCTTGGTGCCGGCGGGATGTTTTTCATGCTGTTATCGGTTATGAAAATGTGATAAAACCATGCAGGATGAGGGGGAGTTTCACTTTTTCTCCTTATCTTTGTGCATTACCAAGGAAAAAGAATATGTTTATGAACATACGGATTTTATGTTGTTGTATGCTGGTGGCATGGGGATTTGCATCGTGTGTGTCTGTGCAGACCCTTTCGTTCGACCAGCTATGTCCGGCAGAAGTCAGCTTGCCGGGACAGGTTGAATCGGTTGCAGTAGTCAATAATATGCCTTCGATACCGCTGGCAAAGAACAGTGTGGCTACACTGGGCAGCTTAAACGGTGACGGAAAGCAGACGGCGGAAGCATTTGCCGCTGCATTGGCCGATTCCAGATATTTCAATCAGGTGATAATATGCGATTCGGCACTGAATGACAAGGTTGCTTCGGATAATGCCGAAATCCGTCCGTTGTCGAAGGAGGAAGTGGGCAGATTGACCCGGGAATTGGGTGTGGACATGCTTTTTTCATTAGACCGTGTGTTTGTGCAGAACGTTAAGCGGGAAGTGATGTATCCGGGACTGATTGAGCCTTGGCCTGTTGTACTGACACAGGTCACTCCGGTATTGAGTATTTATTCGCCGGTGCGCGAACGGCCGCTCCGTATGGTGGCTCCGGTAGACAGTCTGGACTGGGATCTGGACCAGATGCCTTCCGATAAAGTCTTGCTGAAATATGTGGCAGATTTCTCGGCACACTTGCTGGCACGTCAGGTTGCACCTTATTGGGAGCGTACCGACCGGGTTTATTTTGCCGGAGGGTGTGTCGAAATGCGCGATGCGGCGGTATGTGTCAATGAAGGTGACTGGGAAGGAGCCAAAGCGTTGTGGCATTCGCTTTACGGGAAGCGCAAATCGGGTAAAGTGAAAGGGCGTGCTGCTATCAATTTGGCTTTAGCCTCTGAAATGTTGGGTAAGCTGGATGAAGCAAGGAAATGGCTGGATGATGCAAAGAAGTATGTCGGATCCGGCTCGGAAGAGGAGCAGGTATGGAAGTTCTCGGCTCTGCAACTGGAGAAACGGATGCGGCAGTTCCCTCATCTGAATATCCAAATGGGGCGTTTTGGAAACAATTTGTCGGAATAAAATTGTTGTTATTGAATTTTTTTGTACATTTGGTCAAGATAATAACGTAGATATGATGGATATTAGTGAACAGTCGCATAAGGCTATTGCTTCGGCTCTGAAAGAAGCTATCGGGAGATATCGTGGTAACGGCGAGGAATCGGTGCTGACAGACATACATTTGCATCCGGGACAGGAGAATGGAGAGTTGGTGATTTATGACGATGATGATGAAGTGCTGGCACGTACGGTCATTGCCGAATGGGTGAATTATGAAGGAGACGATTTCTATACGGAAATAGAACCTCTGCTTCGTGCTGAAGTGACGGCATTGAAGGAACAGGGATTGCTGGACAAGCTTTCGCTGATGAAGCCGTATTCGTTTGTGCTGGTGGATGACGAGAAGGAGACTGTAGCAGACCTGTTGCTGATGGATGACAATGAAACCTTGTTCTTAAACGATGAATTGCTGAAAGGACTGGATGAGGAACTGGACGCATTTTTGAAAGACTTGTTGGAAAAATAAGATGTGGATGAAGTACGTTGTTCTTCATTGGCTTACGCCGAACGTTGTTTCTTAATTTTTCATTCTTCATTACTAAAAGGCTTATGGGAGAGCGCATTTCATTTCGCAGAAACGAGCGGTTGCGCACGGTCAATCCACATTGGCGTGGCAATCCTACAGCAGGGGGAAAGTTTTTTAACCGCCAGCACCGTTGGCGGCCGGGGATGGGGAGTGTATTGAAATGGCGCCTGTCTCCCAATCCGCAACGGAAAGAAAAACGCACCATCAAATGGGATCCGAAAGTGCATTTCCTTCGTTCGCTGGACGCCGTAGTGGGCAATTCGTTGATTTGGCTGGGACATAATTCTTTCTTTCTCCAGTTGGGAGGCAAGCGGTTTATGATAGACCCGGTGTATGGAAGCATTCCTTTCGTGAAACGCCGGAGCCCGTTCCCCGCCAATGTATCTGTTTTTAGGGACATCGACTATTTGCTTATCAGCCACGACCATTTCGACCATTTGGACAAGCCGAGTGTGGCACGCTTGTTTGCCGATAATCCGCAGATGAAGTTGTTTTGCGGCATTAATACAGGTACGTTGATTCAGAGTTGGTTCCCGGCAATGGAAGTGATAGAAGCTGCCTGGTATCAGCAATATGAGGCAGACGGGGTGCGGCTCACTTTCCTGCCTGCCCAGCATTGGAGCAAACGGGGCGTGAATGATGGGGGAATGAGGCTTTGGGGGTCTTTTATGATAGAAGCGGGCGGAATTACTATTTACAATAGTGGAGATACCGGTTATGCGCAACATTTTCAAGAATTGCCCGACATGTTTCCGCATATCGATTATTGCATGATCGGCATCGGTGCCTACAAGCCTCGCTGGTTTATGAAACCGAACCACATTTCTCCGTACGATGCGTTGACGGCTTCTGCCGAGATGCATGCCTGCATGACTATCCCGATGCATTACGGTACGTTCGACCTCTCGGACGAACCTTTGTTCGACCCTCCCCATGTGTTTAAGGCGGAAGCAAAGAAGCGTAACATGCCCGTCATTGTTCCTGAACTGGGGGAGATTGTCAAGCTGAAGCCTTTGCGGTAAATCTATGTATTAAGCAGGTGTGCAAAATGAAATGATATTATCAGAAACACAGATTTTCGCAGATTCTTTTGATTTACTATTTTTCGATTTACGAAGTACGATTTAATGCTCAAATAGTAGATAGTAAATTGTCAAATCGTAAAATTAAAATATAGCTTCGTCTGGTGTAAGATTAATAATCTTCCGCTTGTAAGATTAATAATCTTGCAGCTTGAAGATTAATAATCTTGCAGCTTGAAGATTAATAATCTTACACCAGATGAACTTATATGTTTATTTCCGGCGGAAAAATTACAAGTTTTCTTCCATATCTCCGAAAAAATGTGCGACTAAATTGCTGAACGGATTAAATCCTTTCTTACCAAATCGGGGAAACAATGCTGTCTTCCCGATGGATGGTGATGGTACGTTGTTGGGTTGAATCTGCGTGGATGCTGGTTACATCTCCACGAGTCGTGAAATATACGTAGTTTCCTCTGTCCCGGAAACGGTATACTTTTACTCCGTCGTGCTGGAACAGGTAATCTATCGTATAGGTATCGTTATTGCTTGGCTTTTCGTATCGCAAAGGGACATTCAGGTTGCAAGCAGAGATAATTAAGGTACTGCATACGAGCAGGCAGAATTGGAAGCGTTTTTTCATATCGGTAAGGTTGAAGAGTTAAGAATGAAGAAGAGAAACTTATCAGTTAACCTTATTCTCATTCTTCATTCTAAAAAAGTTATTTCTTCAGTGCGGCGATACTTTCTTTCAGTGCGGCAATCTTAGTTTCAGCATCTGCCTGCTTCTTGCGCTCCATTTCAATCACATTGGCAGGCGCTTTGCTTACGAACTTCTCGTTGCCTAACTTTTTCAGCACGCTCTGCAGGAATCCTTCCTGATATTTCAGGTCGGCTTCCAGCTTTTTCAATTCTTCTTCTACATTGATGAGGTTGCCCAATGGCACGGCATATTCGGTAGTACCTACCATGAAGGCCGCTGCGCCTTCTGCTTTTGCTTCTACCGTATGGATATCGGACAGGTTTCCCATCTTTGCCAGGATAGAATTGAATGCGGATACCGGATTTGCTCCAACCACTTCCAAAGCCAGGGTTTCTTTCTGTGCAATGTTCTTTTGCAAGCGGATGGTGCGGATGCCTCCGATGACTTCTTTTACCTTCTCGAAATCGTTTACCAAAGCTTCGTTGAACCCTTCCGCTTTGTCCAGCTGTTGCGTCATGATGCTTTCGCCGGGCTGGCGGTCGTAGATGTGTTGCCACAATTCTTCGGTGATGAACGGCATGAACGGATGCAACTGCATGAGCAAGGCTTCGAAGAACTTCAGGGTCTGTTCGTAGGTGGTGCGGTCGATGGGTTGTCCGTATGCGGGCTTCACCATTTCGAGGTACCAGCTTGAGAATTCGTCCCAGAAGAGTTTGTAAACTGCCATCAGCGCTTCGCTCAGGCGGTATTTGCCGAATAAGTCTGTCACTTCAAGGGTGGTTTTTGCCAGCATTGCCTTGAACCATTCCGTGGCGATGCGGGCATATTCGGGCTGTTCGATGTCGGCCACGTTCCATCCTTTCACCAGACGGAAGGCGTTCCATATCTTGTTGTTGAAATTACGTCCTTGTTCGCAAAGCGCATCGTCGAACAGGATATCGTTTCCGGCGGGAGCCGAAAGCATCATCCCCATGCGCACGCCGTCGGCACCGTATTTCTCTATCAGTTCCAGCGGGTCGGGCGAGTTGCCTAACGACTTCGACATCTTGCGTCCGATTTTGTCACGCACGATACCGGTAAAGTACACGTTGCGGAACGGCATGTCGTGTTTGTATTCATAACCTGCCATAATCATACGTGCCACCCAGAAGAAGATGATGTCCGGTCCGGTCACCAAGTCGCTCGTCGGATAGTAGTAGTTGATTTCCTCATTGTCCGGGTCGAGAATGCCATTGAAGAGCGAGATAGGCCAAAGCCATGAAGAGAACCACGTATCGAGGCAGTCTTCGTCTTGACGGAGGTCGGAGATGGTTAAAGCGGCGTTTCCAGTCTTCTCTTGTGCCAACTTCAATGCCTCTTCCGGCGTTTCAGCTACTACGTATCCGCCTTGGGGAAGGTAATAAGCCGGGATGCGGTGTCCCCACCAAAGCTGGCGGCTGATACACCAGTCCTTGATGTTCTCCAGCCAGTTGCGGTACGTATTCTTGTACTTGGCGGGATAGAATTTCAGTTCATCGTTCATTACCGGAGGCAATGCCATATCGGCAAAGTGCTGCATCTTGAGAAACCATTGCATCGAGAGCTTCGGCTCGATAGGCACGTTGGTGCGTTCCGAAAAGCCTACCTTGTTGGTATAGGCTTCCACTTTCTCCATCAGTCCGGCTTCTTCCAGGTCCTTTTCAATTTGCTTGCGTACCTCGAAGCGGTCCATGCCTACATAAAGTCCGGCGGCTTCGCTGATGGTTCCGTTGTCGTTGAAGATATCGATGCTTTGCAAGTTGTGCTTTTCGCCCAGCATATAGTCGTTTACATCGTGTGCCGGCGTAACCTTCAAGCAGCCTGTACCGAATTCGATATCCACATAATCATCTTCGATAACTGGAATCACACGGTTCACCAGCGGAACAATCACTTTCTTGCCTTTCAGCCATTGGTTCTTCGGGTCGTTGGGGTTGATACACATCGCCGTATCACCCATGATGGTTTCGGGACGGGTGGTGGCTACTACGGCATAGCGTCCTTCGGAATCTCCTTCTACCTTATAGCGGAGATAATAGAGCTTGCTATGTTCTTCCTTATAGATAACTTCTTCGTCAGAAAGTGCGGTCAGGGCTTTCGGGTCCCAGTTCACCATTCGCACACCGCGATAGATAAGTCCTTTATTGTATAAGTCTACAAAGACACGGATGACGCTCTTGCTGCGCGTTTCGTCCATGGTGAATGCCGTGCGGTCCCAGTCGCACGATGCGCCCAGCTTGCGTAATTGCTTCAGGATGATGCCTCCGTGTTCGTCTGTCCACGCCCATGCGTGTTTCAGGAATTCATCGCGTGTCAGGTCGGTTTTCTTAATGCCTTCTTGTGCCAGCTTGTTTACTACTTTTGCTTCGGTGGCAATCGAGGCATGGTCGGTTCCCGGCACCCAGCAGGCATTCTTGCCGGTCATGCGTGCGCGGCGCACCAGGATGTCCTGAATGGTATTGTTAAGCATGTGTCCCATGTGGAGCACGCCGGTCACGTTGGGCGGCGGGATGACGATGGTGTACGGCTCACGTCCGTCGGGTTTCGAACTGAATAGTTTGTTGTCCAGCCAATACTGGTACCATTTCCCCTCCACATCTGCGGGATTGTACTTACTTGCTAATTCCATCTTATTTTATTCGTTTTTAATGTTTACCTTATTCTGCTTCAGCGTGCAAAGGTAATAAATTCTTTGGAATATGCATATAAAATTAGCAGAATCAAATGGCGTGACATGATGTGCCGGGGCAAGCGGATGAAGCTATGGGGCTGTACGGGAAGGAATGCCGGTTTGTATTAAAGGTTTTATCGGGTTGAGCGTATAGTTTTATCAGGTGAAAACGGTAGTTTCAGCCTGTTGAAACCGGTCTGAAACTAAGCCGCTCCGCCAGATGCATCTGCACGCATCTGGCGGAGCGGTCAGGTATTTGTTTGCAGGAGTAAAGAACCGGGAATGTGTTATCTCAGTTCGTCCGACGTGTAGCCTTTCGGGAGCGGTCGGCAATTGTACCCGGATGCCATGATTTCTCCGTATGCGCCTGCAGATCGGATGGCAAGAAAATCGCCACGATGTGTGCGGTTCAGGTCGATGGCTTTTCCAAAGACATCGGACGATTCGCAAATAGGCCCTACTACATCGTAGGTTTCCACCGGTTCTTCGGAGGAAATGTTTTCTATCTTGTGGTATGCCTGGTAAAGGGCAGGGCGGATGAGGTCGGTCATGCCTGCATCGGCGATGGCGAATTGCTTGTTGGTGCCTTGTTTCACGTATATGACGCGTGTGATGAGGCTTCCGCATTGTCCTACTACAGAACGGCCCAGCTCGAAGTGCAAAGTCTGTTGTGGGCGAAGCTTCAGGTGCTTGTGGTAGGTAGCAAAGTATTCGGCAAAGTCGGGGATGGATTGCCGGTTGGGATGCGCGTAATCGATGCCCAGCCCTCCTCCTACGTTGATATGTTCCACGATGATTTGGCGTGCGTAGAGTTTTTCCTGCAATTCGTTTACACGGTTGCACAGGGCGATGAAGTCTCCCATATCCAGGATTTGCGAACCGATGTGGAAGTGCAGGCCGACGAACTTCACGTGGTTCATTTCGAGTGCCCGGTCGATAACCTTATCCATATCCTGCATGCTGATGCCGAACTTGTTTTCGGCAAGTCCTGTGGTGATATTGGCATGTGTATGTGCTCCTACATCGGGATTGATGCGGAAAGCTACGCGTGCTATCTTGTTCTTGCCGGCAGCCAGTTGGTTGATGACTTCCAGTTCGGGAACAGACTCTACGTTGAAGCAAAAGATGTCGTGGTCGAGTGCAAGGTTGATTTCCTTGTCGGTCTTGCCCACTCCGGCAAATACGATCTTGCTTGCGGGAAACCCTGCTTGGATAGCCGCTTCTATCTCCCAGCCGCTTACGCAATCTACTCCCAGTCCGCTCTCGCGGATGATGCCTAAGATTTTAGGATTGGCGTTTGCCTTGATGGCATAGTGCACACAGAATTTGTTGTACTTTCCGGCTTCGGTGCGGATAACGTTCAATGTCTCGCGCAACAGGTCGGCGTTGTAATAATAAAAAGGAGTTTCTACGTTTTGGAATCTCTCTACAGGAAAAATACCTTTCATAATCGATTTGTATTAAGTATTATAAAAAAAGCGGACGATGCGGTTTGTGTTACAACCGTACCATCCGCTTTTCGTGTTATATAAAAGTTATGAAGAAGATTTCATTACTTGCCGGTATTGAACAGCACGTCGCTCAAGGATTGCAAGGCTTTCTTCTTGTCGCATTCCCGAATCAGGAACGAGATATTGTAGTTGCTGCCTCCGAATGAAATCATACGTACCGGAATGTCACGCATCGCATCGAGCGCTTTGGCTTCGAAGCCCACGTTTTCCCATTCCAGGTCGCCCACAACACAGACGATGCACATGTCGTGGTCAACGGTAACGGTGCCGTATTTCTTCAAGTCATTGACAATTTCATTTAAATGTTTGGTATTGTCTATCGACATCGATACGCCTACTTCCGAGGTGCAGACCATATCAATGGCGGTCTGGTAGCTTTCGAATATTTCGAATACTTTCCGTAAGAACCCGTAAGCCAGCAGCATACGGCTCGACTTGATTTTAATGGCTGTTATGTTGTCTTTGGCAGCTACGGCTTTGATTTTCCCCTTTTCGGTATCATTTGAAATCAAGGTACCGGGGGCGCTTGGTTCCATCGTATTCAGCAGGCGCACCGGAATATTGGCATATTTGGCAGGCTGGATGCAGGTGGGGTGCAGGATTTTAGCACCGAAGTATGCCAGTTCTGCGGCTTCTTCGAAATGCAGCTGGCGTACAGGCGATGTTTTGTCAACCACACGCGGGTCATTGTCGTGCATGCCGTCGATGTCGGTCCATATCTGGATTTCAGAAGCGTTGATAGCGGCTCCGATGAGGGATGCGGTATAGTCGCTTCCACCCCGTTGCAGATTGTCGATTTCGCCGTATGCGTTGCGGCAGATGAATCCTTGGGTGATGTAGATGTCTTGTCCCTGATGTGCTTCCAGCTGTGCGGCAAGTTTCTCGCGGATATAATTCAAGTCAGGTTCACTGTTTTTGTCCGTGCGCATGAATTCCAGTGCAGGAATCAAATAGGCTTTTACGCCTTGTTCGCACAGGTAGTTGGTAACCATGTTGGTAGAGATGATTTCTCCTTGTGCCAAGATTACCTTTTCTTCGAACAACGTAAAAATATCTTTTGTAAACGACCGGATGTAATCGAATACCGATTTTACAAATTCCAGTGTCTTCTGTTTGTACTCCTCTGTAGAATAAAGTTCATCAATGTGTTGTTTGTATTTGCTTTCCAACCTGTTGATGATTTCATTCGCACCTTCTGGGTTTTTCTTGTACAGATAATCTGAAATTTCGACCAAGGTATTGGTTGTACCCGACATGGCAGACAGGACTACGATTTTCTGTTCGCCGTCGGTAATCAATTTGGCAACGTCTTTCATTCTCTGTGCCGAGCCTACCGACGTTCCTCCAAACTTTAAAACTTTCATTTTCAGTTTCGAATTTTTAATTGTTCTGTTTAAATACTTTTTTCTTTTCTGTGCGCAAAGATACGAATATTTCACGGTCTTTTTATGATTTGCCGCTAAAATCTTGGTCTCTTTGTTTTTTTTAGGATTCGCCAATGCGTTGCAAATGATGCTGTTCGCAACGGTAAACGATTCCCGGATATTCGGAGAGTAGGTGAAGGTTATGGGTAGTCATAATGATAGCCGAGCCTTGATTGCATATTTCCTTCAGCAGTTCCACGATGTTTCGTCCGGTTTCCACATCCAGATTTCCTGTCGGTTCATCGGCGAGGATAATATCTGGACTGTTCAGTATGGCGCGCGCTATCACGATGCGTTGCTGTTCGCCTCCGGACAGTTCGTTGGGCATCTTATAGCCTTTGTTTTCCATGCCTACCCGTTCGAGTACTTCCGCAATACGGTTTTCGATGGCTTGCCGTTGTCTCCATCCGGTGGCACGCAACACAAATTCCAGGTTGTCGTGTACGGTCCGGTCGATAAGTAGCTGGAAGTCTTGGAACACGATACCCAGTTTACGCCGCAATTCGGAAATGTTCTTTTGCTTCAGTTTTTTCATATCATAGCCCAATACGGTGGCTTCTCCTTTCGCAATGTCCAGTTCTCCGTAAATTGTTTTCAGGAGAGTAGATTTTCCGCTTCCCACTTTGCCGATGATGTAGACGAACTCTCCTTTATGCAGTTCGAAGTCCACATCATGCAGGATGCAGAGAGCCTGTTGGTCGATTTCCACTCCTTTGTATCGGATTAGCGGTGTTTCGTCCATAAGTCATCAATGTTTTTTCCAGGTTGCGCTATGACGTTCTTTCAATTCCCGTGCCAGGTCTTCGATGCGGTATCCTTTTGAGGTGAGTAGTACAATCAGGTGATACAGCAGGTCGGCTCCTTCGTAAATCAGACGTTCATCAGTACCGTTACAAGCCTCGATAATGGTTTCTACAGCTTCTTCGCCTACTTTTTGTGCCATCTTATTGACTCCGGAGCGGAACAGGCTGGTAGTATACGAGTGTTCGGGCATTTCTTTGTGGCGCTTGTCGATGAAGTCTTGCAATTCTTTCAAGAACATGATGTCTTGCTCGTTTTTTTCTCCCCAGCAGGTGTCGGTGCCCGTATGGCATACAGGACCGGTCGGGTGTGCCTGAATGAGCAAGGTATCATTGTCGCAATCGCTCTTTATGGAAACTACTTCCAGAAAGTTCCCGCTGGTTTCGCCTTTCGTCCATAAGCGTTGTTTGGTACGGCTATAGAACGTGACTTTGCCTGTTGTCAAGGTCTTTTCGTAGGCTTCTTTGTTCATGAATCCAAGCATAAGCACTTTTTGGGTATAGCTGTCTTGGATAATGGCAGGGACTAATCCGTCCATTTTATCAAAGTCGGGTTGCATAGTTTTTTCATTTTAAGGGTTATGAGATATATAATCAGTTAAATTCTTACGTTAATGCCTTCCGTATGGAGGTATGCTTTCAGTTCGGGTATGGGTATTTCGCCGAAATGGAATACACTTGCCGCCAGTGCCGCATCGGCTTTCCCTTGCGTGAACGCGTCTTTGAAATGCTGTTTGTTCCCGGCTCCTCCCGAAGCGATGACCGGAATGGTTAATGTGTCACTCAGTATTGCCAGTGCCTTGTTTGCGTATCCGTTTTTCACTCCGTCGTGGTCCATGCTGGTGAAAAGTATCTCTCCGGCTCCCCGTTCGTTGGCTTCATGTGCCCAATTGAACAAGTCCTTTTCGGTTTCCACCCGTCCTCCGTTCAGATAACATTTCCATCCTTTTTCCGTTTGGCGGGCATCAATGGCAACCACACATACTTGAGAACCGAAATGCTGGGCTATGTCATCAATGAGTTGGGGATTCCGGATAGCGGCAGAATTGACCGATACTTTATCGGCACCGGCATTCAGCAGGCGCTCCACATCGCTTAGCTCGTGAATGCCTCCGCCTACGGTAAACGGGATATTGATGCAGGCAGCTATGCGTTTCACTAAGTCGGTAAACGTTTTCCGTCCTTCGTGGCTGGCTGTAATGTCCAGGTAGACCAGTTCATCGGCTCCTTGCCCGCTGTAGAGTTGTCCCAGTTCCACGGGGTCGCCTGCTTCGCGCAAGTTGATGAAGTTGGTTCCTTTTACGGTTTGTCCGTTCTTTATATCCAGACAGGGTATGATTCGTTTTGCTAACATGCGCTCTACTCCTTATTATATTATATAGTGGCTAAGTTCTTTTAGTGAAATCCGTCCTTCGTAAATGGCTTTCCCGAATACAACGGCTGGGATGCCTGCTTCATCCAGTTTCAGGATATCATCCATACAGCTGATGCCTCCGCTGGCTATCAGGTAAATTCCGGGGCAGGCTTTCAGTATGTCTTGATAGAGCGGGAGAGAAGGACCGTCCAGCATTCCGTCATGGCTGATGTCGGTACACAATACTTTGGTGATTCCTTTTTGTGTGTATTGCTCTAAGAAGGGCATCAGTTCCATCGGGCTTTCTTCTTTCCAGCCGTTGATGGCGATTTTGCGGTCTTTCACATCCGCTCCCAGAATGATTTTCTCGTTTCCGTAGGTTTGCAGCCATTCACAGAACCATTCGGGGTGTTTCACGGCTACACTGCCCAATGTGACCATTTCGGCACCGCTCTCGAATGCGATTTCGATATCGCCCGATGTCTTGATTCCTCCGCCGAAATCGATGATGAGCGAGGTATGAGTGGCAATCTGTTCCAATGTGCGGTAATTCACGATATGGTGGGATGCGGCTCCGTCTAAGTCGACCACATGTAATCTGCGGATGCCGTATGCTTCGAACTCTTTGGCTACTTCCAGCGGATTCTCGTTGTAGACCTTCTTCGAATTGTAATTGCCTTGCGAGAGACGGACACATTTTCCATCAATGATGTCGATGGCTGGGATTAGTTCTATCATGTCAGTATGCTATGTTTAAAAAGTTCTGTAATATACGTTCTCCGGTTTTCCCGCTCTTTTCGGGATGAAACTGGGTGGCATAGAAGTTGTCTTTGTGCAGGGCGGCACTGAAGGGCAGGATATAGTCTGTCCGGGCTGCCGTAAAATCGTTTAGCGGAACGTAATAGCTATGCACGAAATAGACAAATTCTTCTTGTTCGAAACCGTTGAACAATAGCTTGTCTGTGCATTGGATGGTATTCCAACCCATGTGGGGCACTTTGTCTTCGTGGCGGACAGGCTGGAAACGCTTGACATCTACATCGAAAATGCCCAAGCACGGGACATCACCTTCTTCCGAATGCCGGCACATCAATTGCATGCCCAGGCAAATGCCTAAAACGGGTTGTTTCAGGTCGGTGATCAGCCGGTCCAGCTGATGCTCCTGAAGGTATTCCATGGTGTTCTTGGCTTCTCCGACGCCCGGAAAGATGACTTTATCCGCTTTTCGGATAAGTTCCTTGTCGGCGGTAATGACCGGCTCTATCCCTAACCGGCGCAAGGCATAGTCTATCGAGAAGATGTTTCCTGCATTGTATTTGATAATCGCTACATTCATGCTTTTTCTCTTGTTTCTTTTTTGTTTTTGCAAAAATAGCGAATTATTGTTGAATTCCTATTATTTGTAGCAGAAAGATGTAGTTTTGTTTGGAATGTGTTGCATTTAGAATAGAACGATACCGGCTTCGAAAGTCCCTTTGTGGTCTAAGGTGTGTCCCTTGCTATACGGGCGTGTCCAGGCATAGCCACCCGAGGCGAAGATGCCCAGTCTTTTCGTTATGCGGAACTCCAGATTCAGGCGTGGTTGAAGGGCATAAGTCCGTGCAGGATATCCTTTGTGTTTGTTATCAAGTGTTTCGATGTGGTAAAATCCAGCATCGGCACTGATTTCCAACAGGCGGCAAAGCGGGAGGTATATACCGGCGCGGTAGAAAGCAGAAGCCGAGAGATCGTGGTCAAGATCGAAGTACCATGCACCTCCGCCCAGTTCGGTGTAAGTGAACCGGTTCTTGAAGCGCACCGCCACGTTTGCTTTATTCAAGTTCCCGCTCGAAACTATCAGCTGAATGTGTGTGTGTGGTGAAATATTGATGCACCCTATCTGGTGAGCAAGGCTGTCTGAGCTGAGGTTGAAAAAGCCCAGTTGCAGGCTTTTGTGACCATGGCTGGAGATATTGGCTATTCCCAGCTGTACTCCTTTGTTTTCAGCACTGTAGTTTCCCAGACCTAGTTGCACGCCTTGGTTCGTGACCGCTACATTACCTAACATTGCTAGTTGTACGCCTTGGTTGGCACTGCCCACTACATTCAGTAAAGAGGTGAGTTGCATACCGCGTATGGTGTCTTTACAAGCATTCATCAGTCCTCCCAACATCAGTCCGTTTTGGTCTTGTCCGGTAATATTGGCTATTCCTGCAAGCTGCACTCCCGATGAATTTCCATTGCTCATATTCAGCAACCCGCTGAAAAGAATGCCGCGCGTGTTTCTTGCACTCATATTGCCAATGCCTGACAATGCGAATCCGTTTATCGTTCCTCCGTTTACATTGACCAGGCCGCCCAACACGATGCCGGATGTGTTCCTGCCCGTTACATTGGCAATGCCTGCCAGCTGGAATCCTGCAGCGTCCAACCCTGTGATATTGGTCAGTCCTGTTACCTGAAGACCTTTTGAATGGTGGTAGGTTACGCTGGACAAGGCGTTGATGCCCATACCGTTCAAGCATGGGTAGTTACTCAGTAGTCCAAGGTTGAAGTATGTGCGCGAAGGTTGCTTTTTCTGATTTGTAATGTTCAGTGCAAGGTGGATGCCCTTTTTCTGTCCTTTCTGGGTGCGTAGCTGGGCGTTTGCCGGCAGCACTGTGGCCATAAGCAGGCAGGTATATAAAATACCTGCCAATAGCGTGTTTGGTTTCATATAATTTGAATGTTGTCTATCACAGTATACAGTTGCGGAGAAAACCGGACGTTGAAAAATAAAAACCTCCGTGTGAATCTGCATACTCCGTGATGAGAATAAATGACATACATTGAATCCGTTCTCTTTACTTGACTTCCTGATACAGGAAACGCTTGATACTTTTCTTCGGGGTTTTCTCAAATTCCTCGGGATAGATGCGTACGGCGGCTATCTGCGAGTACGAAGGGAGGGCGGCGTTCAGCATCGTCCGGTTTTCTTCCATTTTTGCTTCAATGTCCTGGTCGGTCATCCCCTGAGCATAGGCAGCTTCAAAGTCAGGATATATCAAGGCTGCCAGCCGGTTGTCGCGTTGTTGGATGACGATGCATTCTGCTACAAACGGAAGGTTGTTCAGTTGTTCCTCGATTTCTTCCGGGTAGATGTTCTGTCCTGACGGACCGAGCAACATGTTCTTGCTCCGTCCCTTAATAAAGAGATTTCCTTCTGCATCGATGATGCCTAAATCGCCCGTGTGTAGCCATCCGTCCTTATCAATTGCCTGGGCGGTAGATTCGGGGTTCTTGTAGTAACCTAACATTACGTTGTCACCCCGCACCAGAATTTCGCCCACCGTATAATGTGGTTCGGGGCTATCGATACGTATTTCCATCCGTGGCGCAGCTTTTCCACATGAGCCTGGGCGGAATCGTTTCCAGTCTTCGTAACTAATGATGGGACCACATTCTGTCATTCCGTAGCCTACGGTGTAGGGGAAATCCAGCCCTTTCAGGAAAGTTTCCACTTCACTGTTGAAAGCGGCGCCGCCTACGATGATTTCGTAGAACTGTCCTCCGAATCCCTTCACCAGTTGTTCACGGATGGCTTCGTTTATCTTTCCGTTGATGATGGGGAGTTTCATGAGCATTTTCATCTTGAGTGTTTCAGTTTTTGGCTGTACACCTTTTTTGATGATTTTCTCGATGATGAGCGGCACGGCAATAACGATGTGGGGCTTCACGTCAGTAAATGCCTGAGCGATGATTTTCGGACTGGGCATACGCGTGAGAAAGAATACGTGGCACCCGGCGCATAACTCGTAAAGAAACTCGAAAGCCAACCCATACATGTGCGCCATAGGAAGCATTGACACTACGCGGTTACCCGGCTGGAGGGGAAGTACTTCGAAGGCGAACTGGGTGTTCGACCAAAGTGAGCGGTAGGGTAGCATAACTCCTTTTGAGAAGCTGGTAGTACCTGATGTGTAGTTGATTACTGCTAGTTCTTCTTCCGCATCGCGACGGTAGGTCACGTGTTCGCGGCGGAAATTGCGGGGATATTTCTTACCGAACAGTTCGTTCAAGTGCTCGCGTGCGTATTCCAGTTGTTTGCTCCGGCATACCAGCAGGGTGAAGTCGGTCATCAGAATGATGCCTTCCAGCCGGGGCATCTCAGCTTCGTTGAGGCTTTCCCATGCCATGTCACCCACAAAGAGCAGACGCGCGTCCGAATGGTTAACGATGTTATGGATATTGTCTGCCTTGAATTCGTGGAGGATAGGTACTGCCACTGCGCCGTAGGTCAGTGTGGCGAGGAATGCCACTCCCCAGTGCGAACTGTTCCTGCCGCAGATGGCCACCTTGTCGCCGGCCTGTATGCCGCTTTCCTTTAGCAGGATATGCAGCTTTTCTATTTTTCGTGCCAGATCCTTATATTGCAGGGTGGCACCTTTGTAATCGGTCAGCGCATCAAGGTCCCAGTTCGTTTTGATGCTCTGCTCTATGAGCGCTAAGAAACTTTTTTCCATAATTAGGGTATATTGGTTGCACAACTCGTGCGATATTGTGCAAATATATCCTTTTATTCTTACCTGTGCAATGATACGGGCGTTTTCTTTGCAAAATATGTGTTTCCCTGCGTCATCGTGACTTCAAGCATTTTGATGAACATAAGTGAGTTGGCCGTTTCACATAAGTAAGTCGGGCGTTTCACATAAGTGAGTCAGTCTTATCACTTATGTTCGTTTAAGGGGGCTTTTGACGATTTGTCCTGAATTTATTTATTCGTGGTGTTCGCTGTAATATTTCATAAATTGCGTGCGCTCGAAAGGATTGATGTCGCCTGCCACTTGTGCGTTGAGTTTGCCTTTGTATTGCGCCAGCGTATCAAAACCTTTGTTGTCCATCCATTGTGACAATTCATCAAGCATGGTAGCGATGACAGGGGTACCATGACGGTATACAGCCGTGCAGACTTCAGCGGCTGCAGCTCCTGCCAAGATTGACTTAGCGAGGCATTTCCCGTTGTGTACGCCTCCTGATATGGCGTAGTCTAGTTGGGGTACGGCAGCGGAAGCTATAGCGGTCCAACGCAGGCGGGAGGCTAGTTCGCCCGGCTGGCTCATCACATCGGTGCTACCGATGGTAAGTCGGTCGATGTCGATGTCGGGCTGGTAGAGCCTGTTGAATAAAACCACGGCATCTGCACCGTTAGCGTAGAGTTGGTCGATAAGAGTTACGGGATTGGTGAAGTTGTTTCCCAGTTTCATGATGACAGGTATTTTCACTTCCTTCTTCACACGGCGTAGAATGTTAAGGTGACGTTGTTCGAAGCTGCCGGGGATGTAGTTCTTTTCGGTCTGTAGAGCGAGAATGTTGATTTCCAAAGCATCGGCGCCTGCCTGCTCCATCAGCACGGCAAAGTTGGTCCACTCCTGATCGCTGTAACAGTTGATGCTGGCTATAACGGGAATGGTGCAATGTTTTTTTGTTTCTTTCAGGAGGCTTATGTGCGCATCAAGCATGTGCGAACGGACGTAGGTGTTCAGATAATCGTCGGCTTCGGGTGAGCCATATCCATGAAGAGTTCCAGTCTGGGCATGGATTTGTTCTTCGAATACCGATTTCAGTACAACGGCTGCCGCACCAGCATTTTCCAGTTGTTTGATTTTGTCGGGGGTGTCGGTCAGTCCCGAACTGCTGATGATAACGGGGTTTTTCAGTTTCAGTCCCGCAAATGTGGTTTTCAGGTTTGCCATGGCTTTGTATAATTAGGTTAATGGATTGTTGGCAAGTTGTCAACTTAATAAACTCTTTCTCCGAATATTTTGGTGCCTACCCGCACCAGGGTTGTACCGTTTCGGAGAGCGATTTCATAATCGTGCGACATACCCATCGAGACTTCCTTAAAAGTCGGTTCTTCGGCGAAAAAAGCCTGTTTCCATTCATCGAACAAGTCTTTCAGGGTATGAAACTCGTGTGCTATCTGTTCCTCATCATCGGTGTTGGTCGCCATTCCCATCACACCGGCTATGCGGACGTGGTCCAGTTTTTTCCATTCACCTGCTTCCAGCATTTCCCGGCAAGCCTGGGGGGTGAATCCGTACTTGCTTTCTTCGCGTGCAATATGTATTTCGAGCAGACAGGGGATGACACGGTTATATTTTGCTGCCTGCTTGTTGATTTCCGCCAGCAGCTTATACGAGTCTACGGCTTGTATCAGGGCGATGTAAGGAGCGATATATTTCACCTTGTTGGTTTGCAGGTGCCCGATGAAATGCCATTCGATGTCATTGGGCAGTGTTTTCTGTTTTTCTGCCAGTTCTTGTTCCTTGCTTTCACCGAAGATGCGTTGCCCTGCTTCGTAGGCTTCGCGGATGGCTTCGGCGGGATGGAACTTGGATACCGCCACTAGCCGTACGCCGTCGGGCAGTTCGGCAAGCACGTTTCGTAAATTTGTCTGGATGTCCATAAATAGATACGTTTATTAGAGTTTGTACGTTTTTTAGTTTTTAAGCTGAAGTATGTCAAAACTGATAAACTTACAAACTCAAAAACTAAAAAACAGGACATTTATAGGTCGTTTTTATCTTTTGTCAGCATCGGGAAACTCTGGCTTCACGTCAGGCTCTGCCGAGTAAGGGTATACATCCATGATAGCAGTTTCGGCGATGGATGCGATGACGTAATCCGCCATAGTGCCTTTCATGCCTTCATCGAGTTTTTTCACGGCATCGCGCAGGTCGGCCGCTTGTACCAGCATGTTGGCGGATGTTTTCTTTTCCGCTCCGCTCTTTTCGTCAAGGGTGATAAAATAGAGCTTGCACTTGAACCAGCGGTCGGCGGCTTCTTCTTCAGAAGGGAAAAGTTCGCTGTAGTTTGCCCGCTTGATGTCGGCAACGGTAAATTCTCCACTGATGAACGGGGTTATTTCTTCGATGATGCGTGATTCGGCTTCTGTGAAGCTCAGCGCATCGACCAGATAGGGTTCTGTTACTTTCTTGTTCATGCCATTTTCTGCCACTTTCTCGTAGCGGATTTTGCATTCGAACCAATTATGCATCATAATTTATGTCTTTTTTCTGTTTTGAAGATGAATATATTTGTTTTCTTTTCGTGCAAAGGTACGCATAAATTTGATACGGTAATGCTTGGCGGGGTGTAAATTTATGGGTTGACGGAGTATCGGTTGGCAAGTTGACCAGGTTTTGGATAGCATTCAGAACCTTGTCAACCGATACCCTGTCTGCTGTGTTTAATCCCTCAGTTTACACCGGTTTTGTTGCATGAACTCCTGTATTATGTCGCAATAGTTCCCTTGAATGAGGATGTGGTGATTGCCCAGCGGATTTCTCAGGAAATACTCTACAGGCTTGCCCAGTTTTACCAGCAGTTGTGTGCGGCATAAAGAGATGATGTTGGTGTTTTCGGTCAGGTAGCCGGGCGACACATAATATTCGTCCAGACATTCGCTTCCACATTTGAATACGGTTACTTCTCCTTCGTGGAGGATGCCTTGTACAGCGATGCCCTTTTCGGTGTCGAAATGACTTCGGAGGATGAACCGTTCGGCCATTTTTGTACCGATGGTGTCGTGTGCCAACAATACTTCGTTCTTTCCAACATCGATGAACGATGGATTGGCGATGAAGCCCTGTTGTCCGGTCAGCACTTTCACCATCAGCAGAGTCATGATGGCTTGCAGGTCGCCTTCACTTCCGGCTGGTATGTCTTCATCATTCAAGAGTGCCACCGCCAGGCAGCCCGTACTTTTTAAATCCTGATACATCGAGAAACTGGAAAGGGTCACGGCATCCAGCTGGTATTTTTCGCATACTTGCTTGGTAGCATAATACAGACGCATTTCCCGGAGCAGGTCTTCAGGGGTGGTGTCTTGGCAGGCTTGGGCTCTGTTGGCAAGTATCGAGGCTTCCACGCCTACTTCTTCATCGGTGATGCCGTAATAGAGCTTGTACACTTCTTCGGCCGGTATGTCAATAAAGTTTACTCCCCACCGGCGGTTGGTCAGCAGATAGTCGGCATGACTTGCCACTAGCCACGGGGCAGGTGTTCCTATCAGTCCGATGCGCTTTCCTTTCAGCTTGTGTTTGGCGGCAAAAGCCTGGTAATGAAACAATACTTGACGTACCATGTCGGATACTTTTCCGTAAATGATAGTCGCCCGCATGTCTTTGGTCCTTATCCAAGCTGCTATTTCGAGGGCTGCTGCCAGCGAATTGTTCTGTCCGTCGCTCAATATGGTGATGGGATAGGGGAATATGCTGAAGTTGCGGATTACGACATCTGCCACACATCCGTCGGCGATGAAAGGCATCTTGTAGGCTCCTGCCGGAATGTGGTCTACTTCGGTGTAGGGTACCAGATGGAGGGTGAAATGCTTCTCTAATGCCATGAAAAGTTCTTGATGGCACTTGTAAATTTGTTCCGCGCGGTAGTCTTCAGATGTGAATATGAGCAAATATAAATCCATAATCGTTAAGTTAAAACAGAAGAGATTATTAACGTGGACGAATATAGGGCTTTTTCCTGATAAGCGGGCAAACGGGCAAGGGCTTTTTATGTTTTTTGATAGAGTTTAGTGTCCTTTTATTCGAGGGCAGAAGTGAACTGCCTTTTTCTTTTTGAGGGGATACCTTTATCGTTTCAGTTGTCTTCATGGGCTGTAGCAACCAACTGAAATGCCTTATGAAGATATCTTCGTTTTGCACGCAGATAACTTCGTTTGGTGTAAGATTAATAATCTTCCGCTTGTAAGATTAATAATCTTGCAGCCTGAAGATTATTAATCTTACGGCGAATGATCCTTTATGTATAATGGGGCGGATACGGGTGTTCTTGTATTCAGTATTCAACCTCTTCCTGTCTAAAAAATAAAAAAACACGGTGTCTTTGTGTCTCTGTGTTCAAAAATAACTATCTTTGCGAGCACATTTAATAAAATTTGTATTTATGCCACATATATCCATCAGAGGAACAGAAATGCCCGAGTCGCCTATCCGGAAATTGGCGCCGTTGGCAGAAGCTGCGAAAGCGAGAGGAATCCACGTCTATCACCTGAACATTGGTCAGCCAGACCTTCCTACCCCGCGAGCGGCCCTTGATGCGATTCGCCATATCGACCGCACGGTGCTGGAGTATAGTCCGAGTCAGGGATATCGCAGCTATCGCGAGAAGCTGGTAGGCTATTACAAGAAATACGATATCCATTTGGATGCCGATGATATTATCGTCACCACAGGCGGGTCGGAAGCCGTATTGTTTGCTTTTCTGAGCTGTCTGAATCCGGGCGACGAAATCATTGTGCCCGAGCCGGCGTATGCCAATTACATGGCTTTTGCCATATCAGCAGGGGCGGTAATCCGTACGGTGACTACTACCATCGATGAAGGTTTTTCGTTGCCCAAGGTGGAGAAGTTCGAAGAGCTGATTAATGAACGGACCAAAGGCATTTTGATATGCAATCCCAATAATCCGACCGGTTATCTTTATACACGTCGCGAGATGAACCAAATTCGTGACCTGGTGAAGAAATACGACCTATTTCTTTTTTCCGATGAAGTGTATCGCGAGTTTATTTATACCGGCTCTCCTTATATCTCTGCCTGTCACCTGGAGGGGATTGAGCAGAACGTGGTACTGATAGACTCGGTATCGAAACGCTATTCGGAGTGTGGCATCCGTATCGGTGCGTTGATTACGAAGAATGAAGAAGTGCGTAAGGCGGTGATGAAGTTCTGTCAGGCACGCTTGAGTCCTCCGCTCATCGGGCAGATAGCAGCCGAGGCTTCGCTCGACGAACCTGAAGAATATGCACGGGAAACGTACGATGAATACGTGGAACGCCGTAAATGTCTGATAGACGGGTTGAACCGCATACCGGGCGTATATTCTCCTATCCCGATGGGGGCATTCTATACCGTAGCAAAGCTTCCGGTGGATGATAGCGAGAAGTTCTGTGCATGGTGTCTGAGCGATTTCGATTACGAAGGCGAGACTGTGATGCTGGCTCCTGCTGCAGGGTTTTACACCACACCGGGGGCTGGAGTGAACGAGGTGCGTTTGGCATACGTCTTGAAGAAAGAAGACTTGCTCCGGGCGTTGTTTGTATTACGTAAGGCATTGGAGGCTTATCCCGGACGTGTAGACGACTAATCATGAACTGGAAGCTTTTCATAGCCCGCCGGATTTATCAGACCAAAGAAAAGGAAGGTGACCGGAATGTTTCGAAGCCTGCCGTACGCATTGCGATGGTGGGCATTGCCATCGGGCTTGCCGTGATGATTCTTTCGGTGGCAGTGGTTGTCGGCTTCAAGCATGAAGTGCGCGATAAGGTCATCGGGCTAGGGGCGGATATTCTGGTAACCAGTCTGGATGTAGTACAGTCGTATCAAGTCACTCCCGTGGTAGGTGACGATAGTCTGATATCGGCATTGGGAAAGATGCCGGGGGTAAAACATGTGCAGCGCTATGCCACCAAGCCGGGTATGATTATGACTTCCGATAATTTTCAGGGAATCGTATTGAAAGGTATCGGGCAAGAATATGACACGACGTTCATCCACCGTCATTTGCAGGAAGGGCATATTCCCGCTTTTACCGATTCGGTTTCTTCCAATCAGGTGTTGGTTTCGAAAACGATAGCCGACCGTCTGGGGGTGAGAGTGGGAGACAAACTTTATACATATTATTTGGAAAACAATATTCGTGCCCGTCGGCTGACCGTAGCTGGTATCTATCAAACTAATTTTTCTTCATACGACGACCTTTTCCTGCTGACCGACCTTCGCACGGTGGAGCGGCTGAACAATTGGGAGCCTGGGCAGGTGGGTGGCTTGGAAATACAGGTGACCGATTATGACTTGCTAGATGAAACAAACGGGTATATACTGTCTTCACTCGATAAGAAGACCGACAAGTATGGAGGTCGTTATTATGCACAAACCATTGAAGAGGTATATCCGCAAATTTTCGCATGGCTCGACCTGCTTGACATCAACGTATGGGTTATTCTGGTCTTGATGGTTGGTGTGGCGGGTTTCACAATGATTTCAGGGTTGCTTATCATTATTCTGGAACGTACCAACATGATTGGTGTGCTGAAGGCATTGGGTGCAGACAATACTGCTATCCGTAAGGTTTTCCTTTCGTTTGCCGTGTTCCTTATCCGGAAAGGGATGTTGTGGGGAAATGTCATTGCCCTGACCTGTTGTGCCGTGCAGTATTTTTTCCGTCCTGTCAGGCTCGACCCTGCGGTGTATTACATCGATGCCGTCCCTATAGAGTTGAATCTATGGATATGGTTGTTACTTAATGCCGGTACGCTGGTAGTATCGGTTCTGATGCTGGTGGGACCTTCTTACCTGATTAGCCGTATCCATCCGGCACGTTCCATCCGTTTCGAATAATATATATGGTGTACGGTAATTGTCTCATGGCATACAGATGACCCGGAAAGGCATAGAGAAACACAGAAGAGTAAATGAAAATCTGTGTCCGTCTATGCCTTTCCGGGTCATTTGCCTGTTATGATGGTTGACATGTCTCCCAATCAATAAAGGTCTCTTGTTACGATGTCATCGCTCCAATGATGGTCCTTCGGGAAGGGTTGGCCGCTCCATGCTTTCTTGCTGGTCCAGTCTTGCGGAGCATCTGTCCAGAAGGCATCGCTTGCCGGAAGTCCCAGCGGAAGGAAGGCGAGCGAGGTCATATACAAGCTTCCGTTATTCGTGTACCAGTCGGCTACGTTAGGTTGGCGTCCGGTAAATCCGATGGTAAGGAATCCGCCTTCATTAAAGTTATCCCCATTGGCAAACATACGCTTCAGTACGGCAGTAAGTCCGCAACGCACTTGGGCTGGAGTGACACTGGCTGGTAATTCACGGTACCATGCCATCAGAGCCAAAGGTTGCATCGTAGCCATGCGGTAAGGGATAGAACGGCCGAAGACAGGGAAGGTTCCTTCGGGCGAGATAAACCGTTCCAGTACCAGGCTGTACTTTTGCGCACGCTTCAGTGCACGGCGGTAATACTTCGGATAGTCAAGGCGTGAATGCTTATTGGCGTCAATCAGTGCATCAAGGGTTTCGAGGTACATAGGATGGAATACATAGCTGCTATAATAGTCGAAGGCGAATGAAGGTCCGTCGGCATACCAGCCGTCGCCTGTATACCATTCTTCTACCTTGCGGATGGCAGAATTGATGCGGTAGATATCAAAAGGTGCACCGGCCTTGGCGAGGAAACTCTCGATAGTAGCTGAGAAGAGCAGCCAGTTGGTATAAGGCGGGTCGATACGCCGAAGCTGGGTAAACTCTTCGATGTAACGTTTCTTTGTGGTTTCATCAAGTGGCATCCAAAGCTGGTCGAAGGCACGGAGGAAACTTTCTGCCACGTATGCGGCATCCACTAGCGGCTGACCTTCGTTGCGCCATAAGAGATAGTCGGGCGAATCAGGGTCGACTGCATGAACGTAGCTCTGCAATGCCCATTCACGCAACTGCTTGCGCATGGCTCCTTCTTCGGTCTCATCATCGGGCAGGGCAAGCCATGGGGCAATGCCTGCCATCAGGCGTCCGAAACATTCCATATAAGTGACTCGCTTGTCGCGTCCGTCCCAGGTAGGACTGACTTCCACTTGCATGTTTTTCTGCAGCTCTCCTTTTGCCATGTTGCTTAATACAGGAGCTGCCATGTCATAAGCCAGCTTACACCAGTAAGCACGGTCGGGCTGGCTTCCAGCTTCCAGATAGCGTACGTACTCGCATGCCGCCAGCAGGAAAGCTCCTACACCGAAATTGGCGGTAGACTTGGCATCGACCACCTGTCCGGGTATCGCCTTTTCACCAATGGGTTGCACGTAACCTACTGAACCGTCTTTTTGTAATGCGGTTTCTGATAGATACGTCCATGCCTTGCTAATGACAGGCATGTAGGTGGTTTCGTCTAGATAACCATGGTTTACTCCCCATAATAGTCCGTAGGTAAAGAAAGCTGTACCGCTGGTCTCAGGTCCGGGAGCATGTTCGGGGTCCATCATGCTGCGTGTCCAGTATCCTTCGGGTTGTTGGATTGCTGCTACCGCTTGTGCCATCTTCTGGTATTTTTCTATAAAGAACCTGCGGTGTGCATAGTCGGCGGGTAAGTCCTTTAACACTTTCGCCAGTCCGGTCAATACCCATCCGTCGCCCCGTGCCCAAAAGTCTTTTTTCCCATTCAGGCTTTTATGTTTGGGATAGACGTATTTAGCATCGCGGTAATACAGGTTCTCTTCGGGGTCGAACATGATACTGTCTGAGTAGGAGATGTATTCGTACAGCTTGTCCAAGTACAGTGGGTTATGGGTCAGCTTGTAGAGTTTGGTCATGACGGGCATCACCATGTACAGTCCGTCGCTCCACCACCAGTAGTCATGCCGGGGGGTACTCATTTCATATTCCATTACCTCACGGGCGCGGCGTATCTTCCGGTCGTCTGGGTCGAGTTGGTATAGGTCGATGTAAGTTTGGAAACACACTTGCCAGTCACCGAAGAGCACATACTCATCAGTCTCGCCATACGAATATTTCCATGTGGAGCGGTTGTTGCTTTTTGCTCCTTTCCATTCATTATGTGTAGCCCATGCTTCGGAATAAGCTCGATAAGCAGGGTTTCCGGTCAGGTAATAAGCTTCCATATTGCCAGTATGGTAGGCGGCATTGTCCCAAAAGGCACGTACTTCGGGCGGATTTTCCGCTTGCCAGTGCTGATTCACTTTGTCGATAATTTGGCGCACCTTCTCTGCCTCAGAGGGCTTGGCGAAAGCGCAAGTAAGGGGTAAGAGGGCGAGTAGGCATGCCCTAGCCAACAGGTAAAGTTTTTTCATGGGTCTTATTATTTTTATGGTTAGTGTTTGATTGAGGTATCGGTTGACAAGAAGACAAGGTCTTAAATGCTTGCTTGAAGTTTTTTACACTCGTCTGCTTGTCAACTTGTAGCCTGCGTTCATTCCAATTCCAGTACATATACCGGTGTAGGAGCCTGGTCGACGGTTTTCTCTCCATCACCCTGGTAGGTGACCTGTACGAAGAGATGCAATTGTTTCCGGCTTTTCCAAAGCTCAGTGTCCAGGCTTGGTTCCCAGGCTTCTACCGGAAAGTCGGTCAGGTCTTTCACTTGCCAGTCATCTTGCTTCAAATCATCGGTGTATGCCATCGAGACTTTGCTTCCTCTTTCTGCATCACGGAAAATAAAGTAAGCCTTGTTTCCGTCTACTACAATGCGCGGGCGTGAAACCGGAATCATCTTGGTTCCTCCACCTTTCAGGGAAAAGGCCAGCTTGCGATGCATCACTTCACGCATGTTCCAGCGGGTACCGTCGTTCCATACCACTCGGTATTGCGGTACTTCCGAGGTGGCATCACGCCAATAAGTGACGATGTAAGGATGTCCTTCGGCATCGGTACACATGCTGGTCTGGTTTATCAGTTCACTGTTCTGAGGAATATGCCAGGCACATTCGGCATTTGATTCGCGGATGGGTAGGGTATATGCATCTCCTGTCGACTTGTACCAGGTTTTTCCTTTGTCGGGCGAATAGGCATAACACAGGTCATGGTTGGTTTCTACCATCCAGGTTTCGCGCCATACCCACGAGAGGTGTATTGTGCCTTTCGTATCTACATAGAGTTGCCAGTAAGCATTACGCTTGCCTTCACCGTCAATCAGGACATCCTGTATCCGTTCCCACCGGCGTGTCGTCACGTCGTATAGGTTCATGATAAGATTGCCTCGTCCCGATGCTCCGGAGCGATAGACGAATATCAAGTTCCCATCGGGCATACGGTAAAACTCCGGATAAGTCACGTCTTGTTCATCCGTACCCGTCATGGATTCCTTGTCACCTAGTTCCAGCGAGCCGGGTTTTATGCTTCGGCAATAATTGAGCGGATGCCCGTGATGGTCGAAGGCTACATGCAGGTATCCTTTTCCGTCCACCATCAGGCTGATGATGTTGTGTGCGTCTTCCACATTTCCCTTATATTGGGAACGGTGCAAAGTCCATTCGGTATCACCCAGTGTACGTTTGCCCAGCATCAGGTATCCGTCGGGGGCGTAATAGGCGATGTATTGCGTATTGCCTTGGGTCACCAGCGAATTGTTGCGGAACACCGTGGTGTTGACCGATGTATTGCTATATCCTTCGCCTACCCTCACCAACTGCTGGGCACAGATGGTGCTGGAGACGAAAAGAAGTATCCACAAAATGAATGTTTGCTGTTTCATGATTTCATTTACATTTACCATTATTTCTCGGTTCCCATCGGGATACGGATGACGTTCAGCGAGTATGCTGGCATTTGGTATGCGAATGCATTGTTTACCTCCAGCGTACTTTCTGTAGGTTTTGCCTGTTTGTCATCAGGCTTGCCTGAAAGCATGTACAAGGTTGCCGTTTTTCCATCAATACCTGCCGGAAGGTTTACTTGGGTATTTACCGCTACAGGCAAGAGGTTGACTAGCTTCACGATGATATCTCCTGTGCGGCTATCACGTACTACCGATGAGGCGATGCGTTTATTCACATCAGCGCGTGGATTATCTGTACGGTTTTCCGAAGGCAAGTAACTGTCGCCTGTATGTTGTCCGTAAAGCAGCTGGGTATAATAGCCCACCGTAGGCTTCACTTCTTGGTTGTTGAAGTAAATCAGGTCAGGGTTCCATTGGGTGTGTCCTTCCTTTGCCAGCAGCGGAGCGTATGATGACATCTGTACTACATCGCCGTTCCGTTCTACCGAAGTGAGGTAAAGCGCTTCGGCAAGTGCTGTCTCGATGTTGTTGGGACGTCCAGGCAAGTGCGCGGCATACTCTCCCAGATAGACTTTCGGTTTCGAGCGGTCGTAGCGGTCGTAAAAGTCCTGGTTGTTGATAAACCATCCTGGTGTGTTGTAGTAATGTTCGTCCACCATCGGCACGTTGAGGCGAGTGGCAAGTTCCCAGCCTTCCTCATAGTCAGATCCTTCGTAGAATGGTCCTACCGTACCGATGACGGTCACTTCGGGATATTGTTTCTTTACAGCTTCGTATATCATCGTAAAGCGTTCCTCGAATATGTCGGTTATCAGGTCTTCGTTGCCGATGCCGATGTATTTCAGGTTGAACGGTTCGGGATGCCCGGCTTCGGCACGCATTTTTGCCCACTTGTTGGTTTGGGGATCACCGTTAGCATATTCAATCAGGTCAAGTATGTCTTGCACGTAGGCATCCATTTCTTCCATCGGGATACCTCCTTGCTGGCCTCCGCTCAAGAGCTTGCCCGGGATACATGCCGAGTTCTGGCAGGGTACGCCGGCAGCTACTACCGGAACGGGTTCGGCTCCCATATCCTCGCAGAACTGGAAATATTCGAAATAACCCAATCCGCGTGTCTGGTGATAACCCCATAAGTTGCGCAGAGGCTTGCGGGCTTCCAGCGGACCGATAGAACCTTTCCAGTCGTAAATGTTGGCAATACCGTTTCCATGAGCTACACATCCACCCGGAAAACGTACGAAACGTGGATGAAGGTCGGCTATAGCCTGTGCCAGGTCGGCACGAAGCCCGTTTGTATGCCCGTGGAACGTGTGCTGTGGGAAGAGCGAAATCATGTCCAGTTCATACGTACCGGCTTGCTGGGGTATCAGTGCCAGTGAGCCTGCATTGACATCTGCGTTCACCTTCAGCACTGCCTGTTGCTTCTTCCAGTTTGCCGAGGTGATTTTCACCGAAGTCCTTGCTACTTCTTTTCCGTCCTTATCCAGTAGCAGCACATGTATTTTGCCTCCCTTTTTGCCTGCAGGTATCCGTCCGAACAAAGAGAAGTCGTATTTTTCACCTTTCTTTAATACAATGCCGTCATAGCCTGTGTTTTTCAGCATTACTCCCGGCTGGTGTATGTCGAGTATGGCATAATGAGGATTGTTGGCGTGTATCGGTTCGCTACCGGCCTCTACTGTAAATTTTCCACCATCACCCTCCAGGGTCCAGGCATACGCTCCGTTCCATTCTTTCCGGTCGGCAGACGAATATTCGAAGTCCCGGTTCTGTATCAGCTCGGCATAAAGTCCTCCGTCGGCTCCATAGTTGATGTCCTCAAAAAATACACCTATTAATTTATCGCTGATGGGGCGTGCCTTGTCAGGATGTACATCTACTTGCAGGTTCACTTCTTTCAGTCCTGCAAAGCGTTCGGCATCTTGTACAGTCTGCTCACCTTCCATTCTTGCTTTATTGGCACGATAGCTTGCAAACCGAATCAGGTGATCCACTTCCGTCCAGGCGGCTTTCTGCACATAGCCTTGTTGCAGGGTACCTTCTACCCATACACTTGCAGGTTGCTCATGGCCGGCAGGAGTAAATTCCGGTTTTATTTGTCTTTCGTTCCCTTTTAGGAAATACGTCTGGCGTTTCCAGTCGGTCAGGTCGGCAGATGCTGCATGTGCCAGTTCTTTTCCCTCTTCGTTCAATTGCCATACGCAATGCCATTTGCCGTCTGTTCCCCGCATGAGATGTGGGCGAATCATTCTTTTTTCCGAGCCCCATGCTCCATAGTCGCTCTTTACATAGCCATAACCGTCGCCCACGCTGTACCAGCGTTCAGTATCCCGGCTCCACGCCAGTTTCAGTCCGCTACGTCCGGCATCAGAGGCTGTAGCATACGAGAAAATATAAACCGAGTCAAGCCGGTTTGCTACGTCTTGTGCATAAGACATATCCGGCAAAAAGCATAACGCTACCCCTAAAGCAGCCCAGTGTTTCCATTTCATGTTACCAAAAGTTTAAATTGTTTGACAGGTCTTTTCCTGCGAAGATACGGTTATTCCGGCAGAATTCCTAAGTAAACAGGCAAAAACTTGTCATTTGCCAAATACGTCCAATGTCCACTCTTTGCGCCAGGGAATCGTAACCTTTCCGTCCTTGAATACAATTGGAAGCCATACATAGCGCGAGTTGCGCAGATCCGTTTTGTTCCACCGGTCGAACATCGCGATATAAGCATCTTTCTTGCCGGCTACTGGCATTACGAATGTACTTTGGGCATAAAATGTCTTTTCGGCGTCCGGTCCTGTACACGGATTACCGATGGTTTTCCATTCACCCATAATGGAGTCCGCTACGGCTATTTCCGCCACATTCGGGTCCCAACCTGTACATCCCGATGTAATCAGATAATATTTTCCATCGTGCTTGAATACAGCCGGAGCCTCGCGCGACATGCCGATAAAGTTACGTGTAAAACGTCCCGAAGGTTTCAGATAATCATCGGTAAGGAGGCTGATATACATCGTTGCGTTGTTTTCCGAAGAATAAAACTGATAGGCACGTCCGTCATCGTCTACAAACACGGTCTGGTCGCGGCTCATCGCATCGTTGGGGCGGAAACTGCCTAAATAAGTAAATGTTCCCGTAGGCGAATCGGATACTGCTACACCGGCACTTGCCTTGCCATAGTCGGCACTGTCTACGTGCATCCACATCACAAACTTTCCCGTCTTTCGGTTATAGATAACCTTCGGGCGTTCCAATACCTTCGATGGATGCAGGTCGTGGTTAGGGTCATCTTTTACCGAAGGCAGTACGATACCCTCGAATTTCCAGTTCATCAGGTCTTTCGATGAATAACATCCCACTCCTGTCACATCCGTACGGTAGCATTCCCACGTAGCTCCTTCGGGCAAAATGGTCTTTCCTTTCTTGTATTCTCCATACCAATAGTATGTACCGTTGTGGTAAAGAATGCCTCCACCGTGTGCATTGATATAGTTTCCTTCCGTATCGTTCCATACTTCTCCAGGACGGAACTCTGTGTATTGTGCTTTACCCACCAGTGGGAAAGCCAGGAACAAGCTTATGATTCCAGCAATCAAAAATGTTTTTTTCATGGTCGTATGTTTTTTATAAAAAAATGTCACACAAAGATAGGTTTTCCCATTGAGAAAGTAAGGCAAAAAAATAAGCAAAAAAGATGGAAAAATCTGCAATCTGTATTTTTTGCCCCTGAATGTTCCATTAGAATGCGCAAATACATGGCGTGAGAATATCCGTAGGTGTAAACAGTCTCCAGGAAATGCTTCTTGGTAATTCCTGATTAGTCTGATTGCGTATATTCAGAAATAGTTTCGAATTTATTGTCCAAAGCGCATACGAAAACGAACACATCAAGCCAGGAAAAACTTTTTGTAGAAATTAAAAGCAGTTTCTAAAATATTCTCACTATTTTTGTGCTATACCAATAAGCCATACGATATGAAATACCCGATAGGCATCCAGAGCTTTGCACAGATAAGAGAGGACAACTACACGTATGTAGACAAAACCGCCCTGATATACCAGCTGGTATCAACAGGGAAGATTTATTTCCTCAGCCGTCCGAGGCGGTTCGGGAAAAGCCTGCTTGTGTCTACCCTGAAGAACTATTTCTCAGGTAGGAAAGAGCTGTTCAAGGGGCTTGCCATCGAGAAGCTGGAAACGGAATGGAGGGAATATCCCGTATTCCATATCGACTTCAACGGAAGCAATTTCACCGTTCCGGGAACGTTGGAAAAGAAACTGGAAGGATACATTGCCGGTTGGGAAGCCCAATACGGGAAAAGCACTTATCTGACGGATGTGGGAGACCGCTTTGCTTACGTGCTCAAACAAGCCCATGAGCAATCGGGAAGACGGTGCGTGGTGTTGATTGACGAATACGACAAGCCTATCCTGGACGTGCTTGATACGGGCATTAAGGGAGAACAGGAGGAAACGCTGCTGGAGGACCGGAACCGGGAAGTGCTGAAAGGATTCTATTCGGTATTCAAGGCTGCGGACGATGACCTGCAGTTCGTCTTGCTCACCGGAGTTACCAAGTTCTCGCAGGTAAGCGTGTTCAGCGGTTTCAACCAGCCTGCCGACATCAGCATGGACAGGCGGTACGAAGCCCTGTGCGGTATCACCCAGGAAGAACTGGAACACTACTTTGCCGGTCCGATAAGTGATATGGCAGACAGGGAAGGCATATCCAAGGAAGAGATGACCGGTCTGCTCAAACGCCAGTACGACGGATACCATTTCAGTGAAAAGATGACCGATGTCTACAATCCTTTCAGCCTGCTCAATGCTTTTGCTTCCGGCTCTATCCGTGATTACTGGTTCCGTAGCGGTACGCCTTCATACCTAATCCGCCTGCTTGCGCATACCGATGAGAACCTGGATGAACTGACCGGAAAATATTACGACCCGCAGGAATTTGTCGACTATAAGGCAAATGTAGAAAAACCGTTGCCGATGATTTACCAGAGCGGATACCTCACCATCAAAGATTATGATCGCGATTTCGGGACATTCCTGCTCGATTTTCCCAACAACGAAGTCAAGAAAGGATTTGTGGCATTGATTGCTTCAGATTATTTGAAGCCCCGGCAAGAAATGGGCAGTTGGGTGCGTAATGTGGTCCTATCTTTGCGCAGAGGAGAATTGGAGAAATTAAACAAGCTGTTCACCTCCTTCCTTGCCGACATCCCCTACACCATGCGTCGCAAGCAGGACGAGAGGGAAAGGGAGCGTTATTTCCACTATACGTTCTACCTGATATTCCGTTTGGTCAGCGTCTACACGGTCTATACCGAAAAGGAACAGAGTGAAGGACGGGTGGACTGCATCGTAGAGACACCCGATTACGTCTATATCTTCGAATTTAAGCTGGACGGTTCGGCAGATGAAGCCCTAAAGCAGATAGAAGAAAAAGGCTACGCACGCCCGTATGCTTCCGATAAAAGACCGGTATATAAAATAGGCGTCAGCTTTTCATCGGAAACCGGAGCCATTGACGGCTGGAAAGTGCAAAGCGAACGTTTCAAGCAGCATACCTTTTTCAATAATCTCCATAAACAAGAAATTCCATAAGAATATACGCTATGATGAAATACCCGATAGGCATACAGAGCTTTGAGAAAATGATAACAGAAGGATACTGTTATGTAGACAAAACGGATTTACTCTACCAACTGGTAAAGGAAGGTGTGATTTATTTCCTCAGCCGTCCCCGCAGGTTCGGGAAAAGCCTGCTTGTATCTACTTTGAAAAATTATTTCTTAGGTAAGAAAGAGCTGTTCAAAGGACTTGCCATCGAGAAACTGGAAACGGAATGGAAAGAATATCCCGTATTCCACATCGACTTCAACGGAAGCAACTTCACCGTTCCGGGAACGTTGGAAAAGAAACTGGAAGGATACATTGCCGGTTGGGAAGCCCAATACGGGAAAAGCACTTATCTGACGGATGTGGGAGACTGCTTTGCCTACGTGCTCAAACAGGCTCACAAACAATCGGGTAGACGTTGTGTGGTGTTGATTGACGAATACGACAAGCCTATCCTGGACGTGCTTGATACGGGCATTAAGGGAGAACAGGAGGAAATGTTGCTGGAGGACCGGAACCGGGAAGTGCTGAAAGGATTCTATTCGGTATTCAAGGCTGCGGACGATGACCTGCAGTTCGTCTTGCTCACCGGAGTTACCAAGTTCTCGCAGGTAAGCGTGTTCAGCGGTTTCAACCAGCCTGCCGACATCAGCATGGACAGGCGGTACGAAGCCCTGTGCGGTATCACCCAGGAAGAACTGGAACACTACTTTGCCGGTCCGATAAGTGATATGGCAGACAGGGAAGGCATATCCAAGGAAGAGATGACCGGTCTGCTCAAACGCCAGTACGACGGATACCATTTCAGTGAAAAGATGACCGATGTCTACAATCCTTTCAGCCTGCTCAATGCTTTTGCTTCCGGCTCTATCCGTGATTACTGGTTCCGTAGCGGTACGCCTTCATACCTAATCCGCCTGCTTGCGCATACCGATGAGAACCTGGATGAACTGACCGGAAAATATTACGACCCGCAGGAGTTTGTCGACTACAAGGCAAACGTAGAAAAACCGTTGCCGATGATTTACCAGAGCGGATACCTTACCATTAAGGACTATAAACCACGCCGAGGCACATTCCTGCTCGACTTCCCCAACAATGAAGTGAAGAAAGGATTTGTATCTCTGGTGGCTTCCGACTATTTCAAGCCCCAACGGGAAAATGTAAATAGTTGGATACAAGACCTTATCGATGCGCTGGAGGAAGGTGATACAGACAAGCTGCATAAGCTGTTCACCTCCTTCCTTGCCGACATTCCCTACACCATGCGTCGCAAACAGGACGAGAGGGAAAGGGAGCGTTATTTCCACTATACGTTCTACCTGATATTCCGCCTGGTCAGCGTCTACACGGTCTATACCGAAAAGGAACAGAGCGAAGGACGGGTGGACTGCATCGTAGAGACACCCGATTACGTCTATATTTTCGAATTCAAGTTGGACGGTTCGGCAGATGAGTCATTACGCCAAATCGAAGAAAAAGGCTATGCCCGTCCGTATGCTTCCGACAGGCGGCCTATATATAAAATAGGTGCCAGTTTTTCCTCGCAGACCGGAACCATTGACGACTGGAAGACACAAGGCTAATCTTCCAGCCGGAACTCTGCCATTAACTGTCTTGAATTTATCGCCCAAAGCACACACGAAAACGGATACATCAAGCCAAGAACAACTTTTTGTAGAAATTCAAAATAAAATAAATAGGAAACAGGAATGCAACAGGCTTCGTAGTCCTTTGCTTCCCAGTCCTCGCATAATCCTAATAGGCAAGGACTGCAGTCCTATATCTACTAGGACTGCAGTCCTGACACTGTAAGACAGTAGTCCTATGCTATTGGGACTGGACATGCAGTGTAGCTTTGTAGAAAAGTCAATGTAGCTTTGTAGAAAAGGTTGACTACTTTATACCTTATTCGCAGTATGGGTTGACTCGTATTATTACTATTCATGCACAGGGTTAACCCTGTTTTATTTTCTTTTTTCTCTGCATATAGTATAATCGAGCGACATTCAAAAGCAGAAAAGGAGGTTCGCATAAATGAATCGCTATCTTCACAGAAATGTCACACGTGATAGAAAAATCGGTCACACACCGATAAAAATTCGTCAATTTTAAGCGGCTGCTAAAAAATGAACTGTATTTCTTGTTAGGGATTGCGGTTTTTTGCATACTTTAGACAGTGTTTTTTTAATGTCATACGTTATGAAAACACACAAAATGAAAATGCTGCTTATGCTACTAAGCGTGCTGGTTTCCTGCCTCGACGGAATCGCACAAACCGTTTCCCGCATTTCGGGGACGGTGGTGGAATATAAAGACGATGCCGCACTGCCTGTACCTTCCGCTACCGTTTCCTTGTGGAGGACAGATTCTACCTTGGTAAACAATACGACAAGCGACCTGAAAGGGAAATTCCAATTAAAGGATATAGCCGGAGGCGATTATTTTCTGAAAGTGTCTTGCATCGGTTACGCCCCGGCTTATGTGGCGCTCAAGGGATTGAAAGACAAGCTGGACATGGGCATTATAGAATTGGTTCCGGAAGCTGCCGCATTGGATGAAGTAGCGGTAGAAGCCAATTCCATCGTGCGGAAGATAGACCGCATGGTAGTATATCCTTCGGCTGATGCCGTAAAACATTCGTATGACCCTTATGACCTGATAGCCAACCTGATGATTCCCCGTTTGCATGTCAATCAGTTCAATAAGGCTTTGGAGACGGATGGGGGTTCCGTACAAATCCGTATCAATGGAGTAAAAGCGACCCAAGCCGAATACCTTGCCATTCCTGCAGAAGACATCAAGCGCATTGAGGTGGTAGATAATCCCGGCATGAGGTATGGCGACACGGGTATAGGTATGGTAGTAGACCTGATTGTAAAAAGAAGGGAGATAGGCGGCACAGTGTATGCCAAAATCATGTCGTGCCCTTACCAGCTTCATTTAGACCCCACATTCAGCCTTAAGCTCAATCATAAGAAATCGCAATGGGGGGTCTATTATTCCAGTACATTCCGAGATGCAAAGAAATCTTATTTCGATACCGATGAATCTTTCTATTTAGGAGACAGGGTTATCCATCGCATTAAGGAGGGGCTGTATGCACCCTATAGAAACGCATGGCATAACATCGACCTTACTTATAACCTGTACGATGTGGACAATTATACCCTGAATGTAGCATTCCACAATTCGTTATACAATGTCCCTTATGGTGACAGCCGCAGCCGTATGTACGATGCCGGCAATCCGGACTATATCATCTCGCATACGCAAAGCGACAGCCACAGCTATACGCCTTCGCTGCCCCACCAAAAATCACCAAAAATCACCTGACCTTATCGAATGTTTTTCATTTCAGTTTTTGCTTAGTTAGAATCTTTTTCGTAACTTGCCATCGTTTTTCAGTCATATCAGATAAATACGATGTTATTACTTTTTAGTTTAAAAAGCATTAATGACATAACATCATTATGGTTGTGCACTGATTCTAACATTTATAAAAGCTTATAATATTATTTTCTAATTAAATTAAAACAAACTCTCAGTAAATGCTTATACAAAATCAATTAGCTGATATTATTTACAAAAAATTATCAAACTTAAAATTAGAGTCCCTGCCCTTCGGATTAAAAAATGGCAAAGTAGGATTAGCTTTATTTTTGGCACTCTATTCAGAGTATTTCCATAACTTGCATGCACGCAATTTGGCTGAGAAAATATTAGAATTACTTATTAATGATAAAAAAATATCTTCTGATACTCTTCTTGAGGGGAAATTAGGATTGGCGTGGGCACTACTATATCTTAATCGGAAAGAGATTATAGATAATTGGGCTATTACTTCTAGTGGAATTGTAAACAGCATTTATAAAGAATTTAACATGCGGTATTTTGCTTCACCAATACCCGTTATCAATGACAAATTATTCTCGGTCGGAATCTTCTTACAAATGAAACTTTCAACAGAAGATTCTCTCGAAAATTATTATGTGTGTGAAAAACTCATCAATTTAGTCGATGAATGCGAACGCCTACTTACCCAAAGCATAGATTATGCTTATACACCCGAAGAATTATCTCTTCCTATGTTACATTCTTTGCAGTACTTTTTACAAGAATGTATTCACAAAAAAATCTCCACCTATAAAGCATTGAGTCTATTGACAATAATTGAAAAAAGATATGCTCAACTTATAGATATACCTATACATCATAAAACCATTTTTCATTTTCTTCATAATGAGGGGAAAACGTCACATATACCTTTAATGAATCCTATAGAATCATTTAAATTCATAGGAGAAATAGGCTTTTATAGCTTACTATACGCGAAACCACAACTTTTCCATAATACACTACGCAGTATTGTTTCCCAACACCCCAATTTTATTCAAGCCACTTCTTGTTTAATTACTAATCAAGAGTTGCCATTGACTACGCTTTTAGGTTGGGGATATGGCTTATTACTCAATGAAAAACCTGATAACTGTAGAAAACAGACATTGTTTCAACAAACAAATTTAAAGATTATTACCTTAGGAGAAAACATAATTGAGAAACAAGACTCTTCAAAGGAATCAGGCAAAAAGTGCGAATTGATTGATATGTCATTTTTAACATTTTGCATTCCAGTACGCATTGACTCAACCTATCGATTGCAGAATTTAACAAGCATCTTATCATTCTATTCCCGCTATATTCGAACAAACTATCTTATATTGGAAGCAGACAGCAAACAACACATAAAATCTTTACCACCCATAGATGGATTACATTATATGTTCGTATCTGATACAAATCCCATTTTTCACCGAACGCATTACATCAATCAAATGCTGCGTACTGCCATGACACCTTTTGCAGCAATTTGGGACACTGACGCAATTTCACCTGTCAATCAATTGCAACAAGCTTATGATTACTTATTAAAACATGAAAGCGTCATGGTATATCCTTATGATGGGTGTTTTTGGCAAGTCAATTATGCCTATACAAAGTTATTTCATGAAAAGAAACAGATTGAAATCTTTCAAAGTGATTATATGCCTCGGATCTATATGGCAGGTTATCATTCAGTTGGCGGAGCCTTTTTAGTTAATATAGAGGCTTATTGGTCATGTGGAGGAGAGAATGAACATTTTGCCGGCTGGGGACCAGAAGATGTAGAACGGTATCATAGGTTAGAAATTTTAGGCAAGCGACCCATACGAATTGCAGGTCCACTTTATCATCTGTACCACACGAGAGGAATAAATAGCGGCGACTTTGAACAAAATTTAGCGATGGGCACCAAACGGGAATATATCCGTATATGCGCTATGATGCCAAATGAGTTACGCTCTTATATCCAAACATGGGCATGGACTAATGAAACTAAACATAAATAATTATGAAACACGCTTTGTTGATACTTTGCCATACAGAACCGAAACAAGTAGAACATCTGCTGCGTTTCTTTGACGAAGACTTTGACTGCTATATACATCTTGACCGGAAAGCTAAAATAGAGCCGGGAAAATGGATATGGTTGAAAACGATTAAAAGTAAAGTGCGTTTTTATAGTAAATATAAAATCCGTTGGGGTGGTTTCAGCATCTTAAAAACTGAACTTTTTTTGTTGAACGAAATTGTAAAAAGCGGACAGCAATATGATTATGTACACTTTTTAAGCGGTCAAGATTATCCAATCAAGAATTTAAATCATATTAAAAAATTCTTTGAAGAACACAAAGGAAAAGAATTTATTGAATATGTAGACTTGCCCTACAAGCAATGGGAGCAAGGTACATATAAACGTTTCCAATATTACTATTTAAATGACTGGATAGATTATCAAACACTTTGTGGATGTAAACTGATTGATAACTTAATTTGTTGGCAACACAAATCAGGCATGAAACGAAGGATTCCCGATCAATTTGACAAACTATACGGAGGTTCAAATTGGATGTCACTTACCGGAGAATGTGCTGCTTATATTATTCATAATCAACAACAATATAAATCTTTTTATAATCGCTTGAAATACACTTTTGCTCCAGATGAAGTTTATTTTCACACGCTTATTTTGAACTCATCTTTTGCTGCTTCTGTTAAAAATGACAGTTTGCGATATATATCTTGGGTACAAAATTTTTCTTCACCAACAATATTAACAGAACGGGATTGGTGGAATATCGTTACTACTGATTGCCTGTTTGCCCGAAAGTTTGATTGGCAGATTTCTGCACAACTCATATTCCTTATAAAAAAATATATTCAAACAAAAGATACTGTTTCTATTACAACTCACGGGTACTGGCAAAGCGCGAGTTACGCCGGACACTATTATGACAACGGCTTAGCTAAAGGATTGATAAAGTTGCTGCCTTTCATGAATGTGAAGACTATAGCCGACTTGGGTTGTGGACCAGGTTGGTATGTCGCTTTATTCCGGCGCAACGGATATGATGCAAACGGTTACGATGGCAATCCCAATGTAGAAGAAATGTCAGCACCGCTTTTTGGAAACGGATTCTACTGCCAATGCGTTGACCTTACAGATGAATTGGAGGCAGAAGAGCCTTTTGATTTAATCTTTAGCTTGGAAGTGGGAGAACATATTCCAGCTCAATGGGAAGATATTTATTTAACCAATCTTACACGAAATGCTGTTCGTTATGTTCTATTGAGTTGGGCAATAGAAGGACAAACTGGTGATGGACACGTTAATTGCCGTCCTAATTCATACATCATAAATAAAATGAAAGAACAAGGGTTCGCAGTAAACACCCCAGTCAGTAACTATCTCAGAAAATATGCCGATTCTTGGTGGTTAAAACATACGATAATGCTTTTTGAACGGATATGAAAAAATATGTTTTATTACTTTCAGCTCACTGGATAGACAATTTTCTGATAGAAAAATATTTCCGCCTAAAACAAGCTTTTGCTGATTATGGAGATACATTTATTTTACTAAATTGGGAAAACGAACAAATGCCTTTTTTTGAAAATAAAGACATCGCTTACTTGTCATTTTCAGTAGAAGACCTTAACGGACTGGAATATAATCCACTATGCGAAACACTCGTTCCTGGAAGCAGCCACTTCGCCCTTTTATGGTTTTACCGCCTTCACCCTCATTATGAATATTATTGGAATATCGAATATGATGTAGAATTTACTGGGAACTGGCGATTGCTATTTGACGCATTTTATAATAAGAAAGCTGATTTCATTGCCAGCCACATTGAATATTTCAACGAAAATCCCAATTGGTATTGGTGGAATAGTTATCAAGGAACAACCCTGCATGTCCCTTTGCAAAAACGAATCCGCTCTTTCAATCCTATCTACCGCATATCAAGACAAGCCTTATGTTTTATGCATTCTTTTCAAAAATCCGGCAATTGCGGACACTATGAGCTTTTGCTTCCTACCGCATTACTTTATTCAGGCTTTTCTCTCTTGGATTTTGGAGGAAAAGGTCAATTCACATTAAGAGGATACGAAGAACGGTTTTATTACGTTGACGCTTGTCCTGAAGCACCATTTCATTTAGGGACAATGCGTCATAAACCGAACTTTAAATATGATGCGTTATTAAATATTCAGAACAAATTATTTCATCCTGTCAAACGTGAATCAGACGAATTTTATGATATCCTATAAAATGAATGTCCGCAATTAGCCAATTCGACTGAGTTGAAAATGCAGTAGTACTGCGTTTGCCGATGCAGTATATATTCGTAGGCGGATGCAGTATATATTCAACCGCGAATGCAGTATATATTCAACTGCGGATGCAGTATATATTCATTTTTTGAATATCCGCAAACATCCCAATGGATGGAAAGGAGTTAAAAGGAGTTATGCCCGCTTCGCTCACAGGAGTTAAACGCCAATAGTCCTGCTATGGTTTCCATTAGTAAAAGTATTGGCTTCTAACTCCCTTTAACTCCCTGAAATAACTCCTTATTGTTGAAATGCGGACATTCATATTCATTTTTTAGGGGTATGTATTGGATGAATGCGGACATTCATTTCCTATAATGTCTATTTAGATTCTTTGTATATGTAACCATCTGTTCATAAGCTCAAACTGTTAACAATCAATAAAAGTATACATTTGCAATGACAAGTTATAAATAAAAAACTATTTTTGCAATATAACTTTAACTATATAGCCATGGAAAAGAAAAAATTAAAGAAAATTCAACTGATTGAAGAACCTAAGAGTGAGGAACTTTTACGTGCGGAACTAGAAGAAGCATTAGGAGGATGGAATTGCGGGACTTATGAAGATGGATGGTGGAGTGACACATGCACTTCATTCCATAATGGTATATGTCAGGATGGCAGAAACGTAAATTTTTGTGGCTTATACACTTTTTAACCAACAATCTATCTGCCAATGCCTTTGAAATTATCCAAATACCATTACCTCTTTGAAAAAGAAGGGAATTACTTCCTTTATGCTCCGTTATCCAATAGTTTTGCAGAATTAGACAAGAGCGTATATGAAGTACTTCTCTCCGCCCAAAGAGGTAATGGGTTTCTAATGACTTTAGATGAAGAAATCAGCAATCAATTGCGTAAAATGAAAGTAATTGATGTGGATGACCGGTTAGAAATCAACAAAATCAAATCGAACCGATTATTACAAAGGTATAATCCTCATAAACTACTATTAACCATAAATCCGACTTTAGCCTGCAATTTTGCTTGTCCCTATTGCTTTGAGGCAACACACTCAAACATATTCATGAATGACCAAGTGGAAGACGCCATTCTTACATTTATTCAAACACACAAATCTGTAACCCAACTGCACGTTACATGGTTCGGCGGTGAACCGCTCTTAGCATTCGACAGAATAAAATCACTTTCTCAACGGATTCTGAATTTAGGCATAAAATATAGCGCAGGCATGATTACCAATGGATATTTATTGACGCCAGAAAAAATAAGTTTATTGGAAAAGCTTAAAATCAAATCTATTCAAATAACCATTGATGGAACAGAACAGACCCATAATGCCCGTCGATGCAGGAAAGACGGAGGTCCTACTTATCAAACTATCCTCAAAAACATAGAAGAGGCTCAAAAGCGCTCGCCTCAAACAGCTATCAGCATCCGGGTCAACATTGACCGTACAAATAGCAACGAATTTTTCGATGTCCTTGCTTATTTCCGTACTAAGAATTATCCGAATGTCTCCGTATATCCGGGATTTGTAAACGAAGTCCCTTCGAAAGAAGATAGAAACCATTGCGTATATGACAGCGATGCCATGGCTGCTTTTCTAAAAACAGCCTATCAAGACCACGGTTATTGCAGCCATCTTTTTTATCCTTCCAATTTTACACATACATGTGCCGTCAGAAATCTGAATGCCATTGTTATCGGTCCCTTAGGTGAACTTTACAAATGCTGGAATGATGTGGGTGATTTCAATCGCAGTTATGGCTATATTGACGGACGGATGACCCATGAAACCGTGCTGTATGAATACTTGGTTGAGGCGGATTATTTAAACTCCCCTCAATGCAATGCGTGTACGTTTTTTCCAGTATGCGATGGCGGCTGCCCAAACAGACGGATACAGAATGAGAAAGAAGACCGTCAGCAAGATACATGTTCCTTGTTTAAAGAACACATAGAGGATTTTTTAATGATGCACTATGCAATAAAAGCTCAACAATAGAAATGTTTTTAAGTATTTATTTGCCATGAAGCATGTTGTCGAATATCATTTTCTAATGAAGTGGAAGCTATGCATTTTGTTTTTTCTTCTTCCCTCGTTGGTCTTTGCTAAAGACAATATAACGGTTACAGGGAAAGTATTGGAAAGCCAAGGCTTTCATAATCCTGTTCCTTTTGCTACAATCAGGGTTTTAGAAGTTGCCGACAGCACGATTGTCGCCCTAGCGAGTGCCGACAAATATATATACGATGAATACATTACCGGATCCGACAATCAAAAAAGATATACGGGAGAGTTCAGCATCGATTTGCCGAGGGAAGAAGGGAAATACATTTTTGCCGTCAGCTCCATCGGGTACGAACCTGCCTTCATGAATGTGGATCTGACCCAGCTCGGCAAACGTGAATACCTGTTCCAATTGGGAACAATTTACCTTGCTACGGCTTCCAAACAATTGGATGAAGTGACGGTGAAAGCCTCGAAAGTGAAATTCTATAACAAAGGAGACACCTTGGTATATAATGCCGATGCCTTCAAGTTAGCGGAAGGCAGCATGCTCGATGCACTGATTCAACAAATGCCCGGTGTGGAACTGAAAGATGACGGAGGCATTTACGTGGGCGGCAAATACGTAGACGAACTGCTGCTGAACGGCAGACGGTTCTTTGATAACAACAAGCAACTGATGCTCCAGAACTTAGCCGCTTACACTGTAAAGAACATTGAAGTGTACAACAAACGGGGCATGGCAAGCGAATTGGCTGGAGCGGATTTAGGAGACAGCCAATATGTGATGGACGTGAAGCTGAAAAAGGAATTCATGGCAGGGAGTTCGATAAACATAGAAGGAGGTTATGGAAGTGAAGACCGTTATTTGGGCAGACTTTTCGCCATGATGTTCACACCCAAAGGGCAGTATGCAGCTTATTTCAATATCAATAACCTGAACGATAGCCGCAAACCCGGACAACAAACTTCTTGGACTCCCGAGAAAATGCCTACCGGAGTAAGAAAAACCATATCAGGGGGCTTTGATTACAATGTAAAGACGTTAGACAACCGTTGGGAGCTGAACGGAAACATCAATGGTGAGACAGCCCGCGAAACAGACGGTACAGACGTGGTACGCAACAACTACCTGGTGACAGGCTCTACGTATGATTACCAGTTCAACCGCTCGCGGAACAAATCGTGGTCACTGAACACCAAACACAAAATCTATTATAAAACACCCAAGGGATACGGTATTGCCGCCGAACCGTTCTTCAACTACCGGAACTGGGACAATTACAGCGAAGACATCAACGCCACTTTCAACGAATCGTTTAATAACGTAACAACCGATTTCGTCCGGCACATCTACGATGGAAACAGTAACGGTGCATTAAAAAGCTTGATAAACCGTAACCTGACGTTGAATAGGCAGGACGGGCATGCTTTATCCACAGGAATGAATCTTTGGCAAGGCATCCGGATGCCCGGAACTAATGACTTGCTGGTGGTAAATTTGATAGGGAAATATAATAACCGTCATGACGAGCGTTTCAACCGGTATGAAATCAATTACGGACAAGATGCCGTTCCTGCGCAAACTGTCAACCGGTACTTCAAGAACAATCCCGATTTCAATTCCAACTTAGCGGCGGAAGTCAGCTATTCGCGGACATTGGCAAGAAGCATGGTATTGACCCTTTCGTACCGCTACGACCATCTCTATCAAAAGGCGGCTTCCGACCTCTTCTTATTGGAATCGCTTGAATCGGCAGACGACTTCCTGTTCGGGAAAATGCCCTCCGTATTCGATTACGAAGCTTCCTTGGACCGGAACAACAGCTACCTGCGCCGGGAAACGGACAACAACCACCGGATAACCGTAGGATACAGCTATGCTACGCAAAACCTCCATATCCAATATAATTTGCCTGTCACGCTCAAACAACAACAATTAGATTACGAACGAGGAAGGACGGATACGGCTTTCACCCGCAAATCAGTCGTATTCGATATCGGAGAAGCATTATTCGACTGGCGTAAGGGCAACCACAGGCTTATTTGGTCATGGGGACTGAAAAGCCAAACGCCGGACTTGGTGACGATGGTCAACTTTACGGATGATACAGACCCGCTCTACATCACGAAAGGGAATCCGGACCTGAAGAACGCACTGCAGTTCAACACCCGCCTCCAATACCGATTGACAAACAGGGAAACAAGAAGCCGTATGGCGATAGAAGGACGCTACTCGGTATTGTCCAACGCCTTGTCGCAAGGTTATACATACGACACCCGCACGGGTATCCGCGAAGCAAGCTATTACAATGTGAACGGAAACTGGAGTGCGGGAGGCAGAATCGCCTATGGACAACCCATAGGGGGGGGGCTTATAAGCAACCTGTTTGCTGCCTTGCACACCACCAATGTTGACCTGGTAGGGCAAGACTCTCCCCAGCTAACGCGAAGCAAAATCTACAATTGGAACTTTTCCGATGAGTTCAGGGCGGAATACCGTTTCGGCAAACATCAAATAGGATTGAACGTAACTGCCCAGCACGACCGTTTCACCTCCAACCGGACAGACTTCTCGCAACAGAACACTTGGACGGTACAGTCGGGACTGAATGCCGTATTCGAACTTCCAGCCAACTTCCAATTAGCTACGGATTTTACGGTTTACAACCGGAGAGGGTATACCGACGCACGGCTCAATACCGACAACTTCGTATGGAACGCCCGCCTGACTTACCGTGCCTTGAAAGGCAAGCTGCTGCTGATGTTGGACGGTTATGACATCTTGCACGACTTAAGCAACGTGTCCTATACCATCAATGCACAGGCAAGGACAGAGACCTACCGTACGGTATTGCCCCGTTACGTGATGTTCCATGCGCAATGGCGGTTCAATAGCCAGCCGAAAGGAAAAAAATAAAGGAAAAGACAGGTCATGTTTCAGAAGTTTCATCTTATACGGCAACACGATTCTATGCAATGCGGGGCTGCATGCCTTGCCATGATTTGCTGTTATTATGGAAAAGTGTTGTCGTTGGAAGAAACTGAAGCATTTTGTCCAATAAGCAAACGTGGCGTTTCTTTATTAGGCATTTCCGAGGGAGGGCAAGATTTAGGTTTCCATACCCGTGCGGCACGGTTTACAGTTAACCAGATTTGTGAGATAGGATCTCCTTGTATTTTATATTGGAATCAAAACCATTTCGTTGTTTTATATAAAACGAAACGGAATCGGTTTTATGTCGCAGATCCCGGGAAAGGACTGTTAGTATATAATACTGAAACATTTAAAGAGCACTGGATTTCATCCGTAAAAAATGGCTTTGAACAAGGTATAGCTTTAACATTTCAACCGACTCAAAAATTTGTTAAGACATCCCGAATAAGAAAGGATGAGAACAAAAATCCGTTTAAGGTGATTACAGGATACTTGTCCCGTTACAAAAAGCATTTGGGGTTAATTGTAGCCGGTTTGTTTTTAGGCTGTATATTGCAGCTTCTTATGCCATTCCTTACCCAATGTATTGTTGATGTCGGCATAAAAAACCATAACCTTCATTTTATTTGGCTTGTCTTATTAGGAGAATTAGCTATTGTTATAGGGAAGACGGCAACAGATTTTATACGGCGTTGGTTGTTGACCCACATTTCTATTCGAGTAAATATATCCTTAATCAGCGATTTTTTTATTAAACTATTACGTTTGCCTATGGCCTTTTTTGAGGTGAAGCATATCGGTGACTTAGTACAACGCATGTCTGATAATTCACGCATCCAAACATTTTTAACAGAAAAAGTATTAAGCATTTTATTTACGATTCTCAGTTTCTTGGTATTTGGCTTCGTTCTTTTAGTCTATAATAAATTAATATTCCTCATTTTTATAATCAGTACATCATTTTATGCCGGATGGATTATGCTATTTCTAAAAAGAAGGAAAATGTTAGACATTGCATTATTTGAAAAACAAGTTGAAAAACAGAATAATACGTTTGAATTTCTAAACACTCTACAAGAAACTAAATTACAAGATTGCTGCCAACGCAGATGCTGGCTATGGGAAGATATTCAGACGGAATTATTTGAACTTCAATTAAAATCACTCAAATTACAACAAACGCAAGAAGCAGGAAGTATTTTTCTAAATGAACTGACAAACATTTTTATAACAATTATGTCAGCCAATGCAGTCATAGAAGGGAAGCTATCATTAGGATCGATGTTAGCTATTCAATATATTATCGGTCAGTTAAATTCACCTGTGATTCAATTTATTGGTTTCATCTATTCTTTTCAAGATTTAAAATTATCTTTAGAACGAATAAATGAAATTCAAGAAAAACCTGACGAAGATAATGTTTCTAAAGTAATTTTAGATGGAACCTTTTTCAAACAAGGTATCGTACTTTCTCAATTAAATTTCAAATATGACAAATGTGCCAGCACAAAAACATTAGATAACATAAATGCAATATTTCCAGCTCAAAAGGTTACGGCTATAGTAGGCTTGTCCGGTAGCGGAAAAACGACTTTACTAAAATTAATGTTAGGTTATTATCTGCATTATGAAGGACAAATTTATATAGAAGGAAGCGAGTTAAAAAAAGTGAATTTAAAATACTGGCGCAAACGATGTGGGATTGTAATGCAAGATGGGGTTATATTTTCTGAATCAATAGCTCGCAATATAGCAGTAAACGATGGAGAGATTGATACCCAACAACTGGTGAAGGCTGCCAAAATGGCTTGTATATATGATTTTATTCAATCATTGCCACTAAAATTTGAAACAGTGATAGGACGCAACGGAATTGGTATCAGCCAAGGTCAGAAGCAACGCATATTAATTGCACGTGCCATTTATCGTAATCCTGACTATATTTTTTTAGATGAAGCTACAAATTCTTTGGATACAGTAAATGAACACAAGATAGTAGAGAATCTTAAAACCTTTTTTAAAGACAAGACTGTAGTTATTATAGCCCATCGCTTAAGTACAGTTATGGACGCTGATAACATTCTCGTTATAGGACATGGACGTATTATAGAGTCAGGAACACATGAAAATTTAATAAAAATGCAAGGCCCATATTATTCCTTAGTAAAAAAACAGCTTCAATTAAATGAATAAAATAGAATTAAAAAGCAAGAATACCCGACGGATTATTGGTCCCATTCCCAATAAATTATTTATAAGTGGAGTTATTATTATGCTAATAATTACAATAGCTTTGGCACTTACTTTATTTTATTTGCCAAACCCTTTGAATGAAAATGAGAAAATAATTATGCTTATTATCAAATTTTTGAATTTATGAAAACATTATCAAAGCATTTTATAGCCAATAACAAAAATGGTATTGATGTATATTTATTAGAAGCGCATAACACTTCTTATTCTGGATATGACACATTCCGAAAAGAATTTTTAGACGGAATGAAACAATGGAATTTTCTTAATCTCCATGTTATCGTAGAAGATTCTCCGGAACAACAATTAGTAAAAAAGAAAGAAGAGAATATTACATATATTTATTTTCCTCGAATCAGAGAAAAAAGGTTTTCTATTTTAGAGCATTATATGAAAGAATGTATAAAGCCAACTAACAACATGATATTCATATCCAATTCTTTCCCTGCTATTTTTAACGTAAAAACAATTCGCAAGTTATTCCCCAAAGCTAAAATAATGCACATCGTACATGATTTGCCTTGGCTAACAATCTTCAATGGAAATGAAACTGCTTATATGAATTATATTCAAAGCGATGAAAATGAAATATTATCTCCACAAGAAGACAAATTTGTAAGATATTGTACTTATGATATTATTACTTCTTTCAGAGAAATAGATATGATAATAAGCCTCTGTCAATCAACTTATCAATTAATAACTGACTTTTATGAAATTCCTTCAAAAAAAGTGAGATTAATTGCTAATGGCATGAAAGATTATTCGATGCAATATCAAGAAAAAAAAAGTTATGCTATACGAAAAAAATACGGTTTGCCTAAAACTGAATTGCTCATACTACTTGTAGGTCGCCTAACGTATTCAAAAGGAGCAAATAAAATTGAAAAACTATTAGATCAAATAGCCCCTTCACTCAATTATAAACTAATATATGCTGGTTCGAGCGATATATACCAATGGATTTCTCCAAAGATGACTAAATCTGTTATACCATTAGGGTTTAAAAAACGTTCGGAAATGTTAGAACTTTACTCTATTACTCAATTAGGTTTATTCCCCTCTTATCATGAGCAATGTAGTTACGTTGGCATTGAATTTTTGATGCATGGAATACCTGTTATAGCTACATCTGCTTATGGAGTAAGAGACATGTTCCATCCAGATAACGCCTTTATTGTTTCCAATACTATAAAGCCAATAACTGTAGAAGCTATTAAAAGTAAACGCAATCACGCAAGAAAAACCTATCTAAAGAATTATACAAATATAAATATGTGCAAACAATATGCTTCGCTAATTATAGAATTGACTTCTTTCTCAATGGGTGGAATGTAGTTAAGAAAATTAAAATGTAGAGATATAATCATGAGCCCTTTCTGTAGATATATTTCTGTATCGCTAATGATTTGTCAATAGGGCAGCATAAAAAATGCAATAGTACTCTTACCAAGTAAGTATATATCGCAAACTAATGCAGTATATCTTCGTTTTCTGTGGATATGTATCAAAGATATATATATCGGCTGAATAGTGCATTAATTCGGCATTTACAGTTTTTCCATCAAGAATGCTTAGTTCTTTACTATTTATGCTTAGTTTTTATGCTTATTATTGCTTGTAAGACTTGTATGCAGTTTTTTCAGGTGAGCTTCTAAAAAGCGATATTGATGAATTTCTTTCTTTTTTGACTAATTTTTCTATTTTATTTTTTAAATTAAACTATTATATTTGCACCATTCGATTAAGTAAAAACACTTGATGGGATAAGTATTTATATAATAAATATGTTTAACTTAAATCTGAAAAACAAATGGGAGATTCGTTTATCAACAATCGAAAAGCCTTGTTTGCTTTACTGGTGTGTGCAGGTTTTATTGCTGGTCATCCTTTGACGGCAATGGCTGAACCGGCTGCTGCCGTAAGCCAACAGCAAACGAACGAAGTGAGCGGTATCGTTCGGGATGCAACAGGAGAAGCTGTCATCGGTGCAAGTGTAGTAGAAAAAGGTACAAATAATGGTATCATTACCGATTTGGACGGAAAGTTTACTTTAAAAGTAAAAAGCGGCGCTGTATTGGAAATATCTTTTATAGGATACAAGACACAGACCGTAGAGGCTGTTCCGGGCAAAACACTTCAAATCACGTTGCAGGAAGACTCTGAAACGCTGGAAGAAGTGGTGGTAGTAGGTTACGGTTCGATGCGCAAGAAAGACTTGACCGGTTCGGTGGTGCAAATTAATCCGACCAAGCTTGCCGACCAGAATCCTTCTACCGTGCAGGATGTATTGCGCGGCACGCCGGGTCTGCAAATTGGCTATGATGCTTCTGCCAAGAGCAGCCCAAGTATCCAGTTGCGTGGTCAGAACTCATTGGGAACGAATGCCAGCCCGATGATTGTATTGGACGGCATGCCTTTCTTCGGTGAACTATCGGAAATCAATCCGGATGATATCGGTCAGATTGATGTTCTGAAAGACGCTTCTTCGGCTGCCATCTACGGTGCAAAAGCAGCTGCCGGCGTTATTATCATTACGACTAAAAAAGGTAAAGTAGGCAAGCCGGTTATCAATGTCAGTGCCAATCTTGCCGTAAATAACAAATCGGCTTACCGTGACTATTACGACGCTGCCGGTTACATGAAATACCGTGAGGACTGGTATAAGATGTATTATACCTATGGACAAGGTGAAGACGGACTATACGGTTATTACCAAGCTAAAGACGGAAATGGCAACCTGGCTTATCCGGCAGGATATTTTGATAATCCGATGGGTCTGAGTTCAGCAGACCAAAATGCATGGGCAAGCAATACGGGAACAGCCGGATTCGGATTTTCAGAGGTAGACAATGGTTCTGTTCTGAGCCTGTATGCACGCCGCTTAGGTCTGGATATCGCTCCTTTGGCATATCAGAATTTTTTGGCAGGGAGGGTAACCGACTGGAATGACGCTACGTTCCGCACCGGTTTGAACCAGGATTATAATGCCAGCATTTCGGGGGCTACCGAAAAGGTGAATTATTATATGTCGCTTGGATATATGAAAAATGAAGGTGCCGTACAAGGCAATGACTACAATGCCTACCGTGCCAACATGAAAGTAAACGCCAAGATTACCGATTGGCTGGAAATCGGTGCCAACGTCAATTTCCAAGACCGTTCGGACGGTGATATCCAAGTATCTTTAGGCAGCGATTATTGGGATAGCAACATGCTTCGCAACTCTCCATACGCTTCGATGTATGACGAAGAAGGCGGTTACGAGCAATACCCTATGTCGGGAGTTGCCATGAACGGGGGATACAACTATTACCATTATCGCCAATATTATGATTTGGAAAAAGGCTATACGGTATTGAACACCATCTTCAATGCCAAAGTAACCTTGCCGTTCGGCATTACTTACCAGTTTAATATTTCACCTCGCTACCAATGGTTCTATAACCGTTACTGGATGTCGGCAGACCTGCCCGATGCTTCAGCTTCCAGCCGGGGCGTAGACCGTGAATGGAGTAAAAATTTCGACTGGAACCTGAACAATACCTTGACGTGGGACAAGACGTTCGGTGACCATCATTTCACTTTGACGTTGGTGCAAGAAGCCGAAGATCACAAATATTGGCAAGACCGCATCGAAGCCCGTAACATCACACCGACCGATGCACTTGGTTTCCACTATACTTCAGGTGCCAATAAAGAACAAAGTAATTTTAGTACAAACGACTATCACTACTCGGCAGCTTCCTATTTAGGACGTTTGTTCTATGGATTTAAAGACCGCTATATGATTACCGGATCGTTCCGCCGCGACGGTTTTTCTGGTTTCGGTGAAAATAACAAATGGGGTAATTTCTATTCATTAGGTACCAGCTGGATCTTTACGGAAGAAAAATTCATGGAAGGAACGAAAGAATGGTGGGACATGGGTAAACTCCGTCTTTCTTGGGGTACAAACGGTAACCGTGATTTCAGTGACAATGATCATCCTGAAGGTTGGTATAGGACCTTGGCAAACTTGGCTTTGGCTGGTGGTGAAATGGTGTATTATCAAAATGGTAATTCTGTTATTGTCAATCCGCTTTATATGAGCCGCCTTGCCGCTCCTAATCTGCAATGGGAACAGACTAAAGCATGGAACGTCGGACTTGACCTTTCGTTTTTTGGAGGTCGGCTGACTGCTAACATGGATTACTATTTCAAGAAGACTACAGACATGATTATGAGCCAGCGTCTGCCGAACTTCTCTGGTTTTAGCGACATTATGGCAAACTTGGGTGAAGTGCAGAACCAAGGTTTCGAAATCGCCGTCAATTCGACCAACATCGAGAACGACAAGTTCGTTTGGAACACCTCGGTAGGCTTCTCCATCAACAAGAACAAGATCAACCACATCTATTATACGTATGACGAAAACGGTAACGAACTGGACGATACTTCAAACAAATGGTATATCGGACAACCTGTCGGTACCATCTGGGATTATGAGACTGACGGTGTATGGCAGAATACGCCCGAAGACATTGCCGCAGCTGCTTTGGTTGGTCAGAAGCCTGGTGACCCGAAGGTAATCAACCACTATACGGAAGACGACCAGATAGCGGAAGACGGTACCCGTATCCCGGTGTATAACGATAACGATAAAGTATATCAAGGCACCACCACTCCTCCTATTTACTGGAATTTCCGCAACGACTTTACCTTGTGGAAAGACTTGACTCTCTCTATTTCGTTCTATTCGTACATGGGACACAAGAGTTCGAACGGTTATTGGCTGAATATCGATAACGGTGGTTCGCAAATCATCAATGCATTCAATTTGCCGGAAAAGGAATACTGGACTCCCGAAAATCCGACCAATGACTATTGCCGTTTGGAAGCTACAGGACCTAACACCGGATTGTCTGGAGGAGTAAATAAGGTATATAATCGTAGCTTTGTCCGTTTGGATGACATCACTATCGGTTATACCATTCCGAAGAAATGGACCCGCAAGTTCATGGTAGACCGTATCCGTGTAACGGCAAGCTGTAAGAATGTATGTACAATCAGCGGATGGGAATATGGAGACCCGGAGACGGGTGGGCTGGCTACGCGTACCTTTAACTTTGGTATTAATGTAACACTTTAATCTTTAAATGGAAAACAGTTATGAAAAAAAGAAATTCGATATTTGCAAAGGGATGTATGGTGCTGGCATCTGTCGCCTTGCTGAACACCGGATGCTCTGACGACTTTTTGGCACAAGACCCCTTGTCATTCTACAATCCGGAAAACACCTACACCACCGAAGCCGGCTTGCAAGCCGCTATGGCGATGTGTGACTACAGCTTGAAAGAAATGCTGCTTGACGGCAACGAAAATATGCTCCCTATCGCCTCTACCTATTTTATGAGTGATATCGGCCTGTACGGGAAAACAGACGGAGGAGGCGGTATTATGGATGACGTAGCCAACAAAATCACTCCGACTTCAGGTATGGCAGATGGTGGTGACTCGAATGCCATGCAACGCATTTGGAACCGTACGTGGAACAGTGTGACTTTTGCCAATACCATCATTTCAAATGTAGATAATGTGGAAGGCTTGGATCCGACCCTGCGCGATGAATATTTAGGGCGTGCTTATTTCCATCGTGCGTATGCTTACTATCACGGTGTATTGTTGTTTGGTGACATACCTTTGATTACAAAAGTGATTGAAGTGCCTAAACAAAACTACAAATCGACCAGTAAGGAAGCCATTTTCCAAATGTTGGTACACGACCTGGAGTTTGCCGTAGAGCATGTGCCGCCACAAAGCGAAATCGGCTATGTAGGTACCGTCAATCAGGAAGCCTGCATGCAACTGCTTATCAAGTGTTATCTGGTAGTAGGCGAATACCAAAAAGCAGAACAGATGGCAACCGATTTGATTAGCAACCATGGTTTGCGACTGATGACTCAACCGTTCGGAACCTTTGTTCAATCAGGAAATTCAGATACATGGACAGTAGAACGGAATGTGATTTGGGACTTGCATCGTGGAGAAAATATGCCTATAGCAGAAAATACGGAGACTATTATGCCGATTCTGAATTATAATTCGCAAGGCTTCATTTTGTATGACGTGATGCGTACGACGTGTGTACATTGGAGCAACAGTGCGATTATGGACCCGCATGGTCTGACAGCACCCACCTTCAACTATGCACGTACAGCGGCTGAATATGACAGTAATTTGGATTGGGTACGTGCCATTGGGCGTGGTATTGGTTGTTTCCGTACTTCTTACCATTATAACCAGACCATCTGGAATTATGATGGTGAAACCGACTGGCAAGACTTGCGCCACAACCGCACGACAGGAAACTGGTTAGAAATGACCGACTTGAAATACAATAATCCGAATTCAGCCTATTATGGGAAAAACATGATGTTGTATGCACCGGAAGATTACCGTGACCCTGAAACTAACGAGTTGCTCATCACAAAAGGTCAATTGTTGTGCTTGGACACCATCCGCAGCTGGTATCCGATACCTTTATATAAAGTATATATCCTTGACCAGGCTGCTGAAGAAAGCATGAGTTCGAATGACTTTAGAGGTGCCCGTTTGGGGGGAACTTGTTCGAATGGCAATATGTACCTGTTCCGCTTGGCGGAAACCTACCTGCTTCGTGCCGAAGCCAAGTTCTATCAGGGACGTGCTGCTGAAGCTGCCGAAGACGTTAACGTCATCCGCCGCCGTGCCAACGCACAGAAGATGTTCACTACCGTTACCATTGGTGACATTGCCGATGAACGTGCCCGTGAACTTTATCTGGAAGAATGGCGTCAGCCAGAGCTGACCCGTATCTCGTGGTGCCTTGCCCGCAGCGGACAACCGGATGAATGGGGCGAGACTTACGACCTCAACACTTGGGACAAACAGAGCGGAACTGACCTGAACGGTGGAAGTTATTGGTTTAAACGTTGTACACGCTACAGTTTATTTAATCATGGCCCGATCTTTTCAAGCGTAACGTTGAATTATCAGGTAGATAAGCACAACCTGTTCTGGCCTGTCCCGAACTCGGCTATTACTGCTAATATTTACGCTCCGTTGCGTCAGAATTACGGTTATGATGGTTATGACGATTCGGTTCCGATGTTTACCAACTGGGAAGAGGCGGTTGCCGATGAAGAAACGACAAACTAAACAGTTTCTCAAAATATCAATATCACAACGAGTTTTCAGTAGGTAAAATGTGGGGCAATCACTGGTCTTTTTCAATCGGTTGGTTGTCCCGCATCTTTGTGATAATCATGCGATTCAGGTGTGCTTTTTTATGGATACTCCGCAAACTTGGATAATACACATTTTGTACAGAAATCGGGTTATTATGATAAGACGTATCGTTGCACTTATATTACTGTCTGGGCTAATAGGTTCGTTGTCAGTTTCGGCTCAGCGTGAATTTACATTCAAACGCTTGAATGCTGCCAATGGCATATCGAGCAATTACGTGGTCGATCTGGCGCAAGACAAAGCAGGTAATATCTGGATTGCTTCCGAATCGGGGCTAAGCCGGTTCGATGGAAGCCAGTTTACACAATATAATACTTCCAATTCGGACATAACCAGCAATGAACTGAATGCCATTTACTACAATGCATACGATAATACGCTTTGGGTAGGGACCCAACGCGACGGATTGTGTGTATTTGACTGCCTGCAGCAACGGTTTACGCATTTCTACGATGCCAATGACATGATAACCAATGACGTGACCAATATCGTTCCTGCTACCGATGGAGGATTATGGATTGTACACTATCATTTGGGAGTAGATTATTATGATAATCGGAAACAGTCTTTTACATCTTTTCGCACCAAAGATGTAAAGGGATTGGAAGGCAATTTCTGGTGCGCAGCCGATAATGGGAAAGGTCAGTTGCTGGTAGGACAACATGCAGATGGGTTGAGTGTGATTGACCTGAAAACACGTACTTGTAAAAACTACCGTCACAATCCGGATGACCCGAACAGCCTGCCGGGCAATACGGTGAAATGTATCTATATTGATAAGGGGAAAAACATTTGGGTAGGCACCACGCAAGGGCTTGCCTTGTTTAACATGGAACAGGAACGTTTCATTTCGTTCCGTCACGACGGGAATAATCCGCATTCGCTTATATCCAACCAAATCAATAGCATAGGGGAAGACTTGGACGGGAATATCTGGATTTGTACTCATATGGGGGGTGTCAGCATGCTGAATATGCATGCCAACACCTTTACTTCGCCCGAGAATATGACATTTTGCAACATTGGTGTGACCGGTGACTTGCATGGACTTTCTTCACCCAATGCCAGTTGTTTCCTGCAAGACTGCTTCGGGAATATCTGGATTGGAAATTATCGGGGAGGGCTGGATTTCCTGAGTTATAAGCGTCCCGATTTCCAGATGCTGGCGTTTGATACTTCCCGCGACGGAAAGGCGGTTGGCAAACAGGTCTGGGGAATTGCCTTTGATAATCGTGGCAGGCTTTGGGTTGGAGGCGAAAACGAAGTGGCTATATTTCAGAATCGCAGCCTTTGGAAGGTAATCCCGCTGAAAAAAGGAATCATGCCTTATACGCATGTATCTGTTATTTATAAAGACAGGAGCGGAATGCTGTGGTTCGGCATGTACCGTGACGGAGTGTTGAGGTGTGACCCGAATACAGGTACGGTTACGCGTATACCGATAAATGAGCCTTATGCCGAGATATGTACTTTTTACGAGGATACTGACAAGCTTTGGATAGGCACTCAAAACGGATTGTTCTCGTGCCAGAATGATAAAATCCGGCGGGAGGACCGTATCAACGGGCAGCTTGTTGACCCTATGGTGCATGGCATTTTAAGAGACCGGCAAGGAAAACTTTGGGTAGGTACTTTCGGAAAGGGCTTTTTCATATTTAATGCTGAAAATAAACTGGTAAAGCGGATAGATACCTCCGGCGGACTGACTTCTAATGCCATAAATTATCTTTATCAGGCTTCTGAGGGGGATATATGGGCTGCTACGCGTGGCGGATTGGTACATATTACCGATACAAAGACTTACAGCTTTCAAGTATTCGGTACCTCCCAGGGATTGCCGGACAACAATGTAAGAAGCATCATAGAAGATGATGCAGGACAAATCTGGTTAAGTACGAATAAGGGAATCTCGGTGTGGAAAAACGACAGGGGGCAATTCTGTAACTATACTTACACGCAAGGGGTGCCCCAGGGTGATTTTATGGATGGTGCTGTGGGCAAAGATAAGGATGGAAATCTTTATTTCGGTTCACAGAACGGCATTTGCTATTTCCATCCGTCCTTGATTGAAGACAATGAACAAATCGCTTCTATCAAGATAACGGGCGTACGAAGCTATGGCGACAATGCCCAAAACGAACAAAACGCTACTTTTGAACCCATTGAAGACAATGAAGTGAGAATTCCTTATAACAGCAATACCCTCACTCTGTCGTTTAATGTGATGGACTTTACCCAAAGCCAGCAGGTGGAATATGCTTACCTGATGGAAGGGCTTAACAAAACATGGTTTGAGACACATAGCCAGAACAGTATTACATTCCATAACCTCTTGCCTGGTGAATATGTGTTTAAAGTTAAGGCGCGTCTTCCCAATCAACCTTTTGGAGATGATTTTGCTGCGGTGAAGATTGTGGTAACTCCTCCGTTCTGGCTGACCTGGTATGCCAAGTTATTATATGTTGTTCTTGTGGGGTGTTTCTGTTATTGGCTGATGCGTTCATACAAGCGGAAACTTACTCTTGAAAGCAGGCTCAGCCTGGAGCATCATCAGCATGAAAATGACAAGAAGCTGAATAACGAACGATTGCGGTTTTATACCAACATAACCCATGAGCTGCGTACACCACTTACACTGATTCTCGGGCCGCTGGAAGACTTGCTTGCCGACAAGACGCTTCCGGCTGGAGTTGTCAATAAAATCAGTATTATTCACGATAATGCCAACCGTCTTTTGAATCTTATCAATCAGATTCTGGAATTCCGGAAAACGGAAACAGAGAACCGGAAGTTGAAAGTGGCACAGGATGATTTGGGCAAACTGGTCCAAGAAATAGGCATCAAGTATAAAGAATTGAATCGTAATCCGAATGTCGGCATCAATATCCGGATTACGGCTGACAATACAGTGATTTATTATGATAGTGAGATTATCACAATTATTATAGATAACTTGATGTCGAACGCTTTGAAATATACTCCTAAAGGAGAAATTACTTTGTCACTCGATGCAAGCGAGGAAAACGGTGTGCGCTATACGGAGATTACGGTGGCTGATACCGGGCATGGCATTTCGAAGGAATCACTGAATCATATATTCGAACGTTATTACCAGGGAGAGGGAAAATACCAGGCTTCCGGCTCGGGTATTGGGCTTTCGCTCGTCAAGTCGCTTGCTGATTTACATCAGGCAACTGTCGATGTACAAAGTGAAGTGGATAAAGGAAGCCGGTTTACCCTCAGGCTGTTGACCGAAAACACGTATCCTAATACCAGTCATCGGAGTATCGTGACCCGAAACAGAAACGAACAGACAGAGTTGGCGGATGCACGGAGTGAGACAAAACCCATTATTCTGCTGGTAGAAGACAACCGGGATATCTGTGAATACATCCGCAGTTCGTTTGGTGAGAAATATGAGGTGTTGGTTGCTAACGATGGAAAAGAGGGATGGGATATTGCTTCGAACCGGATACCCAATATCATTGTGTCTGACATTATGATGCCGGTGATGGATGGCATCGAGCTTTGTAAGGCAGTGAAAGAAGATATGCGTACCAGCCATATACCGGTTATTTTGCTGACGGCAAAAGATACGATTCAGGATAAAGAGGAAGGATATGCAGCCGGTGCCGATTCATTTATCACCAAACCGTTTAGCGCCCGTTTGCTCAACAGCCGTATAGACAATATCCTGGATAACCGTAAGAAACTGGCAAAGGTTATCATTGCTGGATTGAAAACAGAAGATGAACCGGAAAATGCTGGAGAACCAGAACAAAAGCTGAGTAATCTGGATAAAGAGTTTCTGCAAAAAGTTACGGCTATCGTGGAAGAACACTTGAATATGGAAAAAATGGATTTGGCTTTCATTGCGGATAAGATGTGTATGAGCCATTCTACTCTTTATCGGAAAATCAAAGGTCTGACCGAAATGTCTGCCAATGAATTTGTCCGCAAAATCAAGATACGGAAAAGCCTGGAACTTATCAGTGATGGAGGATATTCCATCGCTGAAATAGCAGATTTGACCGGATTTAGTAGTGTGGCTTATTTCCGTCAATGCTTCAAGGACGAATATGGAGTGACTCCTACCGAATACTTAAAGCAGGACAAGAGATAAAACCGTTTCAGAAAGCCGGCATTTAGCCATCAATGAGTTAAAAGGGAGTTAGAAATATTGGCTCTAACTCCCTATAACTTCCTTTTAACTCCCTATAACTTCCTTATAACTCCCTATAACTTCCTTATAACTCCCTATAACTCCTGATTCACATGATTCAGGTTTTGCAGGTTAATGGCGGTTGAGCAATTATAAATAATCGGGAATCTGGCTCAATTTCATGCTGTTGGAACCTTTTATTAAAATGGTGTATCCTTCGGGCTTTTCCTGCTTCAAGGTTTCGATAAGTTGGTATACATCTTGATAATGTTCGTATCCGGAAGGTATAGCCGCAAATTCAGGACCCACCAGTACGATTCGCTCGAAAGGGCATGTCTTTAAATAGGTTATTACTTTTTGATGTTCCTCAATACTGGATTTGCCCAACTCTTTCATATCGCCCAAAATAACCATCCTGTGGGGAACCTGCATTTGCCGGAAATTTTCCAGTGCAGCGTGCATGCTGGTAGGGTTGGCATTATAGGCATCAATGATGAGGCGGTTTGAAGCGGTTTCTTTCAGTTCTGAACGGTTGTTTTGGGGAAGATAAGAGGCAATAGCCTTGCAAATATCTGTATCGGGAACTCCGAAATAACGTCCTATTGCTACTGCTGCCAATGCATTGTCCAGGTTATAGCTACCTATTAAATGGGTTTGTACTTCGTGTGAAATACCTTCCGATGTCCAGCAGAAGGAAAGATACGGAGAACACCCTGTTGTCTTTCCGCTTACAAACAGACCTGGAGCCTGTCCGTAACGTATGCAATGCAGTTGGCTGGCAATGTTGTTCAGATAAGGGTTCTCGTTTTGGATGAAGATGGTCGACCCGCTTTTCCCGCGTAAATAATCGTATAATTCTCCTTTTGTACGGATAACCCCTTCGAATGAGCCAAACCCCAATAAATGTGCCTTGCCTACATTGGTAATCAGTCCGTAGTCGGGTTCGGCTATATGTACCAAGGTCTTGATTTCTCCCGGATGATTGGCTCCCATCTCTACTACTGCCATTTCATGTTGGGGAGTAAGGCGCAATAAAGTCAGCGGAACTCCGATATGATTGTTCAGGTTTCCTTGAGTGAACAGGGTGTTGTATTTGCAACTCAGTACAGCAGATACCAATTCCTTGGTTGTGGTCTTTCCGTTTGTTCCGGTGATACCGAGTATCGGCGTTTTGAGTTGACGGCGGTGGTAGGTAGCCAAGCGTTGCAAGGTTGTCAGGCAATTGTCTACCAGGATACAATGTTCGCCTGCATATTCCGGTTCGTCTACTACGGCATAGCGGCACCCTTGTGCCAATGCCTGCGCTGCAAAGGCATTGCCGTTGAATGTTTCTCCTTTCAGGGCTACGAACATACTTCCTTGTGGGCAATGACGGCTGTCTGTCGTAATTCCTTTGCATGTCAGAAAAAGGCTATACAATTCTTCCAGTTCCATTTTTCTTTGTAATTAGATAATTTGATATCCGCATTTAGTCCAATTTGCTGTAGGAGCGTATTGCGGATATTCATTTAGATAATGTGGGCACAAATATATATATAATGAATGGGAAATAGGCAAGAACATTAAGAAACTGTTTCGGATTTCCATAAAAAATGTTCTTGGCGTGGTGTCTGATGGAACGCAGCTTCTAACTCTTGAATCGAATAAAAATAAATGAAGATTCATAAACAGCCAATGTAGGGGCGTATCGCATACGCCCGAATGCACCAACTTATCCATGTAGAGCTTTTTCAGAGCGTATGCGATATGCCCCCTGCAATCAATTTGAAAATATTCCTTTTACTCTTGTTTGTATCAATTCATTTATATATATTTGTGATATTAAAATAATATCAACTATAATGTCATGTTTATGGAAACAAAAGAAATGATTTTCAAAGGATTCAGGCTGAATGGATTTGCAATGTTATTCGTGCATCTGATTATCGTAAGTGCTGCTATTGTAGGCTGTTTTGTACAGGTATCCGAAGCGGGATATGCTATCGGCGTATTGCTTTTCCTTGTATGGTGTGTGCTGTTTGCCGGTTATATGCAATTGGAGCCTAATGAAGCACGTGCTATGGTGTTTTTCGGTAAATATAAAGGTACGTTTAAGGAAACCGGATTTTTCTGGGTCAATCCGTTTCTTGCCAAGAAAAAACTCTCGCTCCGTGCACGTAATCTCGATGTGGAACCCATTAAGGTCAATGATAAGATAGGAAATCCCATTCTTATCGGACTGGTGCTGGTATGGAAGCTGAAGGATACGTACAAGGCTATGTTTGAAATTGATTCGCAAACGATGGCGGCAAGTGGAAAAGAAGCTGCAGCCAATGCCGGCAATGCCATAGCCGGACGGATGAATGCTTTTGAGAATTTTGTGAAAATACAGAGTGATGCTGCATTGCGTCAGGTGGCGGGACAATATGCTTATGATGACAATGAAGGCGAGACAGGTGAACTGACTCTTCGTTCGGGAGGAGATGAAATCAACGAACAATTGGAACAGAAACTGAACGAACGGCTTGCAATGGCGGGTATGGAGGTTGTGGAAGCACGTATCAATTACCTTGCATATGCACCCGAAATTGCTGCCGTAATGCTTCGTCGCCAACAGGCTTCGGCAATTATCAGCGCACGCGAGAAGATAGTAGAAGGTGCTGTATCAATGGTTCATATGGCACTCGACAAGTTGGAAAAAGACCAGATAGTAGAACTGGACGATGACAAGAAGGCCGCTATGGTGAGTAATTTGCTGGTAGTGCTTTGTGCCGATGAGTCTGCCCAACCTGTTCTGAATACGGGTACGTTGAATCATTAATCCTATGGCAAAGAAAGAGAGTGCAACCAAAAGTTTCGTCTTGAGATTGGATGCGGATACAATGGAGGCTGTCGAGAAATGGGCAGCCGATGAGTTTCGTAGTACCAACGGGCAACTTCAGTGGATTATTACCGAAGCGTTGCGGAAGAGCGGCAGGTTGAAAAAAAGAAAACGTAGTGTGCAGCAGGAAGAAAATACAGCATCCGGAACCGCTGAGATATAGAAACTGTTTCAGTCTTCCTAAACATTAGAGATGATGTGCAATCGTCTCTACTATGATAAAGGGGACATGCCATGTCCCTAGGCATGCCCCTTTCAGACTTGTGCATATAGTTGCCTTCGCCGTTCATTCTAAGTGCAAATACACCTTCAGTGTATTGACGTACTCCTCAAAAGCGGCCCTTCCTTCGGGGGTGATGCGGCATGTGGTGCGTGGGCGTTTCCCTTCAAAGCCTTTTTCGATGGTGATATAACTTGCTCCCGCCAGCTTGTCGAGCTGTACGCTCAAATTGCCGGCGGTGGATTCGGTCTTCTCTTTCAGGTATACAAAGTCTGCCTCCTCTTTTACCATCAGGATAGACATCACGCCAAGTCTTAGCTGGGAATGCAGCAACGGATTCAGTTCTTTCGGCATAGCTTCTTGGCTTTACGGTTAATGATATGTCCGGGGATAATCATCATCAAGATAAAACAAAGGATGTACAAAGGTATCGCCCAAGTGATATAAATCGGTATGTCGCAGATGGCGCAGCTTGCCACGACTCCTCCCGCGGCTATACTGAACAACCCTCCGAATGTCAGACTTTGTTCACGGATGATAATCCCTTGCGCTATGCTTCCGAATCCGATAATGATGAAAGCGTATGCAAACATCAGTACCCAGCAGTTGTATCCGCAAAACATAAAAGCCATGCAAATAGCTGCAAACAAGCAGGCAATAATGCCTACGCTCTTCCAGATTCCGGCGGAAACCTTATCAACGTAGCTGGACGAATGTGGCTTTACGTTGGCTTCTTTCCTTTTTTGTTTTTGCGTAACCCCATACCCGATGAGGGGAATCAGGAACCAAAGCCAGTTGACTTGTGGGGTTTGAACCCATAAAAGCAGGGCATAGACAAGTATAGCCGTGCATACCGACACATATCCCCATAGTAACAACATATTCCCGTCGCCTACTTCCAATTTGTTTTTCGTCTCCTGAATCATGCGTGTGATGATTTCCAGACTTTCTTTTTCGTTTAATGTCTTTTCTTCCATAGTCTTAATAAAATGGTTTATGTTATAAACTTTATGCGGAAAAATAAAAGCAAGAAAACGAGGACTTGCTTTTGCTTGCAAATATAAAACGGTTTCATCAATCTGCCAAACGGTTCCGCTGGGAAAATTTGCCTTTTTCCACTTCCGTCTTTTTCGCTTGTTTCCCTTTTCCGAAGTTCCATGCGATTCCTATTTTCCATGTCCTCCCTTGCGAAGCTGTGTGGATATGTATGTCTCTCTCGTAGTCTTCCGTATGGCATGCATAGCCGGAAGAACGGTCGAACAGATTGTCTATGCCCAGCGTGAGTATCCATTTCCCTTGATTGAATTTTTTCTGCAAGCGGATGTCTGCCGTGTGATAGGGATTGATTTCGCTATTCCCCGAATGTAAGCGTGAAGTTCCGCTGTATTTCATTTCAAGTGAAAGATCCCAAGGCAGGAAGCATTCGGCTTGGGCGCGGATGAAATAAAGCCAATGGCTTTGCCGTTCCTCTTCGGGATTCATATAGATGTCTTGCCTGGATCCGATAAAATTGGCGGTAAGGTTTAGCCAGCCTGTGGGTTGCCAAGGAGCGGAAATTGCAACGAACCAATGATTTTCCCGATGGTGGTTTTCGTAGGTGACGTATGCGATGTCCGGATTTGCTTCGTCTTGCTTGGTAAACTCGCGAATCAGGTTTTTATGCAGATTGCCTCCTATGGTTAAGGTGTAGCGGTATTTGTAGATTAGCGTCAGGCTGAAGCGGTTGATGTAAGTAGGCTTCAGCCAAGGGTTTCCTATCTGGTAGCTATAGTCGGAGGTTTGTGTCCGGTTCGGGTTTAGTGCCGCGAATGCCGGGCGTTCGATGTACTTGCCATATTGTCCTGCCAGCATCCAGTGTTGGAGAGGGTCGAACGCATAGCTGACATCCATGTGCGGAAACCAGTCGAAATACCGTTGGTTTACGTTGTTTTCCCGGTTAGAGGTATGGGTATATTCCAACCGGAGTCCGGCTTTTACCGTCCATTTCCTTCGGGTAAATGTGTATTGTGCATACCAGGCGGCTATCTGTTCCCGGTAATCCCGTGTGTAACCGAAATCGGGCAGGGGCGTCCACGTGGTTCCGCTACGGAATCCTTCGTATGCCGAAGTGTTATCGGTATAGGTTTGTGTGTATTTGGCACCTGTTTGGAAAGATTTGCTATTCCATGACACATCTGCGTTGATAATCCGGTAATCGGCTTTTGTTTGCGACCGGTATAAAGTATCCTTTTTGTAATCCCCGGCTTGGCGCAGGATGTTGTAGCGGTTTTTTCCTTTTGCATGTTTGCCGGTATAGTCTGCCAATATTTTTAATGTCGAACAGGAATGTGACAGGCGGTGCTGGTAGCTGAAATTAACGGATGTCATGTCGTAATCAGATTTTTGGTGGTAATTCCCATGGCTATAGACCGTTTCATGTCTGTTGCTTATTGCGTCACGGCTATGCGACGGGTTATCGGATGAATGGCGGAAGTATTCCACTTCCAGTCCGAACGTATTCAGCGTGTCGGGCGAGAAGATGATGCCCGAGCGGAACGTCTCATAATCTGATGTTTGCTTTCGTGCTCCTGTGCTTTGAAACTGTTTGCCTGTTTGGCGATAGATGCGGTCTTCGTTCCAATCGCTTGCATCTTCCGGTTTCCAGGTTATGGAAGCGGAAGCGTACCAGTCCCATTTGTCCCAATGTGCATGCCAACTTCCGTTAGGCTGATATTGCTGGACGGAATGTCCTATTGTGGACATCAGCGAGAAATGCCCTTGCCAACCTTTCTGCTTGGGTTTTCTTAACAGGATATAGACAGTGCCGCCTTGAGTGTTTGCATCTTTTTCAGCTCCGGAGAAGGGAAGTATCTCGATGCGCTGGATGTCTGCCGATTGCAAGGACTGCAGGCGGAAGTGCAGAAGTTCTCCTTCCAGCCTCACTTCCTGTCCGTTGATATAGACTTTGGCTCCAGACGCTCCGTTGATGGAAATCCCTTTGTCGGAAAGCCATACACCGGGTGCTTCTTTCAACAATTCAATTCCGTTTTTTCCCGAGGATGGTGTCACTTGCATGATAAACCGGTCGGCATTCCGCTTGATTTTACTGCTTCTCACCGTTATCTCTGGCAGGTCGTAGGTTTTCAATGTAGCATGGATGCTGTCCGTCAATGCCTGTGGGGCGATAGGCATCGCATGTAGAAGTGCAATGCCTCCTGTATATAATAGGTAGAGAAAGACCAGGCGTTTCATCGTTCTAAAGGATTATCGAAATAAAACAATTTCAACTTACATGCATCTTCTTTTTTCTTCGGATGATGCTTTTCCCGTGCAAAACCTTCTACAGGTTTTCCCTGTTCGTCTGTATCTATTTGCCAATTTTCGTTTTCATCGTGAAAGACAGAAATGGTAAAGTGGTCCCAAGTCACTTCTTCTATTGTGATGGTCACCTCTCCCTTTTGTGCTTTTGCCATTCCGTAAACAGGTTTGTTTTGTCCGTCCGCTTGAAGCATGACCAAGATATTCCCGTTATCATTGCGGATATTGCCGATGGAGATAGAAAATCCTTTGGCTGAAGCAGATACAGACAAGCTTAACAGCGCGATTATAAAGCAGATTGTTTTCATAATCATTTATTGTTTTAAGTTGATAAATAAGTTTATAATATAAACCGAATACGTTAAATAAAAGCAAGAGTGCGCGCTTTCCCTTGCTTTTGTTTTGCAAATATAGAATAGTTTATTTTATAAACCAATAAAAGGAAATAATTTAACTTCTTTTTTTATTAGAGTCTTGCTTACATTATTTTATATGAACATCGGTATTTAGAAGAAACTGTTTTGAATTTCTACAAATAGTTTTTTGGGTTTGATGTGTTCGTTTCATGTGTTCACATGACTGCCTTGTTTGTAAGATTATTAATCTTCATGCCGAAAGATTATTAATCTTCACGCTGTAAGATTATTAATCTTACAAACGGTGCAGCTATATTGTGGTAGAACTGTTCGATTTTATCGAACGGGATTTTTCGCTGAATTAACGTGAGTGTGCTTTCTCGCCGTGGACAAGCAATACGGCATTGCGGATTTCACCGGCGTACGTCAGAATCGGCATGTTGAGGAACGAAAGTGAAGAAGTCTGATTCCATTCACCGTTCGAGTTGAGCGAACGTTTGTGGTAGCCGCGTTTGGTTTTGTAGTAAGCCTTGCTGTGGTCTACCTTGTCGCTCTGTGGGAATACTTTGTTCTACGTTTGTGTTAAATCAGTTTTTCTTCCATAAAGCTGTTAGAATTGATGGGATTATTCATAAGGCTGGAGGTGGCAAATAAGCCTGCCAGCAGGGTTGTATAAAGTCTTTTCAGTGGATGTTTCATGGTTAAGGCCTGCTTGGGTTTGTAGTGTCAATGACGTTATAGCGCAACCAGGCGGAGTTTTCACCGATGCGTTCCATACTTTTCAGTTTCAGAAGGGTGGTGGGGTAATTTTTATCATCAATGCCATCGAATACGGCGGTCATTCCTTTCCTTCCATCGATTCCGGCACCGATTACCAGACTTACTTCATCCAGCAGTCCGGCTTTCAGAAAGGCTCCGTTGATGTGTCCTCCTCCTACGATGGCAAGACGTTCTACGCCAAAATGTTCATTCAGCATCTTTACGGCTTGGGTCAAGTCAACTTTTTCTTTTCCGGTTGTTATCCACGAAATGTTTTGGCTGCATAAGGTGTCAAGATAGGTTTGCGCCACTTGTTCACTTGCGATGACGAGCATTGGTTTTCCGTCAATATTGTTGCCAGGCCATTTCAGCTTGCCTTTCGAGTCGAGTACGATGGAATATCCTTTTGCTTCCGTTGCCTTGTAAAACGAAGATTGGTTTGCCGGTTTCGGATTGTCGGTGTGAAAAGGTTCGGGTAAGGCAATGTGCATGGCCGCCGTTATACGTCCTGATAAATCGGAGTCGCAAGCCAGTTGCTCCAGTGCTTCGTAATATTCGTTTCCGCCAATGCGTTCCGTCATATCGCAGTCAATGCGTCCGTCTATGGATGCCATCATGTGGCAAATGATGTAAGGTTTCATGATGTTGATTCATTTTTTATGATTACAAAGACAAAGATAGGGCAGAACTTATTTAGTCTGATTGCTGAAAGGCTCAATTTATATTGTTGAAAAGTTCAAAATGAAAGATATGCTTTTTATAATATGATTGTCCGCATTTCACTAATAAGAAGTTATTTCAGGGAGTTAAAGGGAGTTAGAAGCCAATGCATTTACTAATGGAAATCCTAACAGAACTATTGTCCTTTAACTCCTGTGGGCGAAGCGAGCATAACTTCTTCTAACTCCTTTCATACCATTGACATTTTGCGGACATTCATTTTTTAATAGTGTGGCAATGTTGCACAGATTGTGGATTTTTTCTACAATAATATCTGCCGGTTTGATTTCCTTCTTTATTTTTTGCAATGGTAAAATGTTGTTGTTTAATGTGTTTTGATGAATCGGATGTGAAAAGCCAGTGTTTGGTATTTGTTTTGCAAGGGAAGTAGTGTATAGGCAAAAATTTATAACTTATGTCAAGAGAGAAAGTATTGTTTATTTTCATTGCCTTGTTTTTAGTGGGGCAGACGGTTGTCGCTCAAAACCGTACATTGCAAGGCATTATCACTTCGGCTGAAGACGGCGAACCCTTGATCGGGGCTGTCATCGCCATTAAAGGAAACGAAGCTCAAGGTACGATTACTGATATCAACGGGCATTATACGCTTGATGTGCCTTCTGAGACTCAGGCTTTGATTGTTTCGTATGTAGGTATGAAAACTCAGGAAGTCCGTATCCCTCATGGGCGTGACAAGTTGAATATCATTTTGCAGCCTGATAATCAGATGTTGCAGGAAGTCGTAGTGACAGGATATGGTAATTTTACCAAGTCGTCATTTACCGGTTCTGCCAATACCTTGCGGGCGGATATGATGAAAGACATTCCTGTTATGAATGTGGAGCAGAAACTGGAAGGGATGACTACCGGTGTGAACATTACCGGAAGTTCGGGGCAACCGGGTGCCAATCAAAGCATCCGTATCCGTGGTATGGGATCGTTTAACGCGTCGCAAGAACCCTTGTTCGTAATTGACGGCGTGCCGGTTACTTCCGGAAATTTAAGTACAGGAGGCTTTGACGCATCGTATATGAATAATTCGAAAACAAATATCATGAGCACGCTGAACCCTTCTGATATTGAAAACATAACGGTGATTAAAGATGCGGCTGCAGCTTCGCTTTACGGTTCGCGCGCGGCTAACGGCGTTATCTTGATTACCACCAAACGGGGGAAATTAGGCAGGACGCAAGTCACGCTGAATGTGTCGGGAGGATTCTCAAACTCTGCTGTCGATTTCCGGCCGACACTGAACGGTGACCAACGGCGTGAATTATTGTATGAGGGCTTGGTGAATTATGCTACAGACCAGGGGATGGAATCGCCCACGGAATATGCCGACGGGCTGATAGACAATTATGCTTCCATTCCTTCGATGGGATATACGGACTGGCGTAAGGAATTGCTTCGTACGGCTTCCCAGCAGCGCTATGAGGCATCGGTTTCGGGAGGAAGCGAACGCACGACATATTATGCTTCGTTGGGGTATGACAAGCAGGAAGGGCTTGCCAAGAACTCAAGCCTGAAACGTTATTCTGCCCGTCTGAACCTGACCCAAAAGGTTGGCAGGTATGGTGAAGTGGGAGCTAACATGATGTTCTCGCAGATGAACCAGGAATTGAACGAGGAACGTACTTCTGCCATAAATCCTTTCTTTGATGTGGCTGTGACGATGAATCCCTCAATGACTGTACGCGATGAGGAAGGCAATTATACGGGAGCTTATCCGGGGTCTTCATTGAATCCGTTGCGGGATATCTTGACCGACTACAACCGTACCCGCATGACTCGTATGTTCAGTACGGGATATGCCCAGATAGAACCCCTAAAGGGACTGAAGCTGAAGGAAACGTTGAGTTACGATTACAATATCCAGAAGGATGCCCGTTATTACAATCCGCTCAGTTCGGCGGGACCCAAAAGCGGGAGCGATGCCCGTACGGCGAAAGGGTTTATCGAATATGGACGGCTGAACTCGTCTACCTCTATCAATTATGTGCATACATTTGCGGACAAGCATAATCTGGATGTTCTGGCAGCCTATGAAGTAGAAAGTTATGAGACCGACCATGCCGTAGGCGAGGCGTTCGGTTTGCCTTCCGGAATATTGACAGAACCGGACAATGCCGCCTCATTGAGCGACTTTATGTCATCGACGCAAGCTTATCGGATGATTTCGTATTTGTCGCGCCTGAATTATAATTATGATGACCGCTACTATGTGGCAGGAAGTTTCCGCCGGGACGGAAGCTCGCGCCTTTCGCCGGATAACCGTTGGGGGAATTTCTGGTCTGTGTCGGGCATGTGGAACATCGGCAACGAATCGTTCATGCAGCCTGTGCGCCATATTTTGAGTGACTTGAAAATACGTGCATCCTATGGTGTGAACGGAAACCAGCCGAATTCGTTATACGGATATATGGGTTTGTATTCGTATGGGCAGAACTATATCGGCAATGCGGGCTCGTATGAATCGTCCCAGCCGAATTCGAACTTGAAGTGGGAAAAGAACTATAACTTGAATATCGGATTGGATTTGTCTTTCATTAACCGTATCTTTATCAGTCTGGAATATTATAACCGCGACACGAAAGACTTGCTGTATAATTTGCCAATCAGTTCTACAACCGGTTTTACCAGTTACCTTGCCAATGTGGGACAATTGAACAATAAAGGGGTGGAATTGGAATTGCGTACCTTGAACTTTTCTTCGAACGGTTTTAACTGGACTACCATTTTCAACTTGAGCCATAACCGGAATAAGATTGTATCGCTGAACGGCGAGCTGGAGCAGTCTATCGAAGGCACGTGGTTCATTCATAAGGTAGGCCTGCCGTATCATACGTTTTATGTAAAGGAGTACGCCGGTGTGGATCCGCAGACCGGACAGGCGCAATATTACTTGAATACCACCAATGAAGACGGAAGCCTGAACCGTTCGCTTACGACGGATGCAAATGCAGCTCAAGCCATCGCTTATAAGGGAGCGGAGCCGAAGGTGTCGGGCGGTTTGACCAACCAATTCCGTTATCGGGACTTTGATTTGAGCTTTACCTTGACTTATTCGTTGGGAGGATATTCTTTCGATAAAGCCGGAACTTATATTGAAAACGGGACAACAGGAATTTATGGGAACGAAACCGGAAGTACGGGTTATAACTTGTCCGTTTATACGCTCAACCGTTGGACGAAGCCCGGTGATGTGACCGATGTGCCGCGTTTTGTCTATGGAGAAGCGGCTGGACCGCAAAACTCTTCACGTTATATTCACAGTACCGACCATTTGCGGTTGAAGAGCTTGACTTTCGGTTATACTTTGCCCGAACGTTGGACACAAAAGGTATTGCTGCAGAATGCGCGTGTTTATTTTTCCGGAAGCAATTTGCTGACATGGGCGAAATGGAAATATTACGATCCGGAAACTCCGGTGAATGGCGAGGTGTTCTGTGAAGCTCCGACTATGCGCACATTCAGTTTTGGTGTACAATTAACTTTCTAATTCAATGGATAGAAACAGTATGAAACGAGTTATTTTATATATAGGAATGATGGCGGCTTCGTTGGCAGCAACTTCTTGTTCAGATAGTTGGCTTGATTTGAATCCGTCTACTTCGGTCACGACAGACCAGGCTTTGTCTACACTGACTGATATTGAAACTGCTTTGAACGGAGTCTATCGTGAGACTTCCTTGCATAGCTATTATGGCGACAATTACTGGTATTACGGAGATTGCCGTGCCATGGATGTACAGGCGCGGGTTACCAAAGGAGACGGACGGCGTGTGTCTCCTTATTACGAGTACAATGTCCAGGCTACCGATAACCTGAACATTACTCTGCCTTGGCAACAGCCTTATATTGTCATCCGTCAGGCGAACAATATTCTTCAGCGTATTGAGGAAGGAGGCATTGAAGGAGCTGTCGATGAAGATTTGGCAAGCATCAAGGCTGAAGCATTGGTCTTGCGTGGGTTGGCATTGTTCAATTTGACACGTTTCTTCGGCATGCCTTATATGTATGATAACGGTGCGTCTCTGGGCGTACCTATTGTTACGTCTCCTACTGATCCGACTTCGGCTCCTGCCCGTAATACGGTTGCTGAATGTTACGGACAGGTTGTAGCGGATTTTACGGAGGCTTTGCCTGACCTGACGCGTGAGAAAGCGGACGGATATGTCAATTATTGGGCGGCACAGGCTTTGCTTTCACGTGTTTATCTGGATATGGGAGAGTATCAGGCGGCATGGGATGCTGCGACGGATGTCATCGAGAATAATGGAGGGCTTTATCATCTTTATACGCAGAGTGAATATGCTGCTGTATGGGGACAGGATTTCCAGTCCGAATCACTTTTCGAACTGTATATAACGATGACCGAACCTGCGGGAGGAACAGGAGGTGAAGGCGCTCCGATGGTTTATGCCAATGAAGCGACTTTCGACTGGAACAACTTGATATTGACTGAAGACTACTTAGACTTGCTGGAACAGGACCCTGACGATGTGCGTCATAGTGTGACAGTTGCTTCTGTTACGCCCAACAATGGCGGATTGCCTGAAGCGGCACGAGACCGGAAAGTGTTTCTTACGAAGTTTCCCGGAAAGACCGGCAATCCGCAAGACAATGACATCTGTATCATCCGTCTTTCCGAAGTCTATCTGAATGCTGCAGAGGCTGGCTTCCATTTAGGAGGCTCGTATGCAGAAACGGGGCGTACTTACCTGAATGATTTAATCAGCCAGCGTACGCCGAATACCGGTATGCAGGTCTCGACTGCAGGTTTTACCATTGACCGCATCTTGGAAGAAGTGCGCCGGGAACTGGTAGGAGAGGGGCAAGTGTTTTTTGATTTCCTGCGCAACGGCAAGCCTATTGTGCGCAACAAGGGCTGGCACTTGGTGACGTTGGATACCTCTGACGCATGGACTATCCAGCCCAATGACCTTCGTATTGCTTTGCCTATCCCGCAAACCGAAATAGATGCCAATCCGAATATGGTGCAGAATCCCCGTTAAAGGGCGTACGGTTACAAAGCCGTAGGGGATACGCCATACATTTTCTTGAAAGCAGACGAAAAATGAGACTGGTTCTTGAAGCCGACCTCCGTATATACATCGGCTATTTTTCGTCTGCCTTCTTTCATTAAGTCGTATGCTGCTTCCAGCCGTTTCCGTATCAGCCATTTCTCCGGAGTAAGGTCACTCACTTTCTTAAAGTCACGTTTAAAGGTGGCAAGGCTTCTGCCTGTATAATGTGCCAGTTCTTCCATCGTGAACTCGTACATATAGTTTTTGTTCATGAAATCAAGAATGTCTATTTTCCAGGGCTCATTGAAATCGAAAAGTGTAGGAGCAAAACGCTTGTCGATATGGAGCAAGGCAAGCAATCCTTCCTGCAGTTTGAGTTGCATAAGGTCGTCTTGCGGTTTTACATCGGGGTCGAAATAAGGAGTCATGGAGGCGAAAAGGCTGGTGATTTCCGCTGTCTTGGGCAGTTTGATGACTCCCGAATCCAATTTAGGAGTATTTGCCGGTGCTTTGTATTGTTCGGATTTGGTGTACATCTCTTTTAAAAAGTTGCGGGTAAACATCAGGAAAATACCGCAATATTTTTCGCCATTGGCTGTCCGTTTATACATTGTGATATGATGGTCGCGAGGGATAAATACGCATTCGCCTTTGCCCACGTGTATTTGTTCTTTGCCGTTATCGAGCAACATTTCCCCCGAATAAACATAATTCATGGCAAATTCACGGGAGCGGTGAATGCATCCGCTGGTATCATCGTAGAAGAAGCTGAAGAAAATGTTGTTGTAGTTGAATATCATTTTCATCGGGCCGGTAAGGTCTTCCGTTTGATTTTGTTGTTTCATGTCACTTAGTCTTTTGTATATATTGTTATAATATAAGGTGTACGATTTGCGGATTGTGGTCGGACAGGAATTTGCTTCCCGGTGCCGCTTCTTTCGGAATGAAACTGTCGAGTACTTTTATTTGCGGGGTGACAAAGATAAAGTCTATTTTCTCGCATTGCTCCGAAGGAATTTGCCCGAAGTTGTGGAAAGTGTAGTCCACTCCCGTCTGTTTGCCGGCAATCTTAGCCGCGTCTTTCAGTACGAATGCGTTGGAGGTAATGGTGCGGTAAGCTTCCGATTGGTCGTTTACGTTGAAGTCGCCCGTCAGTACTGCGGGGCGGTCGCCTACTATTTCTTTTATTTTCCGGATAATCAGCAAGGCGCCTTCCCGTCGGGCAGTAACACCGACATGGTCAAAATGTGTGTTGACTGCCATAAAGATTTTTCCGCTTTGCTTGTCTTTCATTTTCGCCCAGGTTGCAATGCGTGTGCAGGCTCCGTCCCATCCGATAAACCCTATGCTGTCAGGATATTGTGAAAGCCAGAATGTGTTGCTGTCTAATACTTCGAATCTGTCTTCCTTATATAATATAGGAGCATATTCGCCTTTGGTTTTCCCGTCATCGCGTCCTACTCCGATAGATTTATAGCCCGGAAGGCGCTGCAGCAGGTCTTCCAATTGGTTGTGCAGCACTTCTTGCATGCCTACGATGTCCATGTCTTGTGCCTGGATGAACCGTGTGACGGTGTCTTTGCGGAATTGCCAGTTGTTCGATTGGTCGGCAGGGTTATCATACCGGATGTTGAATGTCGCCCAAGTAATCGTTTGCGCCTGGCAGGGTAAGGAGAAGAATGCCGATGTGATAACGGCAATGGCTAAAAAAAGTCTTTTCATAATCTTTATAATGGTTTGATAGGTTGGTTTTATACGGGATGTTCCTTATATCCGGCTAAGATACGAAATATATGGAAAAAACTTTCTATCTTTGTAACAAAAATATTTTTATGAGTCATATACGGTTAGGAAAATACAATCAGTTAGAGGTTGTGAAGGAGGTAGATTTCGGTGTGTATCTGGATGGTGGGGAAGACGGGGAAATCTTGTTGCCAAAACGCTATGTTCCACAAGGTTGCGTTCCAGGTGATGTCTTGAATGTTTTCATTTATCTGGATATGGAAGAGCGGCTGATAGCTACCACACTCCAACCTTATGTACAGGTAGGAGAGTTTGCTTGCCTGGAAGTGGCGTGGGTCAATCAGTTTGGTGCTTTTTTGGACTGGGGGTTGATGAAAGACCTGTTTGTCCCTTATCGGGAACAGAAGACAAAGATGGTGAAGGGTGGTAAGTATATTGTTTATGTATACATAGATGAGGAAAGTTACCGTATTGCCGCTTCTGCCAAAGTGGAGCATTTCTTGTCGAAAGAACATCCGGTATATGAAGCCGGTGAAGAAGTGGATGCGTTGGTATGGCAACGTACGGATTTAGGTTATAAAGTCATTGTGGATAATAAATTCAGCGGGATGTTATATCACAACGAGGTGTTCCAGCCATTGAGTCCGGGAAAACGTGTCCTGGCTTATATCAGGCAGGTACGTGAAGACGGAAAGATTGATTTGGCTTTGCAGAAAGCAGGATTTGAAAAGATAGACGACTTTGCGGAGACCTTGCTTCAATATATTGAGGCACAAGGCGGATTTACACCGATGAACGATAAGACCGATGCCGCTGTGATTTACAATACATTCGGGGTAAGTAAGAAAACATTTAAAAAGGCGGTCGGCGATTTATACAAGAAACGTCTGATTGTCTTGGAAAAAGAAGGCATTCGTCTTGTTCCTCAGGATTAAAGAAGCGAGGAAGGTGATAAGAAATCTAAAACATTAAATATGTGTTAAATAATAGGAGGTAAAACAACCTTCTTTAATTTTTTACTACCTTTGAGAATAAAGCTGCATAGCTTGCTAAATAAACTTATTATTAACTTTTAAATTCTTGTATTATGGGACTGTTTGACAAAATTTTCCAAGCAACTCCGGAAGAAACAAAGCTGACACAGCAAGAGGCTTTTGCGGGAATAGCTGTAGCTTTGGCTGGTGCGGACGGAAATATTGCTACTTCTGAATGGGATGGCATCGTTAATTATATCCGTCGGTTAAGGATATACGATAACTTCTCAGGTCCGGCTTTTGATAAATTATTTGATAAACTCTTTACTATTTTGAAGAAAGATGGTGCGGCTGCATTGGTGAAAGCTTCTGCAGAAGGCTTGTCTGATGATTTGAAACTGACAGCATTTGCTTGTGCGGTAGATATTGCTTTGGCAGATGGCGTTTTGGAGGAGGAAGAGAAGTCGATTATTAATCAGTTGGCAGAGGTTTTGCAGATACCTGTGCAGACAGCGGTCTCTATTATCGAAGTCATGATTATCAAGAATAAAGTATGATATAATTTAAGAGGCATAGACGAATAATAGTCTCAAAACATGAAATGGCATGATTTCTTAAATCTTTGTCACCCTTGTTTTGAGACTATTTTGTTCTCTGTAAATGAAAGTTTAGATGGACAATTCATGCAATACATTGACTAATTCACGGTCAATGGGCTTGTCGTTTTTAATGGCTTTGCTGAACGGCACATATACGATTTGGTCGTTTTCGATACCGATCATTACATTGCGCTGACCTTCCATGAGCGCTTGGATACTTGCCACTCCCATACGGCTGGCGATGATACGGTCATGTGCCGTGGGGCTTCCTCCGCGTTGCAAGTGCCCTAAGATAGTGACACGTACGTCATATTGCGGATATTCGTTCTTTACGCGTTCGGCATAATGCATGGCTCCGCCAGTGATTTCACTCTCTGCAACGAGCACAATGGAACTGCTCTTTGACTTGCGGAATCCGTTTTTGATGAATTCCTCCAGTTGGTCGACTTCTGTATTGAATTCGGGGATGATTGCAGCTTCAGCTCCTGCGGCAATAGCGCCATTCAAGGCAAGGAATCCGGCATCACGTCCCATTACTTCTACGAAGAAGAGACGTTCGTGTGAGGTGGCTGTATCACGAATCTTATCCACTGCATCCAGAATGGTGTTCAGTGCGGTGTCATAACCGATGGTTGTATCTGTGCCATACAGGTCATTGTCGATGGTTCCGGGCAGGCCGATACACGGAATGTCGTATTCTTGGGCCAGCAAGCGTGCTCCCGTCAGCGAACCGTCCCCTCCGATGACAATCAAGGCATCGATTTCTTCACGTTGCATCGTTTCGTATGCAATCTTACGTCCTTCCGGGGTCTTGAATTCCTGGCAACGTGCTGTTTTCAGGATTGTTCCTCCCTGTTGGATGATGTTGCTTACGTTTTGCGTTTTGAATTCTTGAATTTCTCCTGTAATCAATCCCTTGTATCCTCTGTAAATGCCTTTTACTCTCAAGCCGTTATAGATAGCAGAGCGTGTTACGGCACGGATGGCTGCGTTCATACCTGGGGCGTCTCCTCCCGAAGTCAGAATACCAATACATTTAATAGTTCCCATAAAATTGTTATTCGTTATATAGTGATACTGCAAAGGTATCAAAAAACTAGTTTACAAGCAAATAAATATTTCCATTTTTTGACATTATCCGGGCTGTCGGTTGAGTGACAAAATGGTTTCTTTACAGGCTTCCATCAGCCACTTAGGGGTAGAGGTCGCTCCACAAATGCCGATTGAACGTGCCTGTTGTAACAAGTTGCGGTCTATTTCTTCAGGTTGGTCTATCTGGTAAGAGTTGGGGTTTACTTTGCGGCATTCTTGGTAAAGTATTTTTCCATTCGAGCTTTTATGTCCGCAAACGAAAAATACCAAGTCGTGGGCTGCAGCAAAACGGCGTATTTCTGGCATGCGGTTTGCTACTTGCCGGCAGATGGTATCGTAAAACTGGAACGTGACATGAGGGGCAATATGTGCTTGGATATAAGCAACGATTTCTCTGAATTCGTCCAGGGATTTTGTAGTTTGTGAATAGAGCCGGATGTCTTTGTTGAAATCCAGTTGTTTGGCTTCTTCCAGATTCTCAATTACGATAGCTTCACCATTGGTTTGTCCTACCAGTCCTAAAACTTCCGCGTGTCCGTTTTTCCCGAAAATGACTATTTGTTTTTTTCGTCCTTCAGGGGCAGGGGTGTCATATTCTTGCTTGATACGCTTCTGAAGCCGTAATACGACGGGGCAAGTGGCATCGATGATTTCGATGTGTTTTCGCCGAGCCAGTTCGTATGTAGAGGGAGGTTCGCCGTGTGCCCGTAGTAAGACTTTTACTTCTTCCAGTGTGCCGAATTTCTCATGGTCTATGGTAAGGAGCCCGAGCCTTTTCAGGCGTTCGCATTCTTGTCCGTTGTGGACGATGTCTCCCAGGCAATACAGAGGAGCACCTTTAGACAATTCTTCTTCGGCTTTCTGGATAGCAGTAGTCACACCGAAACAGAAGCCTGAACTTTCGTCTATTTCTATTTGGGGGGATGTCTTGTTATTCATAGACTACACGTTTGAATTGATCCAACAACCAGTCTTTCTGTTCGCTGAGTGTCAGATTGCTGTTGTCCAGTAAGATAGCATCTTCAGCTTTTCGTAAGGGGCTTACGGTACGGGTCTGGTCAATACGGTCGCGTTCTTCTACATTGTGCAGGATATCTTCGAATGAAGCTTTCTGTCCTTTGGCGCACAACTCATCGTAGCGGCGTTTGGCACGGATTTGGGGTGAAGCTGTGACAAAAATCTTCAGTTCGGCATCGGGGAATACGGCGGTGCCGATATCGCGTCCGTCCATTACAATGCCTTTGTCTTTGCCCATGTCTTGCTGTTGGCGCACCAAAGCATGGCGCACGAAATCAAGTGCTGACACAGGGCTGACTTTTGAGGACACTTCAAGTGTACGTATCTGTTCTTCTACATCTTTTCCGTTTAAGAAGGTGTGCAGGCGCTGGGTGGCTGTGTCTATGCGAAACGTAATGTGTATCTCGTCCATGTGTTGTCTGAGGGCTTCGGTCCGGATGTTTCCGTCCGGGTCGAATAAGTCATGTTCGATGCAATATAGGGTTACGGCACGATACATGGCACCGCTGTCGATATAGATATAGCCGATTTCTTTTGCCAAGTCTTTTGCCATAGTGCTTTTTCCGCACGACGAAAAACCGTCGATGGCGATGACTATTTTTTTCATACGTTGTTTCGTTTTTATGGTTTGCGCTTCAAAGATACACATTTTTGTTAGATTTCTTTTCTTTCTTGACAACCCTTTAAAGATTTCTGTTATATTTGCAGTACGGAGTATTCCGGAGCATTATTTATACCAAAGAATTATGAAACAATTGACCACGAAAGAAATGCAAGGGCTTTTCCATGTGTATATGGAAAAACTGGCTTATATGCGCGACCCGAAAGGTTTGTACGAACCGATAGAATATGTACTTGCCATTGGCGGAAAACGTATCCGTCCATTGTTGTTGCTATTGGCATACAACTTATATAAGGAAGATGTGGAGGCTGTATTTTCGCAGGCTGCTGCACTGGAGACATATCATAATTTTACTCTTTTGCATGATGATTTGATGGATAAGGCAGACAAGCGGAGAGGGAAGCCGACGGTACATAAGCGTTGGAATGAAAATACGGCAATTCTCTCGGGCGATGCCATGATTATCTTGGCTTATCAGTTCTTGATGAAAGATTGTCCTACGCAGTATGTCAAACCGGTAATGGAAGTATTTTCGCAAACGGCACTGGAAGTTTGCGAGGGGCAGCAATGGGATATGGAATTCGAGCACCGTAATGATGTGTCGGTAGATGAATACATTGAGATGATACGCTTGAAGACTTCGGTGTTGTTGGCGGGTTCGTTGAAGATAGGGGCGATTTTAGGAGGTGCATCCGAGGAAGATGCCCGGAAGTTGTATGACTTCGGCATCCAGATCGGCTTGGCTTTCCAATTGCAGGATGACTATTTGGATGTGTATGGCGATCCGAAAGTCTTTGGTAAGAATATCGGGGGAGACATTCTTTGCAACAAGAAAACCTTTATGCTGATTACGGCTTTCGAGCAAGCTGATGCCGGAACCCGTACCGAACTGATGCACTGGATTACTGCCGGAGATTATATGCCTGAACAAAAGATAGCTGCTGTGACGGCTATATATAATAAGGAGAAAATCGGAGAACTGTGCCAGAAGAAGATAGAAGATTATTACGGGCAAGGGATGCGTTTATTGGAACAGGTGCAGGTTCCGCAGGAGAACAAGCGGCATCTGTTGGATTTTGTAGTCGGTCTGATGCACCGTAACCTGTAACCGGATAAATGAAAGGAGGGGTTATGGTTCATTTGATAGATACACACACACACTTGTTTGTCGAAGAGTTTGACGGAGACCGCGAACTGGCATTGATTCGTGCCCGTGAAGCAGGAGTGACACGTTTGTTTATGCCCAACATTGATGATGCATCGGTAGAGCAGATGCTGGCTTTGTGCGACGAACATGAAGGATGTTATCCGATGATTGGATTGCATCCCACATCGGTAGATGCTGATTGGAAAATCCGTCTGGAGCGTGTAGAACGGTGGTTGCATTCAGACTGGAGGTTTTATGGTATCGGAGAGGTGGGGCTTGACTTGTATTGGGACAAGACTTACCTGAAAGAGCAGGTAGAGGTGTTGCACAGACAGATAGAATGGGCATTGACGTATGGTTTGCCGTTGGTCATCCATTGCCGTGCCGCCTGTTCCGAATTGTTGGAAGTGCTTTCGCGGTATGACAAAAAGAGTCTGACAGGTATTTTCCATAGTTTTACAGGTACAGAGGAAGAGGCGCTCCGCTTGTTGGATTATCCCGGTTTTATGTTGGGGATAAATGGCGTTGTGACATTCAAGAAGAGTACCTTACCGGCTGTATTGGCATCGTCGGTGCCATTAGAGCGTTTGGTGCTGGAGACCGACTCGCCTTATTTGGCTCCGGTGCCTTATCGGGGAAAGCGGAACGAAAGTGCATTTATTGTGAAAGTAGCAGAGAGGTTGTCTGAGATTTATGGAGTCCCGATGGCTGGAATAGCCTCTGTGACATCAGCAAACGCACTGAAAGTTTTTAAAATATATTAAATTCATCTTTGCTGGAAGACTTTTGTACGCCAAATCTTAGGCAAAACCAAAAATAAAGAATACTTTTGCACACGAATTTCTAAGATACGGTCATAAGAGTCAAGGAGAGATGCTCGAGTGGTTGAAGAGGCACGCCTGGAAAGCGTGTATACGTCAAAAGCGTATCACGGGTTCGAATCCCGTTCTCTCCGCAGCAAGGTAAGATTTATCAGGTCTTATATGAATCTTTAAACAAATCCAAGATGAAGAAGTTTTTTGCATTTTTCGCGGTGGCAGGTATTCTGTCATTGGGAATGGTTCATTCTGCAAGGGCTCAAGATGCAGATATTAGCAAGGGATTCGAACAAGCGGAAGAGTATGAGGTGATGGACAAGGACACAGTTGAGACCGCTGGGCAAAGAGGTGTGCCCGGAGTTCTGACCTCAGGATGGAAAGAAGGAGATTCTGGCTTGATGTCATTGGTCGGCATTGCTTTCGTATTAGGCTTGGCTTGTTGCGTAGAGCGTATCCTGTCGTTGGGCTTGGCGGATATCGATATCCGGAAATTGATGGAAAAAGTAGCGTCTGCATTGGAAAAAGGTGATGTGGAAGGAGCTACGAATCTTTGTCATAACACGCGTGGACCAGTAGCGGCTGTTTGTTATCACGGCTTGTCGAGAATCGATGAGGACTCGGATGTGGTAGAACGGATGGTCGTTTCTTATCGGGAAGTACAATCGGGTAATCTGAAGAAAAGGTGCTTGTGGATAAGGATGTTTATTGTCACGACGTTGGCGTTAGGCGTATTGGGCACAGTAATTGGTATGGCTATGGCTTTTGATTCTCTTTGCTATACCGGTGGATTTTCGGTATCGGATATGGCGGGGAATATACGTACGGCTCTGTTTCCTATGATATTTGCTTTGGTTGCGGCCATTGTGCTTTATGTGTTTTACATTTACATCCAGAATCGGATTGCAACAATGGAGAACCGGATGAAGGAAGCCTCTTTGACATTCCTTGACTTGGTGATGAAATACAACTGGAAGTATAAAAGATGATATGGGCGGATATAGGTCCGTATGCTTATGAACCTATGTTCATCAGCGGGCGAAGATAAGTTCGTGGGCTGATGAACATAGGTTCATTTCTTTTGCAAAGGTTATTTTACTTTCGAGGCCTCTTCGGTCTTCACTTTCCGAAGCAGGTCGGAAGCAAAGATGAAATTGTTCAGCCGTTCGTTTGTGGCACTGAATACCTGGTCTTTGTTGCCTTCCCATTCCTTGTGCCCTTGGTAAATGTAAAGGATGCTATCGCCGATACCTAATACCGAGTTCATGTCATGGGTGTTGATGATGGTGGTCATATTGTATTCTGTGGTAATGTCGTGTACCAGCTCGTCAATTACCAGCGATGTCTTCGGGTCCAGTCCGGAGTTGGGTTCGTCACAAAACAGGTATTGGGGCTGAAGAGCAATGGCACGGGCGATTGCCACACGTTTCTGCATACCTCCACTTATTTCGCCGGGATATTTCTTTTGGGCATCAAGCAGGTTGACCCGGTCCAGACAAAACTGGGCACGTTTGACCCGCTCGTTGTAATTCTTGTTGGAAAACATGTCGAGGGGAAACATCACGTTTTCCAGTACGGTGAGCGAATCGAACAAAGCTGCACTTTGGAAAATCATCCCCATTTCTCTGCGCAATGATTTTTTTTCTTTCTTGTCCATTGTGAGAAAGTTACGCCCGTCGTATAATACTTCACCTTTATTGGGAGCGAGCAGTCCTACCAGGCATTTCATCAGCACGGTTTTTCCCGAGCCACTCTGTCCGATAATCAGGTTGGTTTTCCCGTTTTCGAAAGTGAAGCTGATGTCTTCCAGCACATTCTTGTCTTCGAAAGATTTGTATATTGATTTTATTTCTATCATGATTGGTTTCGCTTTAGCTGAGTAATTGGGTTAGAATCAGGTCGGAAAACAGAATCAGTACGCTGCTCGATACTACAGCGTCGGTACTTGCTTTACCCACTGCTATGGAACCGCCTTCGACTGTATATCCAAAGAAAGCCGAAACGCTGGCGATGATGAAAGCAAAGAACAACGACTTGATGAAACTGCACCACACATACCATTCCACGAAACTGTACTGGATACCATATTCCAGGTCGGTGGCATTCATGATGCCGGCAAACCAGGCAGTACAGAAGGCTCCGATAATGCCCGCAAAGATGCTGAATACCACCAGAAGGGGAATCATGGTCATCAGTCCGATTATTTTAGGGAGAATCAGGTACGATGCCGAATTTACGCCCATGATGTCGAGTGCATCTATCTGTTGGGTGACGCGCATGGTTCCCAGTTCGGATGCAATGTTCGAGCCCACCTTTCCGGCAAGAATCAAACACATGATGGAGGAGGAAAATTCCAGCAACAAGATTTCACGGGTCGTATAGCCGACCACGAAACGTGGCATCCAAGGGCTTTCTATATTGAGCTTGATTTGGATGCAGATGACTGCGCCGATGAAAAAGGAAATCAGCAGGACGATTCCGATGGAATTGATGCCCAGCTGTGCCATTTCGTTGACGTATTGTTTGAAATACATCCTGAACCGTTCAGGACGGGCGAATACCCTGCCCATCAGCATGATGTATTTTCCGAAGTTTGAAATTGGCTTTACCATATCTTATTCAAGTCTGATTTTAGTGCAAAAGTACGGTTTTTTAGCTATATTATAATAAAAGGGAAGAGGAAATTAGGGCGAATGACCACATAACCCAAGTTTTTTACTACTTTTGCCGAAGATTTTTATCACGCAAACGAATTTTAGAGCAATATGGCAGAACAGGAAAACCAGCAACAGGCTACAGGCAATTTCGAGCTTCCGGCTGACGGACGTATGGTGCTTCGTACTGAGAATTTGGTGAAGAAGTATGGCAAGCGTACCGTGGTGAGCCACGTTTCCATTAATGTGAAGCAAGGGGAAATCGTGGGGCTTCTGGGACCGAACGGGGCAGGGAAGACCACTTCTTTTTATATGACGACGGGACTGATTGTGCCCAATGAGGGACATATTTACTTGAACGACCAGGATATAACCAGCTATCCGGTGTACAAGCGTGCGCAGAACGGTATCGGTTATCTGGCGCAGGAAGCTTCCGTATTCAGGAAGATGAGCGTGGAAGACAATATCGCTTCAGTATTGGAGCTGACCAAGACTTCAAAAGAGTATCAGAAGGAAAAGCTGGAAAGTCTTATAGCCGAATTTCGTCTGCAGAAGGTCCGGAAGAACTTGGGGGACCAGTTGTCAGGGGGAGAGCGTCGGCGTACGGAAATAGCCCGATGCTTAGCCATCGACCCTAAGTTTATCATGTTGGACGAGCCTTTTGCCGGAGTCGACCCTATTGCTGTAGAAGACATCCAGCATATTGTATGGAGATTGAAAGATAAGAACATCGGCATTCTGATTACCGACCATAATGTGCAGGAAACATTGAGCATTACTGACCGGGCTTACCTGTTGTTCGAAGGTAAAATCTTGTTTCAAGGCACACCCGAGGAACTGGCGGCCAACAAGATTGTGCGTGAGAAATATTTGAGTAACAGTTTTGTGCTCCGCCGGAAAGATTTTCAGATGAGAGATATACGCGAATAGCATTATCTGCCAGGTGTTTTGTGAAATTTTACGTTGACTTTTTGGTTATTGTAAGATTAAACACTATTTTTGCAACCTCAAAAATTGAATAGGAAATATAGTAGTAATTAAAACAATAAGTCGGAAATGAATATTTCATTGCAAAATGTAGACAAGGTGAGCGCGGTGCTTACCGTTCAGATTGAAAAAGCTGACTATCAGGAAAAAGTAGAAAAAACATTGAAAAAGCTTCGTCAGAACGTGAATATGCCGGGATTTCGCAAAGGCATGGTTCCGATGACATTGCTCAAGAAGCAGTATGGTACGTCAGTATTGGTAGAGGAAGTTGACAAATTGATGCAGGAAAAGGTGAACGAATATATTCGTGAAAATAAAGTGGATATGTTGGGCGCTCCGCTTCCCAAAGAAAGCAATGTAGATTTTGCCAATGACGAAAACTTTGAATTCTCTTTCGATATTGCCTTGGCTCCCGAATTTACAGTAGATTTGTCGGCTGCTGATACCATTGATTATTACGACATCAATGTCACAGACGAGATGGTAGACCAACAGGTGAAGTTGTATACTCAGCGTACGGCCAAATATGAAAAGGTGGAAGACTATCAGGACAATGATTTGTTGAAAGGTTTGCTTGCCGAATTGGATGAAAACGGAAATACCAAAGAAGGCGGCATTCAGGTAGAAGGTGCAGTAATGATGCCTACTTATATGAAGAATGATGACCAGAAGGCTGTATTCAACGGTGCGAAGGTGAATACTGTGTTGGTGTTCAACCCGTCTGTTGCTTTCGACAACAATGAAGCCGAATTGTCGTCACTTTTGAAAATCAAGAAAGAAGAAGTGGGTGCACATACCGGCAATTTCAGCTTCCAGATAGAAGAGATTACACGTATGATTCCGGGAGACTTGAATCAGGAACTGTTCGATCAGGTTTTGGGTGAAGGCAAGGTGCATAGTGAAGAGGAATTCCGTGCACAAATCAAGGAAACCATTGCCAAGCAATACGAAGCAGACAGTGATTATAAATTCTTGATTGATGTGCGCTCGTATGTATCCGGAAAAATCGGAAAATTGAAGTTCGCTGATGAGTTGATGAAGCGCATCATGCTGGAAAACAACAAGGATAAAGGCGAAGAGTTCGTTTCAGAACACTATGAGAAGAGCCTGGAAGAACTGACTTGGCACCTGATTAAGGAAAAACTGGTGGCTGCCAACGGAATTAAAATAGAACAGGCAGATATTAACGAAATGGCCAAGGAAGCTACTCGTGCTCAATTTGCCCAGTATGGCATGATCAATGTTCCGGATGAACTGCTGGATAACTATTCGAAGGAAATGTTGAAGAAACGCGAAAGTGTGGAAGCTTTGGTAAACCGTGCTGTGGAAAGCAAGCTGGCAGAAGCATTGAAAGCACAGGTTACATTAAACCACAAGGCCGTTTCGGCAGAAGAATTCAATAAGATGTTTGAGTGATTTCCTTCCTGTGGTGAAGGCGAATTGCTAAAACTTGCTAAAAGAGGAGCTTTTAATTTGGCATTCCGTTAAGTGAGTGGAAGTTTTTGTACTTTTGCCCAAGCGGAAAGAAGAGGCCAGTTTAAAAGCTTCTCTTTTTATTCAGATTAAAACACAATTAAAAACTTAATAGACGAATGGATGATTTTAGAAAATATGCTGTCAAGCATTTAGGCATGAACAGCATGGTGCTTGATGACGTAATCAAGTCGCAGGCAGGTTATTTGAATCCTTATATTTTGGAAGAACGTCAGCTGAATGTGACGCAGCTTGATGTGTTCTCGCGTTTGATGATGGACCGCATCATTTTCCTCGGAACCCAGATTGATGATTATACAGCCAATACCTTGCAGGCACAGCTGCTATATCTGGATTCAGTAGATTCGGGTAAAGACATTTCTATTTATATCAATTCTCCGGGCGGGTCGGTATATGCCGGTCTGGGTATTTATGACACAATGCAGTTTATCGGTAGTGATGTGGCTACCATTTGTACCGGTATGGCTGCTTCGATGGCTGCGGTGTTGCTGGTGGCTGGCAAGGAAGGCAAGCGGTCTGCGTTGACGCATTCACGGGTGATGATTCATCAGCCGATGGGAGGAGCACAGGGTCAGGCATCCGACATTGAGATTACGGCACGTGAAATACAGAAATTGAAGAAAGAATTGTACACGATTATCGCCGAACATTCGCATACCGATTTCGATAAGGTATGGGCAGACTCGGACCGTGATTACTGGATGACAGCACAAGAGGCCAAGGAATATGGTATGATTGACGAAGTGTTGTCGCGTAAACCGGTATTGTAGTATTAACGAGTAAACAAAGTATCAGATAACAAGTTGGCAAAGACCTGAATGGTAATTAAGAAGTCTTGCCAGCTTGTTGACTTTTCAACTAAAAAACAAGAAAATTGGAAGATAAAACGAATCAAAGAGGCAAACGGCGTTGCAGCTTTTGTGGACGGTCGGAAAATGAAGTGGGCTTTTTGATAACGGGGGTCAACGGATGTATTTGCGACAGTTGTGCCGAACAGGCGCATGAAATCGTACAGGAAGCTGTTCGCCAGAAAGGAAACGGTTTGAATCTGAATTTGCAGGATTTACCGAAACCGAAAGAAATCAAGGAGTTTCTTGACCAATACGTCATCGGGCAAGATAGTGCCAAGCGTTACCTTTCGGTGGCTGTTTACAATCATTACAAGCGTTTGTTGCAGCCCGAGAGCAAAGATGATGTGGAAATCGAGAAGTCGAATATCATAATGGTAGGAAGCACCGGAACTGGAAAGACATTGCTGGCGCGCACCATAGCCAAGTTGCTGCACGTACCTTTTACCATTGTCGATGCTACGGTCTTGACCGAAGCCGGTTATGTGGGCGAAGATATCGAAAGCATCCTCACCCGCCTGTTGCAGGTAGCAGACTACAATGTTGCCGAGGCAGAACGAGGTATTGTGTTTATTGATGAAATAGACAAGATAGCCCGTAAGGGGGATAATCCTTCTATTACCCGTGACGTCAGTGGTGAAGGGGTTCAGCAAGGTTTGCTGAAGCTCTTGGAAGGGTCTATCGTCAATGTGCCTCCCCAGGGCGGACGTAAGCATCCGGAGCAGAAGCTTATTCCGGTAAATACAAAGAACATCTTGTTTATTTGTGGAGGGGCGTTCGATGGGATAGAACGTAAGATTGCCCAACGCCTGAATACGCACGTGGTAGGATATGGTGCAGCAAAGAATACGGTGAATATCGACCGCAAGAACTTGATGCAGTATATTGCACCTCAAGACTTGAAGTCATTCGGCCTGATTCCTGAAATTATCGGACGTTTGCCGATACTGACTTATCTGAACCCGTTGGACCGTACGGCATTGCGCAACATTCTGACCGAACCCAAGAATTCCATTATCAGGCAATATATCAAATTGTTCGAAATGGATGGCGTGAAATTGGAGTTCGAGCCGGAGGTGTTCGAATATATTGTCGATAAGGCTATCGAGTATAAGTTGGGAGCCCGCGGCTTGCGCTCCATCGTGGAAACCATTATGATGGACACGATGTTCGAGGTTCCTTCGCACAAGGTGGATACCTTTGTCGTGACGCTCGATTATGCGAAAGAACAGATGGGAAAAGCGAACATCTCGCGTCTTCAAATGGCTTAAAAACATGGAAAGTGATGAAAAAAGTAGTTTTTTCTTGAATTTATTCCTAAGAAATTTGCATAATATCAAAACTTGTTTATAACTTTGTTAAGAGGAAAAAGGAATTATTCTCTTGAAAAACTTGAATACTAACATCACTTAAAATGAAGAGACAATGGCGGAAAACATCAATTTAGCAGCACAATTGAAAAAGTATTTCGGTTTCGATACATTTAAGGGAAACCAGGAAGCTATTATTCGTAACCTGCTGGCAGGCAAAGATACATTTGTGTTAATGCCTACCGGTGGAGGGAAATCTTTGTGTTATCAGTTGCCTTCCTTATTGATGGAAGGTACGGCTATCGTGATATCTCCGCTCATTGCTCTGATGAAAAATCAGGTAGATGCGATGCGCAACTACAGCGAAGAAGATGGAGTAGCGCATTTCATTAATTCTTCACTCACGAAATCAGCGATTGATCAGGTGAAGTCGGACATCTTGGCTGGAAAAACCAAGTTGTTGTATGTGGCTCCCGAATCATTGACGAAAGAAGAAAATGTTGATTTCCTGAAGCATGTAAAAATCTCTTTTTATGCAATTGATGAGGCGCACTGCATTTCTGAATGGGGACATGACTTCCGTCCGGAATACCGCCGTATTCGGCCGATTATCAATGAAATCGGAAAAGCTCCGGTGATAGCATTGACGGCAACGGCTACACCTAAAGTAAAAATGGATATCCAGAAAAATTTAGGGATGGTGGATGCAACTGAGTTCAAGTCTTCTTTCAATCGTCCGAACTTGTATTATGAGGTACGTCCTAAGACCAATAATATAGACAAGGATATTATCCGTTTCATTAAGCAGAATCCGGAAAAATCAGGTATCATTTATTGTTTGAGCCGGAAGAAAGTGGAGGAGCTTGCCGAAATCCTTCAGGCAAATGGCATTAAGGCGCGTCCTTATCATGCCGGTATGGATTCGGCTACACGGAATGCCAATCAGGATGCTTTTTTGAAGGAAGACGTTGATGTGATTGTTGCCACCATTGCTTTCGGTATGGGAATAGACAAGCCGGATGTCCGGTTTGTAATTCATTATGATATGCCGAAAAGCCTGGAAGGGTATTATCAGGAAACTGGGCGTGCTGGACGTGACGGAGGGGAAGGCCAATGTATAACGTTCTATTCGAACAAAGACTTGCAGAAATTGGAAAAATTTATGCAGGGAAAGCCTGTTTCCGAACAGGAAATTGGAAAGCAATTACTGTTGGAAACTGCAGCTTATGCCGAATCATCAGTGTGCCGTAGAAAGGTGTTGTTGCATTACTTCGGTGAAGAATATACAGAAGATAATTGTGGTAATTGTGATAACTGTTTAAATCCGAAGAAACAAGTGGAGGCTCAGGATTCATTGTGTGCAGTGATTGAAACAATCATTGCAGTTAAAGAAAACTTTAAACAAGATTATATTGTTGATATCCTTTTGGGAAAAGAGACAAGCGAGGTATTGGCGCACAAACACGAAGAACTGGAAGTGTTCGGTTCGGGTATGGGCGAAGAAGAAAGGTTGTGGAATGCCGTGATTCGCCAGGCGCTGATTGCCGGATATTTAAGTAAAGATGTAGAAAACTATGGCTTGCTGAAAGTGACGGCTGAGGGACGCAAGTTCTTGAAGAAGCCTAAATCGTTCAAGATTGTAGAAGATACAGATTTCGATGAAGAAGAAATCGAAGACGTGCCGATGCGCGGCGGTGCTTCGTGTGCCGTTGATCCGGTGCTGTTCTCTATGCTGAAAGATTTGCGCAAGAAGATGTCAAAGAAACTGGATGTACCGCCTTATGTCATATTTCAGGATCCGTCGTTGGAAGCAATGGCTACCATCTATCCGATAACATTGGAGGAACTGCAGAATATTCCGGGAGTGGGTGCCGGTAAGGCTAAACGTTACGGACAGGAGTTCTGCGATTTGATCAAGAAGCATTGCGAGGAGAACGAAATCGACCGTCCGGAAGATTTGCGTGTGCGTACAGTTGCCAATAAGTCGAAACTGAAAGTCTCTATTATTCAAAGTATTGACCGTAAAGTAGCGCTTGATGACATAGCTGTAGCAAAAGGAATCGAATTTAATGAATTGCTTGATGAAATCGAGGCTATAGTCTATTCTGGCACAAAACTGAATATCGATTACTTTTTGGAAGAAGTCATGGATGAAGACCACATGCTTGATATTTATGATTATTTCAAAGAGTCTACTACAGACAAGATAGACGATGCCATGAGTGAGCTGGGAGGTGATTATACGGAAGAAGAAATCCGGTTGGTGCGCATCAAGTTCATTTCAGAAATGGCTAATTGATAGTTGTAGGTCCGTTATCGGACAATGTGCGGAAATATGAGGAAGGAATCATGACGGAACATTTGTCATGGTTCCTTTTTATATGAGAAGCTGTTTTGAATTTCTCCAAAAAGTTTTTCTTGTCTTGATGTATACGTTTTCGTGTGTGCTTTGGGCGATTTTTTGGTCTTTTTCGCTCCTGTTCTTCGTCAGATAGCCCGCTATCTTCCTCATCACAGAAGCGAAAATGCCTCAAAAACTCATCCCAAATCATCGCACGATAAATTCAAAACAGCTTCTGAATATTAGACCACGAGGAAAGGAAATGCCGTATGCCAAAGTAAGTGTAAGGAGGCTGAATGTGAAATATTGAACATTTTTCATTCGTGGAGGATAAGCGTTGTCAACGGATAATGTGCGATATTTGCATTGTAAAAAGGAAGATGGTTTATGATTAGAATAGGAATTGATATAGGTTCTACTACGGTCAAAGTTGTGGCTTTGGATGAAACGGATCGGATATTGTTTTCGAAATATGAAAGACATCATGCCCGTGCAAAAGAAATTTTAATCATCCTTTTGCAGGAATTGCAGGCAAAGGTCGGGGATAGGGAAATCAGGCTAAAGATAACAGGTTCGGTAGGCATGGGATTTGCAGAACGCTATGCTTTTGATTTCATTCAGGAAGTTGTAGCGGCCACCAAAGCCATTCACCACGATTATTCCCAGACTGCTTCGATGGTTGATATAGGAGGTGAAGACGCGAAAGTGGTGTTTTTTAAGGAAGGGAAAGCTGCAGATTTACGTATGAACGGCAATTGTGCCGGAGGTACAGGAGCTTTTATCGACCAGATGGCTGTATTGTTGGGAGTAAGCATCGATGAGTTGAACGAACTGGCTTTGCAGGCTGTACGTATTTATCCCATAGCCTCACGTTGTGGAGTGTTTTGTAAGACCGATATTCAGAATCTGATAGCTAAGAATGTGAATCGTGCCGATATAGCTGCATCTATTTTTCATGCGGTGGCGGTACAGACGGTCGTTACATTGGCACATGGATGTACCATTGCTGCTCCGGTTTTGTTTTGTGGAGGACCGCTTACCTTTATTCCGGCTCTTCGGAAAGCTTTCACAGAATACCTTTCACTTTCTGAAAGCGATGTAATATTGCCCGAAAATGGAACACTATTGCCGGCATTGGGGGCTGCATTGGCGTGCGGGGAGCAGGAAACACTTTACATGCTATCTTCGTTGATAGCCCGCTTGGACAAAAAACTGCCGGATGAGGCATCTGCTCATTCGCATCTGGTGCCTGTTTTTGCCGATAACGAGGCATATATTCGATGGAAAGCGCGTATTTCCAGCCATGCTGTGAGGCGTTCCGAATTGCCTGTAGGAAATTTGGATGTTTTTATGGGTATTGATTCCGGATCTACTACTACGAAGATTGTTGTGACCGATTCGGATTTCCGGGTTTTATATTCCTACTATTCTCCTAATAAAGGCAATCCGATACAAGCTGTAGAAAACGGATTGAAAGAATTGCAGCGTATGTGCGCCGAACGGCATACCGTGTTACATATCAAAGGCGGATGTTCTACAGGCTATGGAGAAGATCTTATCAAAGCTGCCTTTAACCTGGAGCATGGCATTGTGGAGACCATTGCCCATTATTTGGCAGCACATTACCTGAATCCGGATGTATCGTTTATTCTTGATATAGGCGGACAGGATATGAAAGCCATCTTTGTGAATAATGGTGTTATTGACCGTATTGAAATCAATGAAGCCTGTTCGTCGGGGTGTGGCTCGTTTATCGAGACATTTGCTTGTACACTGGGATATTCTTTGGAGGACTTTTCTGATGCTGCTTGTCTGTCTGGTTCTCCTTGTGATTTGGGAACCCGATGTACGGTATTTATGAATTCTAAAGTGAAACAGGCACTCCGTGAAGGAGCAACGGTGGGTGATATAGCTGCTGGTCTTGCCTATTCGGTCGTGAAGAATTGTCTTTATAAAGTGCTGAAATTGAAAGATACTTCAGCATTGGGGGGGCACATTGTGGTACAGGGGGGCACGATGCGGAATGATGCTATAGTGCGTGCCCTGGAACTGTTGACAGATGCCGAGGTGACCCGCTGCGACATGCCCGAATTGATGGGAGCTTTGGGGTGTGCCTGGTATGCCTTACAGCATCCGGCAGTATCATCTGTTACGTTGGAAGATATGCTTGCGAAGGCTTCCTATACATCTCGTCTGTTGCATTGCAAAGGATGCGACAATCAGTGTCTGGTCATTCGGTATCAGTTTGACAATGGGGCACAGTATTATTCTGGAAACCGGTGTGAAAAAGTTTTTACCAATCAGGGAACTGATGCGGTCGGGAAGGGGATGGACGCTTACGAGTATAAGAGTGCCTTGCTTTTCAATCGTACATCCGATGTGGTTTGTCCCAGGCTGAAAATAGGAATTCCCCGCTGCCTGAACATGTACGAAGAATATCCGTTTTGGCATGCTTTGTTTGCAGCTTGTGGAATGCAGGTCTGTTTGTCCGATGTTTCCAATTATTCCCGGTACGAAGCAAGTGCCTGTATGGTGATGTCCGATAATATTTGTTTTCCTGCCAAACTGGTACACAGCCATATCCAGAACCTGATAGACAAGCAGGTCGACCGGATTTTCATGCCGTTTGTGGTATACGAAGGACAAGAAGATGGGCAAAATAGTTACAATTGCCCGATTGTGACCGGCTATTCGGCAGTAATACATAGTGTACAGGATACTTCTGTGCCGGTAGATTCTCCCGTTATCGGTTTCAAGGACCGGAAGCTGTTGTTTATACAGTGCCAGAATTACCTCCGTAGTCTGCAAGTAGACGACCGTACTATCAGACAGGCTTTCGAGGCTGCTGTACAGGCACAAGATGCCTATATCCGTCAGTTGGTTGCCTACAATGAGGAGGTTTACCGTCAGGCAAAGGAGAAACATGCTTTGACCATTCTGCTTGCCGGCCGTCCTTATCATACGGACGAATTGATACAACATAAAGTTTCCGGAATGCTTGCCGGCATGGGTATCTATGTCATTACCGATGATATAGTGAGGCACAGTAACATAAAGGCTTGCGATGTACATTTTTTGGCGCAATGGTCTTTCCCCAACCGGATATTGGCTGCTGCCGAATGGGCTTCTGCACATACAGATGTACAATTCGTGCAGTTCACTTCATTTGGATGTGGTCCTGACGCTTTCCTTACCGATGAAGTGCGAAACCTGTTGGCACGTCATCATAAGGTATTGACATTGCTCAAACTGGATGATATCAATAATGTCGGTTCGATGAAGCTGCGCATCCGTTCGTTGATAGAAAGTCTGAAGCTGGCTGGAAATGAGACCGGAAAGAAACTTCCGGAAGAACCTTTTCAAACGACTCCTGTGTTTACAGACGAGTGCCGGAAACGTAAGATACTGATTCCTTTCTTTACGCCTTTCCTTTCTCCCTTGATTCCGGCAGTAATGAAGGTGGCTGGATACGATGTCGAAAATTTGCCGTTGAGCGATACCGAGTCATGCGAATGGGGATTGAAATATGTCAATAATGAGGTGTGTTATCCGGCTACACTGATAGTAGGTGATGTAATCAAGGCATTCAAAAGTGGAAAATACGACCCACATCACACGGCGATTGCCATGACACAGACAGGAGGGCAGTGCCGGGCAAGCAATTATGTCGGGCTTATCAGGAAAGCATTGGTAGAGGCTGGATATACAGACGTACCGGTGGTGTCGTTCACTTTTGGCAATGCCATAGAGAACCGTCAGCCCGGATTCAAAATCAACTGGTTCAAGTTATTGCCTGTGGCAATGTATGCTATTCTTTATACCGACTGCATTGCCAAGTTTTATTATGCTTCGGTGGTGCGTGAGCGGAAGCCGGGCGAAGCTGCACGTCTGCGCACATTGTATTTGAATGCCGGGACACAGTTCATTTTGGACGGTAAGGCAGAGGATTTGCTGTGTTATCTTTCGTTGGCTGCCAATGATTTCAATCAGATTTGCAGCGATGAAGAACGCCCGAAAGTGGGTGTGGTGGGAGAGATTTTCCTGAAGTTTAATCCTTTTGCACAAAGGCATATTGTCGATTGGCTGATCGAACGCCGTATTGAAGTTGTCCCTCCACTGTTGCTTGATTTCTTTATGCAGAGTTTTGTCAACAGCAGGTCAGACGAAGAAGAACATCTGACGCGCAAGTCTTTGTTCCGGTTCATCCATGGACTGGCGTATGCACATATCCGCAAGCAGATAGAAAAGGTTAACCGTACGGCTGCCAAGTTCCGTTATTATACACCTTTCGAAGATATATTTGCCGAGGCGGAAGAGGCACGCCGGGTGATAACGCTCAGTGCGCAGTTTGGTGAAGGCTGGTTGCTTCCAGCCGAAGTGATGTCGTGCGCCCGTAGAGGAGTGGACAATGTCATCAGTCTGCAACCTTTCGGCTGTATTGCCAATCACATCGTATCGAAAGGTATCGAAAAACGGATGAAGCGTTTCTTCCCCGATTTGAATCTGTTATCGCTCGATTTCGATAGTGGTGTAAGCGATGTAAACATCATCAACCGTTTGCTGCTGTTCATCGATAATTTGAAATAGTTGACAAGGATTTAGGTAACGAGTTGACAAGTTGACGAGTTGACAAGGTTTTTTAGGTGACAAGCTAACGAATTGGTGGAATGTCGGATATTGTTGGCAAAACTATTCAGGGCCTTGTCACCTTGTTAACTCGTCACCGCGTCAACTGATTCATCGGCTGGTGGGGAGCGAAAATTCCTGCCAGTCGTATTCATTACCTTCGTAGTCGGCTATAGCAATGTGAATAAGCACTTTGCCGTCTTTCAAGCGTTTCCCTCCTTTCAGGTGGGCGGTATATTTGATGCCGTCGTGTGGGGCAATCTGTTCTATCATGACCGATGGTGATATGTATATGCGCTTGTTGTCGGTCTGTACAATCGGTACGGCATTGTATACCGTCTCTTGGCTGGTATTGATGATTTCGAAGATGACTTTGCTTCCCTCTTCTGCCTGGATGATGTGGTCACGGTTTTCATCAATGAAACGGATGTTACGTATTTGCAGATAGCTTACGCTTGACGGTGCGTCTTGCGGGTGTGGGGCATAGTCATGGTTCTCTTCTACCACGTAACCCTGCTGCGCTTTACGTTCTTGTGCCGAGCTGATGGCTCCTCCGATAGCGGCTCCTGCCAAGGTGCCTACCAGTGTGCCGATAGCCGAACCCCGATAACCTCCGTCCCAGTGCCGGTTGCTTCCTACCAGTCCTCCTATGGCTCCTCCTACGTTTCCTCCTATCGAAGCTCCAGCCAGAGTGGAAGTAGTCTGATATGCGCTTCCGCATCCGCATAGGACAAGGGTTGCCAAGCTTAAAGCAATCATCTTCTGTTTCATATTTTCGGATTTTAGATTCTTCCTCGACAAATATACGAAATTTTCCTGTAATGCAGTGCTTTTATGGCACTTGAAAAGTAATATATACTGCATCTGCCGATGAAGTTATCTTCTCCGGCAGTTTCAGTGCACTGAAACTGCGGATGCAGTATATATTACTTTCCGTAGCATTTATGGTCAATCGAAAAAGGAAAGCATGTGTTTTGACGAACATAAGTGAGTTGCCCGTTTAACATAAGTGAGTCGGGTGATTTACATAAGTGAGTCAGGCGTATCACTTATGTTCGTTTACGGGGGCTCTTGGTTGCGTGTCTTTTCTTGATTTCACTAGATACTTTTCAAAATAGATAGTTAGACGAGATAAGACTAAGGACTTATAACGCATCATAATAAGCCAAATCACTTATTTCCCCGTTTTATAAGTCAATTAGCTTATAATGTTTTGGTCGGTAGAGATATTATTTATTGAATTCCGCAATGAGCCAATGTAAGGGCGGGGTTCGCCCGTCCGTATTCGCCTGCGTGGATGTATTCGGGCAGGCAAACCCTGCCCCTACAAGTTAATTGGCAAGATGCGGACATTCATAAAAATTTAAAAGATTCTGTGTACCTGTGTCTTCTGTGGTGAATCCCGATCCGCATCACCTTATTTGCTGAATGTCACATTTTCTACATGTTCGCCGATGAAAATCCGTGCCATATCGCCTGTTTTGTACCATGCAGGTTTGCCGGGCATGTCGTCGGAGATAACCGTACCATTGATGCGGAGGTTCTCGAAGCGGATGTTTCTTACCAGGCGGTCGCGGTCGTAGCCGATGATGTGCGACAGTTCGGCATGTGTGCCGTTGTAAGTGATATCCTTGAACAGGACGTTCTCGATGCCTCTTCCGGGAGCGGTACAATACTTCTTATTATAGAAGATGCGGAGGTTGACCAGTTGTCCCCGGCGGAAATCTTCGATGCGGATATTCTCGAAACGTACGTTACGCACCAGGTTGTTGTCGCCCGCATTGATTGCCAGGCAGCCCTGGTAATCTATTTGTTTTTCATGATGGTCGAGGATGTCTATGTTCACATAGTTCAGGTCTTCCATGATTTCGAATTTGCCCGAATCGCCATGCAGGCCGATGAAAATGGGATGCGCTACGTCTGCCCAAAGCGTGGAGTTTTGCATGGTGATGTGGCGGCATCCGCCTTTATATCCTAAACGGGTGGCATAGACGGTGGTGCAGTCGTCTGAGTTCCGGCAGAACACTCCGTCGAACAGGACATGGCTGCTGGCAAAGACATTCATGCCGTCTCCCCAGCCATATGAGCTGATAGCCTTGACGTTGCGGATGGTGACATGTTCCGACTCACCGGTGGGGCATTGGGTGGTAATCAGTCCCTCTATCTCTACGTTGCGCGAGCGGCTTACCCTGATTCCTTCTCCTCTTTTGTCGGGATGCACAATGCCTCGGCCTGCTATTTTCACATCGTGTGCATCCTTGACGTGAATGCATCCTTTTACTACCGCACCTCCGGCTACATAGACTGTGGTTCCTGATGGGACGTTGAGCGTATCGCCCGGCAATTGGTGCACGCCGGGTGCAAAGTAGATGAAGTCTTTCGTCGTCCGGGGCTTTGCCGGACGGTTTGTGTCGATGGGGTTGGCAAAGAGGTGCAGATTATGGAAGATATCGCCGTTTACCTCTACCGAGAGATTGCGCGGCCTGTCCAGTCGGAACGTGATGCTGCGCCCGTCTACATCGGGCAGGATGTTGTAAGAGAGGGGGCGGATACGTGCCTGTTCAACCGATGCGTTTGCCGTGACTTTCACTTCTACCGTACCGGAAAAGTCGAAATAAGCCAAAGAGGCGAGTTCTACGTTGTCGGGAGCTTTTACCTTGACGGCATACGTATCTACGTTTTTCCATTCGCCTTCCGGTGTTTTTACCTGGACAGTGAAGTCTTGTTTCATTGTAACTTCTTCGGATGCGGGAGCCGGATAGGTGACCAGTTCTTGTCCCCGGCATATTGTTGGATTTCCTGATACCAACAACAAGGCAAGTGCTGCCAGAAAAATGTGTTTTCGTTTCATCATGAATGTTATTTATAAATGTTAGACTTTGGGTATGTATACGGACAAGTAGGGGATAACACTTAGTGAAAATCGGTTTTTTTTGGAAAAAACTTCGATTTAGCGTATCACACAATTATTTGAGACTTTCTGCTGCTATTTCATATTATATTGATTATGAGTTTGTTATTTGCTTATTGGTCTGTATCCATTGCATGAGATAGCTTTGACTGGTAAAAAGTTTTGTATTTCTTATTTCCTCTTTACATTTGCAGCGTAATCATAAAACCAAAACACTAATGGCATGGAAAACCGTATTAAACTATCTGACCGGTTGATAACCGAATATTATGAAGAATACCGCCAATCCGTCTTCTTCTATATTTGCCGGCGCATCGAGAACAGGAGCGATGCGGAAGACCTGATTCAGGATGCTTTTCTACGATTGCTTGAATATCGGATGATGATCCGCCGTGACACGCTGAAGTATTTTCTTTTTACTATTGTGCGTAATCTTTTGAACGACTACCTGCGTCGTTATTATAAAAGGCAGGAAATCGATAGGTATTTATATGATACGCTCCCGGTCACTACCGTGGAGCCTGAAAGCCGGATAGTGGCGGACGAACTTCGGAGGTTGGAAAGCCAACGGGTTTCCGCGCTTCCGGAACAGCGCCGCAAGGTATATATAATGAGCCGTTTTCAGGATAAGCCGGCAGACGATATAGCGGAGGAGTTGAACCTGTCGAAGCGTACGGTGGAGAATCATCTCTTCATCAGTCGCAAGGAGGTGCGCGAGTTCATCCGCCAATGTATATGAGTTTGTAAGTTTTTGAGTTTTTTAGTTGGTAAGTTTTTTAGTTGGGGCATGACAGGGACTTGTAAACGGGGAAATTCAAGAACGGATGGATTTGAAAGTATAAAACAAGAGACAATAAAATAGAGTTTATGTAAATTAGTTATGATAGTTCCAAGGGTTGATTTTAATTCTGAGATTATGCAGTGCCATACATGTGGAAAAGATGTTTTCTACAAAGTTGTTTGCCCTGAGCCTGCACTCGTCTTTGACGATGCGCATGACTTTCGCGCTTCCTATGACATGTTCTATACGCACCCTGATGGCGGAAACTTTCTTGTTGTATTCCTTGTCCTGCCTGGAAAGCTCTTTCCCTTTGGGCTTCTTGACCGGCTGTATGATTTCCACCCCCTCAGGCTCATAGCCTTGGTATCCCGTATCTTGATACAAGGTGCAAGGCACAGGAAAAGAATACATTGTGTCAGCCATCTTCTTGTCGTGGGTCTTGCCCGAAACGGTCTGACTGACAAATATGACCAGACAAGCCATCGTTACAATGACGGCGTTCTTGACCGTGTGCCGTTTTTTCTTGCCGCTGTAACGCTCCTTTTGCATGTCCCGGTCTGCCGGACGGGGAATCTCCCGTTCCGTCCCGTCATGAAGAAGCACCGGCTTGTCCCCCTCCTTGGAAAGTTCCGCCAGCCGTTCGGCAAGCTCCTTGTCGGTTTCTGCGGGGACAAGACCTTTCGCTTTAAGGGACAGACGAAGGATTTTAGTCAGGCAATGGATGAATATGTTGCAGTGCTTCTGGTTCATTCCGAAACAGGCCGCATGATATTCCTGCAACGGGTTGTTTTTCAAATAAACCAAAATGAAGAACAGGCGGTCGGATATGCTGGGAAGGGGGCTGTTCTTGTAGATGGAAGGACTGCGGCGTTTTCCGCTACGGCGTTCCCCGGTCATTTCATACTCGGACAAATAGTCCTCATGCGCAGCCTCGAAATAAGGGAGAAGCGCACAAAACTGTTCATGGCTAACTCCCGTCAAGGCACGGAAACTTTTGCTGTTGTCTTTATGGTCGTGGTAATTCATGTTGCAAAGGTACGCGTATGCGCGATATATAACAAATCTAAATTACATAAACTCTAATTATAATTATATCGCGTCTACTTGGTCGGTCGATAATGGTGTTTATCTGCGTTTGAAAGATATTGTATTGGGATATACTTTGCCTAAGTCTGTACTGAACAAGATGGGCAATTTCATGACCAACCTGAGAGTCTATGTGGCTGGGGCGGACATTTGGGAAAAGACATACATTCACGACGGTTGGGATCCGGAAGCTACTCGGGAAATTTCAGGCAAAGACCGATATCCGTTTAACAGAACATTTACAGTAGGTATTAATGCAACATTTTAAATAATTGACACAATGAAAAAAATGAAGTTACATATCATCTTGGGGATTGTTGCAGCATTGGCTTTTCCCTCTTGCTTGGATTTCGATCCGAAAACACAACTGGCTGATACGAATTATTGGCAAACTCCGGATCAATTCAAACTATTTTCCACGCAATTTTACGGATGGACACGCGATTTCCGTCAATTAGACGGAAGTGCACACAGTGACGGACGTTCGGACATACAGACCGGATTGGTGCTGGATCTTTATAGTAACGGAACAAATACGGTACCTTCATCGGATAAAAACTATACCGACAATTACAACCGTATCCGTCAGGCAAATATTCTTTTGGAACAGGCTGAATCGTATGCCACACCCGAGGACATAAAGACTTATGTGGCAGAGGCTAAATTCTTCAGGGCTTACTGTTTTTTTGATTTGGTGCAGATTTACGGTAATGTGATAATAGTGAGAAAGCCGTTGGATGTAACAGATCCGGAAATGCAACAGGAGCGTAATCCAAGGGGAGAAGTAATAGATTTTATCATACAAGATTTGCAGGAAGCTGCAGAAGCTCTTCCCGGCTTTTAAGGAGATTGCTTCTTCAGACGAAGGAAGAGTATCCAGTGAAGCGGCTTATGCTTTCCTTTCAAGGGTGGCTCTTTACGAAGGGACGTGGCAGAAGTTTCATGAAGGCAACGGACAGAATACGGAACGGTCGCGCCAATTATTGGATATGGCTGCACAGGCTGCCAATGAAGTGATAAACAGTGGGACATTTGAATTGTTTAAGCCAGGTGAATTAGGTATTTGGGCATACAAGTATTTGTTTATCCTTGAAAATGAAAAATCCAATCCGGCAGGAATTACGAAAAGTGCTAATAAAGAATATATCTTTACCCGTAGGCATGATGGTGTAATTAATCCGATAGGATTCAATATAACACAAGGACGATTGGGAAATGCGTTGTATGTTACCCGGAAAATGGCGAATATGTATTTGCAAAGCAACGGGTTGCCCATTGATCCTGAGACTTGGAACTATAGCGAAATGGATACGGAATACGAAGGGCGTGATAACCGTATGCAGAATACGTTGATGGTTCCAGGACGGAATTATTGGAGTACAGGAGGCGGACGGATAGATTGGACGGGAAGTGCGGAAGAGATAGCCAATGCTGCATTCAAGAACTTCTCTCCTGCTACAGGAACAGGGTATTTTCCTCAAAAATGGTGTTGTGAACGCGATGGAGTGGCAACAGGTAAAGAAGGGTATGATTATCCGATTATCCGTTATGCGGAAGTGTTGCTGAACTATGCGGAGGCTGTATTTGAACGTGATAATGAGATAAGTGATGCCGATTTGGCAAAATCACTTAATTTGGTACGTAAGCGGGTTAATCCGGAAATGCCTGACCTGACGAACGGTTTTGTCTCATCGAACGGACTGGATATGCGGACGGAGATACGTAGGGAACGTACAGTGGAACTGTTTGACGAATGCTTTAGGTTGATCTGATAAGTTTAGCCGGAACTTCCGCCATTTCTTGTGGATGGATGACGTAGTGTATATCATAGATGACCTGAAGACACACGATTACGGTGAGTTTGAATGGTTATGGCATCCGGGTGGTGCTTGGAAGAAGAAGGGTGCGGATGTTACGGTTACCCAAGGAGATGCATCGGTGGTGATACGCCCGCTTTATCCCTGTTTGTTGGCATTGTCTGATTTTGTACACGATTATCCGGAAGATTTATATTGGGAAGCCATTTCTGCTCCTACCGAAGATTTGAAAGGGACGGAAACTTATTATTCGTTTCATTTACCCGGGAAGTTTGACCGGATTAAAGGAGTGACGGCTATCATCTTGAAAGACAGTGTGGCTCAAAAAGAACTTCCGGTTATGGAGCGAAGGGAAGGAAAAGGCTGGATTGGACTTCGTATCCGAAATAAAGGAAAAGTGACGGACATTTACATCAACCAGTTGGCAGACGGACGGTTGATGCATAGCAATTCGTGGATAGAAGCGGATGGTTGGGTAACCGATGCCTATATGTTTGCCGTGTCTTATCCGGAGGGAGATAATCCTACTGAGGCGGATGAACTGTTCCTGGCTTATGGCAGTGCATTGCGCCGTGATGGGGTTTCGTATTTTGCTTCACTTTCTAAGTTGTTTTTTGTACAAAAGGCAGCCGGTGGAGATTTGAACTTATGGATAGACGGACAACCTTATGTAAATGCGTCTTTCCGTTCGGGAAAACGTCCTTCCCGCTTGATTGTGAACGGCGAAGCAATGCATGTGAATTATCAGAATGGTTTGTTGGATGTGAAATATAAAAAATAGAGTAGAATGAGAAAATTAGGTATTGTATGTTTAATATGTTTGTTGTGTGGAACTGTTCTTTCCGCCGCCGAATGGCAATGGTCGGTAAAGGTGAAAGGATGCGTGTCAAGAGAAACAGGGGAACCGCAGGAAGCGTTCCTGTGGATACCTCCTGCGTGCGAACGGGTGAAGGCGGTAATGGTGGGACAACAGAATATGTCGGAAGAAACGTTGTTTCATCTTTCTGCATTTCGTGAGGCGATGGGGCGGTTAGGAATTGCCTTGATATGGATTACGCCTGAATTAGACCAGCGGTGGGATGTGACAACCGGTGTACAGGAAGTTTTCGACAAGATGCTTGCCGACTTGGCGGAAGTGAGCGGATATACGGAACTGGTTGACGTGCCGATTGTGCCGATAGGGCACTCGGCGCAAGCTACTTTCCCATGGAACTTTGCCGCATGGAATCCGGAGCGGACATTGGCTGTCATTTCCTTACATGGCGATGCTCCGCGCACCAATCTGACTGGATACGGGAGAGCAAATCTGGAGTGGGGACGCACGCGGAACATCGATGGTATTCCGGGGCTGATGATTGAAGGTGAATACGAATGGTGGGAAGCACGGGTCAATCCGGCATTGGCTTTCCGCATGATGTATCCCGAAAGTTGTATCTCTTTCTTGTGCGATACGGGCAGGGGACATTTCGATGTGGCGGACGAGACGGCAGCATATATCGCATTGTTTATCGGAAAAGCGATGGAGCATCGGCTGGATGAGGCTTCGGGTAAGCTGAAGCCGGTAAATGTACGGGCAGGCTGGCTGGCTTCCCGTTGGAGTCCGGTGGAAGGCAAGCGTCCGAAACCAGCTCCCTATTCGGATTATAAAGGCGATACTCACGATGCGTTTTGGTATTTCGATGAAGAAATGGCAGAGCTTACCGAATCCCGTTACCGCAAGCATCTGGGGAAGCGGATGCAATACATCGGCATCAGACAAAAGGGCGGGTTGGTGAAGTATGATTCGAAAGCCCATGTACGTATATCTGTGCCTTTTTCTCCTGAAGCGGACGGGGTGACTTTTCATTTGCAGACTTGTTTTACAGACAGTACGCGCAGCGTTAGGACTGATGAACATGCCGCAGGTGCTATTCGTATAGATTGTGTGTGTGGTCCGGTTGAGAAAGTGGACGATACAACGTTTGTGCTCAGTTTTAGCCGGATAGGGATGGATAATCCACGGAGGAGCGGAAGCATTACATTGGTCGCAAGTCATCCGGGGGATAAAGTATATAAAGGTGTGGTGCAGGAGTTGGAGATGAAAGTTCCTCTTCGGATAACAGAGGGGAAGAGGCAAAGCATATTGTTTCCCAGCTTGAATGATGTCCGGCATGGCACGGAACGTCTCGTTTTGCATGCGGAATCCGATTGTGGGTTGCCTGTCCGTTATTACGTAAAGGAGGGACCCGCCGAAGTAAGCGGCAATGAATTGCGTTTTACACCGATACCTCCTCGCAGCAGATTCCCGATAAAGGTTACCGTAGTGGCTTGGCAATACGGCATCGCCGGAAAGGTACAGACTGCCGAGCCGGTAGAGCGGTGCGCACTACGTTCCGCCTGCGCTATCCTTCATGGAGCAGAGATGTGCAAGTCCGTGTTAATGGCAAGCGGGTGAAGGTACGCCAGCAGCCCGGCTCGTATATCGCGATAGAACGGGAGTGGAAGGATGGCGACCGCATCGAAGCGACCTATCCGATGCACCTGACGTTGGAGGCTGCGCCCGATAATCCTCGCCGTGCCGCCCTGCTCTACGGACCGGTGGTGCTTGCCGGAGCTTTGGGTACGGAAGGAATGCTGCCGCCTGCCCCCGATTCGGACCCATCGAAGTATAACGACTATTACACCTACGATTACCATATCCCCGAAGGGTTGCCCACCGGCTTGAAGTGGGATGCCGGGCATCCCGAAAACAGCGTGCAGCGGATTTCGGAGGACGGTTTGCGCTTCCGCACGGCAGACGGCGTGACGGTGTTGCCCCTTTACGATGTGCACCGCCAGCGTTACGTGGTGTATTGGGACATAAAAGAATAGGTAAACGTATAAATGAAGCGGCATGATGAAGAAACGCAGATTCACGCGGATTTTCGCAGATTATAAATTTCAATGTGAATCAAATCTGCGAAAATCTGCGTTTCAAAACAATTCGTCCTACTGGCACCTTCGAAGTGATGCAAAATGGAATTTAGAGGTCTGAAACAGGCTTTGCACCACTTGCAAAATGGTTTTCAGAGGTCTAAATCGGCTTTCGAAGCGGTGCAAAATGGATTTTAGAGGTCTAAAACAGACTTTGCAAGTGGTGCAAAGTCAAATTCAGAGGTCTGAAATGGATTTTGCACGTCTGCAAAGCCTGTTTCAGACCTCTGAATTGCATTTTACATGTTTTTCAAGGTGCCGGAAAGCTTACTTTACGGTCACTTGCAGCGGGTGGCGCACCTGTTTTGCATAGGCTTTCAGGTAATCGGTCCACGATTCATCCGTGTCGAAGCCGTATTTGCTCCAGCCCGAACCCCAGTAATAGGTGAAGGTGTCGCCGGGACGGTAGGTACAGATTCCTAATACGTGTCCCAACGCATCGCCCGCGGGCTTGTCGAAGAGCTGCACTTTGGTCTGCACCGTCGTATCGGGGAATACGGCACCTACGTAGACGATGCCGTTGTCCGATTGAGGTTCGGTGGTAGGGTCGGCGTAGGCGATATATCCCTCCTGTGCGTTGTGGGCATAGCCTTCGGCATTGGCGGCATGGAGCACGATTCCTCCTGCCACAGGTGTGGGTTGGCTCAGGTTGGCATACGTCACGGTAGTCTGGTTCAGCTGCGAGCCTTTGTCGAGCCGGATGATGCGGGTTTCCACTACGTCCGAGTCATTGCCTATTACCAGTGGGTTGAAGGTAAGTTTCACGGTGAAGCGCAACGGACCGTTGTCCAGAATTTCATATTCTTTATAACAATACGGATAGACGATGGCAGAGTCGGGCATCAGTGCCGAGGTGCCTCCGCCCAGTGTGGGGCCTACGGCATAGCAGTCCATTCCGTTGCCGTGGTCTACGTGGTAGGAGATTTGACGTACCAGTTCGTCGGCTTCCTGTTTTTTGCCAGCCTTGCGCAGGGCGTTGATTTTTGCCCAGGCCGCGGTGTCCAGTTCCATTGCGTAGCGGTCTTCCACTACCAGGCGGCCGGTGTTCTTGGTGAACACGTCGTAGCCGTATGCCTGTTCGCCTTTCTGTTGCAGGGCGGGTCCGTAGGCACGGTAGGCGGCGCGGTCGTTTTCCCAGGCTATGTCGTCCAGACGTTCGGGGTAATGCCTTCCGTATGCTACGGTGTCGGTTTCAGCCGGTGTCCCTTGCCGGATGGTATATGCTTCGGTTCCTTTTGCCGATACCGATACGGGGAATATCAGTTTTCCGTCGTGGGTAAGCTGGTAAGGGATTTCTTGGGTTTGTGCGTTGCAGACGATGATGTGTGCCGTGTCGGGCAGGTTCAGCGATTGGAACACTTGTGCGGCGGGCACTTCTATCATTTCGCCCGTGCGTTCGGCATCGAGCGGGTTGGTTACGGTCACGGTGACCGTTTGGGGATTTCCGCATCCCCACAGGCAGGCTCCCAGAGCCGTTGCCGTCAGAAGTACAATCTTGTTCATAGGTTTTTTATATTAAGTAGGTTTGTTTCTTTGGGGGCAAAGGTATGGATTTCTTGCGTTTAGCCAACAGATTTGCAGAAAAATTCGTCCGGATGAAAAATAATTGCGTTTTGGTTGAGTGGTTTTGCCTGTTCGTTCGTATTCCTTAACAAAAAGACTAAATTCGTATGAAACATTTTGTAGCAGGAATAATGATGTGTGTGGCGGGCGTTTCGATGTACGCTGCCGCACAGGAGAAATTGGAAGTGAAGTCGCCCGACGGGATGCAGCAGGTCGAGTTCTACATGTCGCGTTCGGCGTCGGGGGCGAATGTGCTTTGTTATCAAGTGTATTATAAAGGTGAAAAGGTGATTGGTCCGTCGCGTGCAGGACTGGAGTTGGACAACCGGGTATGGGAGATGGCGTTGGGCAAGCGCAGCCTTCCCCAGCCCGACTGCTGGGTGGATACGATGGAGGCTGACTCGGTGTCGTACGGGAGTTGTGACGAGACATGGCATCCGCTATATGGCGAACGGGGCACGGTGCGCGACCGCCACAATAGCGGTACGCTGTACCTGTCGCGCAAGGACGGTTCGGGTTACCGGATGAACATCGAGGTACGTGCGTATGATGAGGGCATCGCCTTCCGCTATTTCTTCCCTGAGCATCCGCAGGCCATCTTCCATAAGGTCGTGGGTGACTTGACAGAATATACGCTGCCCGAAGGCACGAAGGCATGGGCGGAGCAGTGGGCGCAGGCTCCGTTCGAGCACGTGGATGTAAATGCGCTCAAACAGCCGGTGGAGCGTGCATTGACGCTGGAACTTCCCGGCGGAACGTGGATGGCATTGGCTGATGCCGATGTAGACGACTGGTGCCTGACCAAGTTCCTCGCCTCTCAGGAGAAGCCGAATACCTTGACGTCGGTGATGTACAGTCCGGTGGATGCCGTGACCTACTTCGCTTCGCCGTGGAAAGTGATTATGGTGGCGGACAAGCCCGGTGAATTGCTGGAGCATAACGATATCATCCAAAATCTGAACCCGCCGTGCGAGATAGCCGATGTCTCGTGGATAAAGCCCGGCAAGATTATGCGCGAGACCACGCTTACCACGGCTGGGGCAATGGAGACAATTGATTTTTGCGCGGCGCACAAGATTCCTTATATGTTGTTCGACTGGCAATGGTATATGCCCTGTACTTCATTCGACGGAGATGCCACGCAGGTGGTGTCCAAACTCGACTTGCCCAAGGTGATAGCATACGGGAAGAAGAAAGGTGTAGGGGTATGGCTTTACGTCAACCAGCACGCCTTGCAGAAGCAGATGCGTGAGCTGTTCCCGCTGCTGCGCAAATGGGGCGTAGTGGGCGTGAAGTCGGGTTTTGTGCAATATGCTTCCCACCGTTGGGCGGTATGGTTACACGACATGGTACGCTATGCTGCCGAGAACCGGCTGATGATAAATATCCACGACGAGTTCCGTCCGTCGGGTTTCAGTCGTACCTATCCCAACTTGCTGACGCAGGAAGGCATCCATGGCAACGAGGAGTTTCCCGATGCCACGCATAATACCATTCTGCCTTTTACCCGTATGATAAACGGGGCGGCAGACTATACCATCTGTTATTACGACAAGCGTCTGAAAACCACCCACGCTCATCAATTGGCTGCATCGCTGGTATTTTACAGCCCGTTGCAGACACTGTTCTGGTATGATAAGCCTTCGTTCTATGGAGGCGAACCCGAAATAACGTGGTTCGAGCAGTTGCAGACGGTGTTTGATGACACGAAAGTCTTGGGAGGAGAGCCGGGCAAGTATGTGAGCATAGCCCGCCGCAGCGGAAAGACTTGGTTCGTAGGGCTGTTGGGTAACAACGAAGCTTCTTCCCGGCAGATTGACTTGTCTTTTCTTGATGAAGGGCAGACATACATTGCCTATGTGTATGCCGACGGTGGAGAAGAGACGGGCACACGTACGCAAGTGAAATGTTCCGAATGGTTGGTTGATGGCAAACAGGCGTTGCGCTTTGCCTTGAAGCCACGCGGAGGGGCGGCGGTTCGCCTGGTTCCCGTGTCGGACCAGGATGACAGAAAAGTGGAATCTTATCAAGGACAATTATTATAACATACAATAGAAGGAAAATATGAAAACAAGAAATTGGTTGATTGGAATCGGGTTAGTTTGTCTGACGGCTTGTGCAGATACAAAATCTGGCGATGTGTCCGGGCGGTTTGATGCAGACGAAGCATTGGCATATTGTGATGCTCAGGTGCGCCGCACGTTAGACGAGCTGGCTCAACGCGACGGGGGAGTAGATTATACGATGATGCCCCGGAACATAGCCGACAGTGCCTCGCATTGGTACTGCAGCAAAGTGACAAAGGATGAGTGGTGTGCCGGCTTCTGGCCTGGTATCCTGTGGTATGATTATGAGTATACGAACGACCCTGCCATCCGGCAGGAGGCAGAGAAGTTTACCGCTTCGTTAGAATATCTCACCTATGAGCCTGCATACGACCACGATTTGGGATTCCTGATGTTTTGCAGTTATGGGAACGGCTACCGCCTGACACGTAATGAATCTTATCGGCAAGCTATCTTGCGCAGTGCCGAAGCCCTTTCGGCATTGTTCAATCCGAAGGTGGGTACCATGCTTTCGTGGCCCCGTAATGTAGCCATGTTTGGTGGGCATAATACCATAATGGACAATATGATAAACCTGGAGATGTTGTTTTGGGCGGCAAAGAACGGAGGCGATAAAAAGCTGTATGATATGGCGGTGTCCCACGCCGATACCACGATGAAATATCATTTCCGTCCCGACTATACATCGTATCACGTGGCTGTATATGATACCTTGACGGGCGAGTTTGTCAAGGGAGTCACCCATCAGGGATATGACGATAACAGCATGTGGGCACGTGGGCAGGCATGGGCTATTTATGGCTATACGGTGGTATATCGCGAAACGAAAGAGCCGCGTTTCCTCGATTTCGTGCAAAAGGTGGCAGACGTGTATCTGGAACATTTGCCCGATGATTATGTTCCTTATTGGGATTTTAATGACCCTGCCATTCCATACGCGCCCCGCGATGCTTCGGCTGCCTGTGTAGTAGCTTCGGCATTGCTTGAATTATCCGGATATGTATCACCGGAAAAGGGGCAGGAATACAAGAAGGCTGCAGTCTGTATGCTGGAAAGCCTGAGTTCGGACAAATACCGTAGCGGGAAAAGCAAGCCGGCTTTCCTGTTGCATTCCACCGGAAATTATCCGAGTCATTCCGAAATCGATGCGGCAATCATCTATGCCGATTATTATTACATTGAAGCATTGATGAGGCTGAAGCAGATGAAACTGTAGGCAGGTGGGTGATTATTCTTGCCGGATAGTTTGATTATGGCTTAAAAAGTATATCTTTGCGGTAAATGATAAAACAATTCACCACAGGAGAGGACACTGGGGAATATCTGTTTGCTGTTATCCGATTTTACGATGTACGATTTCATGTCGGAATAGTAAATTGTCAACTCGTAAATAGAAAAGACTCTGTGTGCCTTCTGTGGTGAATTTTATATATTATTCTTTTAAAGAATATCCTCATTTTGCCAAATTGGCTGTTTGCGGATTCATTGGGAAATATTCCATCTTCTGCCTCTGAAACAGTTTTCTCATGTTGTAAACCGTTTTGCTTCTTCCATCACTTCATCGATACACTTCAATAGGTTGTCGGCATGTGTGCGCGTTTCTTCGCTCCAGGTGGTATCTCCACGGTGTGTTTCCAACCATAGTAACGAAGGGAGTGCATGCCGGGCTTCTATCATTGTGAAAGTGGGCAGCATTTTATGGGCAATTTCACCCAACTGGCGTACGGTGCCGTTTTCCAGTATTTGTAGGATGTGTTCGCGGTTTTTCTGTGTTTCGGTAAGAAAGGTGTTCATAATTTGGCGGGCAGCCTCGGGATCATCTTCCGAGAAAGCAGTCAGAGGGTTGAAGTTGAACCGTTTTTCTATAGATGTGTCGGGCAATTGTTTGGTCGGAACCGGAGTGGTTTGCCAGTCGGTATGCAGCGTGTGCTGGCATATCTTCAGCAGTTCCTGTTGGTTGAAAGGTTTGTAAAGACATCCTGCAAATCCTTGCGTGTGGAAGTCCGTTTCGCTCATGTCGCTTCGTGCAGTGATGGCGATAACGGGCACGGTGTGTGCTTGTGGTGTGTCTTGCTTACGTATTTCCTTCAGCAGTTCGAAACCGTTCATGACTGGCATCTGGATATCGGTCAGGATGAGGTCGACAGGTTCCGACTGTAGCAGGCGGAACAATTCTTCGGGACGGGTACAGCAGTGTATGAAAGGGATTTGGCTTGCTGGAAGGTGTGCGAAGAGGTTGCGGAACATAGCTTCGGTGAGATTCAGCTGGATACGATCGTCGTCGATAAGCAGGATGTGTGCCTGCCTGTCGGCATGTAGTCTGATGGGGTCGGTCGTTTCCGGACGTATTGTCTGGGCTAGGGGAAGGGGAAACGATATGTGGAACACGCTGCCCTTTCCGGGGCTGCTCTGGATGTGGATGTCTCCCTTCAGCAGTTCCACCAGTTTGCGTGTAATGGACAGGCCTAGTCCGAAACCTTCCTGCCCTTGTGCGCTGCGCAGGCGGGTGAATTCATGGAATATGCGTGCCTGTTCTTCGGAAGTCATACCGCATCCAGTATCTTTCACACTGAACTGGAAAGAGTTATTTCTATAGCTGATGCTTAGGGTAATAGAACCTTTTTCTGTGAATTTCAGCGCGTTCGACAGCAGGTTTTCTGCTATTTGCCGGATACGGAAGGGGTCACCTTCCAGGTTCAGGGATGGAGTTACATGTTCATCGAATATGAAAGCAAGTTGTTTTTTTTCGGCAATAGGTAAAAAGCTGTGGTAAATATTATCGAACAGTTCGTGAGGATTGAAGCTGACAGGATGCAGGTCCATTTTGCCTGCTTCCAGCCGGTGGTAATCGAGCAAGGATGTGACAAGGTCGAGCAGGTGGCGTGCCGAGTTTTGCATATTGTGCAGGTAGAACAGCTGGCGCCGGTCGTTCACCAGGCGGATGAGCAGGTCTATGTATCCGATAATGGAACCGGCGGGTGCCTTGATGTCGTGTGTAATGGTGAGCATCAGTTTTTCGCGTGCCAGAAGGAGGTTTTCGGCATATTGCTTCGATTTTTCCAGTTCGTGACGATAGTGGTTGCTTCGGGTGATGTCGCGCCAGATGATGATGAAAAACACCAGTGCCAACAGTACGGCAAGGATGGCTATGGTAGCCATTGTATGTGCGGCTTGCTGGCGGATGTCGTGTTCGTGCATTACGCGGCGCTCCATGGCTGCCTGTTCATCGGCTTCAATGGTATCCAGTAATTGGTTTACCCGTTTGCTTAGCATGTTTCCGGCTATGCGGAGCTGGTTGATGCGTACGTCAAGGGTGCGTTGTTGTTCTTGCCGGCTTTGGAACACCTTGTGTTGAATGGTGGTGAGCATACTGGCGATGGTATCGACAGGATTGTATGCTTCATCGATGGTATCGGTATATACCTCTTGCACAACGTTGTTCACTTGGGTAGAGTCGGGCTTTCCCGGAGCAAAGAGGTCGGCTAGCCGGCGGAAGAATTTCTTGGGTTTATGATGGATGGTGTAGGTATTGCGGTGTGTTACGATACGGCGCTGCACATGTGTGCCGCTCAGGATAGAGTCTTGTTGCAGGATGAGGCTGTCTATCTGCTGGCGGTAAAGTTCATCGGTAGGGCTTTCGCGTATTACTTCCAGTACGCGCAACATGTTCCATTCTTTTTGTTTCAGAAGTAAGCTTACGGTGTCCAGACGTGCTTGCTGGAGGGTGTCGGTCAGCAGGTTGCGGAGTGAGTCGATGAGTACGCCGGTTTCTTTCATTGTTTTTCTGTAGCGCGGATATTCGTCCAGGCTGCCTGCGCGCAGTGTCTGTCCGATAATCTCGGCATCGTAGAGCTTGGTTACTATCTGATGGGTTGTTTTCCGGCGTGCACTGATGGTTTCCTCAATGCCTGTAGGGGCAGTAAGTAAGTTCATTTGGCGGTAGATGTAGCCGATAGCACCGAAAAGCAGGGCGGTCAGCAGGATAAATCCGAATGCTATTTTAGTGGAAGTGGAAAACATTTTTGTAATTAACAATTATCAATTAATAATTAACAATTAGCAATTAACATCAAGTTGTAGTCAGGTGCCGATACCCTTTTGCACCGGTTTCATCAGCAAGACTCTAGGCTTTTAACTCCTGATTCACATCGCTTACAATTAATAACGGGTATTGCCCAGTGTCTTTACTTTATATCGGAAGCGGAGGTAGTACATGATTCCTGCACTGGTGAGTCCGAACGGGAATGCCATCCAGATACCCGTGATGCCCCAATTGAGGGTAAATCCGAAGATATAGCCAAGGGGGAGTGAGATGACAAAGTAGGCAATGAAAGAGAACAACATCATTGGACGTACATCGGCTATCCCTCGCAGGGCATTGGCGAAGTTGATTTGAAGTCCGTCGCCGAACTGGTAGAGCAGGAATGGCACAATGACTTGTGCCACCATCAGGCTGACAGAGGCATCATCGGTAAACCATCCGCCGATATGGTGACGTAGCAGATAGATGGGTACGGAGGTACAGATTATCATTACCAGAATGATATGGAAACCTGTATTAGCCGTACGGTTCACGTTGTAAAAATCATGTTGCCCCAAGAAATTGCTGATGCGTACTGATACGGCTGCTCCCATGCCATAATACATCATAAAGCAGATTTGCGACACGGCTATCATTACTTGGTAAGTGGCAAGTTCGGTACTTCCCAGCCAGCCCACCATAATGGCACTGAGGCTGAAAGAGGCCGTTTCCATACCCATCTGTGCAGCAATGGGCCATCCCAGCCGGTTGAGCAGAGTGAAGTCGGCCCGATTGATCTTGCCTGTGGAGAAACCTTTGCGGAAATGCTGGTAGCGGTTGGTGAAGAAAAACAAAACCACGTATGCCACTACCATCAGGATGCGGGAGATGAGGGTGGAAAGTCCGGCACCGGTCAGTCCCATTTCAGGAAGCCCCAGTTTGCCATAGATGAGAATATAGTTGCCGATGATGTTCAGCAGGTTTCCGCCCAGCAGGATCCACATTGACACTTTCGTGTCGGTGATACCATCGGAGAATTGTTTGAAGGCATTGAACCACAGCACGAACGGCAATGAGACGAACAGCACCATAAAGTACGGACGCATATAGGGAATCAGTTCGTCGGGTTGTCCCAGCCGGTCAAGATTGAGGTAGAGTGCCAGTAGCAGGGCACATACCAGTGCCGCCAGCACGGTATTTGCCAGCAGGCTGTTTTTTAGCACTTGTCCGGTCTCGAATGTTTTTTTTTCTCCGAAAAGCCGTCCCACCACCGGTGTTAGTCCGTAAGCAAACCCGGTGCTGAAGATGATGGCAAGATTGAACATATTATTGACAAAACTGGCGGCGGCAAGCTCTACCGAGCTATGGTGTCCCACCATAATTGTGTCGGCAAAGCCCAGCACAATGACGCCTATCTGGCCGATAACGATGGGAAGCCCTAAGCCAAGCAGGGCACGGTAGTGTGTGTTCATGTGTTTTTTGCTTTATAATAAAGAATGCTGCAATTTTCGGGCACGAATGTTTTCCGGGCAGTTTCCTGTACTTGTCCGGTGGTGATGGCCCGGTACTTGTCTACTTCGCGGTTGATGTCTTCTGCCTTGCCTATCAGTTCGAAATAAGCCAGGTTGGTGGCTACGTTCAGGTAATTCAGGTTGTTGAATATCTGTTCGCTTTCGTAGCGGTTTTTCACTTTTTCCAGCTCAGCTTCAGAGACGGATGGCGTTTTCAGTTTGTCCAGTTCTTCCCACACGGCTTTTTCGGCTTCTTCCAGAGATATGCCTGCGGCAGGCTTGCCGGTAATGTGCAGCAATCCTTCGTCAAGGCTTCCTGATATGTAGGCATCAATGGATGCGAAAAGTTTCTTTTCCTGTACCAGGTTTTGGATAAAACGCGATGACCTGCCGTTCGACAAGAGGTCGGTGATGAGGTCGTACACGTAATATTCGGGTTGGAACCGGTTGCATATATGGAATGCCATATATAGGGCATCGATAGGTACTTTGCGCGTTACGGTAAGCCGGCGGACGGAGGTTTGCTTCCGTTCGGTGGGTAAGTGGCGTTCGGGTATTTTGCGTGCCGGGATGGGACCGAACCATTTTTGTGCCAGACGTACGGTGTCTTCAAACGGGATGTGCCCTGTTACGGATAAGATGGCGTTGTTTGGCGCATAAAAACGGTAGAAAAAGTCTTTCACTTCTTCCAGTGTGGCATTGGCGATATGGCTGATTTCTTTCCCGATGGTGGGCCAGCGGTAAGGATGATCCTGATAAGCCATTTCGCGAAGCAGGTGTGAGGCATCTCCATAAGGCTGGTTCAGGTTGCGCTGTTTGAATTCTTCTATTACCACTTGCCGTTGCACTTCCAGGCTTTGAGGACTGAAGTCTAGGCTCAGCATACGGTCGCTCTCCAGCCAAAAGCCGGTCTCTACGTTCTGGTAGGGGAGTGTAATGTAGTAGTTGGTGATGTCGGTATTGGTCCAGGCGTTGTTTTCGCCTCCGGCATTTTGTACGGGAGTGTCGTAGTCGGGGATGTTTGCTGAACCTCCGAACATCAGGTGTTCGAACAGATGTGCGAATCCTGTATGGTCGGGGTCTTCGTCACGCGACCCTACATTGTACAGGATATTGAGCGCTACCATTTGGGTGGAGCGGTTTTCGTTATGCACAATACGCAGTCCGTTTTCCAATGTATAATGGTTTACCTTTATCATATAAGTGAAGAATTAAGAATGAAGAATGAAGAACCGCTTCGCCCGCATGGAAAATTCTTCATTCCTCATTCTTCATTAATTAATAATGCTTGCTTTGGTGATACGGATGTTTTCCGTCGGGCGGTCTGCCTTGTTGGTTTTGGCTGCCTCAATTCGTGCCACGGCATCCATTCCTTCCACTACTTCACCAAATACGGTATAGTCGCCATCCAAATGGGGTGCTCCGCCTTCTGTTGTGTAAATCTTGATTTGTTCGGGGGTGAATCTGCGGATACCTTCTTGCAGTTGTTGTGCCTTGGCTTGCGCTTCCAAGGTATCCTGAAGGGCAAGCAGGCCAGCCATATCGTTAGCCTTGCGCATCTTGTAGATTTCCTTCATGTGCTTGCGGGCGAGGTTCTGGAAGATGGTGTCCAGACGTCCTTGGTTGATGTTTTTTTCCATTTGGATAAGCTGGTCTTCACTGAACACGTTACCTGTCACGATATAAAATTGGCATCCCGATGAGGCGCGTTCAGGATTGACGTTGTCGGGCTGGCGTGCGGCAGCCAGTGCACCACGCTTGTGGTAGCGTGTGTCGACAAATTCGGCCGGTATAGTGTAACCCACGTCTCCGCTTCCCAATGAAGCCGTATCATTGGCGGTTTTGCTGGTGGGGTCTCCTGCCTGAATCATGAAGTTTTTGATAACGCGGTGGAATAGTGTGCCGTCATACACGCCCTCTTTCACCAGCTTGATGAAATTGTCGCGGTGTTTCGGGGTTTCATTGTATAGCTTTACGGTAATGTCGCCCATTGTGGTTTCCAGACATACCAAAGTTTCGTCTCCGTTTGTCATAAATTTGTTCGTTTTGCGATTGCCCGTGCAGGCGATGCTGCAGGCTATCAGGGTTAATAAAAAGATTGCTTTTCTCATAATTCGAGGTGTTTGCTGTGCAAAGGTACGAAAAGGCATCCAGTTTTTGGGAAAATTGGATGCAGAAATTTGTTGTTATCCTTTGCGCGATATGAAATTATGCATTTGGATTGATGCTATATTGGACACAACCCACACTGCATGTGGGGAAAAATGCTCACTTGCCTGTTACGTATGACAGATGTCATATATGGATAATACAAATTTGTAAGATTCTACACTGGCAGGATAAAGAAAACATTTTTTAGAGAAAAGATACGCATTTCTGGATAACAAAAGCCCCCGAACCGCTCTTTGCAGCCGGGGGCTTTGTCTTGAGTGTAAGTTTAACTATTACTTTTTGAGTAATATTCGGAATATGCCATTTAACGGCTCATCATTCTGCTCCGTAATCTTCATCATTAAGTTCGTAGGTCATGTTGCTTGAGTTGTTCAAGTTAACGTAGATACGATAGCTGCCCGCAGTAGCGATCTTAATATTGTCTTGCGTGTTCAATCCACCGTCGCTTGTACCTCCGAACCATGTACCGTTGTCGGTCAGAAATTTGATTTCATCGTTTGCCGCAAATGTGTAGTCAATATAGAAACGTTGGCGTTCCGGATCGAATTGCATTTCATTTTCGGGTTTGGATGTATCCCAAGTCAGCCCTGACGCGCTGCCTACCAAGAACAAGGCATCGAAGCTGAGGTTGTTGGTCAGCAACAGCGTTGAGTTATTGAACTGGAAGCGGTAGTAGCGGTGGCTATAGCAAGCGATATTTCCCGATCCTCCATCGTTAATCAGTTGTATGCTGGGTGCTTCGGCTTCGGGTGCAGCCGCACTTCCGTCAAGTCCCCAGTTTCCATTATCCCAATTAGTGTCTCCTGTCAGCTTGAAGCCTTTGCCTTTGTTTTCTCCAAAGTCGATGATGCCTTCAAAGTTAACAGCATCCTCACTGAAACTGAAGAGTGATTGTGCGGTATCCCATCCCCATCCGCTGTAATCACCGACGGCGTACACTTCAGGGTATTGGATGTCGGCACTGTATGGGGTGATATTTAGCGTCAGTACATTTGAAAGAAGTGGGTTTGCAGCTTCAGAAATAGAAGATGACAAACGGATTTCAAAATCGCGTGCGCTAAAATCTTCTTCAATGCCGTATGTACGTAGCAATGTGAGAATGTTAGCATTTAGGGTACCTATGGTTATTTCTTGTGATGTAGCGGTTGATACAGATGCTAATTGTATGGCATTAGCAAAATCATTACCCGCTAAGTCAAAATCAATGGTTGTAGTGACAATGGCATCATATCCAAAGTCTGGTGCTGTCCATTCCAAGGTAAACGCCGTATTTTCCGAATAGCGTGATTCCAGTACATAGCTGGTTGTTGCAGGAGTAGCCAAAACGGCAGCTTTTGTGCTTTCCACATTGTAGGTAACTTTTTCCAAGTCGTTTTCACAAGCGGTGAAAGCTAGGGCTATTCCTAATACAGATATATAGTTGAGTAGCTTTTTCATGTTCTGTTCTACTTTAAAGTTAAACGGTAAATTAATAACCCTCATTTTGTGTCAGACTAGCGTTGACGCTCAAATCTGTGGTTGGAATAGGATAAAGATTGTAATGGTTGTCTACGCCTACACCAGTCGGTGTCCCTCCTTTTTCAACCCACAAATAGTTATTCGAAGTAAATAATCCATAACGGATAAGATCTGTACGGCGTGTACATTCGAAGTACATTTCGCGTTGACGTTCATTCAACAAGTTGCCGTATTGTACACTGGTACTAGTGCCACCCACATTGGCGTTAGCGGTCAGCCAACTGCTGCCAATAGTAGAAGCTCCGCCTCGTAGGCGAAGGGCATTGATATATCCTACAGCCGTTTCTAAATTTCCACCTTGTCCGCCACGTGCTACGGCTTCGGCATAGTTCAGGTAGATTTCACCCAAGCGGAAGAAAGGGAAGTCAGTGTCGGGGAAGGTGGCGTTCTTGCCTGGATTCCCGTTACTGTCAAGGTTGGTGAACTTGAACACAGACCATCCCTGCGTATCAAAAGTAAGGTTCGATGTGGTAATATCTACACTTTTTCCTTCGCTGTAGAATATGCCTCGCTTGTCGGTGATGTTGTCGGCAGTCCAAGTAGATTCATCGCTGCTGGGGAACTCGAATACACGCACCAAATTGCCTGTACCGCGGAATCCTGCCCATCCGCCACTAATGCCGCTTTCTGCACCTTGGGCACTTCCTCGTGTTCCAAGGATAATCGCTCCGATGCCGTATGATTGTGCGGTTTCGCCGTCTGCCATAATGGGGAAGATGATTTCCTTATTAGCCGCTGGGTTCTCACCGTTGTCTGCCATGAAGAGTTCGGCATAGTTATCGGCAAGGCTATAGCCTGCATTGATTACATTATTACAACGGGTGATGCAGTCGGTATAACGTTCTGTACCGGTGTACACTTCTGCATTGAGGTACATGCGGGATAACAAAGCGTCTACCGCTGCTTTTCCAGCGCGTCCATAATCAGCTTTCACTGGTAAAGCATCATAGATGGCAATCAATTCACTTTCAATCCAATTGAATAATTCAGCACGTGATAACTGTGTGGGTGTCAATGAATAGTTGGATTCAGTGATGAAAGGCGGACGTCCAAATAAATCCATCAATGAATAATATGCCAATGCACGACAGAAACGGGCTTCGGCTGCATATTGGGCTTGATTGATTTCAGTGGGTGCGTTGCCGATGTTCTTCATGAAGTCGTTCACCAAAGCTACAATGTACATGGCGCGCTGGTAAGCTCCTTCAATAGGTTCAACTTGTGCCGTAGTCCATGTAATGGAGTTCATGGAAGAAACCCAAGCATCAGGCCATGCGTTCTTGGTTTCGTCAGTAGGGGTAGTCTGCAGGGTAAACCAGCAGCGGAGCAATACCGTATTACCGGGGTCCAGTCCGGCAATGTCAGAATCGCCTGCACCGTTTTGTCCGGATAGCGCCCATACTGAATAGATTTTATTTAAAGCCATCGTATAGCTTTCAGCACTGTCGTATGCAACATTGGAAGTTACCACATTGGGATCCAACGGGAATACGTCAAGATCGTTTACGCAGCTTGTAAAAGAAAATAAACCAGCTGCAAGTAAGGATGTTGTAATATATTTCAGTTTCATAATTATCTAATGGTATTAAAAGTTAAGATTGAGCCCTAAAGTAAATGTGCGTGGACGTGGCCATATCGTGCCGTCTATACCGTTTACACCAGGTATTTCCGGATCAAGTCCTGAATATTTTGAAATAGTGAACACGTTCTGTACGGATGCACTGATACGTCCCGAAATCTTATCGGTAAAGAACTTGTCGAAAGTGTATCCCAATGTGATATTATCCATCTTCAAATAAGAAGCGTTTTCCAAATAAAGGTCGGTCAATTTGCCTTCAGTGCTGCTGGTGTACTTAAACCCATTGGTGTATTCTACGGCATCTTTGTTGATGTTGGACAAAGTTCCCAAACCTCCATAATTGTTATATGAACCATTGTCGGCTGCTTGAGCATTAAATGCGTAGTTGCCGATGCTGGCACGCAAGTTAAAGCCCAAATCCCAGTTTTTCCATTGGAATTGTGAACTGAATCCCATATATACGTCAGCTAACGGGCTCTTGTTCGTGAAATAACGGTCACCATCGTCAATCGTACCGTTACCGTTACGGTCTACAATCGCATTTTGGATAGGGTTGCCATTCTCGTCATACACTTGTTGGTAAGTCCAGAATGTATAGGGAGCGTATCCTACTTGATGTCTCGATAATGGTGTGTTTGTACCAAAAGGTGCTGTTGCAGCTACAATACCTTCATAGTCAGGGTTGAACCCTGCAGTCAGTTTGGTTATTTTACTATCATTCCATGTTACGTTATAACCAATGTTCCAAGAGAAGTCTTTTGTTTGGATAGCTACGGCGTTGACATTGAATTCGACACCTTTATTCTCCATTTCACCCACGTTTGCGGTAATCTGGTTAGTGAAGTTAGTTCCAGCAGGTGCGCTAACCGTATTCAGCAAGTCTTTGGTCTTCTTGATGTAGAATTCCAAGCTACCGCTGATACGTCCGTTCAGGAATCCATAGTCAACAGCTACATTATATGTATGTGTTTCTTCCCATTTCAAGTCTGGGCTATAGCCATCGGGCTTTAATAGGAAAGTGCCGTTATACATTGTATTGGTGTTGCTGCTGATAGCGTATTTGGTAAGATACATATAGTCACCGATGTCTTGCTGTCCTGTTACACCATAACCTAAACGGAGTTTTAAGTTGGACAATACATCACGGGTATTTTCCATGAAATTTTCGTTAATGATGCTCCATGCCAAAGCTACAGAAGGGAACAGACCCCAACGGTTGTTTTCACTGAATCGTGAAGAACCGTCGCGGCGTAAGGTAGCTGTCAATAAGTAACGATCCATTAAGTTATAATTCAAACGTCCGAAGAAAGAAACCAAGTAATTCTCCCACGGATTATGGCGGCTGTCATCACGCAAGTAGCGTTGTTCGCTTTCGTTCCATGTCCAGCCTGCAGGGGCACTGATACCGGCAAATTCTCCTACAGCCGGATTGGATTTCTGCTGTGTAAAGTCATTGTAATAGAAATGTTGCCAAGAGTAACCTACCATCAAATCTACATTACTTTTAATAGGTTCGAAGTAGTGTACATAATTGGCATAGAAATCCAGCAAGTGGTTTCGGCGCAGATTGCTCCATGAACCTCCTTGTCCCAGCATGGGGAAGTCGGTATCTTTTGTTGCTTGGAATGAGTAGGGATTCACAAAGTTGTCTCCTGTGGTTTTGGCAACGTCATAACCTAAGTTCAGGTTCAGGCGCAGGTCTTCGAACCCGTGAATCTTGTAATCCAGCTGGATGTTGCCCAAACTACGTTTTGTAGTACCTTGGTTGTTTACATCGAGGAGCAGAGACAAAGGGTTGGTCGTAGCGTTCACATCTGGCATGTAAGTGCCATCAGCCTGTGTGTTTGTATGGTTATAGAAGCCGTTGTAACCGTTAAGACCTTCTGTATAGTTTCCTTCTGCATAGACGGGCTTGGTCGGGTCGTATGAAATAGCTGCACCTACTGCACCAGAATCTGCAAAACGGTTGTTATTGATAGTCCCTTTTACGTTGATGTCTATACTTAAATGGTCATCAAAAAACTTCGGGCTTAAGTTTACGGCTGCTGTATAACGCTCATAGTCAGATGTCTTTAGTGTACCACGTTCTTTGTTATAACCGAACGATACACGGAAAGGAAGGAAACCTGCCTTACCTGCAACTGCAATGTTTTGGTCGGTGCTTAAGCCTCTTTGGAAAATTTCATCTTGCCAGTCGGTGTTTACGTTGGGATACATGCCTAAATTGGCTTCGATGGTGTTGTACACGTCTTGTCCGGCATATTGGTTCAGCATTGTTTGGCGGAATTCGTCGCCGTTCATCACGTTCACGCGGTTGTACGGATCTTTATAAGAATACGTGCTGTTATAAGTCACTTTAATCTTTCCTTCCGCTCCCTTCTTAGTGGTGATGATGATGACACCGTTTGATGCGCGCGAACCGTAGATAGCTGTAGCCGAAGCGTCTTTCAATACGGTGAACGTAGCAATATCGTTCGGGTTTACGGTTGCCAAGGCATTCGGCGTGCCCGGAGCAGCATCGTTAGAAACAGGAATACCGTCGATGACAATCAGCGGGTCGTTGCTGGCGTTCAATGAGGCGCCGCTACGGATACGGATAGTAGAACCTGAACCTGGACCACCATCACCGCTGGTAACAGAAAGTCCCGGCACTTTTCCTTGCATTAATTCTTGAGGAGAAGTAACCGCACCGCGGTTGATTTCTTCAGCTTCGATGGCTACAACAGAACCACTCAAGTCACTTTTCTTTACCGAACCATAACCAATGACTACCACGTCTTCCAGCATTTGGCTATCGTCTTCCATTACTACGTTCATGTTAGCCGCTGCAGGAAGTTCCTGGGTTTTATATCCGATAAATGAGATGACGATAATGTCACCTTTTTGGGCATTAAGGGTAAAATTACCGTCGAAATCGGTAATCGTTCCATTGGTGGTACCTTTTACCACTACACTGGCTCCGATGACGGTTTCGCCTGTTTTGTCTTTCACTACTCCGTTGACCGTAATGCTTTGCGCAAAGGCTTGTACGGAGAACAGCATTCCCGCCAGCCATAGCAGCAGGAGCTTGTTTCGTCTTTTCAAATCTTTCATTTTCATGTTTATTAGTTTAAGTATGAATAATAAAATTGGTTCTCTCTTTCTGTAGCCTCCTCTAAATCCCCTCCCAGAGGAGGGGACTTGCGGATGCGTTTGTTTATGTATTTACCTATTGAGAACTGTATGTTTCTTTCTTTAATTTGAATACAGAGACACAAAGGCACAGAGATTTATTTTTATCTCTTGTGATTATGCCTTTAGTTTAACTATAAAAAGACTCTGTGTCCCGGTGTCTCTGTGTTCAAAAAATCATCCAACTAATCCTGAAAAAATCAATCTTTTATTTCCTTTATCGATATCGCGTATCCTCCGCCGATGCCGGCTTTCAAGTTCAGCTTGGTCTTGGCGGTCACTTTCTTTTTGGTAATGGTATATGCCTGCGGGTTATTGTCCCATGCGGTGCCTTTTGCATCGGCATAGATAGTTGCCTCATATTTTTTGTCCGGATCGAGGAAGTCGAGCGTAAGCTTCGACTCGTGTCCGTTATATCCTGCCGAACATCCTACATACCAGTCGTTCGAATGCTTGTCTTTACGGGCGATAGTGACATACTCTCCCGGTTCAGCTTCCAGGTATTCAGTCCTTTGCCAATCTACAGGCACGTCTTTGATAAACTGGAAAGCATCCATGAAACGCTCGTAGTTTTCCGGCACATCGGCAGCCATTTGGAGCGGACTGTACATCGTGACATACAAAGCAAGCTGGCGCACAAGGGTAGAACGTACACGCGACGTATTGGTCGGATTCATTTTGCTGCAATCTGTTTCGAAAATGCCCGGTGTGTAATCCATCGGTCCCCCTACCAGACGGGTAAACGGAAGTATAGTCGTATGGTTCACATTGCTTCCGCCGAAAGATTCGTATTCCGTTCCGCGGGCTGATTCGTTACCAATAAGATTCGGATACGTACGGCACAAGCCGGTAGGACGCACTGCCTCGTGGGCATTGACCATAATCTTATAGTCTGCCGCTTTGGTCACGGCGTAGAGATAATGGTTTACCATCCATTGTCCGTAGTGATGCTCGCCCCGCGGAATGATGTCGCCTACATAACCGCTCTTTACCGAACTGTAGCCATTGTCTACCATAAACTGGTATGCCTTGTCCATGTGGCGTTCATAGTTGCGTACCGATGAGGAAGTTTCGTGGTGCATCATCATCTCGATGCCTTTACCAGCTGCATAACGGTGGATTTCCTGTACATCGAAGTCGGGATAAGGGGTTACAAAGTCGAATACATAATCCTTGCTCTTTCCGAACCAGTCTTCCCAGCCTTGGTTCCAACCTTCCACCAATACGGCATCGAATCCATGCTTGGCTGCAAAGTCGATGTAGCGTTTTACGTTTTCGGTGTTGGCAGAGTGCTTGCCGTTCGGTTTGGTCTGCAAATAATCGGTTTCGCCCAATTTCACACTGTATACATCATCGGTATAAGCCCATGTGCCGCGTCCGGTAATCATATCCCACCATACGCCTACGTATTTTACGGGGTGAATCCATGACGTGTCGGCTATCTTGCAGGGTTCGTTTAAGTTTAAGGTGATGCGTGAAGCAAGAATGTCGCGTGCATCATCACTTACGATAACGGTACGCCAAGGCGAATTGCATGGAGTCTGCATGTAGCCCTTATCCCCTTTGGCATCAGGAGTCAACCAGGATTCAAATACCATATTCTTGTCATCCAGGTTCAGGCTCATGCACGAATAATCTACCAATGCCGCTTCGTGCAGGTTGATGTAAAGTCCGTCATCGGTCTTCATCATCAGTGCAGTCTGTACGCCGGTAGGAGAGAATACATATTGCGATGAGTTGGGGGTAACTGCTTCTTTCATCTTGCTACGGATTTCTGACAGGCGCGAAGTCGTGTAGTCATATTCCTGCGTGTCATAATCGCCCGGAATCCAGAAAGCAGTGTGGTCGCCACTCATAGCGAATTGCGAATGCTCTTCCTTTATAACGAAATAGTTTAGGTTTTGTTGTTGTGGAAATTCATAACGGAATCCCAGTCCGTCATTAAAGAGGCGGAAGCGGATAACGATGTAACGGTTGTTCATAGGCTGGTCGAGGGTAACTTCCAGCTCATTGTAGTGGTTGCGTATTTCGCTTTCTTCGCCCCATACCGGACGCCACGTTTCATCGAATGTAGAGGTGCGTGTGTCTTTGATTTTAAATCCGGTCATCAGATTAGCCCGTTTGTCTACTCCGGCTTTGTCTTTCATTTCGGTCCATTCGAAGTCGGTTTTCTTTTCGGGGTCTTCCCGTTTCAGTTCCAATCCCAATGTACTGGGCTTAATGACTGTTTTTTCTTTAAAGGTAAGGTCGTACACAGGTGCGCCTTGCTCATTGAGGCTGAAGTTCATCACCAGATTTCCGTCCGGCGAAGTCAACTTTTGCGCGCTTGCACAAAAGGCGAAGCCACACATTGCCATGAGGGCAAAACTTTTCTTGATGTTCATACGTTATCAGGTATTAAAAGTTAATGAAATTTGCGTTACAATTTTCTGAAAGCAAAATTATGTGTCTTTCAAACGATTTCTTCCCGTATGACGGAAAATATAAAGATGTATAAAGTGTAATTTACTGGTAATTAATATGCTAAGTATTGTTTATAAGTAGTAAAATAGAAACGGGATTTAAATGAAGAATGAAGAATTAAGAATGAAGAATAAGACATAAAGGTATTCTTCATTCTTAATTCTTCATTCTTCATTTAATTGAACTCCAGCAAGAGGATTTCCCTCGGTTGCAATTCCAATGTCTCGCCCAATGTTACGGTACGTCCGCTTAGAAAATCTTTGGCTTCCGCTTGAGGCAGGATTTCACGGTACGGAGTGAGATTGAGCGTCTGAGCCTGACCGGTTCCGTTCATCATTACCACCACCGAACGTCCGTCGTACTTGCGTTCGTACACATACGTTCCGCTTTGAATGGAATAATGCTTCAACGAACCTTTTCCCAATACGTCATTTCCCTTGCGCCAGTTCAAAAGCTTACGGGTAAAGTCGAAGGCTTCTTTTTGCAAGCCTTTGCGTCCTTCGGGAGTAAAGCTGTCCGTAGCGTCCCCTGTCCAGCCTCCGGGGAAGTCTTTGCGCAAGTCACCGTCTCCTTTCGCCTTGTCACCCGTCATCAGGATTTCAGTTCCGTAATAGATTTGCGGAATGCCTCGTGTGGTAAGTAGAAAGGCCAGAGCCTGCTTATAGCGGTTGATGTTTTGCGCTTTTTCGTCATCGGTAGTAAAGCGGGCGGTATCGTGATTATCGAAGAATGTCAGCAGGCTCATCGGATTGGCATATACCAAGTCTTGTGTCTGATAATCATACAGCTTGTATAATCCTCCTGCCCATTCGGTCGTTTCTTCATCGAAAGCCTGGTTCATCAGCCCCTGCAAGGGGAAGTCCATTACGGTAGGCAGATTAGAATTCTTCGGAGCAGCCAGTTTGCTGTCTTTTTGCCAATAGGATACCAACACGTTGCTGTTCAACCAGGTCTCGCCTACTATATTAAAATAAGGATACTCGTCCAATACTTCCTTACACCATTGACTCATGAAATCGTAATCGGCATACGGATGAGTGTCCTGACGGATACCGTTGATGCCTGCATATTCTATCCACCAGATGCTGCTTTGGATAAGATAGCGTGCCACGTGGCGGTTGCGCTGGTTCAGGTCGGGCATCACTTGGGTGAACCATCCGTCGGTGGCGATTTTCTTCTCATACTGGCTGGCATGTACGTCCATTACACTTGCCGTCTTGAATGAGGTTTGTACGTATTCGGAATGGAAGTTGAACCATTCTTTCGATGGCTTGTCGCGGAACAGGTAGTTTTCGCTTCCGCAATGGTTGAATATCATGTCCATAACGACTTTCAGTCCTTTGCTGTGTGCCTGGTCAACCAAAGTCTTGAACTCTTCGTTTGTTCCGAAACGGCGGTCTATCTGATAATAATCCGTGATGGCATAACCGTGGTATGAGCCGCTGGGCATATCGTTCTCTTGTGTGGGGTTGAGCCAGATGGCCGTTACGCCCAGGTCGGCAATGTAGTCTAAATGGTTGGCAATACCTGCCAAGTCACCTCCATGACGCGCGAACGGGTCATTGCGGTCTACCTTGTTCTCTTTCATGCCTTCTACAATGTCGTTTTCCGGATTGCCGTTGGCAAAGCGGTCGGGCATAATCAGGTAAAGCACGTCTTCGGAAGTGAATCCTTTCACGTCTTCGCCTTTGCGTGTACGTTGTTTCAGTTCGTAAGGGATGGTAGTGCTTTTTTTTCCTTGCGTCAGGTTGATGTCGAAAGTCTGTGCGGGTGCGTCCGAGAGGTCTACATATAAAAACAGATAATTAGGATTATCCTGCCGTACCGTTTCTTTCAAGATGATGTTTTTACCTGAAATGGAGACAGACGAAGAAGCGATGTTGTCGCCATAAAGCATGATTTGTAACTCCGGGTTTTTCATGTCTGCCCACCAGAAGTTTGGGGCTACCCGTTTGATTTCAACAGATTGCGCAGCGTGGCAGAAACCCAGAAAGGCGAATGCTGCCAGCAGTGTAAGCCATAGTTTTTTCATGGTCGTGGTTATTAATGGATTTATAATGAATTTATTCTTTTAACAAATATAGGAGATTTCAAAAACATTTTCTATCTTTGGAAATGGAATATAAAGGCATATATAGGATAAGATTCAGAATGTAAGATATTTGCCTTGGATTTAGTGACTGTAAAATATAAAAGGTTTGATATGATGAGAAAGTTCATTATGGGTGTGTTCCTTGCCTTTCTTTTGCCTTTTTACCTTTTTGCGGAAGAGAAAGTGTATGAACGTACTTTAAAAGAGTTGGATGAAATTATCGCCCGTAAGGATGAATACAGGGCAGAGCGCGAAAGGGCAATAACCCAATTGAAGCAGAGGCTTGCCAATGAACGGGACGGGGCGGTGAAGTATACCATCTGTGATGAACTGTTCAATCAATACTTGCATTATCAGGCAGATTCGGCATTACATTATGTGGATGAAATGCAGAAATACGTAAAGGATGTAAAAAAAAACGGAGCGGAAACCAAGATCATTATCAACCGTGCTGATGCGATGGGGGTAATGGGGGCATATCATGAAGCCTTACAGACTTTAGAGCAGATAGACCGCAACCAGGTGACTCCGGATGTGCGGGTGAAGTATTACTACGCTATGCGTACCTATTACGGTTGGATGGCGGATTACACCATTATCCATTCGGAGAAGGAAAAATACATCCGCAAGACTGCCTGCTACCGTGATTCGGTGCTGATGCTGGTGCCCGAAGGTCCCGGACGGAGCATTTCGCTGGCTGAAAAGATGTTGCTCGAATCGCAATTTAATTCCGCCATTCCAGTACTGAACAAAACCTTGTCTGCTCCGATGAGCATACAGGAAAAGACATATGTCAACTATACACTGGCATCAGTCTATGAAGCTAAAGGCGATGTCGAAATGCAGATTTATTATTTGGCACAGACCGCCATTATTGACCTCACCATGGCAGTGCGTGAATACGCTTCCCTCCAGCGGCTGGCATGGGCGCTTTACCGGCAGGGAGATATCGAACGGGCTTACCGCTATCTTCGTTGTTCGATGGAAGATGCCGTTGCATGCAACGCCCGTTTGCGTTTTTTAGAAGTGACAGAAGTGTTTCCCATCGTCAACGATGCCTACTTTGACAGTGTGGCGAACGAACGGCGTATGATGAATATCTTTTTCTTTACGTTGGCGGTGATAGCGGTGCTGCTCGTCATTGTGGCGTTACGCCTGTATTCATGGAACAAGAAATTATCGCTCATGCGGGTGAACCTTTCGGTGGCTAACAAAGAACTGAAGACGGTGAACGAAAAGTTGGCGCAAACTGGTAAAATAAAGGAAGTGTATATTGCCAGATATTTGGATAAATGCGTAAGTTATCTCGACAAACTGGAGCAATACCGGCGTTCGTTGGAAAAACTGGCAATGGCTTCACGCATCGACGATTTGTTCAAGACTATCCGTTCCGACCAGTTTTTGCGCGATGAACGAAAGAATTTTTATATGGAATTCGACAAGTCTTTCCTCGAACTCTTTCCTAATTTTATTGATGATTTCAATGCATTGCTAACGGACGACGGGAAAATATACCCCAAAAAAGGAGAGCTTTTGAGTACGGAGTTGCGTATTTTTGCCCTGATCCGCTTGGGGGTAACTGATACAGCCCGTATAGCTCATTTCTTAGGCTATTCGCTTGCTACGGTATATAATTACCGCAGCCGTATCCGCAATAAGGTGAAAGTAAATAAAGAAGATTTTGAGCAGGAGGTGATGAAGTTGTAGAACACGCCAAGCATGCTTTTGGATGAACATAAGTGAGTCGGACGTATCACTTATGAAAACGAATATATACTGCAACCGCTGATGAATATATACTGCATCTGCTGATGAATATATACTGCAACCGCTGATGAATATATACTGCATTGGCAAAGGCAGTACTACTGCGTTATTTGTATCCAGGGCAAGTTGCGGACATTTATCAAATTGGGCAAAATGCGGATAATCATATTATACTATATGCGGTATTGTGCATTTTAATGAAACATAACTATTCACCACAGAGACCACAGGGTACCACAAAGGACACAGAAGAATAGGTCAATAAACAATATGCTCATGTGAAAATAAATTAGCACATTGCCCTATTATTCATTGGCACATTAAGAAGCTGTTTTGAATTTATCGTGCGATGATTTGGGATGAGTTTTTGAGGCATTTTCGCTTTTGTGATGAGGAAGATAGCGGGCTATCTGACGAAGAACAGGAGCGGAAAGGACCAAAAAATCGCCCAAAGCACACACGAAAACGGATACATCAAGCCAAGAAAAACTTTTTGGAGAAATTCAAAACAGCTTCTTAGTAAATATCTTGTTCTGATGAAGGTGCCTGGACGGATTTTGCCTGTTCGGGTGTCGGTTCATTCATGTTTTCGAATACGAGTGTTTGTTTTCCGTAAACGGCATGGTTGACCTCCATCTTGATGCCTTTGGCACGGTCAATCGGGAGTGTGTTGAGATTATAGCATACCACTTCCGTTCCGGGATTGAACACGTCTGTCGTGTCTCCATATGTGTTGTAGCGGTATTCCAGATGGATATATCCGTCTTCTCCTATCTCTTGTTCATCTGCATGTCTTATCAGGCTGACCCGGTGCTTTTTCTCCAGTGGCATTTTCATATCGAACAGCATGTTCATGTATCCTCCTGCTATCCATGCTTCACGTACATAGGCTGGGTCGTTGGCATATTCGTTCTCGTTTTCATTAGTCAGGTCTTCTACCGTTTTGGTCAGGAAAGTGCGTAGCTGTTCTGGCTTGATTCCCACATCGTATCCGTAATAATTGTCATATAACGGGTTGAAGACCAACAGTCCGCGTGTACCTTCTGTTATCTGATACCCCCATATTCCCGAAGCAGCGGGATACATGGTTCCCCATGTGTCGCCTGTAAAGGTATAGATTCCATCACTCTCTACATGTATGGTCACCCAGTCGTAGGCAATATCACCGATAGAATATCCGTCTCCGTCATCGCATGAGGTTTGAAGCATGCCTATTGTCAGCGCACAGAGACCCATTGCGTATTTCAATAATCTTTTCATATTTGTGTGGTTTTACTATTCAATAAGTAAAGACGGAAAGAGTTTGAATACTGCATGCATTTAGCATAAATTAAGGAAATATCGGGGGGATAAAAAAGATGCAGATATACATTGGGACAGCGGTTTGGGAAATTCTCGACAAACCTTGCTGTGTATGTATATCTGCGTCTCGTTTTTTAAGAATATGAGGGGTAGGTTATTGGGCTGTTGAGTCTGTTGCTGCCGGTGTGGTAGCCTGTTCGGTCTGGGGTGCAGCAAAGCCTTCGGGGGCATTTAACGGATTTGTTTTCTGTTCCTGAACAGCCTGATCCATGATTACAGACGAACCTTGAGTGGCACTTGGCAATACATAAGCAGCTGCAACACTTAAAACTACCATGAAAACAGCCAGTCCCCATGTCAGTTTTTCAATGAAATCGGTTGTTTTTCTTACACCCATAATCTGATTGGAAGAAGCAAAGCTGGAAGCCAATCCTCCTCCTTTTGAATTCTGTATCAATACCACAAAGCACATTAATACAGATGCCAGTACGATTAATCCAACTAATAATAAGTACATTTTCTTTTATTTTGATTTAGCGTTAATAATCAATTTTTCCAAAAATCTCATTTGGTCTGCAAAGTAAGCATTTTTTTTTGGATATTTCAAATTTAATTTCTTGATAATTTCAAGAGCTTTCTCATAACGGTGCTGTTTGACGTATATTTTAGCCAAAGTTTCGGTAAAATAGTTTTCATCGTTTTCGGTTTCTGTCTGTGCTTCTTCATCATCCGGTTCGTTTTCTTCCTGTAGGGATGGAGCGGCGGGCGTTTCGTGCGACTGTGTATTTTCGATAAAACGGTCTATCAGTTCCTGGCCCTTCATTGGAGTGGCTTTTTCAGGCTTTGTTCCTTCCTTCAGCAGTATGGTTGCATAGTCCATGTTGGCTTCTGCAGGAAGGGGCAGGTCATTTCCCAAGGATTCGGGTGTGCCAGATAAGAAACGGTCGATGAGGTCGAGGGTGCGGTCTGTATCAGAAGCATTTGCTGGTGTTTTCTTGTCGTTCGTATGCTGTTTGATGGAAAGGCGTTCACCTTCGATGAAGTAGAAAAGTACACTCAGGTCGGCAATGTAGAGTGCGCTTTTCTGTAACTCGGCTTTAAAGTCGGGGCTTTGTAGCAGATACAGGTTCTTGAGGTAAAGTAAACGTGCCGTCTGAAAGTAAGGATAGCGCGACAAAAGTTCGCGTAGTTGCTCCAGACTTTCTTCCGATAACGATTCGGGATGTAAAATCCACTGTTGTAGGTTTTCTTGTATCATTTTTACCAGTTAGCCACAGTAGCATTAAATATTTGGTCTACAATCTCATCAATCATTTCACTCACCAGTCCTTCTTGCACAGAAGAAAGCTGCTGGCTGGCATCGTATTCACGGCTTGCCGAGAACTGTTGTTCAAAGTCTTCGGCATGATTGGTATTGTTGACAAAACGCACATTGACGGTCATGCGCAATTCTGCCATTGTAGAATAACCGTCAGAACCTACACCTTTATTATATGCGTCGTAATTGGTTATTTCGCCCGAAAGTTCCAGGTCGCCTCCCTGACGTGCCTGTTTTAAACGGGTTTGCCGCATATAGATGTCTTGCAAAGCCGTGTTGAACATCGATTCCATCGGACCCCAGACAAAGGCTGCCGAACGGTTGGGAAAGTTTTCGAATGAAATGGTTTTTACTTTGTCGTAGTTGATAGATGCTCCATTAAACTTATACGAGATGGAGCAAGCTGTCAGTATGCAGGCAAAGACTGCACACATGCCTATAAGTTTACTGCGTTTTTTATTCAAGTCCATATTCTTTGATTTTTCGGTAAAGTGTACGTTCTGATATTTTCAAGTCGGCAGCAGCGTTTTTGCGTCTGCCATGATGTCGCTCCAAAGCTTTGCGGATCATTTCTTTTTCCACGTCTTCCAATGCCAGGTTTTCTTTTACATATTCTTCGGCATCTTGTACCTCTGAAGGCTCTACGGGGGTGACGTTGATAGGGTGCTCTGTTGCAGATACAGGTTTGACTACCACAGGCGATTCGGGTATGACATTTACTGTATTTTGCAGATAGTGTACCGGCACCTCAGTGGGGTGTGACACGGTAGAGCTGGGGTGTTCGGCCATAATGTCATGAACTAGTTTTTTCAGTTCGGTTACATCCCGGCGCATGTCAAACAAGACCTGATACAGGATTTCGCGTTCGCTTTCGAATCCTTTTTTCTCAGATGCATGGATGCCTAATAAGACAGGCAGGCGTGACTCTGGCTGTGGAGGCAGGTAGCTCTGCAATATGGCGGGAGTGATATCCCGATTGGTTTCCAGGATGGATATCTGTTCGGTGATGTTCTTCAGCTGGCGGATATTGCCTGGCCACGGATAGTGAACCAAAAGCTGCTTGGCTTCTTCCGTAAGTTGGATGGCGGGCATATGGTATTTTTCGCCAAAGTCTGAGGAAAATTTCCGGAACAACAAGACAATATCTTCTGTACGTTCCCGCAAAGGCGGGACTTTGATAGGCACTGTGTTCAGGCGATAGTAAAGGTCTTCACGGAATCTTCCTTCGGCAATGGCATCGGTGAAATTGACATTGGTCGCTGCTACAATGCGTACATCTGTTTTTTGTACTTTTGATGAACCTACCTTGATGTACTCGCCTGATTCGAGTACCCGGAGAAGGCGTGCCTGTGTCGATAAGGGGAGTTCGCCTACTTCATCAAGAAAAATTGTTCCTCCGTTTGCTTCGGCAAAGTATCCGTTACGGTCGCTGATAGCACCTGTAAAGGCTCCTTTTTCGTGTCCGAACAATTCGGAATCGATTGTTCCTTCGGGGATGGCGCCACAATTGACGGCTATGTAAGGGCCGTGTTTACGGCGGCTGAACTGATGGATGATTTGAGGAAAACTTTCCTTACCTACACCGCTTTCACCGGTTACTAATACCGACAGGTCGGTAGGAGCTACTTGTATAGCTATATCAATGGCACGGTTCAGCCCCTCGGTATTTCCGATGATGCCGAACCTGAGTTTTACGCTTTGGATTTCTGTCTTATTCATATGGGTGACTTCTTTATATGACAAAATTACAAAAATCTTGTTATATCCAGCAATTTTGGCAGCTTTTTATTTGGTGTTAAGAGCCTGGTCACCTTTTTAGAATACGGTACGAATCATGAAACGGATGCCCCATTTATTGGCGGTAGGCAGGTTATTATAATTCAGCCGGCGTACATATTCTATATGCAGTAACTTGAAGATATTGTGTATACCTGCTGTGATTTCTACATACGGCTTATGTGGATCCATCACATAACTGGAGTAATCGTATCCTCCGGCGGCATTGTAATGTCCTGGAAACATCATTAAGACGTTATCGTTGCGGTTTTGTTCCAGGAATGGATTGTTTTTGTCGGTCAGTTTTCCCCAAAGGCATTTCACGCCGATAAATTCACGCCATTTCAGCTTTTTGAGCAGAGGAATGCGGTTGAACAGCTTGCCTTGCATGTTCCACGATACATCAAGCGAGGCATAGCGGTCGTTCAGAAACTCCATGTTATTGATAAGATTGAATGTTTCTTCTTGAATGATGTACGACAAGTTGGCTGCCGGCATAATCAAGAGGGGGAAAGGTACCTTGTTCCACTGGATGCCGCCTTTCAGGTATACATCAATATTTCCCCAAGAGTTGAGCCAAAAGCGTTTGTAGGCACTGAAATCGGTCATATTGTATGTATAGTCACTTCCCAGTATACCTTTCACGGAAAGGGTATGCTGAATGGAGAATACCGGTGCATCCAGATTTACCGGCAGGCGGCGTTGTTTGGTATTGACAAATGTTTCTCCCGGTGCATAGCGGAAAGCTATCGAAGCTTCGGCAACGGTAATATCGTGTGTGTTGAATGGTGAATGTACCCATTCCGTACCCGATAGCCTGCCGTTTGCAATGGCAGATTGCAGTTGCGATTCGCCAGCCATGGTGCGGTAGAACAATTTTCCGCATGGCTCATAATTGGCATAGCGCACAAAGGCGGTAGTCTTGAAGCCGAATTCGCGTTCGCGTTCGTATTTAATGGTGGCTTTCCGTTCGTAATTGTATTGGTCTACCGTACATACTTTCAGCGATGTAAACACGTTGTCTTTGTCGGTATGGATAAATTTGTCGGAAGGCAGCATGTTGTCATACTGGTAGGTGAACGTCATCGAATGTTTCGGAAATTCGCGCGGAAGGTATTCTTTCTTGTCGAACGAATATTCCACTTCACCCATATATTTCGACCGTTTGTCTTTGAATCCGTAAGCATAGTATCCTTTCAGGAAAAGGTGTGGATTCAAGTTGGCTGTAGTTTGTGCCGACGCACGCAGGCGTAACCCGTCAATGTAGTTAGAGGTAATCATGGTATTGATAGGACCTATATCTACCTTGCTGTCGGGGGTACTGGTTTCCACAAAATTCTCGATAAGTGCTTTTAAGAAAAACATGACGTATTTGAAACCTTTTATTTTGGTCAGGTCGTCCACAAAACTGCCCATACGTTGTTCCGATTGGGTCAAGTCTTCTTGCCTGTACTTGCTCCAGAATTCGTTGTCGCGCATCATGGCATTTACATCCTTTATTTCTTTTCCTTTTTGTTTGAAAAGTCTGTTGGGTAAAGGGTCAAAGTTGAAGTCGAAATACCGGGTGGTCCGTCTTACTAGAAAGCTTCCCAGTACTTTTTTCAGGTAAGACATTTCGCACAGCATATCATCTTCCAGCAAGGTCCATTCTCCTGTGGGCAGTTCGCCGAACTTCTGGTCAATCACCATGTGGTCGACAAAGTTGATATCGGTTTTCTTTGGCAGGTTCAACTGGCATTGTTTGACACGATAGGTAGAGTCGGCAAGGATATACAGGCTTCCTGTAAATCCGAAGTCTTGTGAGTTGTTGGGCACGAACGAGAGGCGGAAACACTTGTCGCGCTCCACATAAATGGTATCCATGATATAGAACTTGTAAAACCGGATACCTGCTTCCGATATCGGGCTGTCGAACGGATATTGAAGAAAACGGAAACGGTCTTGGTAGATGTCAATATCCTGAAAGACGTCTTTCAGGACAGTTGTAAGCATTTCGCCGGTACTGAACAGCTCGTTCACCCCCGTAGAGTTGATGCCACGCACATAGGTCTTTTCCGAATGCGGTTCTTTACGGTATACGTTTTCATAGACGGTTTCGTCGACCGAAAGGGGAAGGATGTTCTTGCCTGTTACGTCGCATACCTCTACCTGGTCGCGGAAGAAAGGATATTGCTTGAATAGCCAGGATTCGCGTAAAGTGTCTGCCGTGATGTTGTTTTTGGCAAACATGATTTTCTGGTATTTATAATATTGGTAGAAGTCCTTTTGCTTCAAGTCTGTTCTCCGCTTCGAAGCAATGACTTTCTTTATCATTTCTACGGCAGGATTGTTCTTGCGGGAGTATTTTTCTTTTTTAGGCCGTATGATGATTTCGTCAAGCATCTGGTCTATTTCTTTCATGCTGACGTTCAGTTCGCTTGTTTTTGCTGATACGATGATTTCTTGTGTTTCGTATCCTACCATGGAAAAAGTCAGTTTAGTCCATCCTGCATGGTATGCAATCGAATATTCGCCATCATTATTTGTTACAGTTCCCACTCCTTTCCCGTCGTAATATATATTTAAATAAGGAATAGGTTCGCCTGAATTTGCGTCGACAACCACCCCATGAATCTGGGCTGCAATCTCCATCATACAGAACCAACCTATAAATATAAGGAGTAATCGTTTCACCATATCAATAATCTTACTACGCTTTTTATTAAATTTGAAAACGAAGGCGAAATTACACCACTTTCTTGTTTCTGACAAATGAAGAACGTTGAAAACTGATAAATAAACCGACTTTTATGTAGTATTAACCATTATTAATTTAGATTTTAAGGAAAGACATTTCAAAGAAAAACCGTACTTTTGTAGGCTCTTACAGAAGAGACTTCAAGGTGACAGCTTGTCGGTTAATAAACAAGAGTATGCAGAAGATACCTTTTTTTCATCAGTTGATAGCAAGTGGATTCGGTAGCGGATACAGTCCGGTAGCTCCAGGTACGGCAGGTGCCCTTTTGGCAATGTTGGTATGGTGGGGATATGCGTCTTTGCTCGATTATGTATTTATACAGGTTATAACAGCATCGTTGGTCGTTGTCTTTACTGTATTAGGTGTATGGTCGGCTGGCGTATCCGAGAAATATTGGGGAGCCGACCCGTCACGGGTAGTCATAGATGAGATGGTGGGAACCTGGATCGCTCTCTTGGCTGTGCCTGCTCATGGGCATTGGGGATACATGGTTGCGGCGTTTCTGTTATTCCGCTTTTTTGATATCCTCAAGCCGTTAGGCATCCGGAAGATGGAGCGTTTCCGGGGAGGATATGGTATTATGGCAGATGATATATTGTCGGGCATTTATGGGCTGATAGTTATTTATTTTTATAGATGGATTGTGACGTGAAGGACTGGCTTATAGGTTTCACTCAGGGGAAAGGTTTGTTTATGTTTATCCGTGCCCAGCTTTCGGCACAGGTAGCGACTGTTGTCGATTTTCTGGTCAGTATTGTACTGAATCAGGGATTCGGCATCTATTATGTTTATGCTACCTTGACAGGCTCGGTCAGCGGAGGATTGGTGAATTGCGCCATTAATTATAAATGGACTTTCCATACTGAAGATTGCGGTCCGATGTATGTGTTGTTTAAATATCTTCTGGTCTGGTTGGGAAGTATTGGGCTTAATTTGTGGGGCACATACCTGCTGACCGAATTTCTGACGATGCAACAAAGTCGTCTGCATCTGACAGACTCTACCGCTTTTATTCTTTCGAAGGTTATTACTTCGGTAACGGTAGCTGTGTGTTGGAATTACAATCTGCACCGTATGTTCGTATTTAAAGATGCTCAAATAAATAATCGATTGAAAAACAGAATAAAACAAATCAAACACCGACATGGAAATAAAAAAACAAGCTAAAAAGATGCGGGACGCATTGCAGCAGTTTATTTATAAAGTGATAGACCCGCTGGTTCATGGAATGATAAAGATAGGTATTACGCCTAATATGGTGACAACTATCGGTTTCCTGGGAAACCTTGCAGGAGCCTGTATTTTGATTTATGCAGGGGCTCATCCGGACGAAACGCCCTACCGGCTTATTGCCTGGGCAGGTGGAGTGATATTGGTATCTTCTTTGTTTGACATGATGGACGGGCAGGTGGCACGCATCGGGAAGATGGCATCTACTTTCGGAGCCATGTACGATTCGGTACTTGACCGGTATAGTGAACTGGTGACATTGGGAGGTATTTGTTTTTGTCTTATCGGGCATGGCTATCTGGCAGGTGCCGTTATAACTTTTGCCGCTTTAATCGGTTCGCTGATGGTAAGTTACGTGCGTGCCCGTGCCGAAGGATTGGGGCTGGAATGTAAAATCGGGTTTATGCAACGTCCCGAACGTGTCGTGCTGACCAGTGTAGCTTTGCTGGTATGTGGTATCACGGCGACTTGTGCCCGCGGGCTTTCGTTTGATGCCATGCTGATTCTGATTATACCGATGGCATTTATTGCAGTTTTTGCCAATATTACAGCATTGGCACGTATCGAATATAGCCGTCGTCAGTTGATAAAGTGATTTTGATATGGATTTTAAGAGACAATTGAAGGCAGATTTCCCTTCTGTCAGGGAAATCATTACGCTTGTGGCGGCACTTGCGGTGTGGATGGGTGTTACTGCTGTGTTTGTTGGGATACGTCCCGAACATTGGTTAATGACACTTTTGCTGATAGTCTTGTTTTTTTCCGGTTCTTTTACACGTAAGCTGGCAATTGCCTTATTGCCGTTTGTCGTTTTTGCCATATCGTATGACTGGATGCGTATCGTGCCTAACTATGAGGTTAATCCGATTGATGTGAAAGGATTGTACGAAGCCGAGAAGCATCTCTTCGGCATTGCTACTGCACAAGGGATACTGACACCTAATGAATTTTTTGCGGTTCACCATTGTGCGGTTATGGATTTTATGGCAGGAGTGTTTTATTTGTGCTGGGTGCCGGTGCCGGTTTTGTTCGGGCTGGGACTTTATTTTACGCGCCAGCGCCGGGTCTATCTGCATTTTGCACTGGTATTCCTCTTTGTCAATCTGTTGGGTTTTGTCGGTTATTATATTCATCCTGCAGCTCCACCCTGGTATGTCATGCATTATGGTTTCGAACCGGTTCTCAACACACCGGGCGATGTGGCTGGGTTGGGACGCTTTGATGAGATGACGGGACTTACGGTCTTTCATGGGTTGTACGGCCGTAATGCCAATGTCTTTGCTGCGGTACCTTCTTTGCATTCCGCCTATATGGTAGTTACCCTGTTTTATGCTTTCAGGGCGCGTTGTGCCTGTTGGCTTCGGTTGACGTTTACCGTTATCATGTGCGGAATATGGTTTACGGCTGTCTATTCCGGACATCATTATCTGATAGATGTGATGTTAGGTATCTTGTGTGCACTTTTAGGGATTCTTCTTTTTGAGCAGGGTTTGATGCGTATACCAGCCTTCCGGAGGTTTGTCGGGAAATACGTGGGATATATTTCTTAAGAAGCTATTTTGAATTTATCGCCCAAAGCACACACGAAAACGGATACATCAAGCCAAGAAAAACTTTTGGAGAAATTCAAAACAGCTTCTAGAATGACTGGACTGATTGTGTCGCCAATTTTTGCATCAAATATACATCCCGATAGCCTTCCCCGGTATGAACCCAGTCTTTCAGGGTACCGGTGAGGCTGTAGCCCAGCTTTTTGAACAGGCGGAAACTGGCTGTATTGTCACTCCGGATGTAGGCATACAGCTGGTGAATGCCCAACAGCCCGAAACAATGTTGTTCCAGTAAGCAGAGTGCCTCAAAGGCAATGCCTTGGCGGCGGTAAGCAGGTTTTACAACAATGCCTGTCTCGGCGCGCCGGTGACGCGCGTCAAAGGCGAACACATCTATAATGCCTGCCACTTCTCCTGATGCATGTTCAATCATGAGGCGGAGTTGACCGTCGGCGAACAGGTCGTTTTGGTTTTCGGCGATGTATTTTTTCAACTGGTAACGCGAATAGGGACCTGTGGCAGGGCCGTTTTCCCAAAACGAGGCATCGTTTTCGAAAAACATCATTTCATCAATATCCTCAGGCTCTGGAGCGCGTAGGCTGATTTTACTGGAATGCAAGGACGGGTTCATTCGGACAGAGAGGTATCAGAGAGGTTTAATTCACTCAGCAGGCGTTCTTTGCCTGGAACGCAAAACAGTGAGGCTATTACGGTCATACCGGTGCAGAGCAATCCGGTGGTGTCCATCGTCCAATAGTAAGCAGACAGACTTGCAAGAGAGGCTACTGTGAGCAGGGCGATGCGTATTTCGCTCCACCGGCGGTAACTCTTTAGGGCATTCTTGAGAGGAAGGGCAGCGATGTGCCGTGTAAGTGACAGGTTGAAGAGGCGCAGCGACAGGGGGATGAGGCATATCGTGAGCAGGATGCTGGTTACCTGCATGATGTATTCCATTTGGGCATCGCCTGCAAAAAGCCCTTGAGGCAAGATGTCGCATTCATATAGCGCGGCGAGCAACACAGTCAGCACCCACATCAGGGCATATTCGGCTTTCAATATCCGTATCAGGCGTTTCAGTTCTTTTTCCATAAATCGTAAAATCGTAAATCGTTAAATCGTAAATTCAAATCGTGGTGCCCGTGAACACAATCCGGTTGGCGATGGATCGTCCTAGCGTGACCTCATCGGTATATTCCAGCTCGTCGCCGATGGAGATGCCCCGGGCGATGATGGTCAGTTTCACGTTGTAGGGTGCCAGTTTGCGGAAGATGTAAAAATTGGTTGTGTCGCCCTCCATGGTCGAGCTGAGCGCCAGGATGACTTCCGACACGGTGCCTGCCTTCACGCGTTCCACCAGGCTTTCTATCTGCAGGTCCGAGGGACCGATGCCGTCCATCGGCGAGATGACTCCGCCCAGCACGTGGTACAGTCCGCGGTATTGCTGGGTGTTTTCGATTGCCATTACGTCGCGGATGTTTTCTACCACGCAGATGGTCGAGGCATCGCGCGAGGGATTGGAGCAAATCTGGCAGACGTCCGTGTCCGAAATGTTGTGGCACACCTTGCAATACTTCACTTCATGTTTCAGGCGGATAAGCGCATTGCCGAATGATTCCACTGCCTGCGTGTCCTGCCGCAGCAGGTAGAGCACCAGTCTCATGGCGGTCTTTCGGCCGATGCCGGGCAGCTTGGCAAACTCGTCTACTGCCTTTTCGAGTAATGCGGACGGATATTGTTGGTTCATCGTTTCTAATTTCCTTATCTGTTTCTGGGGCGCAAATGTACGAAAAATCCGGCTTCTTTAAGCGATGCGGCAAGGAAAACTTTCAAACGCAGCCCTTGCGGCTTTTGTCAGGCTGAAACGATGGTTTTAATCGGTGAAAACTGCAGTTTCAACCTGTTGAAACTCCTGAAGCGGCTGGAAGTTTCGCGGGTGGCGATTGGTTGTCTGTGTGATTGTGGGCTTTTTCAGTTGATGATGAGTTTGTACCCGATGCCTCGGACATTTACGATGCGGATGCGCTCGTCGCGCGAGAGCTTGTGGCGGAGTTTGGTGATGAATACGTGCAGGCTGCGCTGGTTGAAGAACGTATCGTTGCCCCATAACTCAATCAGGATGTCTTGCATCAGGGTCACTTCGTTCCGGTTTTCACAGAGGCGGCGCAAGATTTCGCTTTCGCGGTAAGAAAGTTCGGTCTCGTTTCCGAGGTAGGAGAGGCGTTGGGTGATGGCGTTGAAGCGGTACCTGCCTATTTCGAATTCTGTTACGGACGTTTGCTTTTCCGGGGCGGAATAGTTGGAAGCCCGTCCCAAGAGGGCTTTGATGCGCACGATAAGTTCCTGCATCCCGAACGGTTTCTTCAGGTAATCGTTTCCCCCTAATTCGAAGCCCTCTACCACGTCGTTCGTGGCGGAGCGGGCGGTGAGGAAGAGTACCGGCGTCTGCTTGTCTTGCCGCCGGATGCGGCGCACCATTTCGAATCCGTCCATGCGGGGCATCATCACGTCCGCCACCAGCACGTCGGGCTTTTCCTCGAAGAACTGCCTGAGCCCTTCTTCCCCGTCTTTTGCCAAGCGGATGAAGAAGCCTTGCCCTTCCAGGGTGTCTTTGATAATCAGGGCGAGGGTCTCTTCGTCTTCTACTAACAATACGTTGATAAGTGATTCTTCATTTTTCATGCTTCATTCTTAATTTAATCGTAAATTCGCTTCCTCGTCCCGGTTCGCTTTTCACTTCCACCGTTCCGCCGTGTTTTTCGGTCATGGTCTTCACGTAATACAGCCCGAGCCCGTAGCCCTTTACGTCGTGCAGGTTTCCGGTAGGCACACGGTAGAATTTGTCGAACACGTGGCGTTGCTTGTCGTGTGGGATGCCGATGCCTTGGTCGCGGACGGAGAGGATGAACCAACCGTTTTCGGTGCGGCATCTTATTTCGACCCGTGCCTCGCTGGGCGAATATTTAATGGCATTGTCGATGAGGTTGCTCACGATGTTGCCGAAATGGGTGCGGTCGGCGCATACCGCCAGCCCTTCCGGCTCGATGCGGAGGGTGATGCCGACGGGCTTGTCCGCTTTCAGCTTGTGCTGTTCGATAAGGGGCGCGATGACCTCTTCGGGCGGGAAGGCCTCTACGTGCAGGCGGAAGGTCTTCCGGCGTTCCATCGACATGCCGAGTATCTGCTCTACCAGCCCGCTTAGCCTCCAGAGCTGTTCCTGGCAGATGCGCAGGTAGCGTTCCCGCTTAGCCGGGTCGGTTCCGGTTCCGAAATTGAGCAGGGCATCGTTGGCAGCGTATGCTACGGCGATAGGGGTTTTCAGTTCGTGGGTGATGTTGTTGGTGAAGTCGCTTTTCATTTCTTCCAACGTCTTTTGGCGCAAGAGGGTGCGGATGAGGAAGCCGAACGCAAGCCCCAAGATAACCAGTATCAGCGCCGAGGCGGTGAGGATGCCTGCCATTTGGGTGAGCACGATGCTCTCGATAGGCTCTAAGGTGAGCCGGTAGAGCCAATTGCCGTGCCGGTCGTAACTGTAATCGTAGGTAATGGCTTTCGGCGAAGGGAGGTAGCCTCCGGTGGTTTTAACGTTGAGCGTGTCGGTGAACGTATAGCTCGAATCGACGGTGCTTCCCCGGTGCAGGTACATCAGCCGGTAAGGGGCGCGGATGCCGATGCGGCGAAGTTCGGTCTCTAAGAGGCTGTCGAAGACGGCGAAATCGGGATCGCTCAGTACGTCCATGGCGGCGTGCAGCCCTTGCTGGAAGTTGGAGGCGAGTTCGTCAGCCGAGTTTTTGTTTTCGAAGAGGATAGAGGCGATGTCGGCTTGCAGGGCAGCTTGCGGGGCGGGGACGGTGTCTTTTACACTGTGTTCCCAAATGGAGATGCGGGTGCTGTCGCCGTACTTGACGCTGCGGATAGTATGGGTCTTCGTGAACGCCCGTTCGTCGTCGTATCCGGTCGAGACGGTCACTTCGGCTTGTGCCAGCGAATCGTTCTGCAGGTTCTTGACGCGCACAATCATTTCGTTGTAATCGCTCGTGCGCAGGGCTTCGCGGATGTCCTTTTCCATTTCGCTCCGTTGGGTGCGGTAAAGGCTGGTCAGCCAATAGGCTTGGTAGGCGAATACGCCCGCCAGCGAGAGGATGACCAGCAGGGCGATGTATTTCAGGGGCAGTTTCATGCGTTGGTTCTTTTTTAGGTTTGTTTTTATTGAATATCCGCATTTTGCCCAATTAGCTGTAGGGGCGTATTGCATACGCCTTGAAAACATCCACGTAGATAAGTGTGTGCATTCGGGCGTATGCGATACGCCCCTACATGGGCTGTTTGCGGATATTCATATTGTTCTTTCTCTGCGATTCCTTCCTGCAACGTGCAGGAAGTTTTCGCAGGTCTGCAATTCCTTGCCGACGCTGTGGGGAAGCTTTCCCGGCTTGGGATTCCTTGCCGACGCCGTGGGGAAGCTTTCCTGGCTTGGGATTCCTTGCCGACATCGTGAGGAAGCTTTCGCAAGGCAAAGATAGGGCTTTCCGCTCAATCTTACGGAAAACGGTAAGACTAAATAACATTTCCGGTAACACTCGGTAAGGCGGGAGATAGGGCGGATTCCGCGGGAAATGCCGAATTTTGCCGTATCAAACAAAAACGGAAATACGATGAAACGAATGATTTTGATTATCGGGCTGGCAGCTTTCGGAGCGGGGCTTCCGGCACAAGAAGCAGCAGATAGTTTATTGACGGGCGACGTGCAGGCGGACAGCCTCTTTCAGGCGTTGCCCGAAGTCATGGTGGAGGGCGAGCGTCCCGTAGTGAAGGCGTTGCCCGGACGGTTGGAATACGACCTGCCGCGGATGATAGCACAGAAACCGATAGACAATGTATATGATGCCTTGAAGGAACTTCCGGGTGTGGTGGAGATGAACGGCGGGCTGACGTTGGGCGCACGGGGCGTGACCGTCGTGCTGGACGGGAAAGTGACGAATATGAGTGCCGAACAACTTTATTCGTTGCTCAAGTCAATGCCTGCCAGCCGTATCGAGCGGGTGGAAGTGATGTACAATGCTCCGGCGCGTTATCAGGTGAGGGGTGCGTTGATAAACGTCCGCCTGCGCCACCGCATCGGCGACCCTGGCTCGGTGCAGGGTGAAGCGTTCGCCAAGTATGACCAGCGGCACGAAGCTTCGTTCGAGGAGCGTGCCTCCTTCTTATATAATGGAGGGAAACTCTCGGCGGATTTCCTTTACTCGCACACGCACGGCAAGAGTTATAACACGACCGACAAAGAAGCCCGTCATTGGCAAGAGGCGGAGGACGAAACCTGCCTCATCGAAAATCACCAGACGGGACGCGGACGAGACCATACGCATACGTTCCGCCTCGGCGCCGATTACCGGTTTGCCGAAAATCATACGCTGGGCTTTGTCTATAATGGGAGTTACGATACCAGCCATTATAACCAATATACTACGGGCACACAGACTGCAACGACCTTGGGCAATCAGGAATCATGGCTTCACGATGGGCGGTTGGATTATCAGGTTCCGTTCGGGCTGAAGGCAGGCGTAGAGTTTACATGGTATCATGCGCCAGGCAGCCAGCGTCTCGCCAGCGAAATGGAGGAGACGGACATGGACTTTTATACCGAAGACGCGCAGCGCATCAATGCCTGGAAGTTTTATCTCTCGCAAGAGCATCAGCTCGGCCGCGGCTGGGGGCTGAACTACGGGACGGTTTATACGACGAGTGTGGACAATTCGTTTCAGCGGTATTCGGGGAATGAAGAATTGCCTTCGGACATGCTTTCGCGCCGGAGGGAACGGACGCTGAACGTGTATGCGGGCTTCAGCAAATCGTTCGGCGAAGACCTGTCGGTGGATTTCTCACTGGCAGCCGAGCATTACCAGACTCCGGCGTGGGACGAATGGGACTGGTATCCGAACCTGACGGCTACGTATAAACCGTCTGCCAGCCATCTCGTGCAGCTCTCATTCAGCAGCGACAAGCGTTATCCCGATTATTGGACGGTGCAGGACGCGGTGTCTTATCTGGGCGGAGGCTACTCGGAAGTGCAGGGCAATCCGCTGCTGAAGCCTTCGAAAGACTATAACCTGACGCTGATTTATATGCTGAAGTCGAAATATACTTTTGCCGCATGGTTCAGCCATACGGAAGATTATTTCACGCAGACGCTTTACCAGTCGCCCGAACGTTTGGTGGAAATCTACCGTTACCTGAACTTTAATTTCCAGCGGCAGGCGGGCATCCAGGCTTCCGTTCCTTTTAAGATAAAGAAATGGCTCGATTCGCGCCTGACGCTGATGGGCGTATGGATGCGCGAGAAAGACACCGACTTCTATGATATGCCTTTCGACCGGCGCATCTGTTACGGCATGGCGGTGTGGAACAATACTGTTACGCTTTCCACCCGTCCGGACTTGCGTCTGACACTGAATGGTTTCGTGCGCAGCAAAGCTCATCAAGGCACGTACGATTTGCCTGCCAGCGGGAATGTGGACGTAGCGTTGCGTTACGCTTTCGCCCGTCAGAACTGCATCCTCTCGGCTTGGTGCAAGGACATTTTCGAGACCGCGGGCATCGACCCGTATGTCCGCATCGCCCGCCAGTGGGTGACAAACGATTATTCATGCTACCGCTCTGTAGGCTTATCGTTTACGTGGAAATTCGGAGGTTATCAGGAGAAGCGTCGGGAAGCGGTGGATACATCCCGTTTCAAATAGTGTCTTTTTCGTGCGTTTGCAGCGGAGTTTGAAGATATTTTGCTATCTTTGCCTTGTCACTTAATCATATAAGGAGGAATACGCTATGAGAGTATCAGCATCGATGGAAAGTCTTTGGCAATATATCCAGTCGCTTTCGCTTAGCGAGCGGAACCGTATATGGCTTGCCGACAAATTGCTGGAAGGCACCCGCAAGGAGGAAGAGGAAACCGAGTATATCAGCAAGGAAGAAATCCTCGCGGGGATTGACGCGGGGCTGAAAGATATGAAGGCTGGACGAACACGGCCTGCCGAAGAATTATTAGAGGAGCTTCGGAATGGACTATAAGATAAAAACGGCAAAATCTTTTGATAAGGAAATTAAAAGATTAGGTAAACGTTATGCGTCCATTGCTGACGATTATGCGAAACTGCTTCTTGAGATTTCAGCCAATCCGCACCTCGGTACCGACTTGGGCGGCGGATTGCGCAAGATTCGCATGGCTATCACCTCGAAAGGGAAAGGCAAGAGCGGCGGCGCGCGGGTTATTACCTTTACGGTAGTGGTAGCGGTGGAAGAGAGCGAAATCAACTTGCTTTACATTTACGATAAGGCTGAGCGTTCTTCTATCAGCAAGAAAGAAATCGAAGAGCTGCTTCGGTTAAATAGATTGAAATGACAATGAACGGCATATTCATCCTTGTTACCATAGCGGTTTATTTCGGCATCCTTTTGCTGGTGGCGCATATCACGTCGGTTCGCAGCAGCGACAACGATGCTTTTTTCCGGGGCAACCGCCAGTCGCCGTGGTACATTGTGTCATTCGGTATGATAGGGGCTTCGCTTTCGGGCGTGACGTTTGTTTCGGTGCCCGGCATGGTGCGGAGCATTGATATGACGTATATGCAGACCTGTCTGGGCTTTTTTGTCGGTTATCTGCTGATAGCCCATGTGCTGCTTCCGCTTTATTACCGGCTGAACCTGATTTCCATTTATACTTATTTGAAAGAACGTTTCGGTGTCTGTTCTTATAAGACGGGCGCTTCTTTTTTTCTGGTCTCTAAATTGCTGGGAGCGTCCGCGCGTCTGTACTTGGTCTGTCTGATTTTGCAGCATTATGTGTTCGACGCATCGGTGTCCCTTTTGTGCTGACTGCCATCGGTACGGTAGTCCTTATCTGGCTATACACGCATAAGAGCGGAATACGTACCATTGTCTGGACCGATAGCCTGCAGACCTTCTGCCTGCTGGCGGCTTTACTCCTTATTATATACAAGGTAGTGGCGATGCTCGGTGGCGACTGGTCATCGGTTGCCGGTGCTGTGGCGGATAATGCGCACAGCCGTATCTTTGTGTATGACGACTGGCATTCGAAGCAAAACTTTTTCAAGCAGTTCTTCAGCGGCATTTTCATTACCATCGTTATGACAGGGCTGGATCAGGATATGATGCAGAAGAACCTTTCGTGCCGCAACCTGAAGGAGGCGCAGAAGAATATGTATTGTTACGGTTTCTCGTTTTTGCCGGTCAATTTCCTGTTTCTGGTGTTGGGGATATTGTTGTTGCTGGCTTCTTCCCGGTTGGGGGTAGACTTGCCAGCCAAGGGGGATGATATTCTTCCGATGTTTGCCGCCGAGGGATATTTAGGTCCGGTGGTGCTGGTGCTCTTTACCATCGGCATAATCGCTGCGGCTTTTTCCAGTGCCGATTCGGCATTGGCGGCATTGACCACCAGTTTCTGTATTGACATTCTGGAGGTAGGACAGTTTTCGGAGGGTAAGGCACAACGCATTCGCCGGTGTGTGCATATAGGTATTTCTGTTGTGTTTATCGGCTGTATGTTGGTGTTCAAGGCGGTAGGCAGTCAGAGTATTATCGATACGATTTATGTACTGGCAGCCTATACGTACGGACCGCTGTTGGGCATGTTTGCTTTCGGAATGTTTACCCGCAGGTTGCCTCGTGACCGGTTTGTTCCTTATGTGGCGTTGCTCTCTCCGCTGGTGTGTTATGCCACCGACCGCCTGTGTTTTTACCTGGCAGGATATGCTTTCGGTTATGAAATGTTGATGTTCAACGGGCTGCTGACCTTCTTAGGTTTGTGGTCATTGAGCAGGAAAGTGTTAAAAAGCTGATGCAGAACATAAAAAAAGGTATTTGTTGTTCGGAGAAAAGCTTGTAATTTCGCAGCCAACAATCAAAAACAACCTAATGGTATCATGAAGACACTGATTATAACATTGATTTGCGGGCTGCTGGCGGTAAATTCCCTTTTTGCAAAAGGTTTCGAGCGTCCGGTTACGGCCGATTATCAAAAAGGAGTAGAGGCTTTGAACGAAGGTAATATCGAACAGGCTTATACTTATCTGACTAACGAACTGAACGCCAATCCGGAGAATGGCTATGCCCATTGCTATATGGCTTTGGTCTGTAATTTTTGCGGAGATGCCAAGTTGGCTTTCCATGCAGTAAACGAAAGCTTACGCTTTATACCCGAAGCGGATACCGAGTATCGTGCGTTTGCGTATTATACGCGAGGCATGCTGCTGATGAATGCCAAGGCATACGCCGAAGCGGAAGACGATTTGGATGAGGCTATCCGCCTGACTCCTTCGGATGTGGAAAACTACAAGGCACGTGCAGAAGTTTATATGAACAACGGCAAGTATGAAGAGTCATTGGCCGATTTGCAGATGGCGATGAAATTGGACAGCCATGCCGATGTATATGATTTGATGATGCAGTTGCTTCAGGCAAATCCCGACCCGGTTTTCTTCGATGAGGTGACCAGTGCATTCAGCAATGCCACGGCAGCGCGTTGACGCTTTTTCACCACAGATTACACAGATTAATCAATTTACGATTTGATAATTTACTATTTTTGATATTAAGAAGCTGTTTTGAATTTATCGTGCGCTGATTTGGAATGAGTTTTTGAGGCATTTTCGCTTTTGTGATGAGGAAGATAGCGGTGGGGGAAGATAGCGGGCTATCTGACGAAGAACAGGAGCGGAAAGGATCAAAAAATCGCCCAAAGCACACACGAAAACGGATACATCAAGCCAAGAAAAACTTTTTGGAGAAATTCAAAACAGCTTCTAAAATCGTACTTCGTAAATCGAAAAATTGAATATCCGTGTAATCTGTGGTGCTTTTTATAATATTCCATCAGGAGTACCGTCGTGGGAAACGGAATGCGATGCTTAGGATGGCGAATATTCCTAATGCCATCGGATAATAAAGGTAGGGAATAATGTCGAGTGGAGACAATTGGGTCAGTCCGGCTGCAATCAGCATCTGTGCCCCATAGGGGATAATGCCCTGTATTACGCACGAGAATGTGTCGAGTATGCTGGCACTTTTCCGCTTGTCTACCCGGTATTCTTCCGCTATGCGGCTGGCGAGTGGACCCACTGTGATGATGGCAATCGTATTGTTGGCGGTACAGAAATTGGCAAGGCTGACGAGGGCGGCAATGCTGAATTCGGCTCCCCGTTTGTTGTTGATGCATTCGGTCAGCCGGTGCAGGATATAGTCGATGCCTCCATTGAACCGGATGAGTTCCAGCATACCACCTGCCATCAGCGTGATGATAATCAGTTCCCCCATTCCCAGTACACCTTCTCCCATTGCGCCAAACCATCCGAAAAGGTCGAATGTGCCGTATCCCCATCCGATGATGCCGGTCGATAACAAGCCTAAGAGCAATACCAGTGTGACATTCATTCCGGCGATGGAAGTTCCCAGCACGATAAGGTAGGGGATGATTTTCACCCATTCGATGGGAGAGATGTCGGGATGGGCTTCGGTTTGCATTCCGTATACAATGTAGTATATCAATACCAGCAGGGCTGCCGGGAGAGCAATCAGAAAATTGACACGGAACTTGTCGCGCATCACGCAGCCTTGGGTGCGTGTCGCGGCAATGGTGGTATCGGAAATAAAAGAAAGATTGTCACCAAAGAAAGCCCCTCCAACGACGATGGCCGTCATAAACGCCATGCTGATGTCGGTCTTGGCGGCAATGCCTGCAGCTACCGGAGCAAGGGCGACAATGGTGCCTACCGAGGTGCCGATGGAGAGCGAGATAAAGCACGAGGCGAGAAATACGCCGGCAAGCAACAGGTTTTCCGGAAGGAGCCAGAGGGTAAGATTGACGGTAGCATCAATGGCCCCCATGGCTTTTGCCGACTGGGCAAAGGCTCCGGCAAGGATAAATATCCAAATCATCAGCATGATGTTGGTATTGGCGGCTCCCGAAGAGTATTGCAGGATGCGGTCGTTCAGCGAAAGCCCTTTGGTTGTGGCGACGGCATAAACCGAAGCTACCAGGAACGCCACGGTTATGGGAACTTTGTAAAAGTCGTTGACGATGATGGAGGTTATCAGGTACAGGCACAGAAAAACGACGAGCGGCATCAGTGCCCATCCGTTCGGCTTGTTTACAATGGGAGTCAGTTTGTTATAGTCCATGAGTCGAAAAATCTGTAAAATGAAAGCTGGTGCAAAGATAATATTTTTATATGAATGTCCGCATTTCACCAATAAGGAGTTATTTCAGGGAGTTAAAGGGAGTTAGAAGCCAATACTTTTACTAATGGAAACCATAGCAGGGCTATTGGCATTTAACTCCTGTGAGCGAAGCGGGCATAACTCCTTTTCATCCATTGGGATGTTTGCGGATATTCAAAACAAATAACGGAGCAATGCTTCTGCACCCTCCGTTATTTGTTTCATTGCTTTATTTTTCATTCCTTATAGCGTAACTCCAGTTTTGAAGATGGCTATTTCGCGGTAGTTTTTCTTTTCATTGTTTACCCATTCTCCGCTTGCCACTTGGATGACATAGTCGGTAAAACGGCGGCAAGTTACTTCCATCGGTTCGTTTTCTACGATTACTCCAGCATTAAAGTCAATCCATCCGGGCTTGTGGGCAGCAAGGCGGGAATTGGTGGATATTTTCATTGTGGGGACGTAAGTGCCGAAAGGTGTACCGCGTCCAGTAGTAAAGAGTACGAGGTGGCAGCCGCATGAAGCCAGAGCTGTAGCTGCTACTAAGTCGTTGCCTGGTGCCGACAGTAGGCTTAAGCCTTTCGTCTGCAAGCGTTCGCCGTAAGGCAATACCCCCGACACATAACTCTTTCCGCACTTTTGTGTGCATCCCAAAGCTTTTTCTTCCAGAGTGGAAATGCCTCCAGCCTTGTTTCCTGGAGATGGATTTTCGCCTACAGGTTCGCCGTGTGACAAAAAGTATTCTTTGAAGTCATTTATCAGGTGTACGGTCTGTTCGAACAGTTCCGGAGTTTTACAGCGGTTCATCAGGATGGTTTCGGCGCCGAACATTTCCGGTACTTCGGTCAGGACAGAAGTGCCGCCTTGTGCGATGAGGTAGTCAGAGAACATGCCCAGCAGCGGATTGGCTGTAATGCCCGAGAATCCGTCCGAGCCTCCACATTTTAGTCCTACGCGCAGTTCCGAGAGTGGGACATCGGTGCGGACATCCTGCTTGCATTTGGCATACAGGTCCCGCAGAATCTTCATGCCTTCTTCCAGTTCGTCGTCCACTTTCTGTGCTACCATAAATTTGATGCGCTCTTCATCATACGTACCGATAAATTCACGGAAGATGTCCGGCTGGTTGTTTTCACATCCCAGTCCTACTACCAGTACGGCTCCGGCATTGGGGTGAAGCACCATGTCGCGCAAGATTTTCTTGGTGTTTTCGTGGTCATCTCCCAGTTGCGAGCAGCCATAGTTGTGGGGGAAAGCTACGATGGCATCAATGCCTTCCTCGTTTGTTTCCCGGCGCAAGGTTTCGGCAAGTTGGTTTACGATGCCGTTCACGCAGCCCACGGTCGGAATAATCCATATCTCGTTGCGGATGCCCACGTCACCGTTTTTACGCCGGTAACCTTTGAATGTACGGTTTTCGTAGGGGATGTCTAGCGCTACTTCGGCCGGCTGGTACGTGTATTCCAGCAATCCGGCAAGGTTAGTCTTGATTTCCTTTTCCGAAATCCAGCTTCCTTGCGGTACGTGCTTTGTGGCGTGTCCGATGGGATATCCGTATTTGATGATGTTGTCGCCTTCATTAAAGTCCGTCAGTGTCACCTTGTGTCCGGCGGGAATGTCTGTTTTCAGCACGATGTCCTGACCGTCTACGGTAATGGTTTCGCCTGATTTCAACGGGGTGATTGCAACGGCTACATTGTCGGCAGGGTTGATTTTCAAATAAGTTGTTTCCATAAATAATTGGGTTTTTGTTTTTTTGAGTTTTTAAGTTTTTTGGGTTTTTGAGTTTGTGGGTTTCTGTTATGAAGAACGTAAGAAGTCACAGGCTCAAGAACTAAAGGTTAGTTATGATTGTTCCGGTGCATGTCCAGATAGAAGTCGATGTTTTCTATCGAAAGGAAATTGATGGGCATATAGTTGCATTCTTTGATAGTTTTCTTCAGGATTAAATGGTCGCACAGGCTTGCAATGCTGTTATAGCCTTGAAGTGAGGGTTGCTGGGCGATAATAAAGTCGATACTGCCTTTTCTCAGGCAGTTGACATTACGCTCCAACAGGTCATATCCCATCAAGTGAAAGTTTTTCCGGTGCTGCTTTTCCATGTATTCGCCAATGATATATGCTTTCGAGTTGAATGTAATGCCATAGGACAGTTCAGGATGTTCCCGGAAGAAATCATTCAGCAACGTTTCATCCTCGCCCGGTCGTTTGGCATACAGGTTCAGTTCCAGCATTGTCAGGTTGGGATGATGTTCTTTCATATAGCTGTAAAATCCTTCTTCGCGATGCAGCTGCTGGTTCGAACCCAGCCTGCCTTCGTTTATCTGGCGGAATATTACCAGTTCGGTTTGGTCTTGCATCAGCATTTTCATGATGCGTGCGGCAAAGTATCCGCTTTGTTTGGCATGTTGCCCGTAAAAGGCAAGCGGTTTGAGGCTTGGGATGTTCGAGTCTATAAATATATAAGGTATAGAACGTACCTGCAGCTCGCCGGCAAATCCGGTAGTTTCCGATTCGATGGTAGGAGAGATGACCAGTCCGTCGGGAGCCTCTTCCAGCAGTTTTTCTCCTGCCCGCCTGAAGTCGCCTGGCATGTATTGGTCGTAGTATCCGCTTACCAGTGATATATTGAAATCCGAGAATGCCTTGATAGCACGTTTCATCCCGTTTTCTACATACGTCCAGTATTCTCCTGCTGTATGTTGGGGCAGCAGGCAGGCAAAGACGTATTTCTTGTTCGATGCCAGTGCGCTGGCATACATATTCGGCTGGTAGTCTAGTTGTTTCAGGATATTTTCTACTTTTTTCCGGCTGGCTTCAGATACTCCGCTGCGTCCGTGAAGCACACGGTCGACCGTGCCTACTGATACCCCTGCCAGATGGGCTATGTCTTTGATTCGGATTCGTTCTGCTTGTTTGTCCATGTCTCTATACCTTAATAAAATGTGTTTTAAAAGATGGTTTAATGTGTGTGTTGAAAAAATATCGATACAAATATATTACTTTTTTTGGTATTTAAAAAATAAATCGTACCTTTGTGTGCGTACACAGAGCGGATAAATGTTTTCCTTTATGTGGAAAGTATGGAATTTAATCAAACAAGAAGTATAAACGATATAAAAATTATTAGCAATGGGAAAAATTGTTACTTTAGGCGAGATTATGTTGCGGCTGTCTACGCCGGGCAATACGCGGTTCGTACAGTCGGATAGTTTCGATGTAGTGTATGGTGGCGGCGAAGCGAATGTAGCTGTCAGCTGTGCCAATTATGGACATGATGCTTATTTTGTAACCAAATTGCCGAAGCATGAAATCGGACAATGTGCCCTCAACGCTTTGCGCAAATATGGTGTCAAGACCGATTATATTGCCCGTGGCGGTGACCGTCTGGGTATTTATTATCTTGAAACAGGTGCTTCTATGCGCCCGAGTAAAGTGATTTACGACCGTGCACACTCAGCTATCGCTGAAGCTGATCCTTCTGACTTCGACTTTGATGCTATCATGGAAGGTGCTGACTGGTTCCACTGGTCGGGCATCACGCCGGCTATTTCCGATAAAGCTGCAGAACTGACCAAATTGGCTTGCGAGGCTGCCAAGCGTCACGGAGTAACGGTATCTGTAGACTTGAACTTCCGTAAGAAATTGTGGACCAAGGAAAAAGCCCAGTCTATCATGCGCCCGTTGATGCAATACGTGGATGTTTGCATCGGAAACGAAGAAGATGCGGAACTCTGCCTGGGATTCAAGCCGGATGCTGATGTGGAAGGCGGAAAGACCGATGCGGAAGGTTACAAAGGCATTTTTACTGCCATGGCGAAAGAATTCGGATTCAAGTATGTTATCTCTACCTTGCGTGAATCGTTCTCGGCTACTCACAATGGCTGGAAAGCAATGATTTATAACGGCGAAGAGTTCTATACATCGAAGCGTTACGACATCAACCCCATTATCGACCGTGTAGGTGGCGGCGACTCGTTCTCAGGCGGTATCATCCACGGTCTGCTGACGAAGCCGAATCAAGGCGAAGCATTGGAATTTGCCGTAGCTGCTTCTGCATTGAAACATACCATCAACGGTGACTTCAACCTTGTTTCGGTAGAAGAGGTAGAAGCACTGGCTGGCGGTGATGCAAGCGGTCGCGTACAACGCTAAATCTTTTTATTCACCACAGATTACACAGATAGGTTCATTTGATTTTAAAATAATCTGTGTAATCTGTGGTGAGAAATTTCATAAACTTAAAACTTTAAATTGTGGCAAAATTTGATAAGATAGCTGTGTTGAACAAAATCGGTTCAACCGGCATGGTGCCTGTGTTCTACCATAAAGACGCAGAAGTGGCAAAGAAAGTGGTTAAGGCTTGCTATGATGGCGGCGTGCGTGCTTTCGAGTTTACAAACCGTGGTGACTTCGCTCACGAGGTATTTGCCGAAGTAGTGAAGTTCGCCGCTAAGGAATGTCCTGAAATGGCGTTGGGCGTAGGCTCTGTAGTAGACCCTGCTACGGCTGCGCTTTATATCCAGTTGGGAGCCAACTTCGTGGTAGGTCCGTTGTTCAATCCCGAAATCGCTAAGGTATGCAACCGCCGTTTGGTAGCTTACACTCCGGGATGCGGAAGCGTGTCCGAAGTAGGCTTTGCACAAGAAGTAGGCTGCGACCTGTGCAAGGTATTCCCCGGCGATGTATTGGGTCCGAAGTTGGTAAAAGGCATGTTGGCACCGATGCCGTGGTCGAAACTGATGGTGACGGGCGGTGTAGAGCCTACTCAGGAAAACCTGACTTCATGGATCAAGGCTGGTGTGTTCTGCGTAGGTATGGGCTCGAAGCTCTTCCCGAAAGATAAGGTAGCGGCAGAAGACTGGGCTTACATTACTGATAAGTGTAAGGAAGCGTTAGGCTATATTGCCGAAGCGCGCAAATAAAGGAACGAAAGTTCATTTTGTTTAAAGGTGTATAAAGCGAGAGGCGTCGCAGGCATGCGGAAGCATGTTTTGCGACGCTTTCTTTTTGTGTTTGCAATAGTAGAGGGAATATACAAATCTATACCATGCATGGTATAGCTAAATGCGGACATCATTATTGGTTTTATTTAATTTGTCCAAATCCCATTTCGCTACATTGTTTTCAATGTATTCGGCAATATGGTTCATCTCATTGGTGTTTCTGATGATGCGCTCATGAAAACGGGATTGCCATGCAAAAGGGATGTTGTTTTGGCGGGAATGGCAGGTCATGGCACGTTTAAATCCTCCGATAACAACAGATAATGCCCCACGCTTATGTGATATTTCTCGCATTCTATTGTCAACAGTTTCTGTTTTCCAACGTGCTTGTTGTGATGGTCGTGGTTGTAGAGACGATGTGCACATCGTCTCTACGTTAATTGCATTAGAAATATTGGGAACAATGGAAGAATTGCATTTATCGGCATTAATTATTACCACCGCATGAATATGGTTAGGCATGACTACAAACAGTGGAATCTCTGCATGTGGATAATGCGAGGAAATGTTTGCCAGATTTTCCTTTGCAGCTTTTCCCATATCCGATAACAGCATCTTACCGTCAGATATCGTACCAAAGTAACAGACTTGTTCAGCTGTACATATCGTCACGAAATATGCACCACTGTTATAGTCGTGCCAAGATGCACGGGCTGACTGAATTCGATATTTGTCTTTAAATCTATTCATAACTTTATTTTCTTGATTATTGCGGTTGTAGAGACGATGTGCACATCGTCTCTACTGTTTCCTCACCATTTCTATACCGTTTCGCATTCAATTCACATATAGTATGAGTATTCACAAAGGTAATGATAAATCTTAAGAAGCGGTAAAACATGAGTCGTAAAATCATATCTTTTATGCCTCTTCATAGAGGTTATTCATTGCTCTATGTTCCTGCAGTTCGTTGCTAATGCAATAAATCAAGGCTGATAATCTGTTCGCGGCAGCCTGGGTTTTATATTCCACGGGCTGGAATGTACATTCCATGGGCTGGAATATACGTTCCACGGCGTGGAATATACGTTCCAGCCCGTGGAACATAAAACCTAATAGGCTGGAATGATAACGTATACTATGCGCGGTATGGATTTGTGTATTCTTTCGAACATTTTGCATACGGGCATTTCGCACCGTTTCTGTAGAGACGATGTGCACATCGTCTCTACTATGTAGCATCTACAAAATGTACAAATGTAAATGCCGCACACAGTATAAACAGGCTGTAAAGATAATGCAAGGGCAGTTTTATGGGAAAGGTTGGCGGTTGCCGCTCCGGCATGTGTGTATGGGATTATATTTGCATGGTAATATATTCATAAAGTGACATTTGTGCGGGCAGGTCGATGTTCAGCCGCGAGCGCAGGCGCAAGGTTTTGGTGCGGACTGATGTCGGGTTGATGCCCAGCAGCGAAGCCTCGTCGTTGGTGTCGAATCCGAACAGGTAGAGGCAGCAGTATGCCCACTCCGATTCGCTCAGGTCGGGGCAGCGGTCGATGACGTAACGGCGCAGGCCGGGATATACCTTTTGCGCTTGTTGCTTGATTTGCTCCCATAGCTCTTCGCTAATGAGCGTCCGGGTGTTTTGCGGCTTCTTCTGCTTTGCCAGCTGGTGCAGTTTCTTATATACAGGCGAGCTTTCCAGCATGTTTTTCCGCAGGGTACGGTAGCGTACGGTCAGTGTTTCCATTTCTTTGCGCATCCGCTCCAGTGATTTTTCCTCTTCTTCCGAATGTTTCAGCAGGGCGTTTTTCCGCTCCATCTCGATGGACAGTTCCAGCAGGCGGTTGCGTGTATCGCGCAGGTCGGCTTGTTGCAGCAGGAGTTTCTTTTCCGTCCGCTTGCGGTAGCCGAAGTAAATCCAAAGCACGATTAAGACTACTATCAGGCATACGGCGAAAGCCAGCAGATAGCCCGTTTGCTTGAGCCGAAGCTCAGCGTTTTCAGTCATCAGCTTCTGGTGCTTGTAGCGGTTTTCTATTTCGAGTATTTTCGATTCGTTGGAAGCAATAGATAAGGAATCATTGATTTCTGTATATTGTTCTAAATAGTTGAGGGCTTGCTCAAATTTTCCTTCCAACTTGGCTATTTCGTATAAATCAGAATATACGGCATAGCGGTTTATGCTTTCTTTCATAGGGATTTTTTGCAGCATTTCTTTGGCTTTCTGTAGCTGGTTGGTTTCTATGTACAAATGAGATAAAGCAAAGTAATCAGGAATAGGATTTGCGCTATTATTTAGAGTTTGATAAAAATACTTTTCAGCTAATTCGTATTCACCTTGCATTTGGTAGATATTGCCATACGCATTTAGAATGGAATGGTAAACATTTATGTCGTTAAATGTTTGGCAGAGGGAGTCAGCCCTTTGTAGATAGGTTAATGCTAACGATAAAGAATCCATGTAAGCATACCTTCGGCAAATATCCCTTAGTGCACAGACATAACTTCTTTTGTTATTGGCTTTTTGAAACCAAACGGCTGCTTCTTTTGTCTTTCTTAGTGATAGAGATGGGTAGTCTTGTCTTGCATACAGGTCTGCCATATATGAACAGGTATATCCCATTAGCTGGAAATCGTGCCTTTTCTCTGCGATAGTATATATGCGTGCGTATATATTCATAGCTTTATCGCTTTCACCTTCATGGGCATGTGCCATGCCTAAATAGAATCCGGCTTTCAGGCATTCTTTTTCCGTACCTTTTTTCTTGTACCAATCGAAAGTTTTTTCCATATATTCAATAGAAGGTACGGATACGTGGGAAGTACGGTGCGAAAGTTCGGCTTTCAGCATACACCAATGCGCAAAGCTTTCGGCATTTAGCGTATCCGTATCGATGGAAGCCAATAAAGCGTATGCACTGTCCGGTTGTGCTGGCATCAGGTTTTCTACCTTATTTAATAAAGTAGGGCTTGCCGGATGGTTATTGCATCCACCTAAAATGGTTGCAATAATCAAGACAAAAAATGGGTTAATAAAAATAGTTAATGAATATCCGCATTTTACCCAATTTGCTTGTAGGGGCGTATCGCATACGCCCCGAAGACATCCACGTGGATAAGTTGATGCATTCGGGCGTATGCGATACGCCTCTACATGGGATGTTTGTGGATATTCATTTTATAAAAACATCGTTAGCAAAGGAATGCTAATCACCGAAAGCAAGGTGGTGATAAACGTGCCTTCCGCCATGATGACTTCCCCTTTCCCATACTGGATGCAGAACAGAGTGCCGTAGGAAGCTACGGGCATTGCTGCCAATACCACGTTGATGTTGGCGATGGTTTCCTCTACCCGGCACAGGCGCGAGAGGTATAATATCAGGAGGGGAACCAGCATCAGGCGGAGGGCAGACATGAGGTAGATAGCCGTATTGCTGAACATGCGCCAGATAGGAACTTGGGCAATGGCAGAGCCTACGATGAGCAGGGCGGCGGGTACGGTGATGTTTCCCAAGAGGACGAAAGGCGTGCTGAGCACTTTGGGAGGTATCCAGCCGGTCACTACAATCAGGATGGAAAGGTAAGACGCAATCATCGCCGGACAATAGAGCGTGCGCCAATCGAAGCGTACCTTGCCTTCTCCTCCCGAAACGAAGAGGGTGCCGAACACGAATATCAGCAAGGTACTGGGGAAATTGAGGATGCAGGCATAAAACACTGCATTGGCTCCGAAGATAGAAGCTACGATAGGGTAGCCGATAAAGCCTACATTGCCGAAAGCCAGCATGAAACTATAGATACCCCGGTCGGCAGCCTTTACGGGCAGGATCCGTGGAAGCAGGAAAGCTCCGCCGATAAGAACGATATAGGTAGCGAATCCCACGACGAGCAGAGGCAGGATAAAACCTTTATCGGGAAGCGTGTCGCCCATTACGGAAGACAGAATCAGGCTGGGGCAGGTTACGTTAATCACTAAAACAGATAGTTTGCGGTCGAAATCCGCGTCCATCATTTTCTTCTTGCTCAGAAAGTAGCCGATGATTACGATAATGAACAAAATAATCATCTGCGTCACAATAGCGTTCATAAGTCTTTGTTTATTGTCGCTGCAAAGATAGAAAAGAGTTTTGATAGTGTGAAACTCTTCACCTTATTTTCGAATGGAAGTTTATAAGACGAATGGCTGAAATAAACCTTGCGGATAGCTGTTCTGTAATTCTCTGATAAGTTTGTTTGGCAGGGTATGAACCAACGTGTGATTGAACGGCTTAGAATCTGTTTCAAGCCGTTTCACTTTTACGTTCTCCGTCCCAAAACCGTATGGTTTCCGAACCAAGACCGTACGGTTTCCGTCCCAAGAACGTACGGTTTTGGAACGGAAACTATAAAAGAAAGCCGCTTGCGTTGATAACATAACCCAAGCGGGAACTGAAATGTATTGAATCCTGCGCTTTTTTACCTCCAGAAATAACTCTTTTTAACTCCTTATTGACAAAAGTCTTGCCAAATTCGATTTGTTTTCGTTATTTTGTTGGCAAATTTATTCAAGACATGCTCAAATTGTTTGTTTACATAGTGCCCTTGTGCTTCCTGCTCTTTATGTCAGGAGGAGCAGCATGGGCAGAAAATGCAGACTCAAGCACTGTCGCTCCCTATCTGAAGGTTCTCGACAGGAATCCCAACGACCAAGAAGCCTTGTGGGCCGTCGGTTTCCATTATCTCGGACTGGGAAACAATGCCGAAGCCAGAAAATACGGGAGGCGTTTGCTGGAGGTAGGAGAAAAAGACTGTCCGTATGCTGAGCTATACGGTCACCTCATTCTCGGACTTGCCGACATCGAATCCCGCAACAGCACCAAAAGTTATGAGCACCTGGAAATGGCACGGAACCTGGCAGAGCGCATGCAGAACCACGAGGCGTTAACCTATATCTTGAACGGATTCGGCCATTATGCGTTGTTTGTCCATGACGACACATATTCTGCTCTCTCCTATTATTTTCAGGCACTGGACGAAGTCCGGATTTGTCAAGACGTACGGATGCACGCCACTCTTCTTTCCAATATATCGGGAGCCTATTCGATGCGGAACGACATTTCGGGATTGAAATTCGCCAAAGAAGCTATAGATATAGCCCGGAAAGGGAATAAAATCATACCGCTGTTTTACGGAACAATGAATGCAGCCTTTTATTACCTGATTGCGGACAGCCTGCCACAAGCTCGGAATGCCATCGAAGAGATAGAGAGAATGTACGAGAAAACTCCGTTCGAAGGCGAAGAAGCTGATTTGGATCTCCTGCAGGCGTTGCTTTGCGAAAAGGAAGGAAAGAAGGAGAAGGCTTATCGGCATTATGCTTCCGCCATCAGGCATTTCACAAGCGCATCGCCTTCTACCATTACCAAAGTCTATATCGAATACGCCCGGCTTCTGCGGAACGATCAACATATCCGGCAAGCCATCGAAATACTGGAACAGGGTCTTGCCCGGATGGACAGTACGGGCATTCTTATCCACAAGGCACAACTGCTCAAAGAGCTTTCCCTCAGTTATCACGAAGCAGGAAACGATTCCCAGGCACTGGCATACGCTTTCGAATGTCAGCAATATCAAGACCGCCGCTTCGATGAAATCCGCGAACGTGCCACACAGGAAGCCCGCATCAAGCACGATATTTATTCGCGCGAACAGCAAATCAACGCCCAACATCTGGAAATCCTTGACAATCGCTTCAAGATAACCTTGTTCACGGTAGTACTGGTTTTGCTGCTTCTGGCACTGGGCATGACTTTTTATTTCTACAAAAAGAAAAACCGGCTGTACCGTGCCATCGTATCTCAAAACCGGGAATATATGCAACGCGAACAACTGCTGATGAAGCAAATGGAAAACCTGCACTCCGACGAAACGATACAGGCAGCATCCGCCACCCTTCCTTCGGATAAGCTGAGCAACCTGTTGAGCCGGTTTACGGCACTGATGATAGAACAGAAGCTGTTTACCGACCCTTCGCTTACCGTGGCTTCCGTAGCCGACCGGTTGGGAACCAACCGCACCTATCTTTCAAAAACCATCAATGAATCGACCGGAAAGACATTCACGCAACTCATCAATGATTACCGGATTAGGGAAGCTATTGCCCAAATGTCCGATTTCGAAGCCAACAAGCCTTTAAAACAAATCGCAGCAGAAGTAGGATTCAGTTCCTTGTCCACTTTCTATGCTACCTTTCAATCTTCAACTGGAATGACGCCCGCACGTTACCGTCTGAAATTGAAAGAAATCTGAAGCATTCCTGAAGCATTCTTCTTACGAATCCATCAATTTTACGTTTTACGAAAAGATGACTGATTGTGTTTTGGTGTTTTTTACTTTCCTTTGTACGATGATTGTAACAAACTAAAAACTAAATGTAAACGCTTATGGCTAATTTGAAATCAATTCTTCTTTTCGTGGCACCAGGTTTCCTTGTGTCTTACGGATGCAGTTCATCTGATAATGCCCCTCTTTTGGAAGGAAAAATCAATGTATCCGAACCTACCGAAATTACTTTCTATTATGATTACAACGGTAATACCTTTGTAGAAAATGTGTCAACCGATTCGACAGGCTTGTTCGTATTTAATCCCCAACTTGCCGGAAACGAAGCCGATGTCGCCCTGTATGTCGGAAGCGACAGCTACGGAGCTTTTCTCGAAAAAGGAAAGTCGGTCAAGATGGACATCGACGGGAAAAATGTGACATTCCAAGGAGACAACACCGACCGTAGTACATTCTATAACGCTTACCAGCAAGGATTTTCCCCTTGGACCTTCAAGCCTACCCCAGACCACCCGTTCAGTACCGCAGAATGGAATGCTAACCTGGATGCCGGTTATGAAGCTGCACAAAACGCATTGAAAGGCATAAAAGATGCCACGGTGCGCGAGCGTTATGCACGACTGGCTGATGCAAGCAAAAAATATTATACCATACAAATCTTAAGCATGGACAGCATCGACCACCGGGCACAGATAGACTCACTTGTTGCCACTATCGACCCCAATGCCGATGAAAGCCGTCTGAGCGGACTTATTAATCATTGGTATAATAGGGCTAACTTAGGAAACAACAACGGAACACTCCAGCTTACTCCTTATTTTATAAAGCAATTCGCGGACATAGATAGCGCACTTACCAACGAAAGCAACAAAAAATACTTGTATGCTACACTCAGCTCGATGTTTTTTCTTTATCAACCTTCGGATAGCGACATCACCGTTTTCGTCAACGGAATTCAGTCCCAACTTGTCAAGGATTCCCTTCTCGCGGCAAAGATAAAAGAGACCATAGCCAAACGCAACAAACACATCAATGACGGAGAAGTATTCCCTTCCGACCCTGTGTTGATAAGCCGCGACGGGACAAAGACCTGCCTTTCAGAAGTCATTAAGGGCAAAGTGGCGTACATTGACTTCTGGGCCACTTGGTGCGTACCGTGTTGCAAGGAAATTCCTTTTATGGAAAAAGTCTACGAAAAGTTCAAAGACAACAAAGATATTGTGTTCGTCAGCATCTCGCAAGATGATAACCGGAAAGCGTGGGAGAAGAAAGTAGACCGCGACAACCCCCAGTGGCCTAATTTCATCTTTGATGTGAAGACGGGGCGCGAATTTCTTGATGCAATGGACATCAACGCCATTCCCCGCTTTATTATCGTGGGGCGTGACGGGAAAATCATCTCGGTCGATGCTGCCCGTCCTTCCAACAGGAATATTGAAAAAATACTCAATGAAGCCTTAGGGAAATAACCCCTCCATTAACTAAAAACTCAAATGAAATGAAACATTTAGCTTATTTCTTAATCGGGATGTGGAGCATCGTGTCCCCGTCCGGAATATGGGCACAGACGAAAACGGAAAAATCGCTCGTCAAAGAGATAAAAGACATTGAGGAGAAAACCATTGTCGGAACTATCCTCGATGAAAATAGCGAACCGCTTCCCGGAGCTACCGTCCGCGTAAAAGGCACCCAGATAGGAACCGTTACTGATATAGAAGGGAATTTCTCGATACAGACAAATTCCCAGGCATCCACTCTGATTATCTCTTACATCGGCATGAAGATACAAACGCTCCATCTGCCGAAAGAGACCAAATACGTCCGTATCCAGATGGAACCCGATGTTACATTAATGGACGAAGTGATTGTCACCGGATACCAGAATATCAAGCGCGAGAACGCTACTGGTTCGTATCAGCTCATCGGCGGAAAAGAAATGGACACCCGTTATACGGGAGACATTGCCTCGAATCTGGAAGGACGGGTTCCGGGACTGGTTGCCGTAACTCCTGACCCTTATGCCACGGGAGAGGACGCACTGAGCATACGCGGTATAGGAACTTTTGAAGCACGTACTAGTCCTTTGATAGTCGTGGACGGATTGCCTATCGAAGGTGGACTCAATACCGTAAATCCGTATGACATCGACAACATTACGGTATTGAAAGACGCCGCAGCGTCAGCCATCTATGGTGCACGTGCTTCGAACGGTGTCATCGTCATCACTACCAAGCGTGCCAAGGAAGACCGCATGTCCATCGACTTCAATGCCGACCTTGTCATCAGTGAACGTCAGAACTATGACAACTACAATTGGGCTTCGGCGGCCGATATTATCCAGCTGGAAAAATACAATTTCAATGCCATGCTGAATGAAGACCCGAACTTGATTCAACAACAAATCGACTATGCCAACAACGGCATGATTTCCAACCAGTCGCAAGTAATGCGTCTGCTGTTGCAGAATTATCAAGGACTGCTGAGTGATGCCGACCTCAACGCTACCCTCGACAAATGGAGCCGGAACGATTACCGTAAGGAATGGCAGGACATGCACGACCGTACCAAAATAAACCACCAATATAACCTTGGCATCCGTGTCAAAGGCAAGAACCTGAGTTCGAGCATTGTGGTAAACTACATGGGAGGCAACATGGGAGCCAAGCGCGAAAACGAAAGTTCACTCACCTTTTCTTATAACGGCGACCTGAAAGTGACCCCTTGGTGGAATCTTTCCTTTGGAGTCAACGTGCTCAACAACCGCTCAAAGACACATGCCAGTACCAGCTACAATGCCATGAATTCGTTCATGGCATACGAAAGCATGTACAATGATGACGGTTCATTGAAACGGATGGAGGCGGACATCTATCCCGGCGAAGAAGTTCTCGGCAATTCGCTCTATGGGCTAAAAGACCCGACCTATAACTTTGCGGAAGAAATGAACTATAACTTTACGAAATACCGCTATACGAATGTGCGTACTAATGTGAAGACTCTTTTTCACCTTCCTGTGGAAGGCTGGACCGCACAGGCACAATTCCAATATGAAGATATTACCTCGCGTACGCAGACCCGTTACGACAACGCCTCACACTTCATGCGCAGCCTGTACGACCTTTATACCACCGCTTCACAAGTAAGCGAATGGGTGGCCGATCCAAACTTTGACTGGGACTCTGCCCTGATGGACCCCAATACAGACTGGAGCGACCCGTACCTGGGCATGATGCAGGTGATAAACACACAGGTGAATCATGCTGTCCCCGATGGCGACTTGCTCTCTACCGGTAACGTGTCAAGCCAGTTTTATACATTCCGTGCCCAGACACAATACACCCGGGAATTCGGTCTCCATGCAGTAGATGCCCTGGCTGGTTTCGAATATCGTCAGACCCATACGACGACCGACAATGACTTGCGTTACGGATACAATGACCAGACACAGACCAACCTGAACCTACTCACTGATTGGGCTTTCATCAATAATCCAACAACAGGCGTGTTGGGAACCAATTATCCGGTGTTCGGTGCTCCCAGCAGCTTTGATACGAGCGATATACTGCACCGCTATTACTCGTATTACTTCACCGCCAACTACGTATACGACCAACGCTATAGCCTTTTCGGTTCATATCGTGTAGACCGTACCGACTTATTTGGTGCCGATCCGAAATTCCGCGGACGTCCGTTATGGTCAGCAGGTGTCAGCTGGAACTTGAACAACGAGTCGTTCATGAAACCCATTACCTGGATAAACGCCCTCAAGCTCCGTGCCAGCTTCGGTCTGACAGGAAATATCGACTCATCGGTATCATCCTATCTCACCGCCAGCATCGGGACAAACCGCTATAACGGAGAAAACCAAGGCTCGCTTCAGACACCGCCAAACGACCAGTTGCGCTGGGAAAAGACCAAGACTTGGAATGTGGGAATAGATTTCGGCTTATTGGACCATAGATTAAACGGTTCTGTAGATTTATATGCCAAGAGCGGAAGCGACCTGCTGACCAATACCGACCTTGATCCTACTACCGGCTGGACATCGTTGACCATCAACAGCGGAGAAATGACCAACAAGGGTGTCGAACTGCAATTGAACGGCAACATCTTACGTGCCCGCAAGCGCAGCCAGTTGGGCATCGACTTAGGCTTCAATTTCGCATACAATAAAAACAAAGTGACTAAAGTATCCCATTATCCCGAATCAGGCTACGAATACCTCACAATGTCACTTCACGAAGGTTATCCACTCAATTCGCTCTTCTCTATCGACTATGCCGGCATGGTAGAACAAGACGGCACTTATTTCTTAGGTTGGCGCGATAAAAATGGTGAAGTCCATACGGAATCCGTTGCAAGTGGGACATTTACCGAAGAAGATGCCGTGTTCTCTGGTACCTACACCCCTACGATAAGTGGTGCCATCACCCCCGAAATTACATGGCAAGGATTTACCTTGTCGGCTATGTTCAACTTCTATGGAGGACACTATATGCGTACTCGAAATGATGCATGGAGTTCTTCTGCCGGAAGCGGTTCGGGCTATAAGAATACATTCGGACAAGGGGAGCTTTCGAAAGACCTGTTGCAATATTGGGAAGGAAACACCGATGTACCTGCTAACGGATACATGTCCATACATTATACCAATACCCAATATGGCATTTACCGAAACACCAATGTGGAACATGCCGGATACGTGAAATTGCGCAACATTGTGCTGGGATACAATTTCGACAAGCGCATCTGCCGTGCTATCGGACTGAACGACCTCCGCATCCGTTTCCAGATGAACAACGTATGTACGTGGGCACGCAACAGCCTGGGACTTGACCCAGAGGCAGTAAATCCCGTTAACGGAAGTAATTACAACACCGTTCCACGCAGCTATACCATGAGCGTTTACTTTAACCTTTAATAACGATAAGCGATGAAACAAAAAGCATTTACTATACTGGCTATGGTCGTCTTTCTCTGTATGGCAGCCTGCGAAAGCAAACTTGACATTGTACCGAAAGGAATGACCACCCTTAATACCGTAGATGATTTGGAGACCTTGCTCAATCAAGACCCGCAAATCACTATCTCGAACAACGAATACGAAATATTGTGCAATAACATGTACGACTATTGGGAAGGGCTACCCGAATACCTTGCCAATCCCAACAGTCTGATTTATGCCCTCGTCACATACGATGAAAACGTAGACCGTGCCAGTCTCACTACTTCCAGCTATGTGTATGAATACCTGTATCGTAGTATAAACTACATGAACGTTATCATCTCCAAGGCACCCGAAGCTACTGGAGACGATGCTAAGCGCCGGCAAATCATCGCCGAAGCACACATCCTCCGCGCATGGTACCACTTTATTCTGGTCAATACTTTCGCTAAGCAATACGATGAGGCAACGGCATCCGAGCTGGGAGGCATTCCCTACGTGGACAACACGGACGTAAGCGAAGAAAAAACAAAACGTACTATTGCGGAAGTATACGAACGGATATTGGAAGATTGCAGCGACGAGGTTCTGGCGGACCTTATCCAAAGCCATGTAGATATCCCTTGCCGTTTCGGACTTGATTTCGGCTATGGGGTGCGTGCCCGTGTGCTTTTCCAAATGAAGCGTTACGATGAAGCACTCCGTTACGCCAATCTGGCATTGGGTGTAAACAATCGTCTGGAAGACCGGTCGTCTATCAAAGAGACCGGAACATGGACACTTAACGAAACAGCCTCCAACAACTATTTTCTGTTGTGGAGCAACAACTCCAATTTGGGTGATTTCTATGGACTTACCATTTCGCCTGATGTGGCGGCCCTCATCGATCCCAATGATTACATCATGAAATATTATAACTATATGGGAATGCCTTGGGGCGAACCTTACCAAGTACTACCCGATGGTTCCCTGCAATGTCAGATAAGCGATATCCGCTGGAACGTGTGGGGCATCCGTACAGAAACAATGTATTATCTTGCTGCCGAATGTATGATTCGGCAGGGCAATATCCAGGGCGGATTGGCACAGGTAGACCGCGTACGTGCCATGCGTATAGATAACTATACACCTTTTGCCAATCAAGCATCCGGACTGACCGAAAAACAAGCTATGAAACTCTTGCAGGACGCCAAACGTGTAGAGTTCATCAATACGATTGAGAATTTCTGTGACCGTAAGCGTTGGAACTCAGAACCGGAATATGCCGAAACTATCACACGTGATTTGGGACCTGAATATGGCGGAACATATTCTATTTCACCCGATTCACCTCTATGGGTATTCCCTTTTCCGCAAAATGCCGTACTCTATAATCCTTCGCTCACACAAAACTACTAATGAAGAATAAAACTGAAGAATCACCCCACGCGGAAATTCCACGTGGGGTGATTCATAAATGAAAATCAACTATCCTTTTGACACACAAATTATGTTTTGGATTTAAGCCAAAAATCAAATGGAATTTACAATAAAAGTATATTGATATCAAAAGCAAATATTAGTTTTATTGTCCGCAATCAAAAAGAATTTCAAAGAAATCTTTTTTCGTAAGACCTAAATTCCTTAATGTGTTCTTGACGATGAATTCAGGAACAGGGCTGATGTGGGTTTGTAAGATGATCGGTCGGGTTAAATCTTTTCGCACCCACTTTTCATGCCCTCCCTCTGTTGAGATTTTCTTGCATCCGGATTTCTTAAGAAATTCGCGGAACTCGTTTAACGGGATATTGCTTAATTTTTGTGTATTCATGCAAAAGAAGGGATGGACAGATTTTCCATATATTTTGAATATTCTTTATTCTCTATCAGATTTTTGAAGTCCGGATTCTTTTTCATCATTGAAACTGTATCAGGAGATTTGAATTTGTGTTGTTTTATGCTTTCTACTTTCCATCCGTGCTTTTGTAAATCTTCCGTTAATGTGTGTTCGTGGATGCAATAATCTAAGTATTGGCGCACTACTTCCCCGAAAGATTGTTTGGCTTCCTGCTCGTTTTCGCCATAACCGGAAATGTCGAGTGCAGGGCAATAAGCAATATAGATTCCCTCTTCAGTGAAAATATATACACCTAAAACCAAATTAATACATGATTCTCCCGTATTGTAGGCTGCTTTGAATGAATGAGTGGGCATAAACATCTGTTTTAAATTTACTGCAAAGATAGTGATTTGCATTGAAAACGCCATTGCCTTCCGAAACAAATTAACGCTTGTTTATGTGAATATTAGCTGAAAAGTTTTTTGCTTATTCTTTTTTCTTATAAATTTGCAGCCTAAATTCGGGGAGAGTATTCCCGATAGGAAAAGACGAAAAAGCTAAATGCATTCTATATATGAGTAAGAAATTTACCGAATATTCACAACTGAACCTTTCTGACATCAATAAGGAAGTGCTGAAGAAATGGGACGAGAACGACGTGTTCTCCCGCAGTATGACAGAACGTGAAGGGCATCCTTCTTTTGTATTCTATGAAGGGCCTCCTTCGGCAAACGGTATGCCGGGCATCCACCACGTGATGGCGCGTACCATTAAGGATACTTTCTGCCGTTACAAGACGATGAAAGGCTTTCAGGTGAAGCGCAAAGCAGGCTGGGATACGCACGGGCTTCCGGTGGAACTGGGTGTAGAGAAAGCGTTGGGCATTACGAAGGAAGACATAGGCAAGACCATATCAGTGGCTGAATACAATCAGCATTGCCGTACGGACGTGATGAAGTTCACCAAGGAATGGACCGACCTGACCCACAAGATGGGCTATTGGGTAGACTTGGATAATCCGTATATTACGTATGACAACCGCTACATCGAAACCTTGTGGTGGCTTTTGCAACAACTTTATAAGAAAGGCTTGCTCTACAAAGGATATACCATCCAGCCTTATTCTCCCGCGGCAGGCACGGGACTTAGCTCGCACGAACTGAACCAGCCGGGATGTTACCGGGACGTAAAAGACCTTACTGTAGTAGGCCAGTTCAAGATAAAGAGCCCGAAACCAGAAATGGCGGAGTGGGGAACTCCTTATTTCCTGGCATGGACCACTACACCGTGGACATTGCCTTCGAATACCGCGCTCTGCGTTGGTCCGAAGATAGACTATGTAGCCGTGCAGACTTACAATCCTTATACCGGCGAGAAGATAACGGTGGTCCTGGCAAAGGCTTTGCTTTACACACACTTCAACAAGAAGGCGGAAGGCATGGCGCTGGAAGACTACAAGCCGGGCGACAAGCTGGTGCCGTTTAAGGTAGTGGGCGAATACAAGGGTCCCGACTTGGTAGACATGGAATACGAGCAGCTCTTCCCGTGGGTGAAGCCGGTAGAGCTGGACGAAGACGGAAACTGGCGTGACGCTTCTGCAAAAGCTTTCCGTGTCATTGCGGGTGACTATGTGACCGTAGAAGACGGTACGGGTATCGTACATATTGCTCCTACGTTTGGTGCCGATGATGCTTTCGTGGCAAAAGCCGCAGGCATCCCTTCGCTCTTTATGATTAACAAGAAAGGCGAGACACGCCCCATGGTGGACCTGACCGGTAAGTTCTACCTGCTGGACGAGCTGGACGAGAAGTTCGTAGCCGAATGTGTAGACGTGGATACCTATAAAGAGTATCAGGGCAGATGGGTGAAGAACGCTTACGACCCACAGTTCACCGTTGATGGCAAGTATGATGAGAAGGCGGCGCAAGCGGCTGAATCGCTCGATGTATATATCTGCATGAAGATGAAGCAGGCGAACCAGGCGTTCAAAATGGAAAAGCACGTGCACAACTATCCGCACTGCTGGCGTACCGACAAGCCGGTGCTTTACTATCCGCTCGATAGCTGGTTTATCCGCTCTACGGCTTGCAAGGAACGGATGATTGAGCTGAACAAGACCATCAACTGGAAACCGGAATCGACCGGTTCGGGACGTTTCGGCAAGTGGCTGGAGAATCTGAACGACTGGAACCTGAGCCGTTCGCGCTATTGGGGGACTCCGCTTCCTATCTGGCGCGACGAAGACGGTGCCGAAATCTGCATCGGTTCGGTAGAAGAATTGTATAATGAAATCGAGAAAGCGGTTGAGGCTGGTTTCATGGCGGAGAATCCGTACAAGAAACTGGGCTTCGTGCCGGGCAAATATACGAAAGAGAATTACGACAAGATAGACTTGCACCGTCCGTATGTGGACGATATCATCTTGGTTTCGCCTGCGGGCAAACCGATGAAGCGCGAGGCGGACCTGATAGACGTATGGTTTGATTCGGGTTCGATGCCTTACGCTCAACTCCACTATCCGTTCGAGAACAAAGAACTGGTAGATAGCCGTTCGTATTATCCGGCGGATTTCATCGCCGAAGGTGTAGACCAGACCCGCGGATGGTTCTTTACGCTCCATGCGATAGCTACGATGGTATTCGATAGCGTGGCTTACAAGAATGTCATTTCCAACGGATTGGTGTTGGATAAGAACGGAAACAAGATGTCGAAGCGTTTGGGCAATGCGGTAGACCCGTTCAGTACCATCGAGAAGTTCGGTTCCGACCCCTTGCGCTGGTACATGATTACGAACTCGGCTCCGTGGGATAACCTGAAGTTTGATACGGACGGAGTGGACGAAGTGCGCCGCAAGTTCTTCGGCACCTTATATAATACCTATTCGTTCTTTGCTCTTTATGCCAATGTAGACGGCTTTACCTATGCCGAGAAAGAAGTGCCGGTATCAGAACGTCCGGAAATCGACCGCTGGATTCTGTCTTTGCTCAATTCGTTGATAAAAGATGTAGATGCTTGCTTCAATGATTACGAGCCTACAAAGGCAGGACGCTTGATAACGGATTTCGTAAACGATAACCTGAGTAACTGGTATGTGCGCCTGAACCGGAAACGTTTCTGGGGAAGCGCGATGTCGCAAGACAAATTGTCGGCTTACCAGACCTTATACACTTGTCTGGAAACGGTGGCGAAACTGATGGCTCCGATTGCTCCGTTCTATGCCGACCGCCTGTATATGGACCTGATAAAGGTGACGGAGCGTGACCATGTGGTATCGGTACACTTGGCAAACTTCCCCGTAGCGGATGAAAGCCTGATAGACAAGGAACTGGAAGCGCGTATGCAGATGGCGCAGGATGTGACTTCGATGGTACTGGCTTTGCGCCGCAAGGTGAATATCAAGGTGCGCCAACCGCTTCAATGCATCATGGTTCCCGTAGTGGATGAGGAACAGAAACGTCACATCGAGGCAGTGAAGGATTTGATTTTAAGTGAGGTGAATGTGAAAGAGCTTCAGTTTGTAGAAGAAGCCGGCGTGCTGGTGAAGAAGGTGAAATGTGACTTCAAGAAGCTGGGACCGAAGTTCGGTAAGCAGATGAAAGCCGTAGCGGCAGCTGTGGCAGAATTGTCGCAGGAAGCCATTGCCGAACTGGAACGGAACGGGAAATATGCGCTTCAGCTTGCGGATGGAGAAGCGGTAATAGAAGCATCGGATGTGGAAATCTACAGCGAAGATATCCCCGGTTGGCTGGTTGCTAACGAAGGCAAGCTGACGGTAGCACTTGAGGTGACCATCACTGAATCCTTGCGCCGGGAAGGTATAGCACGTGAACTGGTGAACCGCATTCAGAATATCCGTAAGAACAGTGGTTTTGAGATAACCGACAAGATTCATTTGGTATTGTCAAAAAATCCGAATACAGATGATGCGGTAAAAGAATATAATACGTATATTTGCAACCAAGTGTTGGCAAACTCATTGGAACTGTCTGATGAGGTGCCGGGTGGTGTTGAACTGAACTTTGATGATTTCACGTTGTATGTGAAAGTGTCGAAACTCTAATTATTAACTTTAAAATTATTATTTTATGGCTGAAAAGACAAGATATTCTGACGCAGAACTCGAAGAATTCCGCGCTATTATCATGGAGAAACTTCAGCTCGCCGAGCGCGACTATGAAAAATTGAAAAGCAGTATCATGAATACGGACGGCAACGATACGGACGATACTTCCCCTACTTATAAAGTATTGGAGGAAGGTGCCAACACGTTGTCGAAAGAAGAGACAACCCGCCTGGCAGCCCGTCAGCTGAAGTTCATCCAGAACTTGCGTGCCGCATTGGTACGTATTGAGAACAAGACGTACGGCATTTGCCGCGAGACGGGGAAACTGATTCCGAAAGAAAGGTTGCGTGCCGTGCCTCATGCCACGCTGAGCATTGAGGCAAAGCAGCACGGAGTAAAATAAATGATTGAGTCGGCAAGGTATCGGTTGACAAGGTGACAGGGCTTTAAGATAGAAAGATAAAATGTCTGAAAGAACCTTGTCAACTTGTCAACTCGTTGGCTTGTCACCTATAATAAAGTGGATAGATGAAGAAGATTCTGACGCAAGGGCGTCTGGCGGCTTTGATAGTTTTCGTGGTATTGGTAATAGACCAGGTAATCAAGATTTGTGTGAAGACAGGAATGTACTTACACGAAAGCATTCATATTACAGATTGGTTTTATCTTGTTTTTGTGGAAAATAAAGGAATGGCTTTTGGAATGGAAATCCTTCCGAAGCTACTTCTTACGATGTTCCGTATTGTGGCAGTCATATTCATTACGTGGTATTTGTATAAGGCTACGCATCGGGCAGAAAAGTTGAAAACAGGGTATATCGTTTGTTTGGCTTGTATGCTGGCTGGAGCCATAGGCAACATCATTGATTGTGTGTGCTATGGTGAAATTTTCAGCGAGAGTACTTCTTATACACTGGCCCATTGGGTGCCGGTAGGTGAAGGATATGGCTCTTGGCTGCATGGCAAGGTGGTGGATATGTTCTATTTCCCTATTATTGATACTTATTGGCCCGACTGGATGCCTTTCTGTGGCGGTGACCGCTTTATTTTCTTCAGTCCCATTTTTAATTTTGCAGACGCTTCAATCAGTTGTGGAGTGATTGCAGCATTTTTGTTTTATAGTCGGACATTGGGACAAGAGTTTCAGAAAATGGAGAATACCAAGGAAGAAAAACAATCATGAGAACAACGACTGGATTGTATGTAGTATTGGCTTTAGGCTTGCTGGCAAGTTGCGGGAAGAAGATTCCCGATGACATTATCCAGCCGGATGCCATGGAGAGCCTGCTGTATGATTATCATCTGGCTTCTACCATGAGCACCTCGTTACCGTATGCCGAATCGTACAAGAAAGACGCTTATTTGGATTATGTTTTCCAAAAGCATCAGGTGACCGAGGCCGAGTTTGACTCGTCGATGGTATGGTATACCCGTCATGCAGAGGAACTGGCAACAATTTACCGCAGCTTGCAGGAACGGTTGGAGAAAGAGGAAAAGCAGATGAAGGAAGTAGTGGCAAAGCGGGACAATCAGATTGATGTCTCGATGTCGGGCGATACGGTAGATGTATGGCAAGACCGTCCGTTGTATTGGCTCTCTGCTTCTCCGTTGACCAACAAGGTGGTTTTTGATTTGAAGACGGATACGACATTCAAGCCTTATGATGCTATGGAGCTGAAGGCTGATTTCCACTTTATCCCTTCTTCGGCGAAACAATCGGGCAAGGCTGTTATGGCACTTAATTTTTATTTCGATAACGACAGTGTGCAAGGCTTGACCCGCATGGTTACACATTCGGGGATGCAGCGTTTGTATCTGCGTCCCGATTCGGCTTTTGCCATTCAAAGCATCAGTGGTTTTGTTTATTTTATGGATGAAGAGTCTACGGGAACATCGTTATTGGTAAATGATATCCATTTGACCCGTTATCACGTAAAAGAGAAAGAAGCCGTTTCTGTGCCGGATACTGTTGCAGTCAGAGATACATCAAGGCTGGAGCGGAAAGAAAGAGTGGTAGGCCGTAGTCAAATACAACCTGTCAGGAAAATAGAGAACAGAAAATGAGACGTGTGGCTACGCACCGTGTTTACCAAGTGAATACAGGGGATTGGCTGTCTTTTCCGGTGCTTGAATTGGATGAAGCTGGGAATGTTGTCCGGATATATCCGTTGGCAGAGGAAATCAGTCATACAGAATGGTTGCCTGGCATGATTTTCGTGTCTCCTTTTTTTATAGAAAGAAAAGGTAGCGAGCCGTTTTCTGTTTTTTTTCATCGGCTGAATCAGGAAGTGGCATGCTTGCCTGTCAGTTCTTTGTTTTGCCGTGCCTATTGGCTTACTTCTTTCAATCTTTCTGCATTAGAATTTACTTCGGAAAGCCGTATCATTGCATTATAGTTGTCTGTTAATACTTATTCGTCAAAGTTTAGCCGGAGTTGAATCCATTCTTTTTTCTCGCTGTTGCGAGAGGTAAACGAATTTTCTTTGGGATTGGATACGGAAAGTCCCAGCAGGCGCACAGGGTGAGTTTCGTAATCTACTCCATTCAGTAATTGCTTGGCGAGAGGGAGGATTTCTTTCAGGGTGCGGAGCGGTTTGTCTGTACTCAAGCTACGGGTGATTTGGGTGAAATCATGGAATTTCACCTTAAGGGTCAGGGTAGAGCCTTGGAAGTTTTTCCGTTCTAAGCGTTCGCACAGTTCGCAGGCCACGTGGTATAATTCGATGATGACCGCAGAACGTACAGATATGTCTTTTTCCAGGGTATGCTCGCACCCGATGGATTTACGGATACGGGTTGGTTCTACAGACCGGTTGTCAATACCGCGGGCGAAATCGTAGTATATCTGTCCAGCTTTACCGAATTGGCGCACAAGCATTTCCAGCGAACATTCGCGCAATGTCCGTCCGTTATAGATACCTAGAATATGCATTTTTTGTGCCGTGACGGGGCCTACACCCCAAAAAGCCTCAATAGGTAAGTGATCGATAAAGTCTTGTGCCTGTGCCGGATGGATGGTGCATAAGCCGTCAGGCTTGCGGAGGTCGGAAGCTACTTTGGCGAGGAATTTGTTGTAGGATATACCTGCCGAAGCTATGAGGTGCAGTTCATCGCGGATGCTTCGTTTGATTTCACGGGCTATATCTACCGCCAGTTCCATGCCTTTCTTATTCTCGGTCACATCGAGAAAGGCTTCGTCCAGCGAGATGGGTTCGATGAGGTCGGTGTAGCGGTGGAAGATTTCGTGTATCTGTGCTGATACTTCTTTGTACACGTCCATTCTGCCTTCGATGAAATGAAGATGAGGGCAGAGTTTACGCGCTTTGACCGACGACATAGCAGAACGTACACCGTACTTGCGGGCTTCGTAGCTGGCAGCAGCCACTACGCCGCGTTTGTCGGCGTGGCCTACGGCAACGGGTTTTCCTTTCAACTCGGGATGGTCGCGTTGCTCGATAGATGCATAGAAGGCATCCATGTCAATATGGATGATTTTTCGTTCGGTTGTCATAAAGTAAGGCTTTCTTCGTGCAAATTTAATGAAAGTTTTGTACTTTTGTGCGACTTGTGGTTTTTGGAACACAAGGACGCGGAGGCGCAAAGCGTTTTCTTGAAGATTTTTTTGTGTTTTTGTGTCTCGACGCTTCTGTATTCCTTATATAAATAGGTATGATATGATGAAAGAAGAAATCAGGAAAGCATGTGAAGTGATGTATAAAGGAGGAGTGATTCTCTATCCCACTGATACGGTATGGGGCATCGGGTGTGATGCTACCAACGAGGAAGCAGTGAAACGGGTGTATGAAATCAAGCGGAGGGCAGACAGTAAGGCGATGCTTGTGCTGGTAGATAGTCCGGTAAAGGTCGACTTTTATGTACGTGAGGTTCCTCCTGTAGCATGGGATCTGATAGAGATGACCACCAAACCCTTGACCATCATTTACGATGGCGCGAGAAATTTGGCACCTAACCTGCTTGCCGAAGACGGGAGTGTAGGTATCCGTGTGACCAATGAGGCTTTTTCGAAAGAACTTTGTTTTCGTTTCCGCAAGGCTATCGTTTCCACTTCGGCAAATATCAGCGGGCAGCCGTCACCGGCAGTATTCAGCGAAATAAGTGAGGAAATCAAGCAGGCTGTGGATTATGTGGTAGATTATCGTCGGGAAGAAACCGGTCATCCCAAACCATCCAGCATCATTAAGTTGGGTAAAGGGGGCGAAGTGAAGATTATCCGTGAATGAAATGAACTCCATGCGAGGAAAGAAACGGGGGTTAACACGATGAAGCGATTTTTATTTATGGAATGATAATTCATGAAAATCTGCATGTATCCGTGTTTCTTCCGGGTGAATTAAATAACTGAAAATAATGAGGACTTCTGAAGAGAAATGGGATGTGCTTCAGCGTTTCATCAAGTGGCGCGAGAAGCACATTAAAGACAAACAGTTCATTCTGATACTGAGCTTGCTGGTAGGTGTGTTTACGGCACTGGCAGCTTACGTGTTGAAGTTTCTGGTAGAATATATCAAAGAGTTCCTGACTGACCGTTTCGACCCGATGGGTGCCAACTGGCTGTACTTGGTATATCCGGTGGTCGGTATTTTTATTACAGGATTGTTTATCCGTAAGGTAGTGCGTGATGACATCAGTCATGGGGTGACAAAAATCTTGTATGCTATCTCGCGGAAGCAGAGTCACATCAAGCGGCATAATATGTGGTCGTCAGTGTGTGCTTCGGCAATAACCATCGGCTTCGGTGGTTCAGTGGGAGCCGAGGCACCGATTGTGTTGACTGGTTCGGCCATCGGTTCTAACTTGGGAAGCCTGTTTCGCCTGGACCATAAGACGTTAATGCTCCTGGTGGGATGCGGGGCAGCCGGGGCAGTATCTGGTATCTTCAAGGCACCCATTGCGGGGCTGGTGTTTACGCTGGAAGTGCTGATGATTGACTTGACAATGGCATCCTTGCTTCCGTTGCTTATCACTAGCGTGACAGCTGCTTCGGTGTCTTACCTGTTGACGGGTACGGAGGCGATGTTCCAGTTTCATCTGGATTATCCTTTTTCGCTGGAGCGTATTCCTTATGCCATCGGGCTGGGTATCTTCTGCGGATTGGTGGCATGGTATTTTACCCGTGCAATGAACTGGATAGAGAATATCTTTCGCCGTTATCCCAACCCGTACGTGAAGTTTGTGATAGGAGGAGCGATGTTGAGTGTTCTGATTTTCCTTTTCCCGCCGCTTTACGGTGAAGGCTACGATACTATTACACTGCTGCTGAACGGTACCAAGGAGAGCGAATGGGACACGGTAATGAATAATTCGCTTTTTTATGGCGATACGCACTTGCTGATACCTTACCTGTTACTGATTATCCTGTTTAAGGTGTTTGCTTCCAGTGCTACGAACGGCGGTGGAGGCTGTGGTGGTATTTTTGCTCCGAGCCTTTTCCTAGGGTGTATTGCCGGTTTCGTTTTCTCGTACGTATGCAATGAATGTGATTTGGCCACTACTTATATCCCGGAAAAGAACTTTGCTTTAATGGGAATGGCGGGTCTGATGTCGGGCGTAATGCATGCTCCGCTGACAGGTGTTTTCCTGATTGCAGAACTGACAGGTGGTTATGCCTTGTTCTTGCCGCTGATGATTGTTTCGGTGTGTGCCTACCTTACTATTATTGTGTTCGAACCTCATAGCATCTATTCGATGCGTCTGGCGAAGAAGGGCGAACTGATAACTCATCATAAAGACAAGGCAGTGCTGACATTGATGAACATCGAGAGTATTGTGGAGAACGATTTTCTGAAAGTTCGCCCAGACATGGATTTAGGCGAGATGGTGAAAGTTATCTCTCAGTCGAAACGTAATCTGTTTCCCGTGGTTGATGTCAACGATGAATTGATAGGCATCGTGAAGCTGGACGACATACGGAACATTATCTTTCGCCAGGAGCTGTATCACCGGTATTGGGTGGAAGGCTTTATGGAAAAGCCTAAGGCACGCATCGTAAAAACCGATTCGATGGAAGAGGTGATGAAGAAATTTGATACTACGGGTGCATGGAACTTGCCGGTAGTAGATGAGGCTAACCGTTATTTGGGATTCGTGTCGAAGTCGAAAATGCTGAATACCTATCGTCAGGTGTTGGTAGACCTCTCGGCAGAATGAGAAACATAAACAAGAAAAAGATATATGGAAAAGACTGATTTACGTATCGTCTATATGGGTACTCCCGAATTTGCAGTGGAGAGTCTGAAATGTCTGGTAGAGGGCGGATACAATGTAGTAGGGGTTATCACGATGCCCGACAAGCCGGTGGGACGTCACGGAAGTGTGCTCCAGCCCAGTCCGGTAAAAGAGTATGCTGTTTCACAAGGATTAAAGGTGTTGCAGCCAGAAAAACTGAAAGACGAACATTTTCTGGAAGAACTTCGTGCCTTGCATGCTGACCTTCAAATCGTGGTAGCGTTCCGGATGTTGCCCGAAGTGGTATGGCAAATGCCCCGTTTGGGTACATTTAATCTTCATGCTTCCTTATTGCCTCAATATCGGGGAGCGGCTCCTATCAATTGGGCGGTCATCAATGGAGAGACAGAAACGGGTATCACTACCTTCTTTCTAAAGCACGAAATCGATACGGGGGAAATTATCGACCAGGTCCGTGTTCCCATAGCCGACACGGACAATGTAGGTATGGTTTATGACCGACTGATGAGGCTAGGGGGTAATCTGGTGCTGAAGACTGTCGATGCTATCCTTAATAATAGTGTGAAGACTGTTCCACAGGAAAAATTGGCAGAAGGAACCGTCCTTCATCCGGCACCAAAGATATTCAAGGAAACGTGTCGCATCGACTGGACGAAAGGCGTGAAGGCGGTATACGACTTTATCCGTGGATTGTCACCTTATCCTGCTGCGTGGACAGAACTGTGTGAACCGGATGCATTGCCTGTTACATTGAAGATATATGAGACAACCAAGGAATTTGCCAGCCATTCGCTGGTCCCTGGTACCATTGTGACCGACAGAAAGTCTTATCTCAAGGTAGCTACTACAGATGGTTACCTTCATCTCCTGTCGTTGCAGCTGGCAGGCAAGAAACGGATGGATGTTTCCGATTTTCTGCGAGGTTATCGCCATACGGACGCGGCAACGGTGAGGTAAGGGTAAAATTATAGTTTCCAGCAGATGAAAGAATTTATTCTTTCAGTGCTTTCCATTCGGCACGGCTGTTTGCCCCACTGTTATAGAAAATTCTGAAACCTTTGTAACCGGAAGGGTAGAACTGGTCGATGCTTTCCAGTGTGAACGAAATCATCGATTCGGTGGAGGTGGTGGCGTAATCACCTCCGGCATCGTGTCGTAATTCTACGGGGAGCAGGCCTTCGGTATCGGGACTGCTGCCTTCTTTCACTATCAGATTGAACCGATGGTAAGTTTGTGCACTTCCTTCGTAAGTATATTGGATATTGAGGTGATTTTTGCTGAGCGATGCATTGGTGATTTGCAGCGGGTCAGTTCCAAACATGTCTACACTGTCTGCTTTTAGCATTTCGGCTCTTCGGGTTTCCACTTTATAAAGCAGGTCGACAATACGCACAGGGTAACTTTCGTGGGTGCTTCGTGGAGTGACATAGTTTAAGTAGACGAATCCTATCAGTACGCGTTGTCCGGTAGAGTCGGCGTCTATTTGGCTGATCATTTCTGGGTTTTCGGGCATCAGAGTGCCGTATCTGTCCGATTCAATGGATAAGAGTTCTCCGTTCATCATTACAGTGCCCAAGGTGGAGAATGTGCCAGCATCGCTTTGGGTCAGGTTGTCGAGGGTATCGTCCTTGGTCAGTGTACAAGAGGGAAGAGTTCCCATAAGCCCCGCAATAGTCAAGGCAACTAAAAAGTATTTTACTTTCATCATAAAATCTGTATCTTTGTCATTTTTATGAATAAATGCGAGAGGGGCATAATTACTGCATCTGCCTTTGTTAAAACAATTTAACGCATATTTTTGGAAGAGTCGATGCAGTATTTGCACAATCATTACATTTTCAATAAAAATGCAACAGAAAGCAGACATATCAGAAGAAGAACTGGTGCTTCGATGTAAGCAGAAAGATATGCAGGCACGCCGTTTGCTCTACGAGCGTTATGGTGGTGCTTTGCTGGCTATTTGTCTTCGCTATACAGGAGACAAAGAGGTTGCCGAGGATATCTTGCACGATGGCTTCCTGCGCATTTTTGAATCTATAAGCCAACAGTTTACCTATCAGGGCGAAGGCTCGTTAAAGGCATGGCTTTCGCGGGTGATGGTCAATGAGGCATTTGGCTATCTGCGTAAGCGGAATGCCCAAGTACAGCAGGAAGTGTTGCTGGATGAGATTCCCGATATGCCCGATGCTGACGAAGACGATTTCAATGGCATACCTCCCTCGGTTTTGATGCAGATGGTCAAGGAATTACCTGAAGGCTACCGCACAGTGTTTAATCTTTATGTGTTCGAGGATAAGAGTCATAAGGAAATAGCTTCGATGCTGGGAATCACGGAGCATACTTCATCGTCCCAGTTCTATCGGGCAAAGAATTTGCTGATTAAAAAAATTAATAATTATAGAAAAAAGGAGTTGCAATGATGGACAAAGACAGATGGGCTGCACATTTTAAGAAAAAGATGGAGGACTATTCCGAACCTTTGCCTGAAGGGTTGTGGGAAAGATTGGAAGCAGAAATGTCATCTTCGCCGAAGGTTGTGCCGATGTGGCGGATGCGGCGTTTTGCTGTAGCTGTTGCCGCGGCGTTGGTGGTATCTGTATCGGTTCTTACTGCTTGGTTAGCAGGATTCTGGGCTGAAGAACTTGAGCAGCCCGATGCTGTGGTGGCAGAAAAGAATACCTTCCCAGTTGCTCCTGATGAAAAACCTTTGCTTCCTTCTGTATCCCGTCCTTTATCGAAGGTGGCAGTCGAAACACCTTTACTGGCTGATGCCCGAATGACACATTCGCTAAGTGAGTCGCCGGTGCAGTCTTTGTCGGAGGTGGATGATTCGGAAACGGTTGCGACGCCAGAAGGTGAGGAGAGTACACGACAAACAGGAGAAAATCTTCTCTCTGCTTCCGAATCAAAGGTGCGTAAGCATCACCGTGCATTTGATCAGGAACAGATGCAGCGGAACCGTGAAGTGTGGGAAGGGAAAAAGGAAAATGCTGAAAACCGTCATTGGTCAATAGGGCTCAATACTGGAAATATGCCTTTCAGTTCGTCTAACTCATTCAATGGGGTAGGTCGATTGAGTTTACAGGCTGCGCAAGTTTCGGTATCGGATATGGTGATGGCTTCCGAAGATGCCGGACGTACTGCTTATAATCAGTTATTGTTTAATAATCGTGACCAGACTTCGAAGACCGAGATACATCACAAGATGCCTGTCACAGTGGGGGCATCGTTTAAATGGAATTTCTCGTCCCGATGGGCACTTGAGACAGGGTTGACTTATACGCTCCTTTCGTCCGACCTTCGTTCGGGGACGGATACCTATCTCGAAGAAGAGCAGAAGTTGCATTATATCGGCGTACCGGTGAAATTGCATCGTTCACTGTTTGACAGCCGGTGGATTTCGCTTTATGCTTCGGCAGGTGGAATGGTGGAAAAATGTGTGTCTGCCAGTCAGGATGTGGTTTATGTCAACGGAATGACTTCGCGTGAGACGGAACATCACTCGTTGCATATTAAGGAATGGCAATGGTCGGTAACGGCGGCTGCAGGTGTACAAGTGAACATCACACCGCAGATAGGATTGTATGCCGAGCCGGGTATTGCATATTATTTTGATGATGGAAGTGATGTGGAAACTATCCGGAAGGAACATCCACTTAATTTTAATCTTCAAGTGGGTTTGCGGTTCAGCTTGACGAAGTAGGTGTCATAGGAACAGTTTCTTAAAATGGGGGGTGAGTTTGTTTTGCACAATTTTTCTTAAAAACAGCAGGATATCTGAATAAATTTACGTATGTTTGTTATTCATTAATAACTAAGACGTATGAAAACAGACTTGAAAATATCTCCTTCCCTGCTTGCTGCCGATTTCAGCAATCTGGAACTAGAACTTGAGAAGGTAAATCAGAGTGATGCCGACTGGTTGCATATTGATATCATGGATGGTGTGTTTGTACCGAACATTTCTTTTGGATTTCCCGTATTGAAATATGTGGCGAAACTTTCACAGAAGCCATTGGATGTACATCTGATGATTGTGCAGCCCGAGAAGTTTCTCCGTGAAGTGAAAGAGTTGGGGACAATGATGATGAATGTGCATTACGAGGCTTGTGTGCACTTGCATCGGGTAATACAACAGATAAAAGATGCCGGTATGAAGGCTGGTGTGACACTGAATCCATCCACCCCGGTGTCAATGTTGGAAGACATTATCAATGATGTGGACATGGTACTGCTGATGAGTGTAAATCCTGGATTTGGTGGACAGAAGTTTATTGAAAATACCATAAATAAAGTACGCGCCTTACGTTCATTGATTGACCGAAAGCAGGCTGATGTGTTGATAGAAGTGGATGGAGGAGTAAACTTGGAAACAGGTGCCCGGCTGGTAGAAGCGGGAGTAGATGTGTTGGTGACAGGAAGTACGGTGTTTAAGGCACCCGATTTTGGAGAAATGGTGCATCAACTGAAATCATTGGCTCATTGATGTGCTTGACCGTTTGACTGCTTACCCGTTGTTCCGGTTGACTCTTGCTTTGGCAACCGGAATTTTTGTTTCCGGATTTTTCTTTTCGGAAATCACATGTGTGTCAGAGCTGGAGATAGCATGGGGATGTACTTTTGTAATTGCTTTGGCATGCTATCCTTTGAAAGTTTACCGGTGGCGGATGCTTTTCGGGATAGTGGTTTATATGAATGTCGCTTTATTAGGGGCAGTCTTGTTTTTATCAGAGCGGGAGGCGATTCGTTATGCATGGGTAAAAAAACCGGTTGTTTACATCGGTACAATCATGGATGTTCCTCATCATAAGCCGAAAACCATGCAGGCAGTGGTGCAAGTAGAATGTATGAAAGTCGATTCGGCACAGTGCTGGCAGGCTGTGGACCGGAAAATTGTGTTATACTGGATGCCGGATTCTATTCAAGGTGTATTGTCATGCGGTGATCGTTTGGTCTTTCGTTCACGTATCAGTCGTCCGGTTTCGGATGTTGAACTTTCCGGTTTTGATTATGGATTGTATCTGGAGCGTCAAGGTATCGCAGGTACTGCGGTAGCCTTTGCCGGAGACTGGCAGAAACTGAAGAGTCATACAAGTCTTTCTTTCCGGCAGCGTGCTCTGCTTTATCGTGAGCAGATTGTTCGTATTTTCCAGTCGTGGGGGTTGGAAGGAGAAGTTCTTGCTGTGGTTTCGGCACTTACGGTAGGGGATAAGAGCGAGTTGACACAAGAACTGAAAGATTCGTATACGGCTGCAGGAACCAGTCACATATTGGCATTGTCTGGAATGCATATTGTTCTATTGGCTTTCATTGTGTCGTGGATACTTTATCCTTTGCGATATGTGCGTGGTGGAAAATGGCTCTTAAGTATTTTGATTGTAATTTTTTTATGGAGCTTTGCTTTTCTTTCAGGTTTAAGTCCTTCGGTGATTCGTGCGGTGGTCATGTATACTTTGTGTGTGGTGGCTGCCGTATTTACAGAAAGTAGGTTCGCAGGTGTCTCATCCGTTTCGTTGGCTGCTTTTTTGATGTTGCTTTATCAACCGATGTATCTGTTTGATGTCAGTTTTCAGTTGTCTTTTGTGGCTGTATTGTCTTTGCTGGTTATTTATCCGTTGGTGGAAAGGCTGTTGCATAGTCGTTGGTGGGTACTCAATTATCTTTGGCAATCTTTGGCAATATCGTTTGCAGCCCAGCTGGGGACACTTCCTTTTATCTTGTGTTATTTCGGTACATTTCCTACTTATTTTTTACTTGCCAATCTGGTTGTGACTCCTTTATCTGTTGTTATTTTAGCATTGACGCTAATCTGTTTGGTATGCGGAGCGATATCTTGGCTGGTGAAAGGATTGTCTTTGTCAGTGCAAGTATTGAATGGGATAATGGAGTGGGTACAGGGGTTGTCTGGGTCTCAAATTACGTCTGTTTATTTTTCTCCGTTGCAGGCGTGGCTGTTGGCTTTGTGTATAGTGGCAGCTTTATTGTATGTTTCCCGTAGGTCTGCCCGGAAACTGATTGCAGTTTTGTGTTGTTTGGATGTTTTAATGGTTACATTTCTTGTTGACCGTCTGGCTTCGACAGAGGATTATCTTTATTTTTCTCGTTCTGGCATCTATACAAAGCGCGAGCACAATGTCGTGCAATTATTTGCAAAGAATGGTATCTGTCAAATAAAAACATTACGGGTAGCACTGGCTAATGATGCACGCTGGAAAGACAAAGAAGTAACGGAACGGCTTCCGCTTGACTATATTTATATATGTAAAGGATTTAAAGGAGATATGGAGGATTTGACTGCTCTTTTCCAGTTGAGGAAGGTTGTGTTTGATAATGCATTGAATGAATCGTATAAAAAACGATTGAGGGACGAATGTGAATCATTAGGGATAGCTTGTGTGGATATGACAGAAAAGGGTTCGTATGGTGTGTTGATAAAGTGAAGATAACTTCGTCTGGTGTAAGATTAATAATCTTCCGCTTGTAAGATTAATAATCTTACAGCCTGAAGATTATTAATCTTACAGCGGATGGACTTATATGCGTTTGCCGACGCACCTATATCCGCGGGCTTCCGCAACCGGCTGCGTCTTGCTATGAATTCTATCTTTTGTTCACGCTTTCTTTTCTTTGATGAATCCCACACAGCAAGCACCGGCAAAGAGCAATATGCCAGCCAGTACCAGCATATTTACTTCGGGAGGAACATTGCCTTCACGGGTGAATAAATGAAGTATTTGTCCTCCTGTAGCGGCTGCTACAATTTGTGGGATGCAGATGGTTCCATTGAAAAGTCCCAAATATGTTCCCATGTGGCCGCCCGATAGTGAGTTGGTCAGGATGGTGAACGGAAGAGCCAGCATGGCAGCCCAAGCGCAACCTATCAGCAGGAATGCAACAAACAGCAGGTATTGGTCGTGGATGAAGAAGGTAGACACAAAGCCGATGCCTCCCAGTACCAGACTCAAGGAATAAACTAGCTTGCGGCTCTTGAAAGAAGGCAGGATTACCGCCCATATAACCGAACCGATGGCCTGTACGGCAAATAAAATACCCACCCAGTCGCCTGCATTTTGGTATTGTTTCGATTGTGTATCGAGTACCAGCGAGGTTATTCCGTCTTTCACGATTTCGACAGAAGGTGTGTCGAATACGTTGGCGGCTACCGTTCCGTTAGTGTATGTCCACATGAACATGAATGCTGCCCAGCAGAAGAACTGTACCAGCCCTACCGTCCAGAAAGCTTTCGGTGCTTTGACCAGCAGGCGGAACACATTTGTTTTTTCTTCTTCTCCGCTAGTGGCAATGCCATGGTATTCGGCATAGAGTTGCGGTGGATATTCTTTCACTTTCACGGTGGTGTAGATAACACATAGGATTAAGATGGTGGCGCCTACGTAGAATGAGTAGATGACCGAGTCGGGGATAACACCTTTGGGAGCGATATTGCTGATGCCAAGAGTAGCGAAAATAAAGGGAAAGAGGTAGCCTGCAAGGCTTCCGGCATTGCAGAGGAAACTTTGTATGGAATAGGCAAGTCCCTTTTGTTTCTCGTTCACCATGTCACCTACCATCATTTTGAACGGTTGCATGGCGATGTTGATGGAGGTGTCGAGCAACATCAGTGAGAACAGACCGAAAACCATAGCTGCCGATACGGTCATACCGAAGCTCCCGGCATTGGGTAACATACACATTACCAATACGGCGATGATGGCTCCGATGAACAAATAAGGGATGCGCCTGCCGAAACGGCACCATGTACGGTCGCTGAACACTCCGATGAGCGGCTGTACGATGATTCCCATTAGGGGAGGTAGTATCCAGAAGTAACTCAGGCTGTGAGGGTCGGCACCCAGCGTGGAGAAGATGCGGCTAATGTTGGCGCTTTGCAGGGCGTAGGCTATCTGTACGCCGAAAAAGCCGAAACTGATGTTCCACAGTTTCCAGAAACTAAGGTTAGGTATTTCTTTCATGGTTTATGAGTGTTTTTATAATCTTATTGTTTCGAATAGCACGCGACTGCACGGACGAACTACAATCGTCCGTGCAGTCGCGTAATTATTTTTATCTTCCGCTTTCGTCTATCATCCGGCGTACTTTGTCATTGAAGGCATCTTGTTTAATCAGATTTTCCAGTGTGAGATGCATACGCCAACGCCAGTAGTGTTTCGGGTTGGCGGGTACGTTGATGCGTTCGATGGTTACATCGGGGTTGCGCAATTGTTCATCCATTGCCAGCCAGTCCTGCCATGTCAGGATGCAGAGCATTGATGGGCTGTATAGGTGACGGCGCACAACATCCTCGCACAGCCATCCCGGAGCATGTTCAGGCAAATTTCCCCAGTGTCCCAGTTCGTGATAGAAGAATCTGGCAGCTACGTTTCGGTCTTCTTCCCACCAACCCCGGAAGGTAGACATGTCATGTGTACCAATGGTACATACCGAGCGGAACGGATAGGAGTGTACGTGTCCGAACTCATCTTGCGGGTTTTTCGGCATGCGTTGGATTTCGAGCGAAAGGATTTGCAGTTGTTCCATTACCCAGGGTACGCAGTCGGGCACCATTCCCAAGTCTTCGCCGCATACCAGCATCGAAGTGGCTTGTGTGAGTATTGGTAGCTTTTTCATTGCCTCGTGATACCAGAATTCATTGTGGCGGCGGTAATAATAATCATTATACAATCGGTTGAAAGCATCCTGTTCCTGTCCGGTCAGTTGGCGGTAGATGTAATCGTTCTGCACAGAAATGCGTGGATGGTACATTGTGGAGTTGTCGCGGTCGGGGATGAACAGAACATTGCTTACCAGTGCATACAGTCCTTCTTTCAGGTTGATACTTTCGGTGTCTGTGCGTCCGGCAAAGTATGCTTCTATTTTCCGTTGGGTGTCAAATTCGGGGCGCATCGAGTAGATGTCGTGGTGTTCATGGCGCACAAAGGTGTCGCGCACTTCCTGACTGCGTGTTCCGAACATTTCGTCCAGCATGTGGTCGTTGATGAAAGGACGGGTCATGAAATCTTTCTGGAAATGCAGTCCGTAACTTTCTATCTCTTCCACGCTCATCGGGAGCGATGGAACGAACTGTCCCAGCAGTCCATGAACAGAGTGGATAGGAATTTCCCAAATGCGGAAGAACCCCAGGATATGGTCGATGCGGTAAGCGGTGAAGTAATTTGCCATTTTACGGAAACGGCGTTGCCACCACTGGTAATTGTCTTTTTCCATTACCTTCCAATTATAGGTTGGCATGCCCCAGTTTTGTCCTTTGGTAGAAAACGCATCGGGCGGTGCACCGGCCTGTCCGTTCATGTTGAAATAATAAGGTTCTACCCATGCTTCTACGCTGGTACGGCTGATACCGATGGGGATGTCGCCTTTGACGATGACTCCTAGTTTACGTCCGTAGTTGCAGGCATCCAGCAGTTGGACATGAAGCAGGTACTGCACGTAGCAGTGGAACATGGTTTCGGGATAGGCTTCGTTGTCAGGTGTGCACAGTTGTTCGGCTGTTTCCGGATGGTAAGTGCTGTAGTCTTGCCATTGGTGGAAGTCAGGTGTCTGGAACTTGTCGCGCAGGTAACAGAATGCTGCATACGGGCGTAGCCATTCGGCGTTCTCACGATAGAATTCGCAGAATCCGTTCGAGTTAAGTACTGTATCTTGTTCCTGTTGGAAAATAGCTTTTAGGTAAGCTCGTTTCCACTGGTTCACAGCTTCGTAGTCTACTTGTGGCAAAGCGTTCAGTTCGTTGCGCTTCTGTTCGAATGTGATGGCAGATGCCTGGTCATTCAAGGCTGGAAGTTGCCGTAAATCGACATACATCGGATGGAAAGCATAGATGGAAATGCTACTGTATGGATACGAGTCGGTCCATGTACCGGTCATTGTCGTGTCGTTGATGGGGAGGACCTGTACGGCACGCTGGTGTGTGTGTGCAGCCCAGCGGATGAAACTTTTCAGGTCACCAAAGTCGCCCACGCCATAGCTGCCTTCAGAGCGGAGCGAGAATACAGGAATGGCACATCCGGCTATCTTGTAGCTTTCGCTGGCGAAGAATACTTCTTCTTCGGGAGTGACATAGGTCTCACCAGGCTGGAGCGACGGAGGTGTGATACTGCGGTTTTCGTGTGCTTCCCATTCGGTTATGCTACCGTCTTCAGGAGAGAGGGTGACATACTTATATGTGAAGTCAGGGGGCAATATGGTAGCATCTATTGCTACTTGCCATTCATTAGGCTTTACTTCGTGCATGCGGAGGGGAGCTGTTTCGCCCCAGTTGCCTAATGTCTTGCAGTTACCGGTGATGCCTAATATGCGCGTGCTTTTCCCATTCGACGGGCATAAGGCACGGATGACGATGGCTGTATCGTTTCCGGGTGTCGGGAGTGTTTCGATGCGTTGTGAAACATTTTCACCACAAAATGCAGAACTGAACCGATAAGAAGCGGCAGGCAGGTCTCGCCACGTATCTTGCACCAGATAATGACGTTCTTGTGTGTCGGTTATATATAAAATGTGTGGCAGGATACCCCATTCACGTCGGATGCGGCAGTTGTCTTGCCATACTTCATAACGGTAAGTGACGAGTGGGACGGGTGTATCGGGCAGGTAATCGGTTTGTCCTTGCCAACAATAACCGTCTACAGTGGTCAGTTCTACAGTGGTCTTTTCGTCTATAAGAACGCGGAGGTTTTCACCCCAGTTCGTGTGATACTGAATTCGAAAAATAATTGTCATACGTTATCTTGGTATTAGAGTGATTTAAGAATTATCTCACAAAGATAGGGAGACTGGACGGAAACCACCCTTCGAATAATGAAAATATAAATTAAATTAAGTGGAAATAGCGGTCTCAGATATTTGTAGACGCGATTTTGGATAATAAAAATATAAAAAAGCTGTAGTTGCTTTTCCTGTTTTAGTAAGGTAAGTTTTAGTGGTTTCTTTTGTTTGTATCGGGAGAAAACCGGTATGAAATAAAAGTGAATGCTTCTATAAATACCTCATGCGGAATGATGGAAATGCCTAATAATCAACTTGATAAAACTACGTTAAAGTTCTATATTTTTTCTATCGGTTTTTCTCATGTAATGAAAAGGTGTATCTTTAGCTACAAATTCATTATCTAACTTAATAAAAATAATCCATGAAGTTAAGACACTTGCTGATGTTGCCGGTATTGGCGGCTATGGGTTGCCAGTCCGTAAAAAACGATTATGAATCGTTTGCTGATTATCCGGTCGTGAAAGGTGACTGGGAAGAGATGGTTTATTCACCGCAGGAAACTCGGTTTGCACTGTGGGCGCCTACAGCAGAAGAAGTGAACCTGAAGCTGTATGCCGAAGGTCAGGGAGGGCAGCCTACGCGTACGGTGGCGATGAAGGCAGCCGAAAATGGTTTATGGCGTGCCGAGGTATCTGAAGACTTGAACGGTCAGTTTTATACGTTCGATGTAAAGGTAAAAGGGGTATGGTTGGGCGATACGCCGGGAGTATGGGCGAAGGCAGTTGGCGTGAATGGAAACCGGGCCGCTGTCATCGATCTGAATGCGACTGACCCTGAAGGTTGGGACAAAGACGTGCGTCCCGAACTGAAAAGCTTTGCCGACATAGTTCTTTATGAGATGCATCACCGGGATTTTTCCATCGATTCTTTATCGGGAATCGACCACCGAGGCAAGTTTTTGGCTCTGACGGAGAATGGGACAAAAACGGCTCGCGGGCAGAAAACAGGCATCGACCATCTGAAAGAGCTGGGTGTAACACATGTTCATATTTTGCCTTCGTTTGATTATTCATCAGTGGACGAAACGAAGCTGGGTACTCCTCAGTACAATTGGGGATATGACCCGAAGAATTATAATGTGCCAGATGGTTCTTATTCGACCGACCCGTATGCTCCGGAGGTTCGTATCCGTGAATTTAAACAAATGGTGATGGCGCTGCATCAGGCAGGTATCCGTGTGGTGATGGATGTGGTGTATAATCATACGGCAGTGACCGAAGGGAGCAATTTCGAGCGTACCGTTCCCGGTTATTTTTATCGTCAGACACCGGAAGGGAATTTTGCCAATGCTTCGGGGTGTGGTAATGAGACAGCGTCTGAGCGTGCCATGGTGCGTAAATATATGGTGGAAAGTGTGAAATACTGGGTGAACGAATATCATGTCGATGGTTTCCGCTTCGACCTGATGGGCATTCACGATTTGGAAACCATGCGTGCCATCCGTAAAGCTGTAGACGAAATAGACCCTACTATTTATATATATGGAGAAGGTTGGGCTGCAGGTGCGCCTCAATTGCCGATGGATTCGTTGGCGATGAAAAACAATATTGACCGCTTGTCCCGCATCGCCGCATTTAGCGATGAGTTTCGCGATAGCTTGCGTGGTCCTTTCGGCAATGATGCCCAAGGTGCTTTCCTTGCCGGATTGAAAGGGCATGAGGCTGGTATTCGTTTCGGTATTGCAGGCGGCATCGAGCATCCGCAAGTCAATGGCGAAGGGGCTCATAAAGTGCCTAAATTCTGGGCATTACAGCCTACACAATTTATCAGTTATGTAAGTTGTCACGATGATATGTGCTTGGCAGACAGGCTGAAGGCTACTATGCCACAGGCTTCGGTAAATGTGCGTAAAGATTTGCATAAGTTGGCATTGACAGCTGTATTGACTTCTCAAGGCGTGCCGTTTATCTTTGCGGGCGATGAAGTGATGCGCGACAAGCAGGGTGTTCATAATTCATTCAATAGTCCGGATGAAATCAATGCCATTCATTGGGAACTTAAAAAACAAAACCGGGACTTGTTCGATTATGTAAGCGGACTTATCGCAATGCGGCGTGCTCATCCGGCTTTCCGTATGGGAGATGCCGATTCGGTACGTAAATATCTGGAGTTCTTACCTGCAACCGAAGATAATGTGGTTGCGTTCCGCTTGAAAGGACAGCCTAATGGAGATGCGTGGACGGATATAACGGTGATACTGAATGCGCGCGACCATGCTACGTCTGTAGAATTGCCGGCAGGCGTTTGGCAGGTAGTATGCCGTGACGGACGGATTGCTCCAGATGCCGGATTGGGCACGTTGCAAGGAGGAAAGGTGAGTGTGGGCGCACGTTCGGCGTTGATTCTGCATCGTTGATAATGTTTTATTTTGGGAAAGGCTGACTCATAAAGAAGAGCCAGCCTTTTCTAAAAATAAGACACTCTGAGGGGATTTTCAGCTTGATAAAACAGTATTTTTTTATATAAATTTGTATGATGAAAATAGACCATATTGCTTTGTATGTTAATGAATTGGAAGAAGTGAAGGCGTTTTTTGTCCGCTTCTTCGGGGCGGTTTCCAATGAGATGTATCATAATCCGCGGACAGGGTTACGTACGTATATCTTGTCGTTTGGTGATGGGGCAAGGCTGGAAATCATGTCTCGTCCCGATATGAAAGATGAGGCGAAAGATATGTTCCGCACCGGGTACATTCATTTGTCTTTCGCTGTGGGTAGCCAATCGGAGGTAGATCGGTTGACCGGACTTCTTTATGACAATGGTTATCGGGTGGTAAGCGGTCCGCGTATTACAGGTGACGGCTATTATGAGAGTTGTATTGAGGGGCCGGAAGGCAATCTGATTGAGATAACCGAATGAATTTTTGACTTGGGGAATCCTGATATTTTCAATTTATCCCTATCTTTGTACCCTCAATTTCAAATAATATAGGTATGTTATCTAAAATCATTCTTCAAGCCAATATCGATAAGGTAGCCAAGTGTTTCGAGGCTGCTGAAAAAATAGTGATTGTTTCCCATGTGTCGCCCGATGGGGATGCTATCGGTTCTTCACTGGGATTGCTTCATTTTCTGGAGACACAAGGGAAGGAGGTTCGGGTCATTGTGCCGAATGCATTTCCGGATTTTCTGAGATGGATGCCGGGAGCCAAGGACGTACTCCGTTATGATAAATATGCTGAATTTGCCGACAAGTTGGTTGCCGAAGCGGATGTGGTTTGTTGTCTGGATTTCAATGCTCTTTCGCGTATTGATGCATTAGCAAGTCCGGTGGCGGCAGCGCAAGGGAAGAAAATTCTGATAGACCATCATTTGAATCCGGAGACCTTTTGCCAAATTGTCATTTCACATCCCGAAATCTCTTCAACTTCTGAACTGGTGTTCCGCCTGATTTGCCGGATGGGCTGTTTTGAAGACATTACCAAGGAATGTGCCGAGTGTATCTACACGGGGATGATGACCGACACGGGCGGTTTCACATACAATTCAAATAATCAGGAAATCTATTTTATCATCAGCGAGTTGCTTTCGAAAGGCATTGATAAGGATGAAATCTACCGCAAGGTGTTCAACACTTATTCTGAAGACCGCTTGCGGCTGATGGGTTATGTGCTGTATGACAAGATGCAGGTGTTTCCTCAGTTCCGTTCTGCCCTGATAACACTGACCAAGGGCGAGCAGGGCAAATTTCATTATGTGAAGGGGGATACGGAAGGATTCGTCAATATTCCGTTACAGATAAAGAATATTTGTTTTTCGGCTTTCCTCCGTGAGGATACTGAAAAAGATATGATTAAGATTTCGCTCCGTTCGGTAGGGAATTTCCCTTGTAATAAGGTGGCGGCCGAGTTTTTCAATGGAGGGGGACACCTGAATGCTTCCGGTGGTGAGTTTTATGGCACGATGGCAGATGCTGTCCAACTTTTCAAGCAGGCATTGGTGAAATATGAAGATTTGTTGCTGAAGAATTGAATTTGTGTTATATTTGTACCGTATAACATTAAATAAGAGCAGCTATATGAACAAACGGCATTACCTGATGGCGGCAATGTGTCTGATGACGCTTGCTGCATGTACCCAAAAGACTGAATTGCCCGAAGACCCGAAAGACAAGGAAGAATATCGTGACAGCCAAGGCAACAGTTGGATATACAACGCGATGCTGATGCGCTGGGCATTAATGCCTTCGGCGATGAACGGGTTGACTACGACACATTATTATTATCCGAACACGGGTTCGTGGACAGACGCTAATGGTACGCGGGTCAATGCACCTTCGGGAGTGAAAGTAAGCTCTCCTGCTGGAAGCAAGTCGAAATCGAGTGGCCGTGTGTTCGGTTCGTCACACCGTTCTTCGGGTGTTCATGCATAAAGATGAGGCTATATGGAAAGGAAATATGTTACCCCCCGAACAGATTATCGTGAAAAGATAGAGGCATTGGGATTTGATTTCCACGGCGATTATTGGCGTGAGGAGGCTTATTACCAATTTACATCGGACGAAATCGGCCGGCTGGAGGAAGCTACGGCAGAAGCTTATCGTATGTATTGTGAGGCAGCAGGATACATCATTGAAAAAGAACCGGAATGGATGGAGCGTTTCTTGCAGCTTCCGCCGGAGATTTGTCAACGTATCCGGGAGTCGTGGAATGCGGATGAACTGAGCTTATATGGACGTTTCGACTTTATGCTGGATGAAAAGGGGACACCACGTATATTGGAATTCAACGCTGATACACCTACTTCGTTGCTGGAGGCTTCCGTGATCCAGTGGCAATGGAAAGAAGATGTTTTTCCGGATTGCGACCAATACAATGGCATTCACGAAGGTCTGGTACAGTCGTGGAAAGATATTTTCGCATCAGGAAGCAACTTGCATTTTGCCGGTGTGCTCGACAATCATGAAGATTCGGGGACACTGCAATACTTGGCAAGTACGGCTATGGAGGCTGGCTATTCTACCCGTGTGCTTGATATCAATGATATGGATTTGCAGGACGGTTGTTTTTATGACTCGAGTGGGGAACGCATTGAGCATTGCTTCAAGTTATACCCATGGGAGTGGATGGCAGATGAAAGTCCGGACGGGTGTCTGGCTTCGTTGACATGGCTGGAGCCGATATGGAAACTGGTGATGTCGAACAAAGCCATTCTGACAAAAATATTCGAGTTGTTTCCCGATTCGCCTTATGTATTACCTTGTTTTCTTTCACGTCCTCAGGAGGGGGTGTATTGTAAGAAACCGGTCTTTTCGCGCGAGGGACATAATGTAAGCGTGGTTGAGATACGGAACTGGGAGGAGCGTCCTTTGCTTCGCGAGACAGAGGGTGATTATAATCAGGGTGCTTATGTTTATCAGGGATATGTAAGGCCTACGGTATATGGCGGGCGCTATCCGGTAATCGGCTCGTGGATTGTGGGTGGAGAGCCGGCAGGTATCGGCATCCGTGAAAACCGTATGGAGATAACCGATAACCTGTCGGAGTTCGTGCCACATGTAATAGTTAATAATTAATAGGCCAACTTCTGGTTGGCTTTATTAGAAACTGTTTCTTAATTATTGTTATTTCATCCCTCTTGCCTTGTAGATGCGTTCCTTGGCATTATTGATGTTCTGGAATTTTTCTTCGGCAGCTTTACGAATGTCTTCGCCAAGGGTAGCTACACGGTCGGGATGATGCTTCAAGGCAAGACGGCGGTAGGCGGTACGCACTTCGTCATCAGTTGCCGAGGGGTCGATTTCCAATACCTTGTAGGCATCTGCCAGCGAGTCACCTCCCAGGTTTAACATCGATTCTACTTCCTTTTCTGAGAGTTGCATGGCTTGTGCCACTTCTTTCAGGGCTTCAATTTCTTTTTCACATACTTTACCGTCGCTCTGTGAAATCTTCACCAGAAAGTCCAGCAGTTGCAGGCGTTCTCCATAGGAGAGATTGGCGGCGATTTGTGCGCCACATTCGTGTATGGTATTGCGGAAGGCATACGGGTTTGTAGCGTCCATCCGTTTTTGCTCCTCGAAGAGGTTAAGTAGGATTTGTTGTCCTTCGTTTACAGCTTCTTCACCGAAATTGGTACGCAGGAAGCGGCGTACGAATTCCATTTCGCTATGCATGATTCTTCCGTCTGCGCGGATGATGTACGAGGCCATGACAAGCATAGAGAACAAGAAGCTGTTCCGTTGTCCGGTATTGGTTTGTGTATCACCGTTTGTCGTGTCAAAAGAGTTTTGAGCCTCGGTCGCCTTGTCAAATAGGGAGCCCAGCACGTATCCAGCCAAAGCTCCGAGCGGTCCTCCCATGGCGATGAATCCCATGATGCCGCCAATCCATTTTCCTAATTTCATAGTCGTGTTGTTTTTATGCCGAAAGCAAAAGACGCAAAAAGCACAGAGAGTCATTTATTGTTTGTTTGTGTATGCATCTCCGTGTTTTTTGCGTCTTTGTGTGTTTCGGGAAATTACTTTTGTTGGGGTTGTGTATAGATAATGTTCATTTGAATTTTCTGGTCTTCATCGGTCGATTCGTTGAGGTCTTTTCCTCCTATCAGCATGGCCGAATTGACGCTCAAGTCATTGTCTACACCAATGACATTGCTATTGGCATCGGTTTCCGTACTTACTGGTATCAGTAATACTTTGTCCCAGTCCGGGTTATCGGCTTTCCACTGTTCCCATTCGGTTTCACCTTTTTCTATTTCCGGTCTGATTTCGCTGAAGATATTCGCTATCAACCGGTTCAGTTGTGAGAAAGAGTAAGCATTGTTTGTACTGCTATATGTGGAAAGGAACGATGTACGATTGTCATTCACTTCGTTGTTTTCGAAGAAGCTTTTCATGTCTTTTGCTCTTATCATCAGCAGGGTGGTCGGGGTTCCCATTTTATATGGACTGCTGCTCTGGTCTCTCATTTTCTCGAACGAGAGTGAAATAGAATTCAATGTATCGCTCTTGTGATCTTCGTAGATTGTTTCCAGAGGAAGTGTTACTTTGGTGCATAGCCCGGCAGGTGTCTTCAGATACGTGCGTGTAGGGTCTTTCACCAGATTTTGCAGTCCTGAGTTTTGGAAACGGGTAGACATGAAGACTTCCTTTGTTGCCGTCATCGGCACAACGCCCGTATATAAAGAGTCGGCGGTATCGGCCGAGTTCCTGCCTAGATAAGAAACCGTCAGGTGCAGGTAAATATCTGAAATATAAAGGACGGAACCTTCACCGTTTGTTACGTGTACATAAAATCCTTTCAAGACGTTGTTGATAAAAGATTCTGCATCTTTGAAATAAGGATGTACGGTAACGCCGTTTTCTTCTATGCTATAGTCGTATTTGCTTTTGAAATTGTCACAGAATGCTTTTCCCAAGTCAATGGACACATGCGGGTAATAGTCGCTGGTGTTGTAAAGTGAGTCACTGACGGTTTTGTCGTATGCTGTATAATCTTTCGTAGCTAACGGAAGACTCTGCGGGTTATAGAAACGTGTGGGATCCAGGTTGGTATAATAGAGGTCCTTGTCCAGTCCGTTGTCTTGAATGGCTGTGGTAAGGGTGTCGACCTGTACACGTAAGGTAGCCAGAGAATCACCGAAATAGCTGGTGTAGTAAAGTCCCAGCGTTGCTTCGTCGATGCTTTGCAGGCGGTCGGGAAGCTGGAAGTTTTCGGGACAGTTTATCTGTACGAGGAAGTCGGACGTAAATGTGCCATATCCTTCATCGGTAAACTTGCCCAGATAGGCTGTATTTGAACGGGAATAGACCGAGTCCAGCAAATACGATTCTGTAGATACTGTATATGAATCGGATTTGGCAAGGATAAAGTCTTCATCAGCGACAAATTGTCCGATTCCCGTTGTTTCATCATCACAGCTGTAGAGTGTAGCGGCTGTCAGTAGTCCTATTGCCGCCCAGAACTTAAGTTTCATTGTTTTCTGATTAATTGTTATAAGTTCGTCTTATTCGGCGTCGCCAAGCACCTTTTTATAGAGTGCATCGCAGGCGTCTGCATACGTATTTTCATCGGCTTGGTAATCTATGGTAGGAAGATTCAAGCTGCGTGCGTAATCCATGATGGCAGGGTTTACCTTTTCGCTGTTTTGCACTACGCCGTCCGAATAAGTGATAGCAAGTTTGCATAACTCTTCATAATCGACAGGATTTTGTACCATCTTAACATCATCGGGAGTGATTTCTCTGTAGATTACTTGTTTGGTGAAGTCCGGGTTCAGGTTTGACTGGAATCCGTTGCCGTACACTGAGAATACCACTTTAGAATCTCTAAAGGAAGGCTCGTCGTAGTAAGCTTTTTTGATGAAGAGCGGAACCACGGCACTCATCCATCCGTGACAATGGATGATGTCGGGACACCAGCGTAATTTTTTTACGGTTTCCAATACACCCCGGGCATAGAAGATGGCTCGTTCGCCATTGTCTTCATATTCTTTTCCTTCTTCATCGGTTGTCATCAGCCGGTGTTGGAAATAGTCGTCATTGTCGATGAAATAGACCTGGCGGCGTGCAGCTTGTATAGAAGCTACTTTGATGATTAAAGGATGGTCTGTATCATCGATGATAATGTTCATGCCGGACAGGCGTATGACTTCATGCAGTTGGTTACGCCGTTCGTTGACATTGCCCCATTTGGGCATGAATGTCCGGATTTCCCAGCCTTTGTCTTGAATAGCTTGGGGAAGATTCTGACCGATTAACGATAGTTCACTTTCGGGTACGTAAGGAGTAATTTCTTGTGTAATGAATAATACTTTTTTTGCACTCATGTTTCTACTATTGCTCATAAAGGTTGTGCAAAGGTACAAAAAAATCAGACCACTTTGTTAATTTGTGCACGTTATTTACCTTATAGTTTGTTAATCTGTCTGTGGATGGTGCTTTTTTGTAAAAACTGCTTTATTATTTGGTAAAAATGTGGTTACTTTGCACCTGTTTTTAGAAAAACATTGGGTTTAATTATCAGAAAAATGGAATTAATTCAAACTATTCATGAGCTTCGTGCGAAGTTGGATGTACTTCGGGGCGAAGGGAAAACCATTGGTCTGGTTCCCACAATGGGAGCTTTGCATGCCGGTCACGCTTCATTGGTGAAACGCGCCGTTGCCGAGAATGATGTAGTGGTGGTCAGCGATTTTGTCAATCCCACCCAGTTTAATGATAAGAATGATTTGGCGAAGTATCCGCGTACGCTGGATGCCGATTGCCGGCTTTTGGAAGCGTGTGGCGTCACGTTCGTATTCGCACCTTCGGTAGAAGAGATTTATCCCGAACCGGACACACGTACGTTCAGTTATGCTCCGCTGGATACGGTGATGGAGGGCAAATATCGTCCGGGACATTTTAACGGTGTATGCCAGATTGTGAGCAAGCTTTTCCTGATTGTAGAGCCTACGCGTGCCTATTTTGGTGAAAAAGATTTCCAGCAGCTTGCCATCATCCGTGAAATGGTACGTAAGTATCCTTTTTCGTTGCAGATTGTGGGTTGTCCCATCGTACGTGAGGCCGATGGGCTGGCATTGAGCAGTCGTAATGCCCGTTTGAGTGGAGAACAGCGTATGCAGGCTTTGCAGATATCGAAAACCCTGTTTGCCAGTGTAGATTATGCCAAGGTGCATTCGCTGGCAGAAACAAAAGCATTTGTGGAAAAGGGTATTGAAGATGCTGAAGGGTTGCGTCTGGAATATTTCGAAATTGTAGACGGGAATACCTTGCAGCCTGTAAGTTCGTGGGACGAAAGCGGCTACATTGTAGGTTGTATTACTGTATTCTGTGGGGATGTACGTTTGATAGATAACATTAAATATAAGGAGTGAGCGTGTGATGATGATACAAGTACTGAAGTCGAAGATTCACTGTGTAAGTGTTACCGAGGCAAATCTGAATTACATGGGCAGTATTACGGTAGATGAGGATTTGCTGGATGCCGCCAATATGATAGCCGGCGAAAAGGTGCAGATTGTGGATAATAATAACGGCGAGCGTTTCGAGACTTATATAATAAAAGGTGAGCGCGGATCTGGGTGCATTTGTCTGAATGGTGCAGCCGCCCGCAAAGTCCAGGTAGGCGATACAGTGATTATCATGTCGTATGCATTGATGGATTTTGAAGAAGCCAAACACTTCAAGTCCTCAGTGATTTTCCCTGATACGGTGACGAACAAGCTTGTTTGACAATTAACAATTAATAATTAATAATTAAGGGGGATGCCGGAATAGTGTTTGATTTTATTCCGGCATCCCCTTGTTTGTTTCAGTCTGCCTTTTCTTTGATGATACCGGTGCGGTATCCCACCAGCAGCTTTTTAAGGTCTTCTATCTGAATACTTAATTCTTTTCCTTTGTCGGTGTCTTTCACCATCATCCGCTTGGCACTCATTTCTACGATTTGAGTGGTCGATTTGATGTCAAGTCCTTCTTCGATGGCTCGCTGGGTGGAGGTGAACGGTTCGTGCTGTACCAGTTGGAATCCGCGCGAGTGGTACACCAGGGTATAGCCTGCAATACCTGTTTCAGGCTGGTAGGCTTTCGAGAATCCTCCGTCTATTACCATCAGTTTTCCGTTCGCCTTGATGGGTTTTTCACCTTTTCCGGCTTTTACCGGTACATGTCCGTTGATGATATGCCGGTGTTCGCCTTCCACACCGAACTCGTCCAGGATCATGTCGCAGATATCTTCGCGGTCGCGTAACTGGTAATAATATCCTTTTGTTTCCACGTGCGTTTCCTTGTCTTCGATAAAGTATCGTTCGAAGGTGGCCATTTTGTCTTTGTCGAAGGCGGGTGAGTCTTTTCCGCACCACAGGTACCAGATGTAATCCAGGGCGAATGCCTTTTCTTCGCTTTCGCTTTCATCGAAATAGGCGGTACGTATCAGTTGTCCCACACGTTTTAAGAGAGCCTGTCCTTTGTAGCTTTCACCTAAAATGTCGATTTCTTTCAAGGTACCGTCGGCATTGAGCGGCATGGAAGCGTGGAACAGCAGGTTCGAGTTGCATACGTTGTACATGCATCCGTAGCGGAAGAGGCATTTCATGTGCTTGCGTAGTTTTTCGCTGCTTGTAAATGATTTGTGCAACTTGTCTACCACATCACGTTCCTCGTCGGTCAGCCGGTAGGGGTCTGATGGGTCTACGGTAGGGAAGAAACTATCGCGTAGCAGATATTCTTTGCCGTTAAGTGTGATGGTGTGTTTCTCGAAGTCGATGTGGTGCAGCAACATGCGGTCTTCCATCCTGAATTCCGGGCGGCGGCGGATGATTTCAGCTTCCAGTTTGAACTGGATGATGCTGATAGCCTTGTGCATTTGTGCTATCAGGCGGATGGTTTTTGCACTGTCTGTATTAAGGGTATCGTCAATCTTTGGTTCGAAGAACGAGCAAGGGTCATCGGCATAAGTATCCATGGCGAATGTGGCGAGAGGCAACAGGTTGATGCCATAGCCGTCTTCCAGCACCGAGAGGTTGCCATAACGCATGGCGAGCCGGAGTACATTGGCGATGTTGCAATCGTTTCCCGATGCGGCGCCCATCCACAAGATGTCGTGGTTTCCCCATTGGATGTCGAAGTTGTGATAGTCGCACAGGGTATCCATGATGATGTGCGGACCTGGTCCGCGGTCGAAGATATCGCCCAGGATGTGAAGCGAGTCGATGGTCAGCCGTTGGATAAGGTTGCTCAATGCCACGATGAAGTCATCGGCACGGTGTGTGTCGATGATGGTACTGATGATGACGTTGATGTATGCCTGCTTGTTGGGGTCCATGCTGCTTTCGTGCAACAATTCTTGTATGATGTAGGAAAATTCTTCGGGCAAGGCCTTGCGCACTTTCGAGCGGGTGTATTTCGATGATACATTCTGGCATACCTTTACCAGCTGGTTCAGGGTGATGACATACCAGTCTTCCAGTTCGGTTTCCACTTCCTTTACCAGTTGCAGTTTCTGTTCGGGATAATAGATAAGTGTGCACAATTCTTTTTTTTCCATTTCGCGCAACGTATTGCCGAAGATTTCGTTCACTTTTCGTTTGATGGCACCCGAAGCATTCCGCAATACGTGTTGGAACGCTTCGTATTCCCCGTGCAAGTCGGCAAGGAAGTGTTCCGTACCTTTGGGAAGGTTCAGAATGGCCTCCAGGTTGATGATTTCGGTGCTGGCAGAGGCTATGGTCGGGAAGTTGTGCGAAAGCAGTTCCAGGTATCGGAGGTCTTGTTGTATCATCTCCGTTGTGATTTGGTTGTAGGATTTCATATCTTCTTCAGGTTAAAAATGATAATCAGCAATTAACAATTAATAATTAATAATTGGCAATTAAAGGAGAACGGGTAAAGCGGTCGTAATTGTTAACTATTAATTGTTAATTATTAATTATTAATTGTATATATGTTCATAAAAACAACATCAGTATCAGTTGGGCGATGATGACACGGGTGAACATCCCCAGCGGATAGACCGTGGCATAGCTCACGGCAGGGTTATCGTTCGGGATGATGTCATTGGCATAGTTCAGTGCCATTGGGTTTGCCATACTTCCACAGAGCATGCCGCAGGTGTTTCCGAAGTCGAGGTGGAAACACCGTAATGCCACCAGTGCCATAATCACTACGGGTACAAAGGTAATAATAAATCCGATACCAACCCATAAAGCACCCTCCGGACGCATCACGGTTTCGAAAAAATGTGCTCCGGCATCCAGTCCAAGGCAGGCAAGATACAGGGAAAGTCCGATGCCACGTAGCATCAGGCTGGCGCTGCGGGTGGTGTAGGTCAGCATGTGCAGGCGTGGGCCATACGAGCCGATGAGGATGCCGGCGACGATTGGTCCTCCTGCCAGTCCCAGCTTGACAGGTGTCGATATGCCCGGGATGGCGATAGGGATGGAGCCGACTATCAGTCCCAGCACGATGCCGATGAAGATAGAAGCCAGATTGGGGTCTTTCAGGGTTTTTACGGTGTTGCCCAATACTTTTTCCACATTCTTGATAGCTGCGGCTTCGCCCACCACGGTCAGGCGGTCGCCCAGTTGTAATACCAGTTCGGGGGTGGCAAGCAGTTGTACACCGCTGCGCAGCACACGGCTGATATTGATGCCATACACGTTGCGCAGGCGGAGCGAACCCAGCTTTTTCCCGTTTATTTCGGGACGGGAAATAACGATGTGTTTCGAGATAAGCTGGCTATCGATGGCATTCCAGTCGATATCCTCCTTGTTCCAGTCCTTCTGTTCTTGTTCGCCGAACAGGATGGTCAGGGCTTCCACGTCTTTTTCGGTGGTCACTACCAGCAGGCGGTCGTTCTCTTGCAGCACCTTGTCGGAAGTGGGAATGCACACCTGTCCGTCGCGCCACAGGCGGGAGATGACAAACTTGGAATAACCCATATGCACCAGTTCGTGGATGCTTTTGCCGAAGATGGCAGGATTGTGTACCTGATAGGTACCGATATAGGTGTGGTTAGGGTCGTCGTGCGGATGCTCTTCCATATCGGAAGGGCGTACGAACAGTTTCCTTACCGCTACGATGGCAAGAATCACTCCTACCACTCCCAGCGGGTAGGTGACGGCACAGCTCAGTGCGGCACCGCTGGTAGGTTCGCCCAGTTGTTTCAATGTTTGTTGTGCAGCTCCCAGTGCCGGTGTGTTTGTGGTGGCTCCGCAAAGGATTCCCACCATGTCCGACATCGAGATGGGGGTGAACAAGGTCAGCACGATTGCCATTATCGTGCCCAGTAAGATGACCCCCAGTCCCAGCAGGTTCAGTTGGCATCCACCCTGGCGTAGGGAACTGAAGAATCCCGGTCCGACCTGCAGCCCCAGTGCATAAACAAATAATACCAGTCCGAAACTTTCGGCATAGTTCAGCATCTGGGGATTGATGGCAAGTCCTGAATGACCGGCAAGGATACCCATGAAAAACACGAATGTCACCCCTAACGAGATGCCGCAAACATGTATTTTCCCCAAGGCAAGCCCTGTGGAGATAATCAGGGAAATGATGATAACCGCCTGTAGGGCAGTCTGCTCAAAAAACAAATCGTATAACCATTCCATTTTGGTCTGTTTTATAGTTGACAAGGTGACTAGGCGACTAGGTACTAGGTGACAAGTTGACTAGGTGACTAGGTACTAGGTGACAAGTTGACTAGGTGACAAGGTTCTGAATAGTTTTGCTAATGGTATCTAGTACCTCGTCACCTAGTACCTCGTCACCTAGTACCTAGTCACCTTAAAGAGATTATCTTACGAATAGCAGTTCACGGTATTTCGGGAGCGTCCACATCTGGTCGTCCACAATCAGTTCCAGCTTGTCGATGTGGTAGCGTATCTGCTCCAGCATGGGGGCGATGGTATCGTGATAGGCGATAGCCTTTTCGCGTTCGCCGGTGATTTTGTTTGCTACTTTGCGGGCTTCCACCATTGCGTCCACGTGCTCCTTGATGTATCCGGTGTGTTCGGCTATCTGTTTGATGATGGCGATGTTTTCGGATGAGAGGCGGGTGGCTTCGTCGGCATCGAAGAGCGACTTCATCTTATAGGCATTGTCTATCAGTTTGGTCTGGTATTCGATGGCGACGGGCACCACGTGGTTCATCACCAGATCGCCCAACACGCGTGCCTCAATCTGTATTTTCTTGGTGTACATTTCCCATTTCACTTCGTTGCGTGCCGCCAGCTCCTTACGGTTCATCACGCCGGTCGATTCGAACATCCGGATGGTTTCCGGTTTCAGGTAATTATCGAAGATGAGCGGGCAGCTGGTTTCGCAATCCAGTCCGCGGCGTGCCGCTTCGGCTTTCCATTCTTCGCTGTAGCCGTTGCCGTCAAAACGGATGGGCTTGCACTCCTTGATGTAGCGGCGCACCACCTCGATGATGGCGGAGATTTTCGGTTCGCCGTCTTCTATCAGTTTGTCTACGTCTTTTTTGAATTGGATGAGCTGCTCTGCCACGGCGGTGTTCAGGGCAATCATTGCGCTGGCACAGTTGGCTTCCGAGCCCGGTGCACGGAATTCGAAGCGGTTGCCGGTGAAGGCAAACGGCGAGGTGCGGTTACGGTCGGTATTGTCGATGAGCAGTTCGGGGATTTGCGGGATATCCAGGCGCATGCTCTGTTTGTCGCCCAGGGCTATCAGGTCGCTGTTGGTACTTTCTTCCAGGTGGTCGAGCACCTTGCTCAGTTGTGTGCCGAGGAAGGAGGAGATGATTGCCGGAGGTGCTTCGTGTGCTCCCAGGCGATGCGCGTTGGTAGCGCTCATGATAGAGGCTTTCAGCAAGCCGTTGTGGTGATATACCGCCATCAGCGTATTGACGATGAAGGTGATGAAGCGCAGGTTTTCTTCGGGAGTTTTGCCCGGAGCCATCAGCAATGTGCCGTTGTCGGCACCCAGCGACCAGTTGTTGTGCTTGCCAGAGCCGTTAATGCCCTTGAAGGGTTTTTCGTGGAGCAGCACGCGGAAACCATGGTTGCGTGCCACTTTGCGCATCAGCGACATAATGAGCATGTTATGGTCTACGGCGAGGTTGCATTCCTCATAGATGGGAGCCAGCTCGAACTGGTTGGGAGCCACCTCGTTGTGGCGGGTCTTGACGGGGATGCCCAGTTCCAGTGCCTGGATTTCGAGGTCTTTCATGAAAGCGGCCACGCGGGGCGGGATGGCACCGAAATAGTGGTCTTCCAGCTGCTGGTTCTTCGAAGCCTCGTGGCCCATCAGGGTGCGGCCGGTCAGCAGCAAGTCAGGGCGTGCGGCATACAGTCCTTCGTCTACCAGGAAGTATTCCTGCTCCCAGCCCAGGTAGGTGATGATTTTTCTCACCGAAGGGTCGAAGTAGTGCATGACATCCAGTGCCGATTTGTTGACCGCCTGTATAGATTTCAGAAGCGGTGCCTTGTAGTCGAGCGACTCGCCCGTATAGGCGATGAAGACGGTGGGGATGCACAAGGTGTCGCCTACCACGAAAACTGGCGACGAGGGGTCCCAGGCGCTATATCCGCGGGCTTCGAACGTGTTACGCACGCCTCCGTTGGGGAACGATGAGCCGTCGGCTTCCTGCTGTACCAGTAGTTTGCCCGAAAATTCTTCCAGCATGCCGCCTTTGCCGTCGTGTTCCACGAAGGCGTCGTGCTTTTCCGCCGTACCTTCGGTCAGGGGCTGGAACCAGTGCGTGTAGTGGGTGACACCCAGCTCGATGGCCCATTTCTTCATTCCTGCCGCCACCTCGTCGGCGATGCTGCGGTCGAGCGCCGCACCGTTGTCGATGACGTCTGTCAGTTTGGCATACACCTTGCTGGGCAGGTACTTGAACATCTTTTCACGGTTGAACACGTATTTGCCGAAATATTCGCTGGGGCGTTCCGATGGAGGGACCACTTCGACCGGCTTTTTATGAAAAGCTTTTTCTACTACTCTGAATCTTAGTTTTGACATAATAATTACCTCTGTTGTTTCTTGTTTATGTTCTGTTTGATGAAATTCCGGTTACAGGCATCTGCACAGGCGTTGCATCGCCTCTTGGATGCGTTCTTTTTCGCCGAAGGCGGTCAGTCTCAGGTAGCCTTCCCCGCTTGGGCCGAAACCTACCCCCGGAGTGGTCACCACCTGCGCTTCGTACAGTAGTTTTTCGAAGAACTTCCACGATGACATTCCGTCGGGAGCTTTGACCCACAGGTAGGGCGCGTCTTCGCCTCCGGTGTTTTTCAGCCCGATGCTGGTAAGTGCATGCTTCATGATGCGGGCGTTGTTCATGTAATATTGGATATGGGCTTTTACCTGTTCTTTTCCTTCGGGGGTATAGATGGCTTCCGCTCCACGCTGGGTGATGTAGGAGGTGCCGTTGAATACCGTTTCCTGGTGCCGTTTCCACAGGGGGCCCAGGGGGATGCGTTTCCCTGCCAGTGTGCCTCCGGTCACTTCTTTCGGGATAACCGTGTAGCCACATCTCACACCTGTAAAACCGGCTGTTTTCGAAAAGCTGCGCATCTCGATAGCTACTTTGCGTGCTCCCTTTATCTCATAGATGGAGTGAGGGATGCCGGCGTGTTGGATATAGGCTTCGTAGGCACCGTCGAAGATGATGAGGGTATCGTTTTCGAGGGCGTAGTTCACCCATTTTTTCAGTTCGGATTTGTCCAGCACGGTACCGGTAGGGTTGTTCGGGTAGCATAAGTAAATAATATCGACACGATGGTCGGGGATGGGAGGGATGAAATTGTTTTCTGGCAGGCAGGGCATATAAATTACATTGCTCCATTTCCCTCCCGCCAAAAGCTCGCCTGCGCGTCCGCACGATACGTTCGAGTCGATGTAGGCAGGATAGATAGGGTCGGTCACTCCGATGCTGTTGTCGTGGCGAAGGATGTCGCCGATGTGTCCTGTGTCGCTTTTGCTCCCGTCGTTCACAAAGATTTCGCTGCGTTCCAGATGCACGCCGCGTGGCGCATAATCGTGTTTGATGATGGCATCGATAAGGAACGGGTATCCTTCTTCGGGCCCGTAGCCGCGGAAGGTGGCGGCGTGTGCCAGTTCGTCGACAGCGCGGTGCATTGCCTCGGTGCACGCCTGTGGAAGGGGCAGGGTGACATCTCCTGTACCCAGCCGGATAAGGTCGGCTTTGGGATGGGTCACCTTGAACAAGTTGACTTTCTTTTCCAGGTCGGAGAAGAAGTAGTTGTTCGGCAATTTCAGGAAATGTTCGTTTACCAGTGCCATATTCGATATGTGTTGAAGTTTATGCGTTAGTCTGTTTCCGGTGCAAAGGTACGAAAATTTGCCGGTATTGCAGGGTAAAGAGGACTTCTTTTTTTATATCCCGCACAGCTTCTAAATCATTTAAAGTGTGAGCTGCGAAAATCTGCGTTTCAAAATCGCAAAATCGTATATTGTAAATCGTAAATTGTAAATCGCCAAATCGTAAATTCAAATCGTCCGCAGCTCCCAGAACGCTACGGCGGATGCTGCCGCCACGTTGAGCGAGTCCACCCCGTGCGCCATCGGGATGCGCACCGTGTAGTCGGCTTCGGCGATGGTGGCGTGCGGAAGCCCGTCGCCTTCGGTGCCCATCACCAGTGCCAGCCGCGGCTCTTGCTTGAGGGTAGGCGTGTCGAGCGGGACGGAGTCGTCCGAGAGTGCCAGGGCGGCGGTGCGGAAGCCCAGGCGGTGCAGGGCGGCGAGGGGAGCGTCGGCCCACGTCCACGGAATGAGGAACACCGAACCCATCGAGACACGCACGGCACGGCGGTTCAGCGGGTCGCACGAGTCGGGGGTGAGCAGCACCCCGTCGATGCCCAATGCGGCGGCAGAGCGGAAGATGGCACCGATGTTGGTCGTGTCGGTCACCCCGTGAATCACCACGATGCGCCGTGCCCCGCCGCATACTTCTTCCACGCTTTTCACCGGCGGCCGGCGCATGGCGCAGAGCACGCCGCGTGTCAGGGTATAGCCCGTAAGCCGGGCGAGCAGCTCGCGTCCGCCGGTGTAGACGGGTATGTCCGGGCATCGGGCAAGGATGTCGGCGGCGTCGCCCGCAAGGTGCTTCCGCTCGCACAGCAGCGCCAGCGGCTCGTAGCCCGCGTCCAGCGCCACGCGGATTACTTTCGGGCTTTCGGCGATGAACACGCCCTTCTCCGGTTCCAGCCGGTTGCGCAGTTGTGCCTCGGTCAGTGCGCCGAACAGCTCCACCCCCTGCTGCTCCAGCGACGTGATTTCGATGATTCGTTCCTTCTCCATAATTTGTTTTTTGTGTAGGGGCGTATCGCATACGCCCTGAAAACATCCACGTGGATTAGTTGACGCATTCGGGCGTATGCGATACGCCCCTACAAGGCAATTCAAAACTTGTCAACTGGTACCTTGTTACCTATAAAAGCCTTGTTGCCTATAATGTTCCTCCCTCTCTCCTCTGCAAAGGTAAGAAATCTTTTTCATGTGGCAATGGATTTGGAACAGGTGGGCGTAAAAATCTGTTAACTGATTATCGTTTTTCTATCTATATTGCTGAAAATGAGAATTATATAAGATGTGAAAATGTTATTTCTATGCTTGTATTATCGTGACAATGACAAATGACAAATGACAATTAACAAAGTGATGTAACGCACCACGAAGAAGAAAAGAGAATTGTAAATTAAATTATATTATATATATTATAATATATATATAATATAATTTATAATGTCGCTCACCTGCCATTAAGGCATTTTCTGGAAAAAGTTAATTGTCATTTGTCATTTGTCATTGTCATCATTATGCTTATATCTTGCATATATCACGCATCTATATGCAAAGCCCGGTATATATAGCTTCGCGCGCCTGTGCAAATAGTTACATCTCAGCGGTTTAAGTATAACTTGCCAAAAAAAATAATTGCCGATTGTCAAATTTCCATTGTCCATTGCCTAATATCCATTGCCAATTGAAAAATTTTTCGTATCTTTGTGGAGTGAATCCTCCCTCACTATTCCCCTCTCCATACCGACATACGTGCCGTGGGGTGTCATTTCGATTTACACCCCTCCCGCGCAAGGAGATGATGTGGTTTGAAACCACTTCGTCTCTGAGACGAGGTAATTTCAAATTACCCTGTCCCGTGGGATGACCTCGGTTGAAACGAGGTTGTCTATGCGTGGGCTTTCCCTATCCACCCTCCGGCAAGTGCCGCGGCGATGCCTGCCGCCACGCTGGCAAGGGTGTAGAGCGCGAAGGCGGCGTAATGCCCCTGGCGGAGCAGGGTCAGGCTCTCTTGGCTGAAGGTGGAGAAGGTGGTGAACCCTCCGCAAAGCCCTGTGGTGAGGAAAAGCCGTGTCTCGTCGGAGAAGCCGAAGCGGGCGGAGAGGGCGTAGAACAGCCCGATGAGGAAACTTCCCGCCACGTTGACGCCGAGCGTAGCCCACGGGAAGAAAAGGGGAGGGATGCGCCCGTTCATCACCGCCTGCACCCCGAAGCGCATTACGCTCCCGATGCCGCCTCCCAAGAATATGGTTATCAATACGTTGGACATGTTGTTTATTTACGGTTTTATTATTTACGGTTTTTTTGAAACGCGGATTCACGCGGATTTCCGCAGATTGTATTTTTTATTCATGTAGGGATGTTTGCGTGAATCAGCGTTCCGCGCATCCGTTTTCGGGGCGCAAAGGTACAAAAATATAGGCCTTTTTCCGGTGGATTTGAATGAAAAAAGCGGCGCAAATGAAAATAGTCTGCGGAAATCCGCGTGAATCTGCGTTTCAGAAAATAGGTTTCCGCATCTTCTTGTGCACCGTAAAAACCGAATATTTTCGTTGATGTCCTTAAAATTTGTATGGTTTTTCATAGATTTATTGTAACTTTGCGCATCAAAAACAAGGAAAACATCAAAACATACTTAATATGAATATTTCGTATAACTGGCTAAAAGAATACGTCAACTTCGACTTGACCCCCGAACAGGTGGCGGCGGCGCTTACCTCTATCGGGCTGGAAACAGGCGAAGTGGAAGAAGTCCAGTCGATTAAAGGAGGGCTGGAAGGCTTGGTCATCGGAAAAGTGCTGACCTGCGAGCCGCATCCCAATTCCGACCACATGCACATTACGACGGTCGACTTGGGGCAGGGCGACCCCGTGCAGATTGTATGCGGGGCGTCGAACGTAGCCGCAGGGCAAAAGGTGGTGGTAGCTACCTTGGGCACCAAGCTGTATGACGGAGACGAGTGTTTCACCATAAAGAAATCGAAACTCCGGGGCGTGGAATCGAACGGCATGATTTGTGCCGAAGACGAAATCGGCATCGGAACCAGCCACGAGGGCATTATCGTGCTGCCCGATGACGTGGTGCCGGGCACGCTTGCCAAGGATTACTACAACGTGAAGAGCGACTACGTGCTGGAGGTGGACATCACGCCCAACCGCGCGGATGCCTGCTCGCACTACGGCGTGGCGCGCGACCTGTACGCCTGGCTCGTGCAGAACGGGCATGAGGCGGAACTGAAACGCCCTTCGGTAGAGGCGTTTGCGGTAGACAATCACGACCTGGACATCGACGTGGTGGTAGAGAACACCGAGGCTTGCCCGCGCTATGCCGGCGTGGTGGTAAAGAACGTCACGGTGAAGGAAAGCCCCGAATGGCTCCAGGCGAAGCTGAAAGCCATCGGCTTGCGCCCGATTAACAACATTGTGGACATCACCAACTACATCCTGCACGCTTACGGCCAGCCGATGCACTGCTTCGACGCCGACAAGATAAAGGGTGGCAAGATTGTGGTGAAGACCGTGGCGGAAGGCACTCCGTTTGTGACGCTGGACGGCGTGGAACACAAGCTTTCGGACCGCGACCTGATGATATGCAACGCCGAAGAGCCGATGTGTATCGCGGGCGTGTTCGGCGGACTCGATTCGGGCACTACCGAAGAGACCCGCAACGTGTTCTTCGAAAGCGCTTATTTCCATCCTACGTGGGTGCGCAAGACCGCACGCCGCCAAGGGCTGAGCACCGATTCTTCGTTCCGTTTCGAACGGGGCATCGACCCGAACGGCGTGATTTATGCCCTGAAAGAGGCGGCTATCCTGGCGAAAGAGCTTGCGGGAGGTGAAATCGCTTGTGAAATCAAGGATAACTATCCCAGCCCGATAGCCGGCTTCCCGGTAGAGCTTCCGTATGCGTATGTCCGTTCGCTGATTGGCAAGGAAATCCCTGCCGAGGTGATAAAGCGCATCGTTTCGAGCCTGGAAATGGAAATCACGGGCGAGACCGGAGAAGGGCTTTCGCTGGTGGTGCCTCCTTACCGTGTGGACGTGCAGCGTCCGTGCGACGTGGTGGAAGACATCCTGCGCATCTACGGATACAACAATGTGGAAATCCCCACTTCGGTAAAGGCGTGCCTGAGCGTGGAAGGAGCCGAAGACAAGTCGGTGAAGCTCCAGAACCTCGTGTCGGAGCAGCTGGTGGGATGCGGGTTCAACGAAATCCTGAACAACTCGCTCACCTCCGCTTCGTATTACGAAGGGCTGGAAACGTATAAGCCCGAAAACCTGGTGCGGCTGATGAATCCGTTGAGCAACGACCTGAACGTATTGCGCGGCACCCTTCTGTTCGGCGGGCTGGAAAGCATCGAGCACAACGCCAACCGCAAGAATGCCGACCTGAAGTTCTTCGAGTTCGGCAATTGCTATCATTATAATGCCGGAAAGCGGAACCCTGAAAAAGCGCTCGCGCCTTACTCCGAAGAACTGCACATGGGCTTGTGGGTGACCGGCAAGCGGGTAAGCAACTCGTGGGCGCACGCCGATGAGGACTCGTCGGTGTACGAGCTGAAGGCATACGTGCTGAACATCCTGCGCCGTCTGGGCGTGAACTTCGGCGCGCTGGTGTTCGGCACCTTGAGCGATGACATCTATGCCGCCGCCCTGTCGGTGCATACCCGTGGCGGAAAGTTGCTGGCTACGCTCGGCATCCTGCACAAGAAGCTCCTGAAGATGTTCGATATCGAGAACGACGTGTATTATGCCGACCTGAACTGGAGGGAGCTGATGAAGGCGGTCAAGAACAACGCGGTGACTTACAAGGACATTTCCAAGTATCCTGCCGTGAAGCGCGACCTGGCGCTCTTGCTCGACAAGCAGGTGCAATTTGCCGAAATCGAGAAAATCGCCTACGAGACCGACAAGAAACTCTTGAAACGCGTAGAGCTTTTCGATGTGTACGAAGGCAAGAACCTCGAAGCCGGAAAGAAGAGTTACGCGGTGAGCTTCACCCTGCAGGACGAAAACGCCACGCTGAACGACAAGCAGATAGACAAGCTGATGAACAAGCTGGTGCAGAACCTGGAAACAAAGCTGGGAGCGAAATTGAGATAAATTTTTTAGGTAACAAGTTGACAAGGTGACAAGTTGACAAGGTTCTGAATACTTATACTTCTCGCGCATTAATTTGTGTATTTTGTATATGCCATGTAGTAGAGACGATGTGCACATCGTCTCTACAGAAACGGTACGAAATGTTCAAGGAAGTGTACAAATTCATACCGTGCAGGGTATAGAACTATCTAAACCCAGTCCCCTAGTCCCTAGTTACCTAGTCCCTTAAAAAAATAACAACATTTAAAATATATAATCCAATGGGAAGAGCGTTTGAATATAGAAAAGCTACAAAACTGAAAAGATGGGGCCACATGGCCAAAACATTTACTCGTCTGGGAAAACAAATCGCCATTGCCGTAAAGGCGGGCGGACCGGAACCCGAAAACAACCCGACCTTGCGTTCGGTCATCGCTACCTGCAAGCGTGAGAACATGCCGAAAGACAACATCGAGCGTGCCATCAAAAACGCGATGGGCAAGGACCAGAGCGAGTACAAGGGAATGACTTACGAAGGATACGGCCCGCACGGGGTGGCTATCTTCGTCGATACGTTGACCGACAATACGACCCGTACCGTTGCCGATGTGCGTTCGGTATTCAACAAGTTCGGCGGAAACTTGGGTACGACCGGTTCGCTGGCTTTCTTGTTCGACCACAAGTGTGTGTTCACTTTCAAGAAGAAAGACGGGCTGGATATGGAAGAACTGATTCTCGACCTCATCGATTACGATGTAGACGATGAATACGATGAAGACCCCGAAGAAGGCACTATCACGATTTATGGTGACCCGAAGAGCTATGCTGCCATCCAGAAGCATTTGGAAGAGTGCGGGTTCGAGGATGTAGGAGGTGAATTTACTTATATTCCGAACGACCTGAAGGATGTGACTCCCGAACAGCGCGAAACCATCAACAAAATGGTGGAACGCCTGGAAGAGTTCGACGATGTGCAGACGGTATATACCAATATGAAGCCCGAAGAAGAATGATTTTTTTCACCACAGATTACACGGATTGTTTAATTAGTAGATGTTGAGAATTAGTTGATTAATGTGTCGGCTCAGAAACGCAGATTAACGCAGATTTTCGCGGATTATTATTCTAATATTTGTTCTTAATCTGCGCTAATCTGCGGAAATCTGTGTTTCTGATAATATCATTTAATTTTGCACACTTACTTAGAATAATCTTTATTAGGAGAAGCTGGATTATGAGAATTGATTATCAGACGGAGGGCACTTGCAGTACGCGCATCGAGGTAGAAGTGGAAGACGGAATCGTGAAAGACGTGCGCTATACCGGGGGATGCAACGGTAATCTGCAAGGCATCAGTGCCCTGGTGAAAGGGATGCCCGTGAGCGAAGTGATAGCCCGGCTGGAAGGTATCCGGTGCGGTTCGAAACCCACTTCATGTCCCGACCAGTTGTGCAAGGCGTTGCGTACGGTAAAAGCATAGTTGTATGAACGTGCTGATACTCAATGCCAGTCCCCGCCCGAAGGGGAACATATCCCGTATGTTGGGCGTGATGGAAGAAGAAGCCGTAAAGGCAGGGATGCAGGTCATGTCGGTCCGTGTTTCCGATTTGCATGTCGCGCCTTGTAAGGGATGCATGGTGTGTCGCACAAAGCAGGCATGCGTACTGCCTGAAGACGATGCCCAGCGTGTGCTCCAGCTCATCGGAGCATGCGATGTACTGGTTATCGGGGCTCCTTGCTATTGGGGCAATATGCCAGGTACGCTGAAGGTGTTGTTCGACCGGCTGGTGTATGGGATGATGGGCGAGAGTCTGCAAGGTATTCCCCAGCCTTTGCACAAGGGTAAACGGGCTATGCTGCTCAGCACGTGCACCACTCCTTTTCCATTTAATGTTTTTTTCCGCCAGAGCCGTGGCACCATTCGTGCATTGCGCGAAATCCTCCGTTGGAGTGGCTTTAAGATCAGCGCCACGCTCGAAGTGGGAGGCACCAAAAAACATCCTGTAAGCGGGAAAACATTGGAACGTTTCCGCCGGATGATCCGGAAGTTATAAATAGAATGAATGCCGGCATTTAGCCGGCAAGGAGTAAAAAGGGAGTTATTTTAAGGAGTTAAAAGGAGTTAGAAGCCAATACTTTTGTTCATGGAAGTCCTAGCAGGACTATTTGCCTTTAACTCCTGCCGAAGGCATACCTCCTTCTAACTTCTTCTATCTACTGTATATGATGAATAAGAAAATGAAGAAACAATGGTGGGTGAACCTGTCTTTGTGGATTATCGCATGCACATTCCTGCTTTCGGCTTGCGGTGGAAGGCGGTATATGCAAGCGCAGCTATCCGAGGAAGGCGATACCTTGCAGATGGCATACGCGCGCTATCTTACCGTTGTGAAGCATGAGATGTTTACGCAAGTTACGGTGCGCAATCCTTGGGATTCTACGCGTATCCTGCACACCTATCTGCTGGTGGACAAGCATCGGGTATTGCCCGAAGGATTGCCCGAGGGCACGGTGGTGCGTATTCCTTTAGAGCGGATGCTGGTTTATTCGTCGGTGCATTGCAGCTTGTTCGGAGAATTGCAGGCACTGGATGCGGTGAGTGGAGTGTGCGACTTGTCGTATATCCGTATGCCTCAAATTCATGAGCGTGTGCGTGCCGGCAGGGTGGCGGATGTAGGGAGCAGTATGAGTCCCGACGTTGAGCGGGTTATTGCCTTGCATCCCGACGGTATCTTGCTTTCACCTTTCGAGAATGGTTCATACGGGCGTATCGGGCAACTGGATGTCCCGTTGATAGAATGTGCCGACTATATGGAGACCTCACCGTTGGGACGTGCCGAATGGATGCGTTTTTATGGGATGCTGGTGGGGAAGGAGCAGGAAGCCGATTCTTTGTTTTCACAGGTAGAGTGGGAGTATGAGGCTTTGCGGCGGTCGGTGGAACAGGTGGAAGAGAAGCCTCTGGTGTTTGCCGAGTTGAAGCAAGGCTCGGCATGGTATGTGCCGGGAGGCAAGAGTACGACCGGTCAGCTCTATGCCGATGCCGGTGCGCGTTATGTATTCGGCTATATCAGCGAGAGTGGTTCGGTACCCTTGTCGTTCGAAACCGTGTACGACCGTGCCCGCCATGCTGATTTCTGGCTCATTAAGTATAACCAGTCGCACGACAAGACCTATGCCGGGCTGGAGCAGGACTATCGGCCATACACGGGTTTTGATGCGTTCCGCCGGAAGACGGTTTACGGATGCAATACCGGGCGCATACCGTATTATGAAGAGTCTCCTTTCCATCCCGAATATGTGCTGAAAGACCTGATAGCCGTTTTTCATCCCGGCTTGTTTCCGGATTACCAGCCGCGTTATTTCACGCCCCTTGAATAAACGTATGAAGAAGAGCACTCTCTATGTCGTGTTACTTGCCGCATCGGTGTTGGCGTTGGCGGTGGCATCCGTTTATGTAGGTTCGGTCCCGATTCCTTCCTCTGCCGTTACCTCTATCCTGCTGGGGGATACTTCTGCCGATGCAGGGTGGAGTTTTATCGTATGGGAGTCGCGTGTGCCTCAATGTATCACCGCTTTGCTTTGTGGTGCCGCATTGGCGGTATCTGGATTGATTTTGCAGACCGTGTTCAATAATCCGCTTGCCGATTCATCGGTCTTGGGCATCAGTTCCGGAGCCAGTTTGGGGGTAGCATTGGTATTGTTGGCAGGCGGCGGGAGTATTGTGGCAGGTCAGTTTGTGCTTTCGGGTTTTCTTTCGATGGTGGCGGGTGCTTTTGTGGGGGCAATGGTGGTGATGTCGACTGTACTTTTTCTTTCGGTGCTGGTGCGTAGCAATGTGATGTTGCTCATCGCAGGCATAATGATAGGCTATCTGGCATCGTCTGCCATTTCTTTGCTGAATTTCTTTGCTACCGATGAAGGGGTGCATTCTTTTGTTATTTGGGGATTGGGAAGTTTTGGCGGTGTGTCTTCGGTCCAGTTGCCCGCTTTTTCGTTCATAGCCCTTATGGGCTTGCTGGCCGCCTTGTTGATGGTGAAACCCTTGAATGCATTGTTGTTAGGTCCCCGTTATGCTGAAAATTTAGGTATTCGTGTACGCCGTGTCCGGGGTATATTACTGGTGATAGCCGGTTTGCTTACGGCGGTGGTCACGGCATTTTGCGGTCCTATCGCTTTCATCGGGCTTGCCGTTCCTCATGTGGCGCGTATGTTATTGGGTACGTCTAATCACCGCTCTCTTCTTCCTGTGACCTTGCTGGCGGGATGTGCCGTGGCGCTTTTGTGCAACTTGCTTTGCCTTTTGCCTGGCGAGCGTGGCATTCTTCCTTTGGGTGCCGTCACTCCTGTGCTGGGTGCGCCTGTCATTCTTTATGTCTTGGTTCGTTGGCGTAAAGGCTAGCCGGTTATTTCCTTCCTTGAAATCGCATTATTCCTGACGTTCGCGCAAACGTCGGTTTTGTTTTTCTATGTCGTACGAATTTCCTCGTATTTTATCTTTGCGGAAATACTCCTGCCGGCGTATGGAGTCTTCTCTTTGTCGCTGGCGGATGTATTTGGAAAACCGGTCTGTATCGGGAGTTTGTGCAGGTGTGGCTGCTTTCGGAAGGGTATCCGCCTGAACTGTGTGTGTAAGGGTATCGCTGTCTGCCGGTGCATAGACGGGTAGTAAGCGGTAATAAGTAGGAAATTTCAGGCTGTCCTCACGTGTAGGGCGATAATTCTTGTAGGTTTTCCAGGCATTGGCATGTTTACGGTTGTGTTTCAGCATCCGTCCGTGAGGTGTAAGGTTGTTGTATATGAATCCGATGAAATCTAATCCTCCGATAACAACTCCGGCACCTAAAGAGCCTCCGACACGTCCGGAAGCACGGTCGTACATCATGCCCGTCCCTGGCGCAAGACTTTGCCCGTATTCTTCCGGCGAAACGGCACCTGGGTTGAGCTCCCAGTGGATGGTCCATTTTTTGGGGCGTCCCAGTACCAGCACATCATACACGGGGTCCTCGCCAAAGCGTGTCCATATGGTATAAGGTTCGGCACGGATGTATCCTGTGGGTTTCTTTACTTTCGTAGTGTCGATAAGGCTTCGCGGTATGCGCAGGTCTTTCTTAAATTCCATCCAGGGTTGGTTCATCGGATGTGTTTTCAGTTCTTCTTGCGGTTTTTCGATGCCGCTAAAGTCAAACTGTATCATCCGTACCGCTTCTTCATTCAGGCGGATTTCTTTATTCTTTTCCTGCGTTTGGGCAGCCAGAGGAAATGCCGCACTTGATAAGAGTATGACAAGAGTCAGTACTTTCCACTTGATGTTCCATTCTTCGTTCCTCATTTTCGCTTTTTTGTTTTTTCAACGTACTCTTCCTCCCTGCATCCAGCATTTCTGGTAATACGGTTCATCCAGTGTGCTTACAATAACTCCTTGGCTGGAGCTGGTATGGATGAATCGGTTGTTTTTCAGGTAAATGCCTACATGGGTGGCGCGATGTTTATTGCGTCCGTTGTGGAAGAATACCAAGTCTCCTTCACGCAGTTTTCCTTTGCGTATTTTGTGGCAGTTTTCTTTGCGTTGTTCGTCCGAGTTCCGTTCCAGCCGTTTGCGGTATACCTTGCGGTAAATGTTGTAGGTTAGTCCCGAACAATCTACTCCCCTTCGCGAAGTCCCTCCCGACCGGTAAGGTACGCCTATCCATTTTGAGGCTTCCACGTACAAGGAATGGTTGTCATCCATTGCGATATCCATATCCAGCCGGATGGCTGCTTGTGCCAGTTCGCGATAATTGTAGTGTGGAGCGCGTGTGCCGCATGCGGACAGGAGGATGAGCAGGATTGCTCCGATGAGTATATGGATATGTTTGGTCATGTTTCCTTTATTTATTGGGAAACAAATGTAATGAAAATACAAATACAGAGACGTGGAAGGCTCGGTTTTTTCGAGTAATAATAACTAATTATAGTAGAATAAAACGGAATCGTAACACTATTTTGGAATAGAAAGCATACCAGTATTCTCTCTGCAAAAGAAGTTTATCCTTTTCCGATAGGGTAGCCTTCTTTTACAGAGAGCATGTTGTTTATTCCTGTGTCTCGATTTCAAAATAGTTTTCCAGTTCCTGCTTGGCTTCATCATTGATGGGAGTAATGTCGCGGATGATTTTTCCGTGTTCCAGCAGGGCGATGCGGGTACTGATTTCGATGGTGTGTGTCAGGTTGTGGCTTGATACGAGGATGATGGCTCCTGTTTCCTGGTTGTAGGTATGGAGCAGGTGTTTCAATGCCGATTGTGAACTGGGGTCGAGAAAATTAAAGGGTTCGTCCAGTATCAGGAGTTGCGGTTGGTTGAGCAATGCGGCAAGGATGCCCACTTTTTGCTTGTTGCCCGCCGAGAGGTTCCGGATAAGTTTCTTCTGTCCCAGTATTTCTCCGTTCATAAAGCGTTCGTAGGGTACCAGACGCTGGTCTACGGTTGTCTTGTCAAGGTTACACATCTTGCCCACAAAGTAGAAATATTCTTCGGGCGTGAGGTAATCGATAAGGAAACTTTCGTCCATATAGGCACCGGTTGTGTCTTTCCATGCTTCGCTTTGGTTCACTTCGGTTTCACCGATGTAAACATTTCCTTCGTCTGCTTTCAGCAGGTCCAGGATAAGCCGGAAGAGAGTGGTTTTTCCGGCTCCATTGTTGCCCACCAGTCCGAGGATTTCTCCGCTGTGTATGGTATAGTCGTCTACGTCAAGCACGGTACGCTTGCCATATATTTTCTTCAGATGGTTGATTGTTATATCCATTTTATGAGTTTGAAGTTTTCTGATTGTTTTATCTTGTATTCCTGAATCCTTCCATGTTCCGGTAGCGCCGTGCCATGAATCGTATGTAGATGTTGCGTATCCAGTGAGGGTGGGTAACAAATCCGATTATGCCCATGGTGCACATCACAATGTAACTTGTCGTTGCCCCCAATGCCAGTTCCAGTCCTTTATAGATAACCAGTGGCAGGGTGAACGAAGCGACCAGTATAACGGTCTGATAGGCATTGTTGCCTTGGCGTTTGCCCATCAGTCCCATATTGAGAGGGGCCGTCTTGTCATTGTACACCGCCATTTGCATCACACCGGGGAAGATGACGCCTGCTGTAAAAATCAGGTAAGTCACCGACATGAGCAAGGAGATGCTTCCTCTGAATACCGGTATCAGGCAACATACAAAGGGGATGATAAGAAGGGCACATTGTACGTAGTATTTGGCACAAAGCATATTATAAATACTTTCCCGGCGAACCATCAGCCCGTCGATGTAGTTCCCTTCTATTGCCATCGTCTGTATCAGGGTAGAAAGTCCCATTACGCAATAACAATACAGGCAAATAAAATCGTTCATGAGTCCGTCTCCATATACTTCGAAAGTCAGTGCCAGTGCAAAGAGCACCGTCAGTATGGTGAAACTCCAGAACTGGCTTCGGGGGGTCTTGTTCCGGACGAGCATCTTCAGTTCGAGCCGGATATAATCGCCTACATTTCCGTAACGGTCAAGGAAGCTATAGTCGCTGATGTGTTTGAGGCGGGTATCTTCTACGCGGGAAAGTTCGTTGTAAATAAGGTGTAGCTGCACTTTGCGGTTAAGCATACCCAGCATACCTGCCAGTATCAGGGCGCCGATGAAGGCAAGCGGATTCCACAGGATAAAGGCTTCACCTAAATTCATCGTGAAAGTGCTTACCCAGTGTGTGCCGGGTAAGAACTCAAGTAGGGCAAAGATGCCATAAACAGGCAGGCACCAGCAGATGTAGACAAATTTCTGACGCTTCAATACCCGGATGAGCATGCTCCAATAGCTGTTTGCCACGGTGAGCAGCCAAATGCCGAAAGCATATCCCAGCACTCCTGCCAGTCCGTAGAAACGGGTGACGCTAAGCAGGGCAAAGGGGATGAACAAGAAGAGCCAGAACAGATTGAACGGGTTGGCGGCTTCTCGCAGAAGGAGTGCGGCCATCACTTTCTTTTTGGGTATAGGAAGCAGGAGGAAGGGCTTGATTTCCTGTACTGGAGTAGGGAACAGAAACCTTATCAGAAAATCGAGGACCAAGACAATGAGCAAACCTTTGTTCAAGATGTGATAAGGTTCCATGTTGGGAAAACTGTCGGAAAAAGCAGCGGGCAGCAATACCCCGAAGAAAACGAGGTATGCTGCCCAAAATGCAATTCCGATATAAATCATTACTTTGGCGAAGCGGTTTTTCTCGAACATCGGATTCCGCTTTTCGTCAAGTTTCTGTATGCGTCGGATATCGGAGTAGAGTGACATAGGCATCCGGTTTTAATTGGTATCGCCCGAAGTCATGCTCACTTCGATGCGGTTCTTTTGTGCCATTAATGTCTTGGCAAATTGCTGGAGGTCGGCATTTGTGATGCCATTCACCAGGTCGGTATATCCGGTGCGTCCGTCCATGCCTTCCCACAGGCTTCCGTAGAGCAGGCTCATCCAGTATCCGTTTTCTTTCTGGTTGGCTTCGTAGGTTTTCAGCATGTATTCTTTTACTTTAGCCAGGTCTTCAGCTTTAGGGCCTCCGGCTATAAATTCTTCGATGCCTTTGTCTATAAGCTGGCTCATGTCGGCACGCTTAGTCGGGTCGGTATCAAAAAAGATTTGTAGCGTGGCTTCTTCCTTCGGATATTTGCTGAGGTTGCCTTGTACGCTTACGCCATACGATGCTCCTGCTTCTTCGCGCACGGTCTCGGTATATTTCATTGTAAGCAGTTGCGAGAGCATACTCATCATCAGTTTATTCTTCAGGGTATATTCGCATGTGCCGCTTTCTACGATAATAACGGTTGCTTTTTGGGTTTGCAGGTCTTTGTGGAAGATGTTTTTCCACTCTCCCTTGCGGATGTCCAGCTTCGGGTCACGGAAGTTTTCCTTACGTCCCGTCGATGGCAAACCACCCAGATAAGTCTCGATGAGTGGAGTAGCGGTAGCAGGATCGATGTTGCCCACGAAAATGAAGGTAAAGTCGCTTGCATCCTTGAATCGGTCGCGATACATTTCCATTACTTTCCCGTAGTCTATCTGGTCTACCTTGTCGGCCTTGATGCGTGCGGCACGAGGATTATCACCATATAACACTTTGGTAATTGTGTCACTCAACGCCGTGTTCGGGTTTGCTTCCTGATTGGCAAGTTGAGCTTTCAGCCGGTTCTTGAATGATTCGAAAGCTGCCTGGTCGGTGCGTGGAGCGGTGAACGACAGGTAGGTGAGCTGAAGCATTGTCTCAAGGTCTTTCGGGGCACAACTTCCGTTTACGGCTTCGGTCAGGGTACGTACAGATGCTGATGCCGAAGCTACTTTTCCCGCCAATATTTTTTGGAGGTCGATGGCACTGAAGTTGCCCAGACCGCCCAAAGATACGACTTCATCGAGTACGGCGTATTGCAGGGCATCCTCATCATCGAATAGGGAGTTTCCTCCAGCACTGAACGATTGCATCCGGATTTCATCTGCCTTGAAATTGGTAGGCTTCAATACCACGCGTACTCCGTTGCTTAATGTGAGAATTGTTGATTCAAACGGTCCTTTTTCTGTATTTGTCACTTTGCCTCCAGTCGGTTTTTCTTTCATCAGTGGCTCGTCAGAAGTCTTGTCGACATAAGGTTCCAGTTTTTCAGCATTTACTTCTGCCAGTACCTTGCGGATACTTTCCTCGGTGGGATATTTCATTCCTTCCTTGTCTGGGCAGAACAGGCATACTACCCGGTTGGTGTCGCTTACCTGTTGCTGGTAGAGTTGGTTCACACTTTCCAAGGGGATGTTGGGTACCAACTGGTTCATCATTGTGTATTTATATTCTACACTGGGGATAGGCTCTCCATCAATAAAATTAGATACGTATTGGGCTACGAACTGATTGTTTTTCATTTTATCGCGTTCGTTGTACACGTTTTCCAGATTGCTCAGGTAATCGGCTTTTGCCCGTGCATATTCACTGGCGGTGAATCCGAATCGGTGTGCGCGTTCGATTTCTCGCATCAGAGCTTTCAGTCCGCTTTCTATTCCATCTTCTTTACAGATGGCAACACCCGTAAATGCCCGTTTTGTCTTGGCAAGGATAAAGTCCATGTCTTGCGCTCCGGCATTGATGAAGGGTGGGGTAGCAGTGAGTAGAAGTTCTTGCAAGCGGGCGTTCAGCATGTGGCTGATGGCATAGTCCATAAATGAATAGGCAAGGTATCCTACGGTGTTCTTCATTTCTGCAGGGAAAGGTTCATGTTTGTGGAATACCATGACTTGGTTGATTTCCTGTTCCTTGTCTTTGTTGATGGACACGATGGTTTCTTTATTGTCGGGCACTGGATAATGTACTCGTTCTGCGGGGTTGGCAGGCATTTGGATGGGACCGAACAGGTTCTTGATTTTCTGTTCTATCTGGTCTACGTTCACGTCACCTACTACGATAATGCCTTGTTGGTCGGGGCGGTACCATTTTTCATAATAGTCGCGCAACGCCTGATAAGGGAAATTGTCTACAACTTCCATCGTTCCGATAGGCAGGCGATAGGCATATTTGCTTCCTGCAAAGATGGTAGGGAAAGCGGTTTCGTACATACGCATCATGGCTCCGGTACGTGTACGCCATTCTTCGTGGATGACTCCGCGTTCTTTATCTATTTCTTTAGGGTCGAGAGTGAGGTCGTCTGCCCAGTCGTGCAGGATAAGGAGGCACGAATCGATGATGCCTTCACGGATGACAGGTACATCGTTGATGTTATATACCGTTTCATCGATGGAGGTGTAAGCATTCAGGTTGACACCGAATTTTACACCGATGGATTCCAGGTATTCGCGTAGTGAGTTTCCCGGAAAGTTCTTGGTGCCATTGAAGCACATATGTTCAAGGAAGTGTGCCAGTCCGCGCTGGTTGTCTTCTTCCAAAATCGAACCTACTTTTTGTGCAATGTAGAAGTCTGCCTGTTTTTCGGGCAGTTCATTATGACGGATGTAGTAAGTCAGTCCGTTTTCCAGCTTACCTGTTCTTACATCAGGGTCGGTGGGAATAGGCGGCATTTGTTGTGAAAATGCTGTAGCCGCACTTCCTATCAGGAAAGCGGCAATCAGTGTCTTTCTGTAAAAGTTCTTCATTGTGGTAAGTTTTTATGAGTTTGCCACAGATTACACAGATGCCTTCTGGTGGTTTTCCTATGTAATCTGTGGTGAAAAAAGCATCAAAGCAAGCCGTTTGCCGAAAGGTATCGTTCGGTTTCTATGGCGGCTTTGCATCCGCTTCCGGCCGCAGTGATGGCTTGCCGGTAATGGGGATCGGCAACATCACCGGCGGCGAACACGCCCGGCACACCTGTGCGTGGTGTTCCTGCTTCGGTCAGGATATATCCTGTTTCGTCAGTTTTTATCCATGGTTTGAAGATGTCCGAATTCGGTTTGTGACCGATGGCAAGGAAAAATCCGTCGATAGGTACATCGTAACGCTCTTCATCGGGTTCTCCCATGCGTTTTACTACGTGCATTCCTTCCACACCGTTTTCACCATACAGACCTATGGCATTGTGTTCGAACAGCACTTGGATGTTAGGATGATTCAACACACGTTCTTGCATAATCTTGGAAGCGCGTAAATAAGGTTTGCGTACTACCAGATAGACTTGTTTCGCCAGTCCGGCAAGGTAGATAGCCTCTTCACAGGCGGTATCGCCTCCTCCTACTACGGCTACGGTCTTTTTCCGGTAGAAAAAGCCGTCGCATGTGGCGCAGGCGCTTACCCCCATGCCTGCATATTTCTTTTCGTCTTCCAGTCCCAGATATTTAGCGGTAGCTCCGGTGGCGATGATGGCGGTATCGGCGGTGATTTCTTTTTCATCATCTGTCCAGAAGTGGTAAGGAGCCTGGCTTAAGTCTGCTTTGACGATGATACCAGAGCGGATGTCTGCCCCAAAACGGGCTGCTTGCCGGCGCAGGTCATCCATCAGTACCGGTCCGGTCACTCCTTCGGGATAACCCGGAAAGTTTTCCACTTCAGTCGTAATGGTGAGTTGTCCTCCGGGTTGGATTCCTTCGTAAAGTACCGGTGCGATGTTGGCGCGTCCGGCATAGATAGCTGCCGTATATCCGGCGGGTCCTGATCCGATAATCAGGCATTTTACATGTTCTGTTGTCATATTCTTTTGATTGGTTTAATGAGATTATTCAATTCTTTTAATGAAACAAAGATAGTGTATTTTGCCGAAGTGACCAAACAATCTAAAAAACTGTTTCGTATGGACACGGAACTATATGGATTAAGCTATGCATTCAGCTACATGCGCCGGTGCATATATATGCGTTTCCTTCCTTAAGAGTCTTGATTATTGGTTGTGCAGGGTGTGGAAACAGTTTTTTCATCGCATGTCAATTACTTCCGCCTGTGGGTATTTTTTCGCATCGAAACGGAATGTGTCGTTGGTATAGGACATTCCGGTCTGATAGTCGAGTATGCGGAATTCTTGGGTTTGTCCACTGGCCAGTTTGACGGTGATATAGAGAGGCTGATAGTTTTCGGAAAGGAAAAGCACTACCGATTCGATATCACCTTTTTGGCGGGGGGTAAGGATGATTTCGTTGCCTTCTTTACCTCGTATGGTATGCTTGCCTCCATAGCGGCAATGGAAAAGCCGGTTGTAAGAGTTTATCAAAGCGTATGGATTGATGCTTTGCAGTTCGTCGGGGGAGGGGGTAGAGACGGTCACTTCTTCGTTTTGTTCCACATAACTCCATTGGGTAGTTCCGTCGAACCAGCTTTTTACGCCTCCACATTCCAGGTAGAAACATGTTCCTTTCAGGGCGAGGGTTCCTTGTTGGCTTCCCCCGAACCGGATGCTTATTCCGCCGGATTTCTGGTAAGCAGTGGCGGCTTTGCTTAAGATGGATTGGGCACGGGTGTCTTCGTTGGCTTGCAGGTTTACAGATACCAGTAAGGCTAGCAAGCAGGAGAAAAAGATACGTTTCATCATATTTATGAAGTTTTGGAATACCGCAGGTTGCATGTGCCGGAAAGAACGGTTAGGGCAATCATGCAATCTGCGGTTGGTTTTAATTTTTCAAATTGTTCATGCGCATGGCAAGGTCGTTTTCGTCCATGCAGAGCACTTCGCGTGCTTTGCTTCCATTGGCAGGACCTACGATGCCGGCACGTTCCAACTGGTCCATGATACGTCCGGCGCGGTTGTATCCGATGGAGAACTTGCGTTGGATGAGTGAGGTGGACCCTTGCTGGTGGTAGATGAGCAGGCGGGCAGCTTCTTCGAAGAGTGGGTCGAGCCGGTTCATGTCTACGTCGGCACTGCTTCCTCCTTCTGTGTCGTCTTCTACTTCGGGCAGCATGAAAGCGGTGGGATATCCCTGTTGGTGGCTGATGAAATCGACTATACGTTCTACTTCGGGCGTATCAACGAAGGCACATTGTACACGTACAGGGTCGTTGCCTTGCAGGTAGAGCATATCGCCTTTACCGATAAGCTGTTGTGCACCAGGACGGTCTAAGATGGTACGTGAGTCCATCATCGATGCTACGCGGAATGCTACGCGTGCAGGGAAGTTTGCCTTGATGGTTCCGGTGATGATGTTTGTAGTAGGCCGTTGGGTAGCGATGATGGCATGGATACCGACAGCACGTGCCAGTTGGGCAATGCGGCAGATAGGAAGCTCGATTTCCTTGCCGGCGGTCATTATCAGGTCACCGAACTCATCGATAATGATGACGATATACGGCATAAAGCGGTGTCCGTTTTCAGGGTTCAGCTGGCGGTTGATAAACTTTGCGTTGTATTCCTTGATATTACGGCATCCTGCTTTTTGCAAAAGGTCGTAGCGGGTGTCCATCTCGATACAGAGCGAGTTTAAGGTTTGCACCACTTTGGTTACATCGGTGATGATGGCGCTGTCCGAGTCGGGCAACTTGGCAAGGTAGTGCTTTTCTATCGGTGCATAGATGGCAAACTCTACTTTTTTCGGGTCGACGATGACGAATTTCAGTTCGCTAGGGTGTTTCTTATATAATAAGGAGGTGACGATGGCGTTCAATCCTACTGATTTACCTTGTCCTGTAGCACCAGCTACCAGCATGTGGGGAGCTTTTGCCAGGTCGACAATGAAAACATCGTTGGTGATGGTTTTTCCCAAGGCTACAGGGAGTTCGAATGTAGTGTCTTGGAATTTTTTACTGTTCAATATAGAGCTCATTGATACGATGCGCGGGTTGGCGTTCGGCACTTCAATACCGATGGTTCCCTTACCCGGAATAGGAGCGATGATACGGATACCCAGTGCCGAAAGGCTCAGGGCGATGTCATCTTCCAAGTTGCGGATGCGGTTGATGCGTACTCCTTCGGCAGGAGTGATTTCATACAATGTAACGGTAGGGCCTACGCTGGCCTTGATGGAACTGATTTCGATGCCAAAGCTCCGCAATACCTGGATGATACGGTCTTTGTTGGCATTTTGCTCTTGCATATCAATGGCAGGGGTGTTGTCGTTATACGAATTGAGCAGGTCGAGTGTCGGGAAGTGGTAGTGTTCCAGATCCAGCCGCGGATTGTAAGGCTGGTCTAGCGATCCACGTTCGTCTTCCTGTTCTTCTTCTTCTTCGGGAGTTTCTTCTATTTCGAACGTGGGCTCTTCGGTCGTTTTTGCCTGAGTTTTCTGATGGATTGTCCCGGCTTCGGCTATTACCGTTTCATCGGGTTGTTTACGCATTTCGGTAGCATAGGCTGGCGTTGTGTTGTCTGCCTGGCTTTCTATGGGGTCAAGTTCTATTTCTACCGGCTGTTCGTCTTCTTTTGTGCCGGTGGCATCTGATGTGTTGTCGGGCGTATGGTGCAGGGCAGTGTTTTCCGTATCGGCCGGCTGTTGGGCAGCTTCTGTAGGGAACGCTTCTTTTCTTTTGTTCCGTTTCGGAAGGGCTGGATGGAAAGCTTTTCGTACTACTTGCATCGTTTCACGGGTAAAGAAAATGCCGATGAGTACCAAGGTAACCAGCAAAACGAGGATAAGTCCTGGTGCACCGATTTGGGAACAAATCCATTGGCTCACATTATATCCGTGCAATCCTCCAGGATAGAGGAAAGAGTCTTGAAACGTGCCTCCGAAGGCAAAGCCTAAAGTGACGGATAGCCATACCATTAATATGGAGCAGCTTACGAACCATTTCCATACGGTGAACCGGTAAGCTTTCATCAGTCTCATGCCGCAGACAATGAGGAACACCACAATAAAATATGCCGAAATCCCGAAACAATCGTTTATAAGGAATTGCGAAAGTTGGGCTCCGCGTGCTCCGGCATAGTTTTGTATGCCGTTCTGGGTTTCGAGTAATTCCCCGGGATCTGGATGTGCCAGGATACTTTGGTCGTTTCCTCCGGTAAAAAAGAATGAGCTGAATGCCAGTAGCATATAGACACCGAATATGACACAAAGCAAGCCGAGGATGAAGTGTATGGTTTCGCCTTTTATGGCGGTAAGCATCTTTTTGGGAAGGATGTTTTTCTCTTCGTTTTCTTTTGTTTCTGTCTTTTTCTTCATAATGTTATAGCAAAATGGTAAAAATCAATCGCAAATGTACGAATATTTTTTTGTATTTTTGTGCCGCAATCAAGTTTCGTTATGAAAAAGAATTTATCAGTCGTTTACGATAAAAATACAGTCGAGTTTGTAACGGTGGCTGCAGAGTTTTGTGGCTTCCTCGAGCGTGTTGGTGAAATAGAACATCCTGAGTTCGTGGATAAGGTGTTGAAGTTGCTTCCGTTGCTCTATCTGAAAGCATCAATGCTTCCGGAACATGCCGTGCGGATGGATGAGTTTGACCCTGAAGTTTTTGTAACCGAAGGTGATTACGAGCGTGTGCGTGCCGGTGTGGCATCTTTGATGGGGAGACATGATGATTACCTTGAAGTGTTTGTAGAGGATATGGTATATAGCGACACGCCTATTCATCAGACCATATCAGAGAACCTTGCCGATATTTACCAGGCGTTGAAAGATTTTGTGTGCGTGTACCGTTTGGGATTTGACCAGACGATGAATGATGCATTGGTGATTTGTCGCGAAGGGTTTGCAGAGTTCTGGGGGCAGCGTCTGGTCAATGCCATGCGTGCCTTGCATGATGTGAAATACAATACTGCTTCCGGGCAGGAGGATAATGACGGCTATACGGGAAATGATTTGTACGGTGGGCTTGAAACCGATGATGATGGTTCGGGCGACCGTTGGGAGTGAGAAAAGCATGTGAGAACTCAAAAAACATTTATGATTATATTACAGAATAAGATATCCAAACAAGAAGTGTCTGAGATGCCGAAGGTTAGTTTCTCGGGGCGCATTTTTGTTATCTACACCGAAACGGAAGCACGTAAGGCAATCGATTACTTGAACACGCATTCTGTAGTAGGGGTGGATACCGAGACACGTCCTTCTTTCCGTAAAGGGATGACTCATAAGGTCGCTCTTTTGCAAATAGCTACTTATGACACGTGTTTCTTGTTCCGCTTGAACCATTTGGGACTTCCCGATTTTCTGGAAGAATTTTTGCAGAATGATGTGTTGAAGGTAGGATTGTCGTTGCGCGATGATTTTGCTGTGCTCCGTAAGCGGAATGGAGGTGATTTGCGTGACGGAAACTGGATAGAGTTGCAGGATTATGTGCCGCATTTCGGTATTGAAGAGAAAAGTCTGCAAAAAATCTATGCATTGCTTTTTGGCAAGAAAATATCGAAGGCGCAACGCCTTTCCAATTGGGAGGCAGAGGTGCTTACTGAAGCACAGCAGTTGTATGCTGCTACAGATGCTTGGGCATGTGTGGAAATTTACAGTTATCTTGAAGACCTTCGGAGTCATGGCAACTACCGCATTGAAAAGGTAGAGGAGAAGGCTGGTGAATAGTTTCAACAGCATAGGGAGTCTTTGGGGACCTTTCTTTGTCTGATATCAATCGTTTAATCTATTAATAAATATTATATAACGTGTCATATAAAAGAGTCTATTTGAAATCCGGAAAGGAAGAATCATTGAAGCGTTTTCATCCTTGGATTTTCTCAGGTGCCATAGCTCGGGTAGAGAATGAACCGGAAGAAGGAGAAGTAGTAGATGTATATACATCGGAGAAGGAATTTATCGCTTGCGGACATTTCCAGATTGGAAGCATTGCAGTACGGGTACTTTCGTTTGTACAAGAACCGGTTGACCGTGCTTTTTGGGTACGTAAATTGTCGTGTGCACGGAAGGTACGTGAGGCTTTGGGACTGATTGGTAATCCGCAGACCAATACTTATCGTCTGGTGCATGGTGAAGGCGATAACTTGCCCGGCTTGATAGTTGATATTTATGGTAAGACGGCTGTGATGCAGGCTCATTCGGCAGGAATGCACCTGGACCGGATGGAAATAGCTGCCGCTTTGTCCGAAGTGATGGATGATACGGTTCAGAATATCTATTACAAGTCGGAAACCACGTTGCCTTTCAAGGCCGATTTGCTGGCTACTGAAAATGGATTTATCCGAGGTGGAAGTGTAGATAATGTAGCGATGGAAAATGGTTTGAAGTTTCATGTTGACTGGCTTAAAGGACAAAAAACAGGTTTTTTTGTCGACCAGCGGGAAAACCGTCGCTTATTGGAACGTTATGCAGCAGGGAGAAATGTACTTAATATGTTCTGCTATACAGGTGGATTTTCGTTCTATGCAATGCGCGGAGGTGCCAGACTGGTACATTCTGTAGACAGTTCTTCGAAAGCAATCGACCTTACTAATGAAAATGTGCAGTTGAATTTTCCTGGCGATGTGCGTCATCAGGCATTTGCCGAAGATGCATTCAAGTATCTTGACCGTATGGGAGAACAGTATGATTTGATTATTCTTGATCCACCGGCTTTTGCCAAGCACCGTGACGCACTTCGTAATGCCTTGCGTGGATATACCAAACTCAACGCAAAAGCTTTCGAGAAGATTCGTCCGGGAGGGATTCTGTTTACTTTCTCCTGTTCGCAGGTGGTAACGAAGGATAATTTTCGCAATGCGGTCTTTACAGCTGCTGCTCAGGCAGGGCGTAGTGTGCGTATCTTGCACCAGCTGACTCAGCCCGGTGACCATCCGGTAAATATCTATCATCCTGAAGGAGAATATTTGAAAGGATTGGTATTGTATGTGGAGTAACCAAAGTTGACGAGATATCATTATAAGTTGACAAGGTTTTGAGTAGTTAATGTATCAGAAAACCTTGTCAACTTATTGACGTGTCGCTATTCTACTGTAACCGATTTTGCCAAGTTCCGTGGTTGGTCTACATCTTTGCCTTTGCATACGGCAATATGGTAGGCTAATAGTTGGAGGGGAATAGTGGTAATGAGTGGTTCCAGGCATTCCAGAGTTTCTGGTATTTCGATGCATTCGTCTGCCAGTTTGCTGATTATCGTGTCGTTCGGGTTTATTAAAGCGATGATGTGCCCTTTTCGTGCCTTGATTTCCTGAATGTTGCTTATTATTTTTTCATACATTGCATTTTGTGTGGCAATGACTACTACGGGCATTTCTGTGTCTATCAAAGCGATGGGGCCATGTTTCATTTCGGCAGCCGGATAGCCTTCGGCATGAATATACGAGATTTCTTTTAATTTCAGTGCACCTTCCAATGCTACAGGATAGCTGTATCCGCGTCCTAAGTAGATGAAATTGTGTGCATATGTGAATATGCGCGATAATTCGGCAATGTTTTGGTTTTGTTTTAATACCTCTTTTATTTTTTCTGGTATCTGCTCCAGTTCGTCAATGATACAGCGGTACGTTGTGTCATTAATAAGTTGCTTTTCTTTGCTCAGTGCCAGGGCAAAGAGGGTTAGCACTGTTACCTGGCCGGTAAAGGCTTTGGTGGATGCCACCCCGATTTCGGGACCTACATGGATGTATGAACCAGTATCCGTGTTTCGTGGAATGGACGAACCTACTACGTTGCAGATGCCGTATACGAAAGCTCCTTTTTCTTTTGCCAATTCGATGGCTGCCAGCGTGTCGGCTGTTTCACCTGATTGTGAGAGGGCAATAACTACATCTCCATTGTCAATCACCGGATTGCGATAACGGAACTCCGAGGCGTATTCCACTTCCACAGGGATGCGGCAGAAGGTTTCGATGAGTTGTTTCCCGATAAGTCCGGCATGCCATGAGGTACCGCAAGCTACAATGATGAATCTTCGTGCTCCAAGCAGGCGCTCTTTATGTTCGCTTATGGCAGAGAGCTGTACTTCATGAGTCTCTTTGTTCACTCTTCCACGCATGCAGTCGTTGATGCATTCGGGTTGCTCGAATATTTCTTTCAGCATGAAATGTGGGTATCCGTCTTTTTCCAGCCGGCCGATGTTCAGGTCTATTTTTTTCACTTCGGCCAGTTGTAGTTCGTTTTCAAGATTGACTACCTTAAGTGCTTTCCTAGGTTCGAGTACCGCTATTTCATTATCCTGCAGGTAAACCACTTTGTCTGTATATTCTACGATAGGAGTAGCATCTGATGCCAGAAAAAATTCGTCACTTCCTACGCCGATTATTAATGGGCTGCTTTTGCGTGCCGCAAGAATGCGGCCTGGTTGTCGTCGGTCAATAACGGCGATGGCGTATGCTCCGATAACGCGGTGTAAGGCTATCCGGATAGCATCCAGCAGGTCAATATGCGAACTGGTCTGGATGTAGTCTATGAGTTGGACCAGCACTTCGGTATCGGTCGAACTTTTAAAGGTATATCCTTTTTGTTGGAGTTGTTCGCGCAAAAGGGCGTAATTCTCAATGATACCATTGTGTACCAATGCCAGGTTTCCTGATTGAGACACGTGCGGGTGAGCGTTAGCTTGGCATGGTTCTCCGTGTGTAGCCCAGCGTGTATGGGCGATGCCGATGCATCCTGTCACATCTTTTTGCGTGGTGAGTTCTTCCAGATTCAAAACTTTTCCTTTAGCTTTATACACATTTAGCTTGTGGTATTCATTGATCAGCCCTACTCCGGCACTGTCATATCCACGGTATTCCAGTCGTTTTAACCCTTTTATCAGGATGGGGTAAGCTTGTTTTTGTCCGATGTATCCTACGATTCCACACATAATTTTTTTGTTTAGTTGTTGTATTCTTTAGTAAAAAACGAATGAAGAAAGATGACTGACGGTATCTTATCTCTTGATTTTTTTACTGATTTTCTGGTATTGTAATTAGCTAAAAAGAATGTCCGCAATTAGCCGGTCCAGTTGAGTTGTAAACGCAGTACTACTGCGTTTGCCGATGAAGATATATTCGTAGGCGGATGCAGTTATATTCAACCGCGGATGCAGTATATATTCATTTTTCAGAGGTATTGTATTGGCTGAATGCGGACATTCATTATAATTAAATAGAAGAGTGCTTCAGGCAGTTTAACGGATTGTGTTGTAAGAGCGTACTAATTTTTCGTCGTTCTTTATGCCACGGATGGCAAGCCAATTCAGCACAAGCGAAATAAATGGCAAGCAAATTGCCCATGAGGGGGTGAAGCTACCGTATGCCGCCAATACAGAATAAGCATATATTCCTACTACGAGATAGTATGCTACCAAAACCACATTACTGAATATAGCCAAGCGGATTTGCCGCATACGTTTTTTATAGAAGAAAATGGTGACGAATGCAAGTAAGGCAGCTATGAACAGGAGCACAAACATTACTCCCGGTGTGTAATTTGAGGTACCGTCTGCAGCGATAACAGACAGATTGCTTAACACAGCCACACTGGTTTCTGTATAAAAATATCCCACAGGTACCGACATCGCGATTGCCAGCAGTACTGTAGCCACAAATAAATAAACTGTTTGAATACGTTGTATCATAACTAGTCTTTCTTTTCTAGAACAAAAAGACACAGAAGCGTATTCTTATACCTTTTCCCTTATTCTGGAAAGTCTGGTAACAATACGTATCTGTGCCTGTTTTTAATTCGATTATTGTAATTTTTCTTTTTCCTTGGCCGGATTGCGGTAATATACCTTGCCTTCAATATATTCTTGGGTGGCAATCAATGTTGGTTTCGGCAATTTTTCATAATAACGTGAAATTTCAATCTGCTCCCTGTTCTCGAACACTTCCTCCAAATTATCATTGTAAGAAGCAAATTCTTGAAGTTTTTTAGACAAATCGTTCTTCATTTCTACGCCGATCTGATTTGCGCGCTTACCGATAATAGCTACGGTTTCATAGATATTACCCGTGTCTTCACACAATTCCATCAGGTTACGGGTAATGGTATTGGTCGGAGCGTTTGTTTTTTTGTAATCCATAATTTTACTTTATTATAAACCTTTGATTAATTTTCGTCTTTTATGTATTGGCTGGCATCCTTGAAGATTTTTTCCACTTCCGGCATATACTTGCTTTCGGGAAATTCGTTTTTGAATGCATAATACTCGTCTATTGCTTCGCGCATACGTTCTTCCTTCTTTTCAAGGACACTTTCTTTTGCCATATCATATTTGGCCCGGAGAATCAGAATCGAAAGATCTTCCCGCCGTTTGGTATAGGGATAATCCCGTAAGACATTCTGTGCTGTCACAACGGCTGCAAGATAATTGTTACCCGTACTGCTATACGAGGTGTTTCCTGTGTACGAACCTAGGTCGTAATACAGTTTTGCAGACAAGTATTCTTTTTCCACCAGTTTGTCTTGCAATTCGTAAATCATGTTTTGGGCTATTTCCTTGCGTGAACTTGTCGGAAAGTATTCGATGAACATCTGTAATTCCTGAATGGCTTTATAAGTGCTTGTCTGGTCCAACCGCGGTTCAGGTGTATCCAGATACAGCGATTTTCCACAGAAAAAGCGTGCCAATTCAGTATAGGTTCCACGCGGGTAAGTAGTGTAATACACATTAAAATAATGAGAAGCCGAAATATAATCGCCTTGGTTGAAATACGTCATAGCCAACATATATGCTGACTCTTCTGCATTGGCCGTTCCTTTCAAGATAGAAATCAGTTCTTCCAGCAAGGTTGCAGCCCGGCTGTTCTGACCTTTGGCAAAATACCCTTTGGCTGCCTCATATTTATATTCGTAGTCCGTACTTTTAAGTACGGTATTATACTCCCCGCACGAAGACAACACTCCGCCAAGAAGCAATGCCATAACGATGTACTTTTTCATATCAATCTATATAGTTGTGCAAAATTACGGCTTTCTGCCGAATAATGCAACATCTCAATAATTTTTAATACAAAAAATCTCGTCTGTTCCATTCCGATAAAAATTATTGTGTAACTTTACACGCTTTTTAAACATAGCCGTATGAATTTTGAACTCGTATCAGACTACCAGCCTACTGGCGACCAGCCGGAAGCTATCGCGCAATTGACCGAAGGAGTAAAAAATGGCATTCCTGCCCAGACGCTGCTTGGTGTGACTGGGTCGGGTAAGACGTTTACCATTGCCAATGTCATCAAGAACATCAACAAGCCAACGTTGATTCTGAGTCACAACAAGACACTTGCCGCTCAATTGTATGGTGAGTTTAAAAATTTCTTTCCGAACAATGCCGTAGAATATTATGTTTCCTACTACGATTACTATCAGCCGGAAGCTTATATCCCCTCTACTGATACTTACATAGAGAAAGATCTTGCCATAAACGAGGAAATTGACAAGTTGAGGCTTGCTGCTACCTCGGCTTTGCTTTCTGGCAGGAAAGATGTCATTGTGGTATCATCTGTATCCTGTATTTATGGAATGGGTAATCCGGCAGATTTTTACAATAACGTAATAGACATTAAGAAAGGCAAACGGATAGATCGGAATGTCTTTCTCAGAAAATTGGTAGACAGTCTCTATGTCAGAAACGATATTGAACTGAACCGGGGAAACTTCCGGGTAAAAGGAGATACGGTGGATATTTATCTCGCTTATACCGACAGTGCTTTGAGGGTGATGTTTTGGGATGACGAAATAGATACTATTGAAGAGATAGACCCGGTTTCAGGGCACAGGCAGGCAGAATTTGACGAGTACAGAATTTACCCGGCCAATCTGTTCATGACTACAAAGGAAAGTGTGCTCCGGGCTATTCACGAAATAGAAGACGACCTTACCAAACAAGTGGCTTTTTTTGAAGATCAGGGAAAAACGTTCGAAGCCAAGCGTTTGTACGAACGTGTTACTTATGACATGGAAATGCTTCGCGAACTGGGGCATTGTTCCGGTATTGAGAATTATTCAAGATACTTCGATGGTAGGGAGGCAGGTACCCGTCCTTATTGCTTGCTCGACTTTTTCCCGAAAGATTTTCTGATGGTTATCGATGAGAGTCATGTCAGTGTGCCGCAAATTCGTGCTATGTATGGAGGTGACCGTGCCCGTAAGGAAAACCTGATTAAATATGGGTTTCGTTTGCCGGCAGCTATGGATAACCGCCCGTTGAAGTTTGACGAGTTTCAGGAAATGGTGAAGCAGGTTATTTATGTCAGTGCTACCCCAGACGATTACGAACTGGAGCAAAGTGAAGGAATTGTCGTGGAACAAGTCATCCGTCCTACTGGTTTATTGGATCCGGTTATTGAGGTGCGTCCCAGTATGAACCAAGTGGACGACCTGATGGAAGAAATTCAGCAACGTATTGAAATGCAGGAACGTGTACTTGTCACCACGCTTACCAAGCGTATGGCAGAAGAACTGACTGAATACTTGCTCAACCATGGTATCCGTTGCACTTACATACATAGCGATGTAGAGACACTGGAGCGTGTGAGGATAATGGACGATTTGCGCCAAGGTACCTACGATGTGTTGATTGGGGTCAATTTGCTTCGTGAAGGGCTTGACCTGCCTGAAGTGTCGCTGGTTGCCATATTGGACGCGGATAAGGAAGGCTTTCTTCGTTCACACCGGTCGTTGACCCAGACAGCCGGCAGGGCAGCTCGGAATGTTAATGGGAAAGTCATTATGTATGCCGACAGGATAACTGACAGTATGCGGCTGACTATCGATGAAACGAATCGCCGCCGCATCAAGCAGCTGGCTTACAACGAAGCACATGGCATCACGCCTCAACAAATCAAGCGGGCATACAACAACGTTTTGCTTGAAAAGACAGATACCGAGACACCGGTTTCGAAACAACCTAAGGCTTACACCGATGCTCCGGAACAGTTCTATGCTGCGGCAGACCCGATTGTACAATACATGTCAAAAGAACAGTTGCAGAAAAGCATCAATCGCACTCGGAAGCTGATGCAGGAAGCGGCTAAGAAACTGGATTTCATTGAAGCTGCACAATATCGTGATGAGCTTATCCGTCTGGAAAATTCATTAAAAGAAAAACCGTGATATTGTCTGGAAAGCGTGTTTCACTTTCTGCATACTTGGGGAAATATGATTTTAGCAGACGTCTCAACAGGTACTTTTTTATGATAGGTTTTCGAGACCGATGAATCTTTAATCAAAAGAAATGGCTCAAGATAGAAAATGAGATGTCTTGGTTTTATACTTATGATATGAAGTCCTTTATACTTTATAATATATAAGGTAAGAAAGGAAGGATTTCTCTTGCTTCATGTCTTGACTTTAATCCCAAATGCTATTTTGAGCCTTTCTTTATTGTCTTTATCTGTCTTTTTTAATCTGTAAATGAACCGTAGCGTGTAGGCAATAGTTTGCGGTCTCCCAATGTGTTGTCTACGCGTGCCACATTTATCCAGAATTTGTTTTCTCGTACACTTGTTGTCGGATAGACAGCTTTTTCACGTGTGTAAAAATGTTGCCATCGATCTGATACGGCTTCGTATTCGGGATGAGGGGCATTGACTAGCACATTGTCCTCTTTTGATGCTTCGCCATTTTTGATTTCTTCTATTTCGTGCCAGATGGAGAGCATACAGTCTATAAAGTTGTCAAGTTCACTTAAACTTTCACTTTCGGTAGGTTCTATCATTAATGTGCCGTGTACAGGGAATGATAGGGTCGGAGCGTGATAACCGTAATCCATCAGACGTTTGGCAATGTCGTTTTCTGTTATTCCGCTTTCTTCGTGGATATTGCGACATTCCAGAATCATTTCGTGCCCCACATAGCCGTTTGTTCCCCGATATACTGTACCATAGGTGTCGCTCAGGCATGCTGCCAGATAATTGGCATTGAGGATAGCTGTTTTTGTGGCTTGTTCCAGTCCTTTTGCACCCATCATTGAAATGTACCCATAAGTAATGGGTAAGATGCCGGCACTTCCGTATGGGGCAGATGAAACTTCATTAGTGTCATTCCCGAACAGATTGTGACCTGGCAAGAATGGAATCAAGTGTTCGGATACGCAAACTGGACCTACACCTGGACCGCCTCCTCCATGTGGACTGGCAAATGTTTTGTGCAGGTTGAGGTGGCACAGGTCTGCCCCGATGGTACTTGGATTTGTCAGTCCCACTTGCGCATTCATGTTTGCGCCGTCCATATATACTTGTGCTCCACAGGCATGGATAATCTGGCAGATTTCCATAATGTCGCTTTCGAAAATGCCATGAGTAGACGGATAGGTAATCATAAGTGCCGCAAGACGATTTTTGTTGGCTTCTGCTTTTTCGCGTAAGTCATTTACGTCTACGTTTCCGTGTTCGTCACAGGCACAAGTCAAGGTTTCGTATCCAGCTTGTACAGCAGATGCCGGGTTGGTTCCGTGAGCTGATGCTGGAATCAGAATCAAGTTCCGATGCCCTTGTCCGATACTTTCCAAATAACTGCGGATGATGCGCAGTCCTGTATATTCGCCGGCTGCTCCTGAATTGGGCTGAAAAGTAATGCCGTCAAAACCTGTGATGGCAAGCAATTGTTTGGAAAGGTTTTCTATCAGTTCATGGTATCCTTGGGCTTGTTCTTCTGGCACTAACGGATGGATGTTCATCCATGCCGAATTGCTAAGTGGTAACATTTCGGCTGCGGCATTCAGTTTCATGGTACACGACCCTAATGAAATCATGGAATGGGTAAGGGAAATGTCTTTGCGTTCCAGTCGCTTGATATAGCGCATCATTTCCGTTTCCGTGTGATAAAGGCTGAATACTTCGTGGGTAAGGAAAGGTGAACGGCGGCACATGTCGGGGCTGATTGAAGAACTGTCTGTGATATCTTTTACTTCATGTACCGTTTCTTCTGCAGCGATGCCGAATATCATAAAGAGTTGGTTGGCATCTGCCAATGTGGTAGCTTCGTCAATGCTGATACCTACATCGCCATTGTCGAAATAGCGCAGGTTTACTTCTTTGCTCAAAGCAATGGTGCGCAATTTTTCTTGCGACACATTTTCTGGAAGGCCAAGGCGGAGTGTATCGAAAAATGTTTCATTCCGTTCGATATATCCCAAGCCGGTAAGCCGGAGGTTTAGCCAGTTGGTTATGCTGTGGATGCGTTGGGCTATTTCTTTAATGCCTTTTGCACCGTGCCATACAGCATAAAAACCCGCCATGGTAGCGAGCAGTGCCTGGGCTGTACAGATATTCGATGTTGCCCGTTCACGTTTGATGTGCTGTTCTCGTGTTTGTAAAGCCATCCGGTAACATACATGTCCATATTTGTCTTTCGAGAGGCCGATGATTCTTCCTGGCATATTGCGCTTGTATTCATCCCGTGTGGCGAAATAAGCAGCTGATGGCCCGCCATAGAACAGAGGTATACCCAGTCGCTGGGTGCTTCCGAATACAATGTCGGCTCCCCATTCTCCGGGAGGAACCAGCAGGGCTAGACTTAAAATATCGGCGTCTACTGCTACTTTGCATCCAGATTCATGTGCACGGGCGGTAAAGTTGCTGTAGTTTTCGATGTTGCCGCTATTGTTTGGATATTGTACAATGCAACCAAATATGTCGGGAGTGAATTCCAGTTTTTTATAGTCACCGGTTTTTATTTCGATACCTTGCGGTATGGCACGTGTGCGGATAACTGCCTGTACCTGTGGGAATATTTCCCGATCGACAAAGAGTGTGTTGGCGCCAGCCTTTTGTTGTGCGCGGCTACGTAAAGCGAACATCATTGTGGCGGCTTCAGCTGCTGCAGTCGCTTCATCCAATAGTGAGCAGTTAGCGAGCGGCATGGCGGTCAAGTCGCTTATTACAGTCTGGAAATTGATGAGGGCTTCCAGGCGTCCTTGTGAGATTTCGGTTTGATAAGGTGTGTACGAAGTATACCAGACCGGGTTTTCGAATACATTACGTTGGATGACGGCTGGAGTAATTGTATCATACCAACCCGTACCTATATACGATTTGTAGACTTTATTGTGCGAAGCCATCTGCGTGATATGTTCGGAAAATTCTCGTTCGGTCATTGCCGGTGGCAGATCTAGCGGTTTTTTCAGTCGGATTTGTTTCGGGATAGTTTTGTCAATGAGTTCATCCAATGTGCCGACACCTATTTTCTCCAACATCTTGGGAAGGTCGGAGTCCGAAATGCCAATGTGGCGGTTGGCAAAAATGTCTGTCTTCATGGTTTTTAGATTTTTAGGAGCAAGTCGGCAAGATTTCTTATTTTGTTTCCCTCATGTCTTGTCGACTTGTCTGTCTGGTTGTTATTTAAAATAAGGGTTGTTCATTTTCTCTTGTCCGATGCTGGTCGGTTCTCCGTGTCCGGGATATACGATTGTTTCATCAGGCAAGGTGAAGAGACGGGTTGCAATACTGTCCAGCAACTCGTCATAGTTTCCTCCTTCCAGGTCGGCACGTCCTATACTTCCTTGGAACAGAACGTCTCCGCTGAAGATGCATTGGTTTTCAGCATTGTAGAATACCATTCCTCCTGGAGAGTGTCCAGGTACATGGATGGCTTCCAACGTGCTTTCTCCAAACTGTATTTTGTCGCCATCGGCTATGTATCCTCCCAATTCTGCCGGGGCAGCGTTGGGCGGAAATCCGAACATACGGCACATGGCAGGCATCTTTTCCAGCAAGAATTCATCCTCCTTGCATGCTTTAGCTTTCAGTCCCAATTCGCGCAACAGGAATGTGTTGCCGAATATGTGGTCTAAATGGAGATGGGTGTTCAGCAAGTGTTTTACATTCAGGTTGTTGTCGTTAATGTATCTTTTCAGTTGCTGTTCTTCTTCTGGATAATAACATCCTGCATCGATGATGGCTGCTTCTCCCGTTTTGTCGGAAATCACGTAGCAATTGACGGGAAACATATTGAATTGAAAACGTTTGATGGTCATAGCTTTCGTAGAGTCACTTTTTATTTGTTTATGCTTACATACACAACCTTTTTCGTATTGAAGTATTCCTCCTTGAAGAAATTTGTCAGTTCCGTGACAATTGCCTGATGCCTTACGGGTAGAATTTCGTGTTGCAGCTCGCCGCCTTTCAGGCAAATCAAGCCGTTGGGCAAGGCATTGCATTGCTCTTTCTTGATATTCTTTCGGACTAATTTCAGCAGGTCGGCCAGTGGCATTACAGCCCGGCTTACAACGAAATTGAACTGTGCTTTTTCTTCTTCAGCTCTGCACTGGCGTGTGGTTACATTTTTCAGCCCGATAGCATTAGCCACTTCCGTAGTTACTTTTATCTTTTTCCCGATGCTGTCTATCAGGTGAAATTTCACTTTGGGGAAGAGAATAGCAAGCGGAATGCCAGGGAACCCACCTCCTGTACCTAAGTCCATCACTTCTGTTCCTGGCCGGAACGAAATAATTTTTGCGATGCCTAGTGAGTGTAACACGTGGTGTTCGTATAAGTTTCCGATGTCTTTTCTGGAAATGACGTTTATTTTGCTGTTCCAGTCGGTATAAAGTTCTCCCAATGCTTCAAATTGTGCTTTTTGGGTATCTGTCAGGGTAGGAAAGTACTTTAGAATGATGTCCATGGTTGTACTGTTACTTTTTCATATAAGGTTGAATATCGTCATAGTTTACCTGTAAACGGAAGTCGCCGGCCGAGTAAGGGGCTATTTCGTAGTGGTTGTAGTAGAATGTCACTCCTTCTTTTTCCAGCAGGAAGTTCGACGGTATGTATAAATATGTATCCAGTAAGATGCCTTGTTCTTGCAGTCCGTCCAATGACGTGATGGTATCGGTATTCAGTCTTCGGTTTGTTTCTTTTATCAGTTCGTTCATGATGAGCTTGCAGATATTGGCGGTATCTTTGGGGTTGAATACATCATTTTTTTTCAATATCGTTCCCGTTTTTGAATCGATGTTCAGGCAGGTGGTTTCAGTGTTGGGATGTGCACCTCCTGTATAACGGAAATTAGTCAGTGTGTAATTCCATACGCCGTTGTATCCTTGCTTCATTTCTGTGTTCAATTGGTATTCGTAGTTGTACCATGCCGGTACGTCGGTTGGTTTCATACCATTGTGCATGTCAGCATCGAACAGTCCTTTTACATCTGTCCTGTATCCGCGTATGTAATTGTCTGCCAGTGTGGAAAGTACTTTGTCGGGAGTCATTGTCATGAAAGCGTTTCCGAAAAGTGTTTTTTGGATGGCTGCGTTGATTCTAGGTGATACCGAATCGTTTTCAGCCGTTGGTTTGAGGTACGAGAAATCCAAGTTGATTTTGCACGATGGAACTTCTTCTCCTTCTTGCAGGTAGATGATGGTGTCTGTGCTCACAGTACATACTTGTGGTGCTGTTTCCGTTTTGTCTTGTTGTAGGCAGCCCGGCAGCATGCAACATCCCGTGACGCTGAATATCAGCGATAAAAATAAGTTCGTTCTATGCTTCATATCATTTGTTTTAGGTTCCTCTGATTTTGATATGACAAAGATAACACAAGTTTGTGAATTTTTTGTATATATTCTCTTAATCTTTTTGCAAAAAGGTTGGAAATATCAGTCGGTTGCTACGTACACGCGTCTTTCGTTATGCAAAGGGTGATGTGGAAAAAATATTTATGAGAACTGTATGTTATCCGGAATGGATTTGGGAATGACGGAATGGATGTCGGGAGAAGGTCTGTTGGAAAAAACTTAGGGGGATTTCTTGCCGGTCTGCTGAACATCTTGTATCTTTAGCGTGTTATTATTTGTAATAATTTATAAAAACATTTGTTTATGGAAACAATACAAAACATCGGTACGTTGGGTGGATGGATGAACGACTTGCTTATTTCGTGGGGATTCTCACCCAAGTATGCCAATATGTTCGACGAAACAGTGGTGGCTGCGCTCATCATATTGTTGGCCGTGGGCCTGAATTATTTCTTCCAAGCTATTGTGGTGGGAGGAATCAAGCGTTACACACGCCGGTTCCCTCGAAAGTGGAATACCTTGCTGGTAGAACGCAAGGTGGTGCATCATCTGCTGCACATCGTCCCCGGCATGTTGATTTATATGCTTTTGCCCTTGGCTTTCGTGAAAGGGAAGGGGATGCTGGATTTTTCGCAGCGTGTCTGTGCCGTTTATATCATTGTGTCTATATTGTTCACTCTGAATGCGGTGTTGCTGGTGATGCTCGACATTTACAATTCAAAAGAAATCCGGAAGAACCATCCTATCCGCGGATTGGTGCAGGTATGTCAGGTGGTACTGTTTTTCCTGGGAGGTATACTGAGTGTTGCCACGCTTATCGATAAATCGCCCGTGACGCTTTTTGCCGGTCTGGGGGCTGCTGCCACGGTGCTTATGTTGGTATTTAAGGATAGTATTCTGGGATTTGTGTCGGGCATTCAGCTTTCTGCCAATGATATGTTGCGGATTGGTGACTGGGTGACTTTGCCTAATGGGACAGCCGACGGGATAGTGCAGGAAATTACGCTGAACACGGTGAAGATTCAAAACTGGGACAATACCATTACTACCATACCTCCTTATACAATGGTGAACAGTACGTTCCAAAATTGGCGTGGAATGCAGGAAAGTGGAGGACGCCGGGTGGATAAGCGCATCTGGCTGGACTTGGATACTATCCGCTTTTGTGCTCCGGATGAATTAGAACGTCTTTGCAAAGATGTTCCGTTGCTTGTCGGTTATGTGCCGGACAAAGGTCAGGTGCCGACCAATTCGCAGGTGTATCGTGTTTACATCGAGCGTTATCTGATGAGTTTGCCGGTGGTGAACCAGGATTTGGACTTGATTATTTCGCAGAAAGAACCTACCGAGCACGGTCTGCCCATTCGTGTATATTTCTTTTCACGCATCAAGGCGTGGCGGGAGTATGAACGTATCCAGTCGGATATTTTCGATCATCTGCTGGCTATGGCTCCCCGTTTCGGGCTGAAATTGTATCAAGGGATCTAAAACGGGAATAAATACCGCAATCAGTCACCGGATAAGATGTCTCCCAAACGAAGATATATTAAGAAGCTGTTTTGAATTTATCGTGCGATGATTTGGGATGAGTTTTTGAGGCATTTTCGCTTTTGTGATGAGGAAGATAGCGGGCTATCTGACGAAGAACAGGAGCGAAAAAGACCAAAAAATCGCCCAAAGCACACACGAAAACGGATACATCAAGACAAGAAAAACTTTTTGGAGAAATTCAAAACAGCTTCTCAACTTTACCGTTTCAGTTGTCTTCGCGGGCTGTAGCAGTTGATTGGAATGGTTTATGAATATAACTTCGTTTTCAGGGGGGGATATTGGCTGGATGCGGAATTCATAATATAAAGCGAAAGGCAAAATGAAAGTATCGTTGGAAACAGAAAATTGGGGTATGATTCCTTATCAGGAAGCATGGGAACGCCAGTCTCGTTTGTTTAATGAGGTGATTGCGGCGCGTGCCGGCCATGTATCTTATATTAATCGGTTGGTGTTTTGCGAGCACCCCCCTGTATATACGTTGGGAAAGCACGGGAAAGAGACGAATATGTTGTTGGGCAAAGAACAACTGAAGCGGATAGGTGCAGAGCTTTTTCATATCGACAGGGGAGGAGACATTACATTTCATGGACCCGGGCAACTGGTGTGTTATCCCATCCTTTGTCTGGAAGATTTTCATTTGGGATTGAAAGAATATGTCTCGGTACTTGAAGAGGCAGTTATCGGTGTGTGCCGCTCCTATGGCATTGAGGGCGGAAGAGTGAAGGGAGCTACGGGAGTATGGCTGGACATCGGCACTTCTTCTGAGCGGAAAATATGTGCTATCGGAGTACGGAGCAGCCATTTTGTCACAATGCACGGATTGGCACTGAATGTGAATACCGATTTGCGTTATTTCGGTTACATCCATCCGTGTGGCTTCATCGATAAGGGAGTGACCTCGTTAGCCAAGGAAACCGGTATGGAAATTCCTATGGAAGAGGTATGCTTGAGGTTGGAAAAGGAACTCCGTGCGCACCTTGTTTCCTTTTAATAATGCATGTCCGCAATTAGCCAATCTGACTGAGTTGAAAACGCAGTAGTACTGCATTTGCCGATGAAGTATATATCCGTAGGCGTATGCAGTATATATTCAACCGCGTATGCAGTATATATTCAACCGCGTATGCAGTATATATTCAACTGCGTATGCAGTATATATTCATTTTTCAGGGGTATGTATTGGCTGTTTGCGGGCATTCATTTTTTTGTCTTTTACAGCATATCTGGAATAAGGTAAAGTGTGTCTTCGGGTACGCCTTGTTCAAGTAATGCTTCTTTGTCGTTTTTGAAGTTCTGGATAAATGCTTCATGGCTTATGCAGCTGTTTTCAGCTTTCCGGTAATGTTCCAAGGCTTCTGGAATTTTTCCAAGTGCCAGATAGGCGTGTCCGGTGTTCAGCCAGTCGGCCATTGGTACATTATCGGGTGTATCTGTCAGTTTGCGATAGAACCGGAGCGCATCTTCGTATTTACCGGTCATGAAGTAACACCAGCCTATGGCACGCTGTGCATTGGCAGGTGCATTGTCCAAGTATTCAACCTTGAAGAAGTATGCCAATGCTTCCTTGTAGCGGCGGAGAGTGGCAAGGCATTGTCCGATTTGGAGCAGAATATTCAAGTCATCGGGCTTCATTTCTTTCACTTTCTCGTAGTATTCCAATGCTTTTGAGTATTGTCGGGTACGTTTGTAGCATTGTGCCAGATGCTTCAAAGTCCAAAGATGGTCGGGCTTGAGCAGGTCGGCTTGAAGGTATGCCCGGATGGCTTCCTCATAGTTTTTCATTTTCTGGTAGGTGTAGCCGAGCTTCTGCATGATTTCGGCGTTGGGCTTTTCTTCCTGGCTCAGCCGGAGATAAAGCTGTGATGCTTCTTCCATATAATCTTTGGCAAACAGGTGGTCGGCGATGTGCTTGATGGCTTCGGTGTGGTGCAACAGCGGACCGAGTGCTTGGCAGTTCCACAGGTCAAGTTTGCTTTTGAATATGTCGTCCACTTCGTTGCGGTACATCCATAGCTTGAAAAAGCGGTAAAGGTCGTGGATGTATTGCCGGCTGACGATTTCGGGTTTTTGAAAGTCTTTTGATGTTTCAGAAAGTGCTTGTATCTGTTCCGCTTGCATTTCGGTTTGTGCATTGAACTGCGAAGTCATGTACTGACGTTGTTGTTCGGGCAGGTTGAAAAGCGTGAGGCAGAATGAGTATTTGTCTGAATTACAGAAGACTGGTGAGTCCATTATCAGTCCCATCATTGAGCGTTGTCCTTCTTTTTCGTCTTTGAAGAGTGGAGCTATTTCGGGGGTTTGTTTATCAAATGGGTAGAACCAATGTGCTGCTTCCCGGAAGAAAGGATAACTTTTCAGTTGTGAGAATGTGCTCATGTAGGTGTCCGCTCCTTCCATTTGCAGTTCGCCTAGTTCACGGATGGTATTTTCCACCTGTGCCATTCCTTTGCTCCATTCCGGATTTTTGTCTTCCAGTTCTTCCAGGTCTAAAATTTTCAGGTCGGTTTTGGCTATGTTGGCAGAACGCATCATTTGCGGGATGATTTCTTCACGCATTTTTTTGCTTATCTTTTCTGTTTCGCGTGAAAGAAGGAGTAGAATTTGTATGGTGAGCAGTTCTTTAGCTGCTTTCGGTTTATCGGTGAGCAGTGAAAGGGCAGCCAGCAGTTCGGGATAGAGGTTGAGGCGTGCCTCTTGGTAGTATGCTACCAGGGCGATACCTACCAGTGCCCGTTGGGTGACTAGCGTGTCGGTGCCTGATTGATAGGCATTGATAAGGAATTGGTACTTGCGGCTGTCGAATATGTGTAGCAGGCTGAGGGTGGTTGCACTGAGCATCACGGCAATATCGTTGGCTGGTATCAGCAATGACGAGAGAAAGGCTTCGGCTTGGTTCTGTTCGTTTTCCGACCATTGTGCCGAAGTCCATATTTTGTAAAATAATTCATCTACCGTCTGTTCATGCCTGATAAAAGGATTTTCTTTTTTGTCTGTCTGCAACGGTTCGGTCACTGGCAGTTGTGACAATGCCATGTCTTCGCTTAACATTTCCAAGGTCATTTGCAATTCTTGCAACGAATGTGCAGGGTGTTGCATTTGCCGGCGGTAGGTGTCGGCAAAATATCCAGTTCCGCGTTTTCCGGTTTTGATGAAGTTTGCCTTGTCGGCCAGTTCATATGCCCTTCTCCACAAGTGGCAGTACATTTTCCCACGTTCGGGGTCGTTTACTCCTTGGGCTGCGTATTGCAGCATATAATTGTATGTAGTTGACAGGCTTTCGATGTCTGCATTCAATTGCCAGTCTTCCAGTTCTACGGCAAAAGCTTGCAGCTGGACGAGTGCTTCTTTCAGCCGCCGTTGGTCTAACAGTTCGATGATGTGTTCGTGCATAAAGTTTTTTATCTGGTTTGACAAGTGCAAATGTAGCAATAATTTTGTAATTTTGCGCCATCTATAGGAATTACAATGGAAATAGCTGGACTTCAACAAATTTATGCCAAACATCCGAATGTGGGGGCTTTGGTGAAACTTTTGCAGAATCAAGATATACGTACTGTTTTTATGGAAGGCACTCATGCTTCGTGTGCTTCTTTTTTTGCATCGGCTTTCATTAAGCAGTATTCCCGGGTGAATCTTTTTATCTTGAATGATTTGGAAGAAGCAGGATATTTTTATCACGATATGGTACAGGCCGATGGTGATGAAGAGATTTTGTTTTTCCCTTCTTCGTTTCGGCGGGCCATTAAGTATGGTCAGCGTGATGCAGCCAATGAGATATTGCGTACGGAAGTATTGGCACGGTTGAAACAGGAGAAACCTGTTACGGTGGTGACTTATCCGGATGCGTTGGCAGAAAAAGTGGTATCCCAAAAGTCGCTGGATGAACGGATGTTGTGTCTTCGTATCGGACAGCACATCGATACGGAAGTGATAACCGGAGAATTGGTAAAATACGGTTTTCATCGTGTTGACTATGTGTATGAGCCAGGACAGTTTGCAATGCGGGGAAGTATTCTCGATGTATATTCGTTCGCATCAGAATATCCGTATCGTATTGATTTCTTTGGTGATGAGATAGACAGTATTCGTACGTTTGAGGTGGATTCGCAACTTTCGAAAGAGAAGAAAGATGCGGTAAGTATTGTTCCCGAATTGTCGGAGGCTTCTGACGGGGATGTGTGTCTGTTGGAGTTTGTCCCTGAGACATGTGTGCTGTGGGTCAAAGACTTGATGTGGGTGCGTGAGCGTATCCAGACGGTACACGATGAGGTTTTTTCTCCTCAGGCAGTGCAGGCATACGAAGGGGAGGAAACCGACTGGGTAAATTTGCGGAAAAAATTAATTTCCGGGCCTGATTTTCTGCAAAAGGCATTGTCTTTCCGGCGGATAGATTTTGGGCATAAAGCGGCAGGCACTCCTCAGGCAACGTTGGCATTCCAAACTTCCATTCAGCCGATTTTCCATAAGAATTTCGATTTGGTGGCGAGCACCCTGACCGATTACCGGCAGCGGGGATATCAGTTGTATATCTGTTCGGACAGTGTGAAGCAGACCGACCGCTTGCGTGACATTTTTCAAGAACGTGGCGATAAGATATCATTTGTGCCGGTAGACCGCACTTTGCACGAAGGCTTCATCGACCATACACTGAAGTGTTGCATTTTTACCGACCATCAGATATTCGACCGTTTTCATAAATACAATTTACGCAGCGACAAGGCACGTAGCGGAAAGGTAGCGCTTTCGCTGAAAGAACTGAGCCAGTTTGAACCGGGAGACTATGTGGTGCATATCGACCACGGTATCGGAAAGTTTGCCGGACTGGTGCGCATCCCCAATGGGAACACTACGCAGGAAGTTATCAAGTTGGTATATCAAAATGACGATGTAGTCTTCGTTTCCATCCATTCGTTGCATAAGATTTCGAAGTATAAAGGGAAAGAAGGCGAGCAGCCTCGCATCAGCAAGCTGGGTACCGGGGCGTGGGAGAAGATGAAGGAACGTACCAAAACGAAAATCAAGGACATCGCCCGCGACCTTATCAAGCTCTATTCGCGCCGCAAGCAGGAAAAGGGCTTCAAGTACAGCCCCGATAGTTTTCTGCAACACGAACTGGAAGCAAGTTTCCTTTACGAAGATACGCCCGACCAGCTGAAAGCTACACAAGAGGTAAAAGCAGATATGGAAAGCGACCGTCCGATGGACCGTCTGGTGTGTGGCGATGTAGGATTCGGCAAGACCGAAGTGGCTGTGCGTGCAGCCTTCAAGGCGGTGACCGACAACAAGCAAGTAGCAGTGCTGGTACCTACTACCGTGCTGGCGTTCCAGCATTTCCAGACGTTCAGCAAGCGGTTGGAAGGAATGCCGTGCAAGGTAGACTACCTGAGCCGTGCCCGTACGGCAAAAGACACCAGCCGTATCTTGAAGGAACTTGCCGACGGAAAGATAGACATCCTGATAGGCACGCACAAGATTATCGGCAAGAGTGTGAAGTTCAAAGACCTTGGGTTACTGATTATCGATGAGGAACAGAAATTCGGCGTGAGCGTGAAGGAAAAACTGCGTCAGCTGAAAGTGAACGTCGATACGCTGACAATGACCGCTACGCCTATTCCGCGTACCTTGCAGTTTTCGTTGATGGGAGCACGCGACCTGTCGGTTATCCAGACCCCGCCGCCCAACCGTTATCCCATACAGACCGAGGTGCACACGTTCAATGAAGAAATCATTGCCGATGCTATCAACTTTGAAATGAGCCGTAACGGGCAAGTGTTTTTCGTAAACAACCGCATCCAGAATCTGTCCGAACTGAAAGCGATGATAGAACGTAACATTCCCGATTGCCGTGTGTGCGTGGGGCACGGACAAATGAAACCCGAAGAACTGGAGAAAATCATCTTCGACTTTGTGAATTATGATTACGATGTGTTGCTTGCCACCACCATCATCGAGAGCGGTATCGATATTCCCAACGCCAATACCATCATCATTAACCAGGCGCAGAATTTCGGATTGAGCGACCTGCACCAGATGCGCGGACGGGTAGGGCGGAGCAACAAGAAAGCTTTCTGTTATCTGCTGGCTCCCCCCTTGTCTACTCTGACCCCCGAAGCCAAACGCCGTTTGCAAGCTATCGAGAACTTCAGCGACTTAGGAAGCGGCATTCACATTGCCATGCAGGACCTTGATATCCGCGGTGCCGGGAATATGCTGGGTGCTGAGCAGAGCGGTTTCATTGCCGACCTGGGTTATGAGACCTATCAGAAGATTCTGGCAGAGGCGGTGACTGAATTGAAGAACGATGAGTTTGCCGAACTTTATGCCGATGAAATCAAAGCGGGTGAAGAAAAACTGAGCGGAGAGGGATTTGTTGACGAATGTACGGTAGAGAGCGACCTCGAATTGCTTTTCCCCAACGAGTACATTCCCAGCAGCAGCGAGCGTATGCTGCTTTACCGCGAATTGGATAAACTGGAATTGGACAAGGATGTCGAAGCCTTCAAGGCAAGGCTGGTAGACCGTTTCGGCAAGATTCCGCCCGAAGGAGAAGAACTGATACGTATCGTTCCCTTGCGCCGGATGGCGAAACGGATGGGCATCGAAAAGGTTATCCTCAAGTTAGAGCGGATGACGCTGTATTTTGTCAGCAACCTGGAGAGCCCCTATTATCAAAGCGAGGCGTTCGGGAAAATAATCAACTATATGTCACAGAACCCGCGTATATGTAACCTGCGTGAGCAAAACGGTAAGCGAAGCATGGTCATCAAAGACGTAAAAGACGTGCAGACCGCCGTACGCATTATGCAAGAGATCGTAAGTATGCCGGCGCAATAAGCGTGACAAATATATTTCAGTCCTGTTTCATTTCAAAGGCTGACGTTATCTTTTAACGTATCAACGGGTGTAAGTGTAGGGAAGAATCTCTACATTTACATCCGTTTTTTATTTATAAGATAGTATGAAAAGATTGTTATCGTTTGTTCCCTTGTTTTGTGTTGCCTTGTCAGTGTCAGCACAGACCGCAAAGGATGAAATCCGCCAAAACCCGGCTTTGGCAGCCGGTAAGTATTATGCCTATCAGGCTCCGTCCGTAGAACTTACTCCGGCTCCTGAAGGCTATGAACCCTTTTACATCTCGATGTTCGCCCGTCACGGTTCACGTTATCTTACCAAGCAGAAAAAATACGATAAGCCCTTGGCTGTCTTGCGTAATGCCGAAAAGCAACATATCCTTACCGCCGATGGGAAACGGGCACTCAAGATAGTGGAAAGTCTGGCGCAGGAAGCCGAAGGACGCTATGGAGAACTCACTCCGAAAGGAGCTGAACAACATCGCCAGTTGGTACGCCGTATGTTTGCCCGTTATCCGCAAGTGTTTACTGAAGGTGTACACGTGGATGCCCGCTCTACCTATAAGACCCGTGCTTTCCTTTCGATGACCGCCGGGTGTGTGGAGCTGAAAGGTTTAAATCCGAAATTGAATATCACCAACGATGCCAGCAATCATGACCTTTATTATATAAAGTATAAGAACGAACCCTACGAAGCTGTCCATTTGGCAAATGCTGATTCGGTCTATCGTGCTGCCGACAGCATATACGTGCATCCTGACCGTCTGATGAAGCAGCTCTTCACCCGTCCTCAGGCTGTGGAAGATCCTACGGGACTGATGATGGACCTCTTCGAACTGGACGGAATCAGCCAAAGCAGTTACAATCAGCCTGATTTGGCGTTCTTGTTTACCGAAGATGAACGTTACGACTTGTGGCAACGTAATAACTTCGAGTGGTATTACGAGAAAGGCGCATCCCCGCTGAGCGGTGCTTGTATGTACAAGGTAGAACGTAACCTGCTCCGTAATTTTGTAGAGACTGCCGATACGGTCATCGCTTCGAAACGGAATTGCGTTACCCTTCGTTATGGGCATGATACCAATCTGGCTCCCTTGGCCACGCTGATGGGGTGCAATCATTTGTCTGCTTCTACCGGTGATTGGCAAAAGATAGCCGATACCTACCGCACCTACCGTATTATTCCGATGTGCGGCAACGTGCAACTCATTTTTTTCCGTAAGCCGGAAAATGATGACATTCTGGTGAAGCTTCTTCTGAACGAGCGTGAGGTGACGCTTCCCGTCAAGACCGATTGTGCGCCTTTCTACCATTGGAAAGATGTCCGTGCTTACTGGCAGAAGGTAGTTGATAGTATTTCCTTACCCGATGTGGAAGTGACTCAGGAAGATTGACTTCTGCCTTGTATTACCTCAATCTGCATTATGCACTTCTCGTTTCCCTGTAGGATGGAACAGCAGAGCGTTACACGGAAATCATGTTCCTGCCACAGGCTGTGCAATGCATAGAGTACGCTTTGACGTGAGCATTCACACAGCAGGGGTGTGCGGACATACCCCTCTGTGTGCAGTCCGCATGTGCATTCCAGAAAGGAAAGACGGTATATCTGTCCTTCTTTCACTACCTTTCCGCTGACTCCAGGCAGTTCGTTTGCTTTGCGGAAGAATGTATCCATGTTGCCGTTGGCATCTTTGTACAGCTTTTCGTAAATGGGTAACACGCCGTTGCGCACGCAATTCTTTCCACACTCAGCGAAAAAACGTTTCCGCTCTTCTTCCGTGAGTCGTGCGATACCCATTCAAAACTTTTAAACCAATTCGATAAATCCATATACCTTATATTATCCTGGTGATTTGCAGGCAAAGGTGACGATTTTCTGTGTACTTCCGCTTACGCCTTTTCCTGCAGGAATAAGATTGCCTGTTACTAAGAAGCTGTTTTGAATTTCTCCAAAAAGTTTTTCTTGGCTTGATGTATCCGTTTTCGTGTGTGCTTTGGGCGATTTTTTGGTCCTTTTCGCTCCTGTTCTTCGTCAGATAGCCCGCTATCTTCCTCATCACAGAAGCGGAAATGCCTCAAAAACTCATCCCAAATCATCGCACGAGAAATTCAAAACAGCTTCTAATTGTTGGCGTGAAAATGATAATTTCACCTCCCCAGTTTGTTGTCGTAATCACCCGTTTGGGTAAGACTAAGTGAGAACTTGTAGTGGAAGTTATGCATTCCGCACACTTCATAGAAACGGTGGGTACGGAGGCGCAGTTGGTTGCAGCACACTTCTATCTGGAGGCAACCTTGGGCTTTTGCCTCATTGTAAGCAGCATTGAAAAGACATCTGCCGATGCCTTGACTGCGGCGGTCGGAGCGTACCGCCAATTCCATAATCTCGCATATCCGTCCGGCGTGGTGCAGCTGGTATTCCATTCGCAGGTTGATGCAGCCAATCACCTCTCCATTTATTTCGTATACTAAGCAAATGTAACAGTCGTTCTCCAATTGTCTGGAGTAAATTTCTTCGAATGTTTCGTACGGAAGCGTTTGGGCCTCCATATCGCATATTAAATTATAAATGGTAAGACAGTCAGTCTGCTGGCTTTTTCGTATAATTTTCATATAAAAAAAGGTATGGTTTCGAATTGCAAAAGTATCAGATTGTACCGATTCTCGTCCTTTATATTGAATAAAATGTCACATGCACTATAAAATTGTCATACATGGTCTGAATTTGTAACACGAATGTAATATCGTCTTCAAAAAATCTTCAAAAAGCACTCTTTTCGCACCTCTTTCGCATGTGTAGCGGAAATGAAACATTTGTGAAACTGTCTTGAAAAACATTGCCTCTACTTTTGCGGCGTCAAACAAGCAAAAAGGGAAAAAGATTGTTATGAGAAAGAGAGTTGTTTTGGGCTTGGCGTTGCTCACGGCAGCCAGTGCCAATGCGATGGACATCAAAGGAAAGATAAAAGATGCAAAGACCGGTGAAGAGATTATCGGTGCATCAGTCGTGGTGAAGGAAGAGCCGTCGAAAGGCGCAGTGACGGGACTTGACGGAAGTTTCAGTCTGTCGGTGAACCGTCCGACGTTTACGATTATCTGTACATATATTGGTTATAAGAGCTACGAAATGCAGGTCACTTCGAAGGATTCGGATATAGAAATACCATTGGCAAGTGATGATGTGCTGCTGGGAGAAGTCACCGTGGTGGCTACCAATCCCGGACGAAGTGAAGCTGGTGCACGCGCCATCGAGCGTAAGGCGATGAACGTGGTGAACGTGATGAGTGCAAAAGCCATCGAGCTTTCTCCGGATATCACGGTCGCGAATGTAATCCAGCGTATGTCGGGTGTGACGATCGAGCGTAACAGCAGTGGGGAAGGGCAGTATGCTATCCTGCGCGGTATGGACAAGCGTTACAATTATACCTTAATTAATGGGGTGAAGATTCCAAGTCCCGATAATAAGAACCGTTTCGTCCCTCTTGACATATTCCCTTCTGAGATGCTCGACCGGTTGGAGGTGACCAAATCACTTACTGCCAATATGGAAGGCGACGGCATCGGCGGTGCGGTCAATCTGGTGATGAAAGATGCGCCTACGGAACGTCAGTTCACGGCAAGCATTTCTACCGGTTATAACGCTATGTATTTCGACCGCGATTTCCAGTCGTTCGACTACGGGGACATAGTGAAAGATTCGCCATACGAAGCGATGGGGAAACCGGAAGATTATCAGGTGACACAGGATAACTTCACGATGTCGAACTTGCGGATGAAATGGAAGCGTCCGATGCCCGACCTTACAGCAGGCATTTCTTATGGAGACCGTTTCTTCGATGACAAGCTGGGCGTGATGTTGGCGGGAAGTTATCTGAATACGTATCGTGGCAAAGAGAGCCAAATTTATTATCAGCCCGGAACTTCGCATAACGGTATCGTGTACCGTAATTATTCCACCCAACAGACCCGTATCGGTGCCCATGCCAAGCTGGATTATCACATCAACGAAAACCATAAGTTGACTTGGTACAATGGCTATATGGACATGCGTGAAGCGGAAGTACGTGATGGGGAGGACGATCAGGAACGTGCAGTCCGGATGAAGTGGAACCGCCAGTACATTATCAATTCAACCCTGAAAGGTGAACATCAGTTCTTAGAAGGCGGAGCCTTGAAACTGAATTGGTCGGCGGTCATTTCGAAAGCTTATAGTGAAACGCCGGACAATGCGGAAATATTCCTGCAAGGGACACACCTGCAGACATCGGGTGCGGCTACACGCCGGTGGGAACACAATTCTGATAAAGACAAGGCGGGATATGTAGACTTGAGTTATAAGTGGCAGCTGGACGGAGGTCCGGTGTTCGATTTCTCAATCGGCGGTATGTATCGTGATAAGAAACGTGACAGCTTCTTCAATGAATATACTTTCGATTCGGCTACCGGAAGCAAGGATCCGCAATATTTGGGCGAGGATTGGAATAATTTCGATGAAATCTTGATTACACCGCGCCGTTATGGTAATATCGGCGACCCGCTCAACTATGACGCTTCAGAAAAAGTAGGGGCAGGCTATGGCATGGTGAAATATACCTATAATAAATGGGAATTGATAGCGGGTGTCCGTGTGGAACATACCAATCAGGGATATGTATTGAAATTCCCGCGTGATGTAGACCCCGAAGGCAATCAAAAGTATACGGATGTATTGCCCAGTTTCCACGCAAAATACAATGTGCACGAAAATGCCAATTTGCGTTTCTCATACGCCCGTGCCATCAATCGTCCGAGCTTCTTCGAAATTGTGCCTTATAGCATTATCAACGAAGACTATAAGGAAAAAGGTAATCCCGACTTGAAGCATACGGTTGCGGATAATGTGGATTTGCGTTACGAATTTTTCCCGAAGTCTTCGGAGCAGTTTATGGTCGGCCTGTTTTATAAGAATATTCAAAATCCGATTGAATACGGTTTGATAAACGAGGGTCAGGATACGTATTACCAACCGATGAACTTTGGCGATGCAACCAATTTGGGTGTGGAAGTGGATATTATGAAATATTTCAATTGGTTCGGTATCAAAGCGAACTATACGTATACACACTCGAAGATAACAACTGATAAACGCATCATGGAAGGTTCGGAAGTAAGGACTCAAAAACAATCTCGTCCATTGTTTGGTCAAGCTGCCCACGTGGCAAATCTTTCCTTGCTCTTCAAGAGCACGAAATATGGATGGGAAGGGCAAATCGCCGGAAGCTATACAGGCAAACGTCTGAGTGATATTTCGAACTGGTATGATAATGATATTTGGGAAGACGGCTATTTCCAGTTGGACGTATCGGTAGAGAAGAGCTTCAAATGTGGCGTGAATATATTTGCGAAAGCTTCCAATCTGTTGGATGTGCCCTTGTACCGCTACATTCAGAACGGACCTCGCACGGCAAACATTGATTATGAACGTCATAATGGCAATGTTATCGAGCGTAAAGAATGGCACGGACAGACCATTATGTTAGGTGTAAGGTATAAATTGTAAAAAAGAAAAACAGAACATATTGACTAACAAACACATTTAATCTTTTCAATTATGAATTTTAAGAAGTTTTTATTCGTAGGTGCAGCTTTGATGAGCGTATCATTCTTCGCTGCTTGTAGTGATGATGAGAACGAACCGCAGAATCCTCCTGTAGAAGAACCGGATGAACCGAATGGCGATGATCCGGAAGGTCCTGTAAGTCTGGAAGACCAATGGAACAATACCAATACGGTGACTTGGCCGGTTGATACAATAATCAACCTGACTAATCATTACACGGTGCCCGAAGGCAAAACATTGATTATTAAAGAAGGTGTCCAAATCATCGCCAGCACAGCCGGTGTAGGAGCGAACCATGTGCCTGTAGAGTTTACGGTAAATGGAAACTTGTATTGCGAAGGTACAGAAGAAAAACCTGTTCGTTTTTCTATTCCTGAAGCCGACCGCACAGAGGCGAATATTTTTGCAGGTCTTTGGGGGGGTATTGTAGCTTCGGAAACTTGTGGCGAAATGTTGATTGACCATACAATCATAGAATATACCGGTGGTCAGGTAGTAGAAGGTTCTCCTGCAGCAACTTCGGGTGTGTATACCGCCGGTGACGATGCTTATCCGCAGATTACTACCAATAATATCAATGGTAAATACGTGATTACGAATTCAATCTTGCGTAACGGATGGTCGGATGGCATTTATTTGATGGGTGGTGAAGCGATTATTATGAACAATGTCTTTGCCGCTAACGGATTCGATGGTGCTGAGGCTGTAAACGTGAAAGCAGGTTGCAAGGTAGACATTGCCGGAAACGTGATGTTCAGCCCGAACACCAACGGCTTGAAGCTCTCTAGTTCAGGTCAGAGCGAAAACCGTGCCCAGGCTTTGGTTCAAGCTTACAACAATACTATCATCAATGCAGGATGGAGACGCGATGGAGAAAAAGGCGGTTGCATCTATGTAGAGAAGAATATTTTGGCTAATGTATTCAATAATTTGATGGTAAACTGCAAGTTCCGCGCGATGACTCCGAGCTTTGACATTCCGAACGACCCCGAAGAAGGTTACGATGACGATTCTGTAATTGATTACAACTATTATGCATCGGGTAACCAACCGAGTGATATTGTATGGGATGGTGAAGACGAATCGGGTGTGGCATACGCATGGCAAGGTTATAACTATGAACACGAAGATTACAATGTAGGTGTGGTAGACGTGCATAGCGTTATCGCTACAGAAAACGATTTGAAAGATCCGCAATTTGTTGGTTTCGACATCAATGGTGTAGGTTTGACCGACTATGTTTACAACGATGCTTGGGACTTCCATTTGCAGGCAGGCTCTCCGGCTCTGACGGGTGCTTGTGATGGTACAGAGGCATTTGCCGCTCCTTACTTCTCGACAACCGGCCTGACCGTTAACGGCGAAACTTATACTTCACCGGCAGTTGCCGCTCATTATGGTGCATATGGGGAATAATGCGGTATCTCTGATACAACTCTGATATACATTCTTTTTTCCTAAGAGGTCCGGGACCGGAAATAACTCCAGTACCCGGATTTTTTATTAAGACATACAGCAGGAGGTTTCAGTTTTAATTCAGAATTACCTCCTAATTTTGTCGCATAATTATTAATCAACATTTATCTTTAAGCAAATGAAATCAATGAAGAAAATAGGAATCTCTTTATTCCTGGTAATGGCGGCTGTAGTCGCTTTCGCGCAAGATGCGGCAACGTGGAAATCTTTGGAAAAACCGCTTAATTTTTATTTGGCAAACGACCTTGGGCGCAACGGTTATTACGATCAGAAGCCGATAGCCGAACTGATGGGTAAAATGGCAGAAACGATTGATATCGAATTTGTAGTAGCTGCCGGTGACGTGCATCATTTCGAGGGGGTGCGCAGTGTGCAAGACCCTTTGTGGATGACCAATTACGAACTGATATACAGCCATCCCGATTTGATGTTGCCCTGGTATCCCATTTTAGGGAATCATGAATACCGTGGCAATACGCAGGCGGTGTTGGATTATAGCAATGTCAGCGCACGGTGGGAGATGCCGGCACGCTATTATACAAAGGTGATGGAGGAAGACGGGGCGACTATCCGCTTGGTGATGATTGATACGCCACCTTTGCTTGACAAATACCGTGAAGATACCGAGAAATATCCCGATGCAGGCAAACAAGATATGGACAAGCAGTTGGCATGGCTGGATTCGGTATTGACTTCGGCCAAAGAAGACTGGGTAATGGTGGTAGGCCATCACCCCATCTATGCCGATACCGATAAGAACGATAGCGAACGGACGGACATGCAGAAGCGGGTAGACTCTATTTTGCGCAAGCATGGCAATGTAGACATGTACGTATGTGGCCATATCCATAACTTCCAGCACATCCGTAAGACGGACAGCAAGATTGACTATGTGGTGAACACTTCCGGCTCGTTGGCACGCGAAGTGAAACCGGTAGACGGCACGCAGTTCTGTAGCGGTGCGACAGGTTTCTCGCTCATTACGGTAGACAAACACGAGCTTTGCCTACACATGATGGACAAGGACGGGAAAGTGCTCCATACGGTTCGCCGTACGAAATAAGACATTGTGATATAATAAGAAAGCGGATTAATGCAGATTGGAAGGATTTGTGTTAATCTGCTTTTTTATTGCCTGTAATGTGATTTTCGATTATCTTTGCGGTATCGACCAAAAGGAATAAGACAATGGATGAAGTAAAAACAAAAAGCAAGGTTTATTATACCGATTTCCGGTGCAAACCTGATGAAGGGCCTGCTGACAAGCTGAAAAGGCTGATAAAGGCAGCAGGTCTGAATACAATAGATATGGACGGAAAGTTTGTCGCTATCAAGATGCATTTCGGCGAACTGGGGAACTTGAGTTTCCTTCGTCCGAACTATGCACGGGCTGTAGTGGATATGGTGAAACAATGTGGTGGGAAGCCATTCCTTACCGATTGCAATACATTGTATCCGGGCAGCCGCAAGAATGCCATTGAACATCTGTATTGTGCATGGGAGAATGGCTTTACGCCTTTGACCGTAGGCTGTCCGGTGATTATCGGCGATGGCCTGAAAGGAACGGATGACATCGCGGTGCCTGTGGCTGGAGGTGAATATGTAAAAGAAGCGAGAATCGGCCGTGCCGTAATGGATGCCGATATTTTTATTTCACTCACTCATTTCAAAGGGCATGAGATGACCGGATTCGGAGGCGCAATAAAGAATATCGGTATGGGATGCGGGTCGAGAGCCGGAAAGAAAGACCAGCACTGCAACGGAAAGCCTGTTATCAATCAGGATGCATGCAGGGGGTGTAAGAGGTGCATGCGCGAATGTGCGAATGACGGTCTTGTTTTTGACGAAGGGCGGAAGAAGATGTCTATCAACCAAGACAACTGTGTAGGTTGCGGACGCTGCATCGGGGCATGTAATTTTGATGCAATCGGCTTTGCCCAAGATGCGGCAATCAAAGAGCTGAATTGCCGGATGGCTGAATATACGAAAGCCGTAGTTTATGGCAGGCCAAACTTCCATATCTCCTTGGTGTGCGATGTCTCGCCGACTTGTGATTGCCATTCGGGCAATGACACTCCGATTATACCCGATGTGGGCATGTTCGCATCTTTCGACCCGTTGGCTTTAGACCAGGCATGTGTAGACGCTTGTTTGAAACAGACTCCTTTGCCCGATAGCCAGTTGGCGGATGAAATGGCAAGTCCTCATTTTCATGACCATCATGACCATTTCGACAATACCAATCCGAACGCGGAATATAAAACGTGTTTGGCTCATGCTGAAAAAATCGGGTTGGGCAACCGTGATTATGAATTGGTACGTGTAAGATAGCTCCTGATACATATCGTTTAGCTGATTTATACTATGCGCAATATAGATTTGTGCATTTTGTTGATGCTATCATAGAACACAGACTACACAAGAATACACAGAAGGAAAATATAAAAATCTGTGTTCGTCTGTGCCTTTCCGTGTCTTCTGTGTCCTATTAAAATACACAATTTCATACCGCGCATGGTATAAAAGGTTGTCGTTATTATCTTCTTGCTTCAACGCACGCAGATAGCTTCGTCTGGTGTAAGATTAATAATCTTCCGCTTGTAAGATTAATAATCTTGCAGCCTGAAGATTAATAATCTTACAGCAGATGAACCTATATGTGTCGGCGCATCTATCTGTGGGACTTTTTCCAGAATCAGACAATCTTATTCGAAAGTATACAACTCTGAAGGCAGCGTGCGCTTTAGTGCGCAAAGTTGTATATCGCGTCCTGCTACGATGCCTTGTTCGCGCAAGGCAAGTTCTACGGTCTTGTATGCAAGTTCCGGATGGTTGTTGTCTTTGCTTAGATGGCAAAGCCAAAGTACCTTCAGGTGGGAAGGAAAGTGCTCGGCAATAAACTGGGCTGCCTCACGGTTGCTCATGTGTCCGTTTGGCCCGGCGATACGTGCTTTCAGATAAGGGGGATAAGGTCCCATCTGCAGCATGGCATCATCGTAATTGGCTTCCAGAATCAGGTAATCGGCACGTTCGATGTATGAAGCAGCTGTAGGGGTAATGTGGCCCATATCGGTAAGAAAGGCGAAAGTCTTGTCGCCTGTTTCTATGCAATAACCCACATTGTCTGTACCGTCATGAGGCACCTCGAAGCAGGTTATGGTGAAATCACCCAGGCTGATAGTTTTTTCTTTTTCTATCAGACGGATGCAGTCTGCCGAAAGTTTTTCGGTCATGCAGTAGCTGCGCTCCATACCTTTGTGGATAGCCTGTGTGGCATAGACGGGGATATTATACCGTTTGGCAAGGTTGCCTACAGCTTTTATATGGTCGGCATGGTCATGTGTGATAAAGATGGCGTGGATACACTGCATGTCAATGTTGTAATCCTTGAATATTTTCTTTACAGTGCGGATGCCTACTCCGGCATCTATTAATATACTGCATGTCTCGGTGGCAAGATAATAACAGTTTCCGCTGCTTCCGCTACCTAAGCTCATAAATTGTACCTTCATGTTCTTTCTGTCTTTTTGTTTTTAGGAGCGGACAAAGATACGAAAAAGAAAGAAGCCCGCCAAATAGCGGGCTTTCTCATGCAAAATCTGATTTATGAAGAACGATTAGAAATTGAAATAATTCTTTGCGTTGTTATAGCAAATATCTTCTACCATTTGCTGGATGCGCGGCATTTCTGATTCCGGGAGTTCTCCGTTTTCAACATCATTGCCTAACAAATTACATAATGTGCGGCGGAAGTATTCATGACGCGGATAAGACAGGAATGAACGCGAGTCTGTAAGCATACCTACAAAGCGGCTCAACAAGCCCAGCAGTGAAAGCGCGTTCATCTGCTTTTCCATACCGTCTTTCTGATCGAGGAACCACCAGCCCGAACCGAACTGAATCTTGCCCGGTACCGAACCGTCCTGGAAGTTGCCCAGCATGGTAGCAACGACTTCATTCGCGCATGGATTCAGGTTGTACAGGATGGTTTTAGTCAGTTTGCCTTCAGAGTTCAAACGGTCGAGGAATTTCGACATTGATTTGGCTGTGTTGAATTCACCGATAGAGTCAAAACCGGTATCCGGTCCCAATAACTTGAACATCTTGCTGTTGTTGTCGCGGATAGCTCCGTAGTGATATTGTTGTGCCCAACCGGTTTCCCAGTCCATTTCGGCAAAGATAACCAACATAGCCGACTTGAACTTCAGGATTTCTTCTTTTGTCAATTCCGTGCCGCCGTATACTTTATTGAATATCGCACGGATTTCAGCATCTGTATAGTCTTCAGCATAGAATTCTTCGATTCCGTGGTCTGACAATCTACATCCTTGTTCTGCAAAGAATGCATGACGTTTGCGCAAAGCGTCAATCATGTCATCGAACGAAGAAATGTTTACGCCGCTTACTTCCGCCAGTTTTTCGATGTAAGCACGATAGTTGGCTGCAGATTCTACAGCCATGGCCTTATCGGGACGCCAAGCCGGAAGCATCTTGATTTCGAAGCCGCTTTCGCGTGTTGCGATATGATATTCCAAAGAATCTACAGGGTCGTCTGTCGTACATACTGTCTCTACGTGGTAGCGGCGCATCAAGTTGCGTGCAGAGTATTCAGGAGTAGCCAATTTGGCATTACATTCTTCGAATATTTCACGTGCGGTAGAGGGGTTCAGGATTTTATCGATACCGAAAGCGGTTTTCAGTTCCAGGTGAGTCCAATGATACAAGGGGTTACGGAATGTGTAAGGAACAGTTTCTGCCCACTTCTCGAATTTTTCCCAATCTGTGGTGTCTTTTCCGGTACAATAGCGTTCGTCTACACCGTTGCTACGCATAGCACGCCATTTATAGTGGTCACCGCCCAGCCAGATTTCTGTGATTGACTTGAATTGATAATCATCGGCTACCATTTTCGGAATCAAATGGCAATGGTAATCGATAATAGGCATCTTGGCAGCGTGGTTGTGGTATAATTCCTGTGCAGTTTCTGTTTTCAACAGGAAATTTTCGTCCATAAATTTTTTCATATAAGTTTTCTTTTTGGTTTATGTTTTTTGTTAGGTATTTTCACTTTTTCTAATTGCTGGAACGATTTTTTATGCTGAACAACACAAATATCGTTTTATTCTCCGTTATCGAACACGAAAATAGAAATTTTATTTGGAATAACAAAATATTTCGTATATTTGCAGCGAATATTTAGTAAAATTAATCACTTCGTTGATGCGTAGGTTATGTGCTTGATAAATATTTTTTACCATTTGTGAAGGTGATTTGAACTTGAATATGTATTGTATGCAACAGTAAACCTAAAAATAAATACAAAGTATGAGACCGTTAAACAAAGAAAATGCGAACAAGCCTGTTCGTCCTGAAAGAATCATTCAATTTGGTGAAGGTAACTTTTTACGTGCGTTTGTCGACTGGATTGTTTATAATATGGACCAGAAGACAGATTTCAATAGCAGTGTAGTCATTGTGCAGCCTTTGGGTAAAGGTATGATTGATACGCTGAACAATCAAGACTGTTTGTATCACGTTAATTTGCAGGGACTTGATAAAGGTCAGGTGGTGAATAGTCTGACATTGATTGATGTAGTAAGCCGTGCATTGAATCCATACAGTCAATTTGACGAGTTTATGAAACTTGCCGAGCAGCCTGAGATGCGTTTTGTGATTTCGAATACTACCGAAGCAGGTATTGCTTTCGACCCTTCGTGCAAACTGGATGATGCTCCTGCTGCTTCTTATCCGGGTAAACTGACCCAATTGCTGTATCATCGTTTTAAGACATTCAATGGTGATATGTCAAAAGGTTTGATTATTTTCCCTTGCGAATTGATTTTCTTGAACGGGCATAAGCTGAAAGAAACCATTTATCAGTATATTGAATTGTGGAATTTGGGCGAGGATTTCAAGAATTGGTTCGAAAAAGCCTGCGGTGTATATGCTACTTTGGTAGACCGTATCGTTCCGGGATTCCCGCGCAAGGAAATTGATGCTATCAAAGAAAAACTGCAATATGATGATAACATGGTGGTACAGGGTGAAATTTTCCATTTGTGGGTAATCGAGGCACCGCAAGAAGTGGCAAAAGAATTCCCTGCAGACAAGGCAGGTCTGAATGTCTTGTTCGTTCCGTCTGAAGCTCCGTATCATGAAAGAAAAGTTACGTTGCTGAACGGTCCGCATACCGTATTGTCACCGGTTGCATATCTGTCGGGAGTAAATATTGTCCGCGACGCTTGCCAGCATCCGGTTATCGGCAAGTTCATCCACAAGGTGATGTTTGACGAACTGATGGAAACCTTGAATTTGCCGAAGGCTGAATTGGAACAATTCGCTCATGATGTACTGGAACGCTTCAACAATCCGTTCGTTGACCATCAAGTGACCTCTATCATGCTGAACTCATTCCCGAAATACCAGACTCGTGACCTGCCCGGCTTGAAGGTATATTTGGAACGTAAGGGTGAACTTCCGAAAGGCTTGGTATTGGGACTGGCTGCTATCATTACTTATTATAAAGGCGGTGTACGCGAAGACGGTGCTGAAATCGTTCCGAATGATGCTCCGGAAATCATGGATTTGCTGAAGCAGCTGTGGGCGACTGGCGATACACAAAAGATTGCTGAAGGTGTATTGGCGGCACAGTCTATTTGGGGCGAAGATTTGAATCAGATTCCGGGATTGACCGCAGCCGTAAAAGCTGATTTGGACAGCATTCAGGAAAAAGGTATGTTGGAAACTGTGAAGTCGATTCTGTAATAGTGCCTTAACTTAATTGTTAGAAATTCCATGTGGGGGAGGGAAGTGATTTTTACTTCCCTTCTTTTTTATGGGTCCAAGTTTCTTAGTTCCTATGTTTGTAATGTGCTAGCAAAATAGCATAAAGCCAAGAGAATTATTAAATTTGTAAATGAAAGAAA
>NZ_NFIC01000006.1:0-370904 GCF_002161565.1 Bacteroides sp. An51A
TCACGTATATAATTGTTTTCGTCCAAGTCGCAATTTTGCTCATTCCATTCAATAATTTTTACCCCCCCCCCCAATTTGTTAAAAGATTTAACGTATCGATTTGCTAAATAATTCTTGGGAGTATTGCCAAACCAACAATAATGTACAATTTTGGGTATCATGATTTTATTCCTTTTAAAGCCGTATGTAAATAATCAATAGAAGATTGCCTTAACATATCCAGTCTTTCATCTACTCCCTTATAATTACAAGGCATATCCAAAATAGAGTGCAAATCACTTTGGGAATTGATTCTTCTTTGCGACAACTCTGTCAGATTCAATAAATTGTCTATACGTGTATTTGTGCTCTGTTTAGCTCGCTCGCTGAAACGGCTGAACGTAAAGAACTGTTTTTTATAGAGAATGGAAAACACCGAACAATGGAAAGAATCGGTAAATATATAGTCTGCATTCCGAATATAATTAAGAAATTCCCGTGGTCCGACATTATAGGGTGCTTCATCGGCAAAGCCTTCGTCCGACGGTATATATTCGTCCAAATGTTGTAAAGCTACAATTTTCAATCCTGTTTTTTTCTGTACCTGTTTGATTAATGTACGCTGGTCGGGATTGTTTCCTAATAGATAACAGAAAATATAGTTATCCGTAGTCAATGGCTCTATCTGTTGGATATTCATCCATTGTTCTCCCGTAAACAACAGCGTAGGGTCAAGCACCACCTGCACTTTACGTCCAGTCAGCTTATAAACCAAATCACAAGCACTTTGCTCACGTAAGGCAATATAGTCGAACCGATTCATAAAACGTCTGTTCTTTTCTACTTGAAACCAAGGCACTTCTTTTACACCGATACTGGTAGAATAAGCTATCTTCCGTACATTGTCAGGTACCCATTCCAATGTATAATAGCCATGCTCCACACTATCCGTACGCCACAACTGGTCACTTCCTACAAGGATAGCCGAATAATCGTTTGCCATTGCTTTCAACTCCGCACGGTTCTTGCAATAAGGTGAAAGATGAAACGATTCTTTCGCAAACAGATTGAACGCTTCATCACGTATTGTCCAATTTCGGGCAAAAATCGGATTCTTTTTCTTTTCCCGTTCTATCTTCATCTTGCCAAGCCGCATCTTCCAGTCGCCAATAAGCAATTTCTTGACAATGTAAATTGCTTTGTTTTCTTCCATATAATCTATTGGAGCTTTACAAGCAATGGTTTGATAAGGCAAGTGCATCTGCTGCATAATCATTTCGGTAGCGTATGCTTGCAGCATACTTCCGTAATTGTGATGAAAATAACAGGTTACGAGGGCTATGGGTTTCATAGATTATATATTGATAATAATTTTTCTCTTAAACAATTTTTAGAGTAATGCGAATCGTAATACTTTCTTTCGCGTGCAGAAATGAGATTCAAATTATCTTTTAACAAATCTAGAATCTTTTCTTGCATATTTTCCACATTCCCTTTTTTGAAATTTCTTCCAAATTCTAGTTCTGAAACCATCATGAAAAAAGGAATATCTGAAGCTATTATTGGTTTGCCAAAATAACAAGAAAGAGAAAGTACTCCAGACTGAGTGGCTGAGAGATATGGATATATTGTTACTAATGCATTCTTAAAAAGATAAGCTACTTCATCATCATTTATATAGCGATTGATAAAAATGATGTTATCTTCTTTATTCAAGTTTCTTGGGAAATATATGTCACCACTTCCTGCTATTACGAGAGTTACGTTTTTTAGTGCGGTAGATTCTGTAAATACCCTGTAAGCTAAATCAACACCTTTATATTTTTCAATGCGTCCAAAATACAATACATAATTGTTTTTGCCTGCAAGTTCCAATGGGGAGGATTGACCAGTAATTATAGTACTATTCACTAGTGACGGAAAGTCAAAATAATAAATATTTTTATGCGGAAACATTGCTTTCAGTTCTTTTTCTTGTGTGTTACTATTGGTGACTAAATTGTTGATAGATTTTCTGATTTTATCTAATTTCTTATACATTAATTTTTGTCGCAACATCTTATAAAAAGCCTTATTTGCTTCATGCGGATGTAAATCGTGAACCGTGAAAAAGACTTTATACTTTTTAGACAAATCCGTTATTATTTTTCCATATGGGACTTCACTTGTCATGAAATGTATTGTATCAACTTCATTTTCATCACAGTATTTGAACAAAAGCCGTGAAATTTTTTTTGATGGATAAATTAAATCACATAACTTGTTTATATTGGAATTTTTACGGTATATAATGATGCCATTGTTTCGCATTTCTTCAGCTATATTTTTACTGAAATAATGTCTTTCGTCTTCAACTAAAAAGTATTTTACCTTGTCTTTTGGACAGAATGCATTGATTATTTCACTCGCATATGGCCCCATTCCCGCCCAAGAACTAGTTGCTACAAATAAAATATTAGACATGAATTCAAAGTATTATTAAAACATTTTTGAGGTTTTGGTTATTTATAACAGCAAATACCTTTAAAGGATAATTTTTTATTTATCAAAATGTTATTTGCTGGTAGATTTACAATACGATTTAAAGCATCTATTAAATGCCTACATTGTGTATTTCTTATAATGAAATACTTCAAGTGTAAGTTTTTGAAAAACATAGGATAATCATTTGCTTGATTTTAATGTTCTTATGCATAAGAAATCTGCATAATCTGTGGTATTTATGGATTTAAAATCATAGCAATTTGCTGTTATAAAAATTTCAAACAAAACATTAGTAATTTGCAACTATGAGTTGGGTTTAGAATCTTGTTATAATAACTTAATAAGTCTTTTTTTTGTTTTTGCGTCAAATTCTTTCTTTCTTTTAATATCTCACCTAAAGGACGTTTCATATAAAAAGTTCTATTGCCATATCCTTTGTCTTTTGCGAAGTCTGAAATCCATTTGGTGTTTAAAATTAGAGACTTAATTTTTCTATATAAAATAGAATTTTCTTTATTGGGAGATATGTTTTCATCGCTTTTGCGCCATTGGACTTTTGCATTATTACAAGTTATGATTCCGTTTGTAACATTTGAGAATTTTATCCAACTGATAAAATCACTTCCCCATGCTAAATCAAAATTTTGAAACCTTCCTTGTGCATAAAAAATGTCTTTTCTAATTACAAACTCAATGACAAAGCTAATCAAATGCCCTTTTAATTTTTCATCAATATAATATCGTGTAGAACATTTTTTTGGGAATAGTGGTAATTCATCTATGGTATTAGTGGAATTGTTTAAACGATTTACATTAAAATGTATTAATCCATTATTGGGATTATTCTTTATAGTCTTATAGAATTCTTCAACGCAGTTTAAATCCATTACGTCATCATCTGAGAAAAGCCAAATCCATTCCTCATCTTGCACCATATCAATACAGCGTTCCCATTGTGCTACGAGATCCTTACTTCCAAGATTTGAGTTAAATCGCTGATATACAATATTTATTTTATCATTATATTGTTCTACAATTTCTTTAATATTATTGGGGCTACAATCATCACCTATATAAAGCGTGAAGTTTTTGCAAGTCTGTGCAGCTATCGAGTCTAATGCTTCTGATAGAAATTTTGATTTATAGGCTGGAATTATGATTGCTAAAGTATTTCTATTATTCATATAATTTGCTTTATAGATTCAATATTTTATAACTATTCAGTGGATAATTTTGTTAACAGTAATTATTCTCAATGGAAATATTGCAGAAAGCAAGAGTATAGATATATAAGTGAAAGTCAATATTCTATTGTGTTCATTTCTTTTAATTGTTAGGACTTGTTGATTTAAACATCTGATTATCATTATATTTATCTAATAAACAACTGTAGTTTTATTATACTCTACAATTGCTTTGTTAATATTTTAATCTTCCGTGCGAAATAGATGTGATTACACGCATTAAGAAAATAATTGAGATGCATAGCCAAAAAATAAATTCATCTTGTTGAACAGACATAACTGCATATACATTAGAAGTAAAACCTGTAACAAATAAGCAAAAAAACTTTACAATTATAATTAGTTCAATAAATCCTATTTTTTGTTTAATCTTTATTTTATTGCAGATTGAGTTTAAAAAGAAAAATATTAAAACACATACTATTATTGTTCCTAACACGTTGAAATCCAAGTAAAATGATCCAATAAAGGTGTAAAATACACTTGTTTTGATACCTATTCTGCTTTCATAGACATCATTGGCTATATCATTGTTTTTATATCCATTACCGTTTAATAATGACTTTATATAAGAAAAGTTTTTATCTCCATTTAAATCTTTCTCTAATGGCCATAAAACATCTGAAAACCGTATCATCCCTTCACCCAAATATTGAGAAATCCATTGTGACATATATATGTTGGATGTACTTAATTCTCCTGTGGTAAAACGTGATATTGATATAGCTGAAAGACCTAATACAATACTACTAAATACAACGATTGCTGTTATTCTTATTTTTTTTACAATGTTTTTCCAAATACCACTATTATATATACTACTAAATATTAGGAAATATCCAATAGCTACAGTGCAATCTTTCACAATTCCTCCTCTGCTACCTGCTTGGAATGCATATAGAAAAAAAGATAATACTCCTAGCAGAAGACAGGTATTTACAATTTTGTTATATTTAGTATGCTTTTTTAAAAAAACATTATAACAGAGAAGGAAGACGATTAGATCGTAGAATCGCCTAATTACTGAAAAAAAAAGTTTTACTGGTGGAAAAAATATTGAGGTTGCATTGTCTATATTGCTTTCATACATGGAGTTCAGAACATTTCCTGTGAATGATCTTGTAGCTAAGTTTATTAGTAAATTTATAAATACTGGTACAGAACACAATCCAAAAATAGTAGACAGTGCATTGAAAATATCTTCATAACCTGTGGAATCGAATTTCTTTATTTTGTCTAATCTTAATCTTATAAATGGCGTGATACATAACAACACGAGAGCGTATATATATATTAATGGAACTATTCTGATGTTAGGGTAATACAATGGGACTAAATCAAATGAATAATACCAACATGCCCCAAGGCTTGATAATGTGAAAGCTGAAATACATAAAAATCCTAAATCAATTTTTCTTTTGTGTTTAGCATATATAATCAAAGTGAGTAGATATGCGAAAAAATTCAATATTAATATATACATAAAGAAAGGGTAGTTTATTGGTATAATTCAGCTAATTCATGAAATTTTTCTATAACATTAGATTTTTGCCGTTCAGCATTCCGGTCGATGAATGAACTTTTATATACATTGATCGATGTTTCAGATAAAGAGTTTTTTTGAGAGAATAATTTTATGTTGGAATCTGTCCATTGTTCAATATATGCTTTTAATTTTCTTGCACCATAACCCACATAAGGTACCCCAAAACTCATAGCCGTTATAGTTCCGTGTAAACTTGATCCTATATACATCTGAGAGTGTTTGATTAGCCACATGATATCAAATATGTTTGGCTGATTAATTAAGAAATAGTTTTCCCCCATTTTTTTTGCTATATTTTTAAGTGCAATTTGATCAGAATGTCCAAGAGCCGTTCCAATAGGGCATAAGCATATTGTACAACCTAATACTTTAGATATGTTAATGAGTTGATTTGCAGCAAGATCATATTTCCCTTTCCATAAGTTTAAATTACCTTGGAAAAATATATAATTGCTATTTATTATATCTTTTGATACAGTTATTTTAGCTCGTAGTATATCTTCGTTAAAAACTTCAGACATTAGTATTGCTGAGTCTGGACATATCGAATGTTTAATATGTCGTAGTGTAAGTGCTTTACTTGTTTCATTGTCTCTTACAGCGAAATAATCAACGCTTTTAAGAATTTCTTGTACTTTAGGATTGTCCAGTTCATCTGAGTGTAATAGCCATGATCCTCCCAATGCATTATATGCAATAGTCTTAAATTGAGGCAATTCATTTTTACCTACGGAAAAGACAAAGCATGTTTTTGTTTTAAAAACATATTTCACAAATGAAGCGCATATATCTTTAAAATAGCATCCAAGCGGAATTTTTGAAACCTTTGAAGAAAAGCGATATAAATAATCAACCCATGGAAAAATGTATGATAAGATAGTGAACCAACGTACGCATAGTGATTCACCTCCAGCAACAATCAAATGATTTTCCCATTCTTTGTCAGTTTTGAATAATTCAGAATATTCTTTAGTTTTTATACCGCCTTTTTCAGACAAATCTGATGCTGTTGTTGATACATATACAACATCATCAAAGATTTTGGAAAAATAGTATGTTATAATGTGCGGGAATAATAAATCCCCATAATTAAACCTATCATTTGGTGCTAAAATATACAACCGCTTTTTCATTTCTTTTTAAAGATTTTAGTTATGACATATTTAAATTCGGATTTCTTTACGCCGATTAAAATCGTTAATATGGATGAAATGGCAAGGGATATCAAGACTCCCCAAAATGTAGGACTGATGTTTTTTTTAAGAAATAAATAGGCAATGGTCATTAATAAAAAGACTAATGTATTTCTAAACATCACTTCTTTGTTAAATAAATTTATCGATATATCAACTATGCGCTTTAGCATAAATAGACGGGCATATAAGGTCAACAATGCCAATGATATTGCAACGATATAAACCGTTTCTGGTCTAAATCCATAATGAAGCAAAATAAGTGAAATTGGGAAATTCATCATGTGCATTGTTCCAACAACGATTTGGTAATTTTTAATTTTTCCTGTTGCTTGTTGAAGTGTAACTAATGGCAAACTAATAACTTCTACAATTGTTAGAATCAAAGTCAATCTTACAAAATTCACGGAATAATCGGGTACTATTTTTAGCCATAATTCTAGTATGTAGGTTGTCTCGCATATTATAGGAAAAGAAATTATGGTCAATAATAAAAATGAAAAACGTGCACTATATATAGCTAATTTAAAAGAGCGTTTTAGATCATTTTGTGAATATGATTTTATTATTTGAGGATTTACTGCCATTAAGAAGTTATTTGAAAAACTTGAAATAGCATTATTTACTTGGACAGCTATGCCTCGTGCTGCATTTACCATTGGATCAAAATAAATATTTAACAAAATGTTAGTTCCTTGAGTCCTCAATACACCGGCTGAAGCACCGATAAAATTCCATCCTGCAAAGCCGAACATTTTTTTTAAAATTTCCATATCCCAATAGAAATGATAGTTGCATTCTTCAAAATGCTTCTTACAATAATAACCATATACTAAACGGATTATAATTGCAACTGAACACATTAATATCGCATAAAAGACTAACTTGTCTATTGGTGAGATTGTAATCAAAAAAGCTATAGCAAGTTTGCTTAATGCCTCCAATATACTAATATAAGCAAATGCTGACATACTTTCATGTGCAATAATTGTAGCATTATAAGGCACACTTATTAGATTTATTACAAAAGTAATTATTGAAAACTGTAGGGTCCAATTAGCAGCAATAAGTCGATTTGTTGGAATTGTCATTTTTGTATTTAAAAACCATACGCCAAATGATTCTATCAGGATGACAATTATAAGAGACAATAATAATTGGATGGTAAGAGACGCTGAAAATATTTTTCGAAGCTTACTTGTATCACCTTTTCCTAATTCATATGTTATAAATCTACTGATTGAAGAAGACAATGAAGCTGATATGATTGTAAACATCATAACCACTCCGCCAACCACATTATAAATCCCGAAATCTTCTACTCCAAGAGCATTCAGCACGACACGTGAAGTGTAGAGACTGACTGCCATCATGAAAAGCATGCGGAAGTACAGCAGCAGCGTATTCTTGGCTATGCGCTTGTTGTTTGCAGAAGTGTTTTCCATGAATAAAATAAATAGTTATACTTTGAACCGTGTGTGAATGTGCATTTTATGGAATACACACAGCCGGTGTTACACTGGGTTGCAAATCCGCTTCTTCAATTATGCTGGCTTACATATCCGGCATGTCAAGCAAGCTTTGTTCTCTCCGCAATATAGCTGCATCGTTTGTAAGATTATTAATCTTACAGCTTGAAGATTAATAATCTTTCGGCGTGAAGATTAATAATCTTACAAGCAACGCAGTTATGAGGTTCCGAATCAGCACGCGATAAATTCAAGACACAGTCTCTTAAAACAGGCTTTCAGATTATTCTCTATTTTTTCTTGATTTCTCCGACGGTTTATTGATGCAGCCATACCGTCCGCAAGTACCTGCGCCATATAGCAAGGTGTGTGGTGGTGTTTATCTCCTGGCAGATATCGGTGCATGTCTTTATCAATTCGTTTTTACCTTTTTCGGGGTCGGTGGTCGTTATTGCCATCACATTCAAGGTATCTGTACCGATTGTAAGCCTTTGTATGGCTTTTACTGCTGAAGACGTATCCGTTAATACCTTATAGAGGGAAGGGGCGTAGTTGCGGAAAGACTCGATGAGCTTTTTTTGCTTTCCGTTGTCCGTATTGTTCCCGTGAGCGGTTTGGGTGGTTCCGCTAACCAGTTTTTCGTTGGCTTTTTCTGCCGTCAGGAAGTATTCGCCGAGGAATTCGTCCCAGTTGGCGAAGAATGTATATTCGTCTTTTTCCTTATCCTTCAGGATGCCGATGTGCGCATAATAAGTCGTGGTAATGCTTTCGTTTTTTTTCTTGCTGGGGTAGTAAGCTTCTTCTGTTATTTCTATTTTACGGATGATTTCCGTAAAGTGTGTATGCTGAAGCTTTGTCTCGTCTTGGCTGTCTTCCAATGTTATACCTGCTGTCGGAGTGAGGTACGGACGGAGAACGAGCTTCTGCCAGTTTTGCCTTACATAGCCGGGATTGTCATGCTCGTAGCGCACGAGATTCAGGATGAGTTCTGCCTCATTGCCGTTTATTTGTGCCAGTCGCATGCTTAAGGCTGTGTCGCCTTTTTTATGAAGGTCTTGGCAAAGGGAAACCAATGAGGGTCTGACCGTCAGGTTGTCTATGATTTCGTAGAGTAAGGGGAGTGTCTGTTCGCCATAGCCGCAGGCTTGCAGGATACCGATTAGCAGGTCGATGGCACGTCCTTTTTCGGTACCGATGGACAAACGGTCGCCTTCGGCATTGTGCAGGCGGACTACGTGGAAGTTCCAGATGTTGGGAAGGGAAACGGTGAGGTAACTGTCTTTCTTTAGTCCCCGCATTTGGAACACCAGCCGTTTATCTCTGCGGAAGCGGGCGATATATCCTTCCCGTCCTTTTAGCGGACCGTCTATGACGCGCACAATTTCGTTGGGGTTACCTGTCTTGGGGTTGAATGCATAGTCGGTGTATGGTCGTTCAAGGATAATCATCTGCTCTGCGTAGTTTTCGTTGAAATCCCGGAAAGCGCGCATTTGTTCTTCAGGGATAACACGCATGCGTGTCTTTTCTCCTTTCTCTGTTTTGCGCTCGTACTGCACAACGCCCTCCATAGCGTGTTCTTCCATAAAGTCTATCAACGATTTTTGGGTAGCAAGTACAAATACAATTCCCACAAACAAGGGTGCCTGCTTGTCGCCATTGTCACCACGGACTGTGACTGTGGTATGGGTAGGTGCATAGACTTCGAGAATGTTTTTAGACTTCGCCTTGTATTGTTCTAAAAGTTTTACAAACTTTTTTTCCTGACGAGGCCGGGTGCGCACAACGTACCAGCAGTAATCCAAATGATTGAGTTTGTCGATCATTTGTATGCTTCATTTAAATGTATTTCCCATGTTCCCTTCATGACAATTGCATGAAAGTTCTGAAGTACCTTTTTCCAGGTGTAGCGGTAGGATTCTGGACGAAACTCAGCAGCAATGGTCTACCGTTTTTATGTGACAAGAAGAATAAAGCATCATGTGCTTCAAGTATATTGCTTCCATATCACAAGATTTTAATATTCAGTTTGTTAACTTGATCCAATCTTGCCGCTTCGCTATGGTTCGTATGTATGAAGCGGTGATTTCGTTGCAAAGATAAGAAAAAAATTTAGAAACTGTTTTGAATTTCTACAAAAGTTTTTCTTGGCTTGATGGTTCACATGATAAATTCGGAACAGGCTTTTATTTTCCCCAAATCTTGTCAATCATTTTCCGGTTGGCTTTCATTACGCCGTAGGTGTTTTGTTTTTTATGTTACTTTTTTGTTAGCCGTTTCTTGGAACTTTCAGATGGTTTTGTTATCTCTGCATTATCAGTTAAACTAACCAAGAAACACGCATACGGGCTTCACTATGCAATGCGGACAAGACAAACTTCTTTTCATGCTTCTGCAATTGCCTCGGAATCTCTTCAAAAATGGCGGCGACTTTCGTTTCTTGATTGTCAGCATATTTGCGGATGTCATTGCGGTAAAGAGCCAATACGTCGCGCTTCACCTCATCCACTTTTTCAAAATCCCGCGTTTCCACATATTTCATACAGATGCAAATTAGAACGTGGAGACCGGGATATTTTCAAAGAATACGTGTCTTTCCGAAAATGGAAAGGAAAGGTCATTCCCGGCATTGAGCGGCGCAGGAGGGTCGAGTTAGCCTTGCTGTTCGAGCCTTGAAACTGGAAAGAAGGAAATAGGCAACCGAATAATGCCCGGCATTACACAGACAAACTATTCAGGACAAAATGCTAAATAACGACCGCTTCTGTATATTTTCATTTGGACTACAAATTTAAAATCAGACATCATGGCAACATTCAAACTAAAATTCCGCCCTTCTACCGCTGAAGGCAAGCCTGGCACTATGTATTTCCAAGTGACACACCGCAGAAGCACGAGAGCTATTTATACCGATTATCATATCACACCAGAGGAATGGGACGGGCGGACTTCGTTCATCCGCATCACCGGCACGCCGGAACGGCAGGCGGAACTGCAACTGATTGCCTCCAAGGTACGGTGGGACTGCAAACAAATCACTTCATTGATTACGGAAAAGGAGCAGGCAATGGTGGAATATACGGCAGATGACATTGCATCGGCCTTTCGGCTGCTCCCGCCTTGCCCAACGTGGTTCGGCTTTATCCACGGCATGGTGGCGAAAAAGCTCCGCATCGGCAGGCTGGGTACAGCCAAGACCTATCGTGATGCCTTGGCGAGCTTCTCTCGTTACCGTAACGGCGAGGACATCGCCATAGACGCATTGGACGCGGAACTGATGAACCAATATGAGGCATGGCTGAAAGAACAGGGCGTGAAGCGAAATTCATCATCGTGCTACCTGCGCACCTTGCGCACCCTTTACCGCAAGGCGGTGGAAAAGGGGCTGGCAACCGACAAGGACATCTTCCGCCATGTCTTCACGGGCTTTGCCTCTACCGTGAAACGCGCCCTCCCGTTAGATACCATACGGACCATCAGAAGGCTCAACTTGCCGGACGGTTCCGACCTTTCCTTTGCCCGTGACCTATTCATGCTCTGCATCTACCTGCAAGGCATCTCGTTCGTAGACATGGCGTATCTGAAGAAGAATGACATCAAGAACGGGCTGCTGCAATACAGCCGCAAGAAGACAGGGCAGAGCATTTCCATCGGATGGGAACCGGTCATGCAGGAGATTGTGGACACCTACGCCCACCTGACTGTCGGTAGTCCTTATCTGCTGCCCATCATCACCAAGCAGGACGGCACGGAACGCCGGCAATATGAGCGGATGGAACATAAGGTGAACCGTCTGCTGAAGAGAATCGGCGACATGGTGGGGCTGCAGGTTCCGCTCACAACGTATGTAGGAAGGCATTGCTGGGCAAGCACGATGCGGGACATGGGAGTCAGCCTGTCCATCGTTAGTAAGGGTTTGGGGCATGAAAGTTTAAAAACCACGCAAATCTACCTTTCGTCCATTGACACGGAGGGTGTTGTGAAAGCCAACCGTCAACTGATTGGCAAGATTTTTCGCAAATAAAACGACTGGAATCTGTTCGACAAAACCTGCCACTGTATATTATGAAGCGGCAAAACACGTTGCAAATGTAATAAAAAGATTTAATACTAAGGAATTTACGGCCTAATTTTTTTCAAGATTAGTGATTAAAATTTTCCAAAAGCTGCATTTGTTCGACTAATTAAGAAAACCAAGGCTTGATATCCGCTGAATATCAGTGTATTATAAAAACCTGCCGTTTCATAATATAAAACTATGGTAAAGCGGCGAACTATAAGATACTTAATTGATTGAAAACTAAAGATTTGTGATATGGGAACAAAAATGTTAAAGCGCATTGCGCTTTGTTCTTCTCGTCACATAACAACGGCAGGTCATTGTTGCTGAGTTTTTACTCCGGAATGCTGCCGCTAAACCTAAAGAATACTGTAAACAACGCCTAAGAACGTCCTAAAAATGTTTGCAAAGCGTGGTGATTCAAATTCGGAGAGGTATCAGTCAGCCATCATGCGATTGTCATGGGGGTAGCGTAAGGAACGCCTTGTTCATTTACAATTCGTCTATTTACAATTTACGATTTGGTGTGTTGTAAATGGGATAAACCACCGTAAATAGTACTTTGCAAATCGTAAATCCATCATGTTGTCCGACAAACTCAACACAGTCGATTACCATTGGTTTCTTGTTTGCACCAAACCCGGACATGAAACGGAACTGTGTGCACTCATCGAGCGCGAAAAGGGCAAGATACGGAATATATTGGAAGTCTATTGTCCTACGCATACCAAGGTCTATGTGCGCCGTGGTGACAACGAGCAGCGGCAGCCCTTTTTCGACGGCTATGTGTTTGTGCTTGCCACCCAAGGCGCGTTGGCTGAGTTTCTCCGTGACAACGATTCCGGTGCTTATATTTGGTACAACCGAAAGCGCATGTCGGACGAGAAAGCTGTCGCTTGCATCATACCCGAATCCCAAATTCGTGCTTTCCGCGACTACAACGAGAACTATGCCGACAAGGTGATAGTGTTGGAGCGTTCTTATACGGATTATGCGTTCAATGCGAAAACGGACGAGCCGAACGAGATAGTCCGTGTGGTTGATGGCCCGCTTGCCGGGTGTGAAGGATACATCTGCCGCTTCCACAAGAAAAAAGGACTGGTGTTCCGTGTTCAGGGCATAATGCCGGGCAGTTGGCTGACCGTAACCTACCCAAATGCTTCCGACCTTCATGTAGTCCGCCTTCACAATGCCGAGGGTGACCGATTGTCCATCGGTACGGAGAAAGGGCGGGCTGTTGACTTGCTTGTCGGCATTCTGCAAGGCTGTGGCTACAGAGAACGCACACAGCCCATGCTGTATGAGCTGATGGAGCATCTTGCCGCCGACCTGTCGTTGGAGGCTCTTTGCAAGTATCTTCAGAAACAAGAAGAAAAGGCTTTGGCTGACCGTCTTGCCAAACTGACCACCAAAGAAGCCGAACTCCTGATAAACCTTGCCCGCTACGAGCATGACACGCCCGGATATGTGAAGGAAAACTGGCCGCGGATTACCTTCCGCCCGTTCCTTACGCCCACATCCGGAATAGAGATGGAAGAAGACAAGAATGAGGTAGAGTTGCAACATAAGGATTTTACGGAAATCATCCGCAAGGTGGACATCACCGAAGAGGTTTATTACCCCAGCCGACAGGAGGACGGAAAAACCAACACTGCGTATTATGCCCATATCGGCATGAGGGAAGAGATGGGGAACCTCATTTTCTTCGCCAACTGGGACGATTTTCTCCGCGAGTATTTCCTCACGGCAGGAAAAGCCAACGAGAAGTTGGTTTCCGGTAAGGTGCAGAAAGTCCGTAACGAGGTTACCCTTACAGAAACGGAAAAGCTCATCGAGTCTTTCCGTAATTACGCGCCTACTTTATATAAGGTATTGACGGAACCTGATTCAGCCGTAAAAGCAGTATCGAATTTCAAGGTCGGCGAAGAGTTGCTGAACGTATTTGCCATCCGGTCGTCAGCGCAAGAAAAAGAGGCGGCAAAGGACCAATTGATTAAAACCTGTGTCCGTATCTGCAAGGAAATAAACACCACCAACCATCTTGCCGTATGGCGCAGGTATCTGCGGACGGTGTGGTTGCACAATTGAAGTTGACAAGGTATCAGTTGACAAGGCAACAAGGTTCTGAATAGTTTCACTAATGGCATCTAAAACCTCGTTAACTCGTCAACTGGTCAACTTGTTACCTAAAATAAAATGTTTACATTTGTCCAATTCTCCTCCGAATGGAAACGCCTTCACCATCCGTCCATGAACGTTGACGGCGATGTGGCTTTCTTTTATGAAATCTACGTCAGGCTGCACCGTTTGTTAGAACAAGAAGCGGCGGCATTCGACGAGCAGCTTATTCTTTTCTTGCTGCTCTATACGGAGAACACCGTTTCTATCGGGCTTGACGGCGTTTACGAGTACAGGTACCGCAGCGTGGGCAATGTGGTGTCCAGCTGGTGCGAGAGTTTGGACATGAGCGCGGAAGCCACCTCCCAAGTGGACAGGTTCGTATCTGCGGTCGTGACAAAAGCTCCTTGCAGTGCCCTTCGTGGGTGGATGACGGCATGTGTACTGTCAGGCGATTTCTCCCGTTTGGGCGAAATGCTGACATGGTTTCCACAGGAAGACCAAGTGATGTGGCGCATCTTCCCAGACTTGCGTTTCAGGGAAATGATGTTCCGCAGGCTTACGGGAGACTGGCAGACCGCCCGGCAAATGCTGTGGGCAGACCTTGCCTTCAACTGGCGTGACAAGCGCGGTGATTCTTTGGCGGTTACCATTGCCAAACAGTTCCGTTATGAAACTTCTTTTGTGGAAGCGGAGGAAAAGGCTTTGCTGATGGAAGCGGCAGAAACACTTGATGCCATCCATGCCGAACAGTTGGACACTTATACGGTCATAGAACGAAACAATGAAAATGTGCTTACCTTGCGCCATAGGGACGGTCGTGTGTTCCAGAATGTAATTTTCCCGACACCCGTTCCCAAAGACGTGCCCAGCCATTATCTTGCCGTCCAGCTTGTTACCTATAATAACAAAACATACATAAGCGGTTCTGCTGTATGGCTCAACGAGGAAGCCCTGCCGATATGGAACGGTGAAGCCAATTGGAACGACATCGTGAAGAAAGAACAGGATGCGGCAAAGCTTACTTATTTCACCACCACCTTTGGCAAGCGGATCAGTCTTTATGAAGACCTCTACACCGTGCCTGAAGACCCTGAGGAAGCCTATTACGCCGACATGGGCATCTATTTTGACGAGCCGAACATCTTTGATTTCTTGGGAGGCAGGCCGAATGGCAGGGTAATCTATTTTGGCGGCTGACAGACAAGGTAAAATTGAAATAAAAGTGGATAACAACAGAAAAAAGAACATGCAGACGGCAATCATAACCCTCTCTCCTCCTGGGGATAGTTGGAGAGGGGCTGGAGAGGAACTGGAAGGTTTCGGTTTCATCGCCTACGCCAACTCCCGCGTTGAGAAACTGAGGGATGAGGGACGGTATGACGCCGCCAATAAGTTGAAAATGTATCTCAGGAGGTTCATCGCCTATCTGGGAAAAAACGAAGTGCCTTTCAAGGACTTTGACGCCCTGTTGATACGCAACTACCACACGTGGCTGAAGAATCAGGAGCTGGGGCGCAATACCATTTCCCTCTATATCCGGAATTTGAAGCGGGTGTACCGTCTTGCCGTTGATGACGGCCTTGCTGCCGACAGCAACCCCTTTGAAGGCATGGACGTGAGCTACCGCGTCAAGAAAGACAGGAACGGGTTGACGCTTGATGAGGTGAAACGCCTGCGTGATTTGGACTTGAGCGGCGAGCCACAGCAGGTCGTATTCGCCCGTGACATTTTCCTGTTCACGGTCTATACCAAGGGCATGAGGAGCGATGACATTTTCCGGTTGACAAGAAAGAATATCAAGAACGGACATCTCACCTACGCCAACACATCACCGGCAAGGAGATTTCCATTCCGTGGGAGCAGGCTCTGCAGGAGATTGCGGACCGCTACAAACAGGAAGGGACGACACGGCTTTTCCCTGTCATCACGGCAAAATCTCCGCGCGAGCAATGGAGACAGTATGACGGCATTCTGCACCGCATCAATTACAGCCTGAAGAAATTGGGTGAGATGATGGAGCTTGGTTATCCGCTGAACCTTACCGTTGCCCGGCATTCGTGGCAGAACATGGTGGGAGGGATAAGGATAAGCGACATCCTATAGAAAATAGCCTTGCTTCTGAAAGCGGTGCAAAAGGTATTGGCATTTAACTCCCAGCCCGCACTGGCGGGCGATAACTGCCTGTAACTCCCTTTTTTGAGATACCTTACCTCAGGCAGATAGCCGCCGCTCAGGAATACCTGAATGCAAACCGCAACGCCGACCTCTCGCACGTAAAGTGCCTTCTCCGCTGGATAATGCCCAAGGAGTACCACGATGAGATAGACAAGCTCCACGAGCGGGAAGACCCCCAGTTTGTCTGCATCATCAACGGCGGCCAGAACCTCATCGCCCCGAACGCGCAGCAGGCAGAACAGAACATACAAGATAGTATACCCGAAAAATGAATATATACTGCATCGGCAGTTGAATATATACTGCAACTGCCGATGAATATATACTTCATCCGCCGATGCAGTATATATCCTTTAAAAAAGCAGTACGAATGTCCTCATTTTGCCAAAATTTTTCATTCAGACATTTGCTTAATAAAATAGAAACGGCTATATTTGCCTTGTAGAGTTATATTTTTCACTTATGGCAACAACTGTAACTATTGAACCAAACGACAAAATGGCGGATAAACTGTTTGATATTATTCGTTCACAAAGCCTTGACGTAAAAATCAAGTTGCAACGCCTTTTGTCCAAGGATATAGACAGGCAGAAGAAAGAAGAGATATTGTCCGGCCATGTTGACAAACCGTATTCATTAGACGAGCTCTACGGTATACTGAACCATGACGATGGTTTGTCTTACAAAGAAATGAGGGATGAATACTTAAAAGACAAGTATCAGCTATGAAAGTGTTTTGTGATACTAACATCATTAGAGTTTATGTAATTTAGATTTGTTATATATCGCGCATACGCGTACCTTTGCAACATGAATTACCACGACCATAAAGACAACAGCAAAAGTTTCCGTGCCTTGACGGGAGTTAGCCATGAACAGTTTTGTGCGCTTCTCCCTTATTTCGAGGCTGCGCATGAGGACTATTTGTCCGAGTATGAAATGACCGGGGAACGCCGTAGCGGAAAACGCCGCAGTCCTTCCATCTACAAGAACAGCCCCCTTCCCAGCATATCCGACCGCCTGTTCTTCATTTTGGTTTATTTGAAAAACAACCCGTTGCAGGAATATCATGCGGCCTGTTTCGGAATGAACCAGAAGCACTGCAACATATTCATCCATTGCCTGACTAAAATCCTTCGTCTGTCCCTTAAAGCGAAAGGTCTTGTCCCCGCAGAAACCGACAAGGAGCTTGCCGAACGGCTGGCGGAACTTTCCAAAGAGGGAGACAAGCCGGTACTTCTTCATGACGGGACGGAACGGGAGATTCCCCGTCCGGCAGACCGGGACATGCAAAAGGAGCGTTACAGCGGCAAGAAAAAACGGCACACGGTCAAGAACGCCGTCATTGTAACGATGGCTTGTCTGGTCATATTTGTCAGTCAGACCGTTTCGGGCAAGACCCACGACAAGAAGATGGCTGACACAATGTATTCTTTTCCTGTGCCTTGCACCTTGTATCAAGATACGGGATACCAAGGCTATGAGCCTGAGGGGGTGGAAATCATACAACCGGTCAAGAAGCCCAAAGGGAAAGAGCTTTCCAGGCAGGACAAGGAATACAACAAGAAAGTTTCCGCCATCAGGGTGCGTATAGAACATGTCATAGGAAGCGCGAAAGTCATGCGCATCGTCAAAGACGAGTGCAGGCTCAGGGCAAACAACTTTGTAGAAAACATCTTTTCCACATGTATGGCACTGCATAATCTCAGAATTAAAATCAACCCTTGGAACTATCATAACTAATTTACATAAACTCTATTATAGAATATCTCTTCAAACGCAAAGAAGCTGAAACGATAAGGCGAATATTCCATTATTTGAGCAGGATGGATGTAGAGAAAGTCTTGTCATGCGGTTCTTTTTATACGTTGACTTACCTCATAGAAAATTATCTGAAAAAAGATGGACTTGAAAAAGACGAACGTATATCTGAATTAAGGCGTATCTTGAATGGCTTGCTTCTGGAATATCACATTGAAAGCGGAATAAGCTGGAAAGCTGGTATAAACGATATTCATTTTAACGATATTGAGGACAGTTATCAATATCAGGCTGCCTTATCATCCGGTTGCGATGTCCTGTTAACATTGAACATACATGATTTTCAACATGTCTCGCCTACTTTATTAAAAATATACACTCCTGTCGAATTTCTAGCTGAATATGGGGATAATAATGTAAGCACCCAAAACTGACGTATTGTCCAATCTGATAGATGTGCCTGCCTTCGCACTGTAAACATTAAAATTATAATGATATGTACAGCAGTGAAGATTTTGAAAGGCTTTTCATCCGTTACAAGAGTGAGGTCTACCTTCACCGCCCCGTGAAGGTATCTTCATAAAAACAAGGGCAGGATGTCAACTCACAAACTCATAAACTCACAAACTTAAAATGAGCTATATCTGTCAGCGTATGAAAGACAAATCACGTACTGACATTGAATTGACTCCGTTGAAAGCTAAAATCGAAACCGTTTTCAACAAGCGGAATATCGATGAGGATTGCGATACCATTGCAAACCTGCTTGCACCCTATCAGAAAGCGGTTCGTGAATTGTTGAGTCAAGGCAAGTATGCCGAAGCCGTAACCATCTTGCTCGAAGTGCTCGAAAGCCTTACTTATCACTTCGTAAAAGACGAGCATTACAATTATTTCGATGATATGTACAGTCCCGATTATGTCTGCCAAGATATGATGGAAGCAATTATCAATGGCATAAAAAACAGGAATTTTCCAGCGGCTGAGTTGCTGCGGTTGAAAGACGGATTGGAGAAGTTGAAGCATACGGAGGAATACGAAAATTATGGTGTGCCGTATGCATTGGATGTGTGGGAGAAGTTTCAATGTCAATAATATGCAAGGACATTTCCATATAACGTTACAATGTTATAGCCATGCACAACAAATCGATTAGAGGAACATCGTTCACCCTTCCATCCGTGAAGAAACTTAAGAAGCAATTAGGTGAAATGGATGCTTTCACACAATATATTGAAGTTGCTTTAAGGCATCTTGAACAAGGGTATAATGCAACAGAAATGACCTATAATCAATATGTCAAGGCTACCGCAACTGAACTGGGAATGAATTTGCATAATATAGACATAGAAAACTACAAACAGAAAATCATTCTTCGGCACCTGATTATCCCTCGTGCTTTTCTTGAATCATTTGTAGAAGACTTGCAAGAAGACATAAAAGGCATGGGACATCCCATGTTTGATATTGGGAAAAAAGCTCCGGCAGGCATGCCTAATACGGAGTTGAATAGGCTTATCAATCATATAAATGCGGATTTACATATAACTGTTGATCTGACAGTTTTTCAAAAAGACTTGTTTGATTATTACCGGACATTGCGTAATGCAGTGGCACATGCTTCAATCGATTCCACTAAAATAGAAGATGCATACAATGCTCTTGATATAAATGCCATACATGCTTTTTACCCAACTCTGTCAGCCCCTAATAAGATAGAAAATCTGACATTTGATGATTTCACTCTTTGTACGGCTAATATCAAAAATATAGCCGATATGATTGTATGCTCGCTTGAAAACGCGATACGTTGGGACTCTCCAGAAGTATTGGGCAATGCTTGCTTTGCAAACGTCAAACAAAAGGCAAAGGTAAGAACGAAAGAAAGGATGTTAGGGTACATCAGACATAGTGCCAAGATGACATGGAACATAGTGCCATCGGATGCAGATTGTGAAATAATATACAGTTCACTCGTATAATGGTCAGTACAGCATCCTCAGGACAGGGATAATATCATATCCTTATCTAAAAGATGCAGGTCAGAGTTCGAATCTCTGGTGAACTACAAAATAATTTGTATGACAGATTATTCAACCAACAACAAGCGCATAGCCAAGAACACGCTCTTCCTTTATCTTCGACAACTCATAACGATGGCTGTGTCTCTTTACACGGTACGGGTGATACTGGACGTGTTGGGAGCGGAAGACTATGGAATTTATAATGTGATTGGTGGAATTGTGTCTTTGTTCAGTTTCCTGAGCGGCACTATGGCCTCTGCCACACAACGGTTTCTGTCATTTGAGATGGGTAAGCAGGAAAATGGTTCCCTTACAAAAGTCTTTTCTGTTTCCATGTACACTTACTTGTTGTTGATTGGCATTATCCTGTTATTGTCTGAGACAATAGGATTATGGTTTGTCAATAATCAATTGACGATTCCAGCAGAACGGTTGACTGCTGCGAATTTTGTTTATCAAAGTTCCATATTGTCATTTATAGTCACGTTGCTATGCATCCCATATAACGCTTCCATTATAGCGATGGAACGCATGAGTGTATTTGCCTATTCAAGTATTGTCGATGCTGGGCTAAAGTTGGCAATCGCTTGGCTATTACCCTATATCGTAATGGATCATCTGAAAGTGTATGCCATATTGATGTTCATCGTCATAGCTTCTGTCCAACTTTATTATGTATGGTATTGCCGCCGGTATTTTGATTTTTGCCGATACAGCCATTACAAAGATCACAACCTGTTCCGAAATATGCTTTCGTTCGCAGGATGGAACATGATTGGAGCATTGGCCAATATTTTACGAGGGCAAGGGCTGAACATCCTAATAAACCTGTTCTTCAATCCTGTATTGAATGCGGCGTATGGCATCGCACTTCAAGTAAACAATGCCATTACCAATTTCACGAACAATTTTTATACGGCTGTCCGCCCGCAACTGGTAAAGTTATATGCCGGAGGAGATACGAAAGGAATGTTGGACTTGGGCTATCAAAGTTCAAGGTATGCTTTCTATTTGATGTTGGTCATCACGATTCCCATTATGCTGAATACGGAAGAAATCCTGTCCATTTGGCTAAAAGATGTACCTGAACATACAGTTGTTTTTTTAAGAATAATAATGCTGTCATCATTGATTGAAGTGTTATCCGTACCTTTAGCCAATATGTTACAGGCTTCCGGAAAAATAAAAATATACCAATTGACGGTATCCATACTTTTCCTTTTAAATATTCCTATATCTTATATATTCCTTCGTATGGATTATAATCCTGAAACTACATTATGGATAAATTTGGCAATAATCCTCTTGTCAATGTTTCCACGATTATATATCTGTAAAAACATTATAGGTTTATCCATAAATGATTATATGAAGGACGTTATCATAAAGATAAGCATTCCACTTATCTTTCTTATGCTACTGTTTTATATTCTAATGCCTGTTATTTCAACAATGAACATTATTGTAACCATAGCCGTCCAGATGAGTTTATCCAGTATTCTAATTTTTACGACAGGATTCACACGTCTTGAAAAATCATTCATTTTAAAACAATTAAAACTACGTATCAAATGAGAATTATCAAAAGGATTTTAAGAAAAATCTATAAATTGGTTATTGGCAACAGAGTGCCATGTATTTCAGAATATCCCTTCGTTTCTGATTTTGGTTTAATTGTAACCCATATATCAGCGTATGGGAATGGTAATATGGGAGATACCTATCTACCTATTGCATTGAGGAATCTCTTTAATTCACAAATTGGAGTAAAGAAATGGATTAATAGGTCTGTATACAAAGAAGTGACAGATAAGGACATATCAGTTTACAATCAATCTGATTTAGTCGTAATTGGAGGTGGCGGATTGTTTTTGAAAGATACAAACCCAAATGATTTATCCGGCTGGCAATGGAGTTGCAGTTTGGAAATGTTAGATAAAATAGAATCTCCTTTAATCGCTTTTGCTATAGGATATAACAGATTTAGAGGACAAGATGATTTTGAACCTGTTTTTCAAGAACATATAAATAAATTTGTTGAAAAGGCAAAATTTATCGGACTTCGAAACCACGGAAGCATTGAGAATTTAAAAAGATATCTGAAGACAGAAGCATCAAAAAACAAATTGGTTTTCCAGCCTTGCATGACTACACTGACTTCTTTGTTGTATCCTCGATTGCACCAATATGAAAAGAAAGACGATTTTATTGCTTTGAATTGCGCTTTCGACCGCCAGCAACTGAGAATATCCGGTGACGAAACTCTAAAAGGTATAGCAAGAGTAATAAGTAAGCTATCGAAATTTGCAAAAATTAAAATTTATGCTCATGCAAATACGGACGGAAAGATTTGTCCCTACTTAGATGCACTGTCTATCAATTATGAATATATAGAATTTAAAAGAACAGAGCAGATGCTTTCGGCATACTCTAAGCCAAGATTGGTGATAGGTATGCGTGGACACGCACAAATGATTCCTTTTGGATGCAACACCCCCATCCTTTCTATTATTTCCCATGATAAAATGCAATGGTTCTTAGATGACATACATCATCCAGAATGGGGAGTAGATGTATTGAATCCGTCTTTTGAAGCAGAATTGCTTGAAAAAGCGAAAAAACTGTATGAATCTACAGAAATATTGATTCCTATCCTCAAAGACGAACAACGCAAGTTGTGGAATATTACCCAACAGAACATGAATTATATAAAATCTATAATCAAAAACAAATGAAAGCTCCAAAAATCATTGCAGAAATCGGTTGCAACCACAAGGGTGACATGGCAATCGCAAAAGAGATGATTATGACGGCTGCCACCTACTGCAAGGTGGATGTTGTCAAGTTTCAAAAACGTTGTGTCAAGGAACTGTTGACACCGGAAGAATACAATGCCCCGCATCCTCATCCAGAAAATTCATACGGAAAGACATACGGTGAGCACCGGGAATTTCTGGAATTCAACCTTGACCAGCACCGCCAGTTGCAGGAATGGTGTAACGAGTTCGGCGTGGAATATTCCACTTCGGTATGGGACATTACTTCGGCAAAGGAAATCTGCACGCTGCATCCCAATCTGATAAAAGTGCCTTCCGCCTGCAACTTGAACAAAGGCTTGTTAGAATACCTGTGCGATAACTTCGGCGGTGAAATCCATTTATCTTTCGGCATGACGACCCATGACGAGGAAGAACAGATTATCCGGTTCTTCGAATCAAAAGGACGCAACAAGGATTTGGTCATTTACGATTGCACATCAGGTTATCCTGTGCCTTTCGAGGACATTTGCCTGCTCGAAATCACTCGTTTGCGTGAACTGTACGCTGATCGTGTAAAGTCCATTGGTTTTTCCGGACACCACTTGGGTATAGCTGTAGATAGTGCCGCTGTAGCACTTGGTGCTGAATGGATAGAACGCCACTATACACTCGACCGTACTTGGAAAGGCACAGACCATGCTGCTTCTTTGGAACCGGACGGTGTACGGAAACTGGCACGTGATTGCCGTGCCGTAGCAAAGGCTTTGACTTACAAGAAAGAAGATATACTCGATATCGAGAAGGTACAAAGAGATAAATTGAAAAAACATCAAGTGAAATGGTAATCGCATTTATACCTGTTAGGGGTGGTAGCAAGTCTATCCCCCTTAAAAACATTAAGTCTTTCTGCGGCAAGCCTTTGGTCTGCTGGAACATTGAGGCGTTGGAGAATTGTTCCGAAGTGGACGAGATTATTGTAGCTACAGATTCGGATAAGATAGAAGAAACAGTAACATCACAATCTTATAAAAAAACAAAAGTATACCGCCGTTCTGCCGAGAACGCTTGTGACACGGCAAGCACGGAAAGCGTGATGCTGGAATATATCCATTATGCACAGCTTCCGGCAGATGATGTTTTTATGTTGGTGCAAGCCACTTCCCCGCTGACAGAAACGGTTCACTTTACAGAAGCACTTACTATGTATGGCAAAGGTGAATATGACTCTATTCTGACTTGCGTGCGAAACTACCGTTTCTTTTGGAATGAAGACGGCACAAGCATGAACTACGATTACAAGAATCGTCCACGTAGGCAGAACTTTTCAGGTATGCTGATGGAAAACGGCGCTTTCTACATAAATAAGGTAAGGAATATCCTTGAATCGGGCAATCGTCTTAGCGGACATATTGGCATTTATGAGATGCCGGAATATACGGCAACGGAGATTGACGAGCCGGATGACTGGATTGTATTGGAGAACCTGATGCGCAAGCATGTCTTGTCTAAGCGCAAAGAAGTGAAAAAGCCGATTAAGCTTTTCTTATGTGATGTAGATGGTACGTTGACAGACGGTGGCATGTATTATTCAGAAAAAGGTGATGAACTGAAAAAATTCAATACCCGTGACGGCATGGGCTTCCAGTTGCTGCGTGAAGCTGGAATAAAGACAGGCATCATTACTTCGGAAGATACCAAGATCGTAGAAAACCGAGCAAAGAAACTAAAAGTGGACTTTCTAAGTCAAGGTAAACGAAATGGTGGAAAGCTGGCAGTCGCAAAAGAAATATGCGAACAACTTGGCATCACATTGGATGAAGTAGCTTATATCGGTGATGATGTGAATTGTGTGGAATTGCTTGAAGCTGTTGGCTTGAAAGCTTGTCCTGCTGATGCTTGTGAGGAAGTGAAAGCGATTGATGGCATCCGTGTGATGACAAAAAAAGGTGGAGAAGGATGTGTGAGGGAATTTATAGATCAGATAGTAAAATAGTAATTATTGTGTCTTATGGCAAAATTGGTATTTATATCACATGAACCATTAACCCAATATCTTTATCATCTATTTTACATGGATGAAATCTATAAAGCAGGTTTTGAAATTAGTTATTGGGATTGTTCTGAAATTGTATGGAAAGGATTATCGTTACCAGATTCATTAACTGAAAGTTTTATCAGAAAAATCAAAAGCCTTGATGAATTTTCTCTGTATATAAATCAAGAAGATATTAGAAATACTATATTTTCTGTAGAATTAGATAAAGACACAAAATCCTTGCTTCTTTATAAAATTCTATCTCAGAAAAATTGTTGTACGGTGAGATTTAGACTTTTTGAGAATTGTGTGCTTCCAACAACTTTAGAAGATATTTTTAGGAGTATCAAAAGTGGCAAGATTCTGATTGATGTCAAAAATAGAATAACCAATATCTTAAGAAATAGAAAACTCAACAGACTATATTCGGATAATGGCATTAAGCATTATGATGTCATTTTTTCTCCAACACAAAGTGGAACGGTGTATATAAATCATCCTGATTATGATAGTTGTTTGACCAAGGAAATTCCTAAAATTATCCCTGAAATAAATTATGCGGTTTATTTAGATAATTATTTTCCATACCATCCAGATATTATCAAAAACAACCCCAATATTATTATTGACACTAAAGTACATTACGATGAATTAAATGCATTGTTCTGCGAGATTGAAACTAAATTCAATTTAAAAGTTATTATTGCCGCACATCCTAAAGCTGATTACAAAGATAATGAATTTCAAGGTAGAGTGATTGTTAAATACAAGACGCAAGAACTTGTTCGCAATGCATCTCTTGTATTGCTTCATTCAAGCAATGCCATTGCTTTTGCCATTACTTATGAGAAACCATTTATGTTCATTTCAACCAGTCAATACAAATTGGCTGTTAAGGAATATAACCGAATGAAACGATTGTCTAGCTATTTTAAAGCACCTATTATTAGGCGACCTTATACTAATAAACAATTGGGAAAATGGGAAAGAGCACCAAAAAAACTATGTGACAAATATAAATATATGTTTTTGACGAAACCAGAGATAGAGAATGTTTGTAATGTTGATATTATTATTCCTTGTTTGAAAAATCTGATTAAGTAAGTAGTTGTCTATCGGCAGTATTGTTTCATTATATTTTAAGTGATAATTGTATGTCTGCCAATAATGCTACAAAAAATAGCACATAGAGGTAATAGTGAATTAAATCAAAAAGCACATACAGATGAAAAATCCAAGTATTAGCATAATCGTTCCGGTGTATAATGCTGAGGCTTATTTGCCTCGTTGCATAGGCAGTATCCTGTCACAGACATTTACAGATTTCGAGTTGTTGCTTATTAATGACGGTAGCACCGATAATTCAGGCAACATATGCGATGCTTACGCTCAAAGAGATGACCGTGTAAGGGTGTTTCATAAGAAAAATGGAGGAGTAAGCTCGGCCAGAAATTTAGGGATAGATAATGCTAAAGGGGAATGGATTGCATTTTGTGATGCGGATGATTATATTTCAAATGATTTTTTGGTAATCGAAGATAAATATATTGAATGTGATGTTATCGAGAAGCCATTTGTTATTGAGATAGATGGTCGCATAAAAAAACAACCAAAAAGAACAGAACGTATCTATTGTGGAGAAAAAGTTCTATATAAATACTATCTGAAAGAACGAAATACTGCACTTTGGAATAAACTTATCTCTATGAGATTAGTTCAGGGGAAACGTTTCGATGAAACCGTGAGTATAGGAGAAGATTTATTGTTTTTCCTCTCTTTTATAAATCAGATTCATAGGTATGCAATATCAAATATAGGTGTCTATTATTATGTGCGAAACGATATGTCTGCCATGTCCATAGTGAATGAGGATGTTCATAGTAGAGTACAATCTGCTTTATTATTGAATGATAAAATTAAAAAGTCCATTTCAGATTCATCCTTAGTGCATGGGCTTATTCTTCAAAACAACTTGTTTTATTTCTATAAAAACATAAAATTATTCAATGTTCAAGACTATAAAGCTGTTAATGAAATATTTAATCTGATTAATCTGGAAAATGTTCGATTGTTGCCTTTCTTTGTTAAATCAAAAGTTTTTATTTTGAAAATATTATTTCTAATAAAAAACATGTTTTTAATGGGTCGTTCATCTTATAAATAATTCTTCAAATGCTTATATACCTAGTAGTTTTTTTCTTTTCCATTCTATTTACATACATTGCTGAAAGAAGTATAGCCAAAAATAGAAAACAGTTTATTGCATTTTCTGTTTTATCGGTTGGCTTACCGGTATTGTTAAGCGGACTTAGAGACAACAGTGTAGGTACCGATACGGAGGGATATGTAGCATGGGTTTGGAATATTGTTTCCCGTTGTTCCGATTGGGATTCCTTTCTTCATTTATATCATGGTGGCTATTTTGCAGACATAGAATTCGGTTATTTGATGGTCAATTTTGTTGCCAATGTCTTCAGCAATGATGTTCACTCCGTATATTTCCTAACAGGTTTACTCTCTATTTTGCCCATTTATATAGCAATATATCATTATAGGGCTAAAGTCCCCATGTGGTTGTCCATGGCTATATTTTTGCTGACATATTATAATCTTTCATTAAATTTGACCCGACAATCCATAGCATTGGCTTTCTGTATTTATGCATTTCGTTATGTAGAGCAACGAAGATGGTTCAAGTTAGTAGTAATGTTTATTGTTATACTTGGTTTTCACAATACAGGATTTATCTTCATTCCCGCCGTTGTAATGTTTTTATTAATGGAACATCTGCGTTGGAGAGGCAAAATTATTTTCTTATTAGCTTGTTTTGTATCACTTATGATTGCTTTTAGATATGTGGATGTTTTGTTATTTGCATCAGTTACTTATGGACTGCTTCCTGAGAAATTCTTGTATTACCAAATTGATGAAATGACTGGCTTTCTGTCCCGTTCTAATTTTATCGTGTACATTTTTGAAAGTTTGTTGATGCTAATGGTTATATTGTCTCGGGCTAGTAGAAAAATGAAGTCAAGACTGTTCTCATACTTCACGTTAAAGTGTATAGGTGTTTATTCGTTTACACTTTCCACTTTGTCCATGTGGGCATTTCGGATTTCATACTATTTCAATTTCCCCGCAGACTGTCTGTTCCTTCCTTCATCATTAAACACCCTTCGCCAAAATGGCAAAACAAATCTTTATCGATGGAGTCTTGTACTGCTAATATCATTGCTTTTGTTTAATTGGTATTTTAATATTGTGATTAAAAATGCGAATGAAACTTATCCTTATAAATCTTCAATATTAGGGATATAATACATAATCAATAAATTGGATATTTAAAATCAATCCCGATGAAACTGACATACATTATAACTGCACATAATTACCCGCAAATGTTGGAGCGTTTAATTGAACGCTTGAAAGGTGATGAAATATCTTTCATTGTCCACATTGACGCTAAAAGTAAGAAAGATTTTTCTTTTGATAGATTATATAAAATCGGCGTTAATATGCTGATTATCAATAATGTAGATTGGGGCGGGTATTCGCAGGTAGATGCGGTGCTAAAATGTTGTAAAAAAGCTCTTGAGATCAATGGTAATGATGGATATTGCATTTTGCTGAGTGGCACAGATTATCCTGTTAAAAGTAGTAGTTACATACAAAATTACCTAATAAATAATTTTTATGATTATATTACAGGTTATCCATTGCCGCATATGATGAATTGGTTGGAGGGGGGACGTAGAAAAATCAGTTGTTACGCTTTACGGATTGCTCCACAAAAAATAGCAACGATAGAACCTCATGTATATAATTGGAATAATTTGAGGCAATTCATGAAAGTACTAAGATACAATCCTTCCAAGTTTTCGTATGCATTAAAAATCCTATTTACTTATTCTTTGCGTGTCCATCCGTCTTATATAAAGCCTTATGGGGGAGAGTTTTGGTGGGGATTACGTATGAATACGATCAAAGATATACTTGCTTTTTTAGAAATTCATCGCGATTTCGAGATATGGCATCATGATACAGCTAATCCAGATGAAATGTTCATGAACTCTTTGGTATACAATCTTAGTAAGCCAAATGAAATTAGGAATAGTTGTTTGCGTTATATACATTGGGAAAATGGTCGTGGCAATTCTCCTGGTTTCATTAAGGATAGAAAACTCATTGATGGGTTAATTGCTCATCCCGATTATTTATTTGCTCGTAAAATCAACGATTGTTCTGTATGCGATTATATCGATTCAAAGATAGTTACTTATTGATCAGTATCTAAATAGTTAGATTCGCATCTATAAGATGTCTTGATGAAGCGAACCCAATTGTGAGAGTGAAGCTAATCTTTAAGACAAATAGACTGTTCGGCTTAAGAAAATGCAGAATAAATTCAAAACAGTTCCTAAGCGCATGAATTGAAAAGTAAGCAGTCAAAAAATGGCTATTGATTGAAATGGGTAACTTCGCTGCCAACCAAATTTATAGAATTATGTATAGCAGTGAAGATCTTGAAAGGTTTTACTTTCAGTACCAGACGGAGGCGTTACCCCGTGGAGAATCTCTCCAATCGTTTTGTGTCAAGAACAAAGTCCCTTATAACATTTTCCAGAAATGGTTTAAGGATACCCGCAAAAAAGTAGTTGAAGTCCAGGTTGACGGTGCTCCAGTGATTGCCCATGAAGAAAAGACCAAGACTGGTGACCGGCCTAAACCTGTATCAAAAGGCTGCAATGACAATCCCGTCCGCATATGGATTGACATCCGTATCAGTAATGGATTGCACTTGTCCCAAAAGAATTTAAGCTATCAGGACTTAGTCCGGATGATAGAGAAACTGGAGGGTTTATGCTGAGTGTTACTGGCCTGAATCATTTTTATTATGTGCGTGACTTTACCGACATGCGTTGTAAGCACAGCCGTGTGTTGTCTATCATTCATAGGTATGACCATTTCTAAAAACACCTTACGCAACTGGCTTAAGAAAGGCAAGAAATACCTTGATGAACTGGTTCGTGTATTGAAGTCCGTTGCCTTGGAAAAGGACTCGGTTGTGAACTGCGATGAGACCTGGTGCAAGGTTCGCAAATATGACCGTTATAAGAAGTGTTATATCTGGGTATTGGTCAACAAGGCTCAGAAAACAGCCATTTTCTTCTATGAGGATGGCTCCCGCGGCCGTGAGGTGCTTACGGATTTTCTGGGTGATGCGGAATTGAAGAGTATCATGTCCGACGGCTACAATGCTTATGTTTTTATCGGTGATGAGTTGAAATCGGCTCAGTTTAAGGATACTATCCATCAGGTTTGTATGTCCCATGCGAATAATAAGTTCGTTAAAGCCGGTAATCAAGGAGGCGAACCGCTGGCCGAACGTTTTTCAAAGCTTTTAAAGTGGTTCTTTTCTAAAGAACATATTTATGATGAAGCCGGTCTTACTCCGGAAGAGAGACTGCGGGAAAGGCAAAGCCTGGAAACGAAGGAACACCTGATAGAATTGCGCAGCCTGTTGGAGAGTGAACTGTCGAAGAATTCAGAATTTAGAAGCCAGTATTATACAGAAGCTCTTAATTACTTGAAGAAGTTTTGGAAGGAACTATTTGCTTTTCTGGACGATGGGGATCTTCCGATAGACAACAATCTTGCCGAGCGGACCATCCGGAAGCTGACTACCCAACGCAACAATTCACTCCATTATGGCAGTGATGCCGGGGCTGAGATGGCCGCCACTTATCATAGTGTAATAGGCACGGTAAAGCTTCATGGCAGTTCTGTCTGGAACTTCATCGGAACTTTTTTCAAAAATATCTTTAACGGGTGCAGGGATTATGTTAACATGGTTCCTGACAAAATCACTTTGGCTACCAGCCAATGTTAAATTCAAAGCTAATTAATTAACAAAACTCGGTTTAGGGCACTCAAAAGTGCCCTTTCAAAGGGGGATGCCCTAAATTGAGTGCTTACCTCTGGATAGATATACTTGTCGTAGTGAATGAGTTTTGTTGATAAAACAATCGCTTTCTTATTGGCTATTAATTAAAGCACTGATATGAATATGAGCAATCCCCTAATTTCTGTTATCGTCCCCGTGTATAACGTGGAGAAGTATTTGCCTATGTGTGTGGACAGCATTATAGGGCAGACTTATCGCAACCTTGAAATCTTTCTTGTAGATGACGGTTCACCAGATAATTGCGGAAGGATTTGTGATGAATATGCACAAAAAGACAAGCGCATTAAAGTAATCCATAAGAAGAACGGAGGGTTATCGGATGCACGCAATGTCGCTATTGATATAGCCAAGGGTGAATACATTACGTTTGTAGACAGTGATGATTATCTGTCTTTGGATTTTATTGAACAACTTTATTTGTTGGCAATCCAAACAGATAGTGAAATTGCTATTTCCAATTTCTTTTTTTTTAAAGAGCCTAAAAGGGAACTTGAGGTAGCTTATAAAAAGATGCCTAAAATGTCTGTCTATTCTTCTAAAGAGGCTTTGTGTGCCTTGTTATATCAAAACAATATAGAAACATCAGCATGGGGGAAATTATATAAAACATCATTATGGAAAGAAATCCGTTTTCCTAAAGGAAGATTATTTGAAGATATTGCTACTATATATAAATCTTTTTTATTATCAAAACGTATAGTTACCATATCATTACCCCTATATTACTATCGTATTCGTTCAGATAGTATTATGGGGAAAGAATTCTATCCAAAGAAAATGGAAGCTGTAACTTCTTCAAAAATGATGCTGGATGATATTTTCTTATTAAAGGACAAAGAGTTATGCAAAGCTGCGACATGTAGATATGTATCGATGTGTTTTAATATTTTGTTTCAGACAACCCAAAAATCTAAAGAAGAACAATTCATTTATGCGGAAATAAAAAGATACAGATGGAATATTATTTTAGATAAAAATGCTAGATTTAAATCCCGAGTAGCCTTAATACTATCTTTTTTCGGAAATCACTTTCTTAGATTTATATACAAGTTCATAAACTAGTGAATTTATAATCTTCAACAAACTATTTTCCAATATGAAAGTAATTACATTATTAGGTTCGGATTTCTCCGAGTCTTGCCTTTTATTGTCTCAAAAAATAGACAAGGAATATAATCCGGATTTAGTGATAGGAGTATTAACAGGAGGCGGATATGTAGGTCGTGAAATATTTAAGACTTTATCGGGAATGTCTGGCAGGAAGTATGCAGAGATTAAAATACAACGTCCTGATACAAGACAGAAAGAAAATGGATTGCTAAAACTGGTCTTGAAATATTCTCCAACTTTTTTATTGAATTGGTTGAGAATGTTGGAGTCTGTTGTTTTAGAGAAAAAGGCTCGGAAGCATAATCCCAAACGTAGCGGAACAATTGCCATTCCCAATGATATTGACTCTTTCCTGAAAGAAACTCCCAAGAACATATTACTGGTAGATGACGCTATAGATTCGGGAGCAACCTTAAATCTGCTGAAAGAATATTTGGAATCGCATTATGATAATGCAGCAATAAAGATAGCAGTAATTACGGTCACAACTCCCCATCCGATAATTGACGCTGACTTTTTCTTGTACCATAATAGGGTGTTGGTACGTTTCCCATGGTCGAACGATGTAAAAAAGAAGCGGTGATGCAGAAAGCAATTGTAATAGATTTGGACGGTACATTATTGACAATCAATACATTCAAGAGTTATATCTTATTTGTAAGTAAGTTAGCTTGCAGAAAATGCCGGTTGGATATAGCCGTTGCCTTAGCCTTTTGGGTAGGTTTAAGGAAATGCCGTTTGACCAGTCACGAAAAGATGAAACGTCACATATTAAAACATTCGGCACATTTCATGAACCAGGAACGCTTGAATGACTTTGTTGACTCCATTTTACCTTTTCGGAACGGAAAAGTTTACGAATGCGCTTTGGCTTATCGCAAACAAGGCTTCTTTTTATGCCTGTCTACCGCTGCTCCTTGCAGTTATGCTTCTTTGATAGCTGAACGGCTGTCTTTTGATAGTGTCTGCGCTACTCCGATGCCTTCGCAGATACATAATTGGAAAGAAAATGTAAAGGAAATAAAATGTAAAAACACATTGAAACAATTAGAGAAACATCATCTGACATTAGATGTTCTAATGACAGACCATTATGATGACATACCTTTATTAAAAATAAAGAAATTGAAGAATATTGTTGTAAATCCAACGGCACATACCCTAGAAAAATTGGAAACAGAAAGCATCAATTTTGAACTTTTAAAATGAATATCCTATCTGATTATCATGGAAGAACCTTTTAAAATTTTTGCAGGAAGCAATTCAAAGTATCTTGCCGAAAAAATATGCAAAAGTTTGAGTTGTCCCTTAGGCAATATGAACATATTGCATTTTGCGGATGGTGAGTTTGCTGTCTCATTTGAGGAATCTATTCGAGGTAAACACGTATTTTTAGTCCAATCCACTTTCCCAACTTCGGACAACCTAATGGAATTGTTATTAATGATTGATGCTGCCAAGCGAGCATCAGCGAAACATATCATAGCTGTTATCCCCTATTTTGGCTGGGCACGTCAAGATCGGAAAGACAAGCCACGGGTTTCTATAGGTGCAAAGTTAGTGGCGGATATGTTAAGTGTGGCCGGCATTGACCGATTGATAACGATGGATTTGCACGCCGATCAAATACAAGGATTCTTTAATATTCCAGTAGATCATTTGTATGCGTCCAGCATTTTCCTTCCTTATATAAAAAAGCTAAATTTGGAGAAGCTCGTTATAGCCACTCCAGATGTAGGCGGTTCAAAACGTGCCAGTTTATATGCTAAATATTTGAATGTCCCTTTGGTGTTGGGACATAAGACACGCGAAAAAGCCAATGTTGTTTCGTCTATTCAGATTATAGGTGATGTAAAAGATAAAAATGTCATTCTGATTGATGATATGGTGGATACAGCCGGAACAATAGTACAAGCAGCTGATGTTATTAAATCGGCTGGAGCCATATCAGTGCGTGCTATGGCTTCTCATTGCGTTATGTCAGATCCTGCATCAAGACGCATACAGGATTCTGAATTGGACGAAATAGTTTTTACCGACAGTATTCCATTCTATAAAGAATGTAAAAAGGTAAAACAACTGACTGTAGCTGACATGTTTGCAGAGACAATCAGACGTGTTATGAGTCATGAGTCCATCAGCAATCAATATTTAATCTAAAAAAGATTTTAAGCATATGAATTATTTTATCACTGGCGGTACCGGATTTATCGGTACTCACCTCACCAAACTTTTGAAAGAAGTACATCCCGAAGCGAACATTTATAATCTGGACATTGTGGAACCGGGCACTCCGCTTCCTGCCGTAAAAGGTCATTACCGTTCTCCATTGAAGGAAGGAGAAACCTTAGCGTCCAAGTTTATTTATTGTGATGTGCGCAAGCCTATCAAGCTGGACGTGCCAGTATCGAGCGAGGACATCATCTTCAACTTTGCTGCGGTACACCGCACACCCGGACATCCCGATCGTGAGTATTTTGAAACGAATATCCGTGGAGCGGAGAATGTATGTGCTTTTGCAGAAAAGCACGGAATTAAGAAAATAGTTTTCACTAGTTCGATAGCTCCGTATGGTGCTGCTGAAGCATTGAAAGAAGAAACCACTCTGCCTACACCCAATACTCCGTATGGCATCTCGAAGCTGGTAGCGGAAAAGATTCATCAGATATGGCAGGCAAAGGACAGCAATAACAGGCAACTCACCATTGTACGTCCGGGTGTGGTGTTCGGCAAGGGAGAGAATGGAAACTTCACCCGTCTGTATTGGGGCATCCGCAAGCATACGTTTGCTTATCCGGGACGTAAGAATACCATCAAGGCATGCATTTATGTGAAAGAACTGGTACGCTTCATGCTGTATCGACTGGAACATCACGAGCAAGGAGTGGAATTGTATAACTGCTGTTACGAACCGGCTTATACAATAGAACACATTGTACAGGCTATGAAGAGAATAACAGGGTTGACTCAGTTCGTACCTTATATCCCGAACGCCTTGATTATGCCTGCCGCTTACATCGCCCAATGTTTGGGAAGCCCGATGGGTATCTGTCCGGCACGGGTGAAGAAGCTCCAGATATCCACCAATATTTGTGGCAAGAAGCTTGCCGCTTCGGGTTATCCTTTTCATTACACTTTTGAAGAAGCCATTGCTGACTGGTTTGCAGACAATGACAAGCAATGTTTAGAATAACTCCTATAAAAATCAAAAAGATAGATTTCATATACAATGAGAAAAGTGGCATTAATCACCGGTATCACCGGACAGAGGCTCTTATTTAGCCGAGTTTTTATTAGAAAAAGGATATGATGTACACGGCACCATCCGCCGTTCATCGGTGGACTATCGCGAACGTATCGCTCATCTGGAAGGACAGTCGCATTTCCACTTGCATTATGCGGACTTGGGGGACTCGATGAGCATCATACAGGTGATGAACAAGATACGTCCTACCGAAGTATATAACCTTGCCGCCCAAAGCCATGTGCAGGTCAGTTTCGATTCGCCGGAATTTACTTGCGACGTGGATGCTACGGGAGTGCTTCGTATCCTGGAAGCCATCCGCCAGTGCGGTCTTGCTGATACCTGCCGCATGTATCAGGCTTCCACTTCGGAACTGTATGGCAAAGTGGAGGAAGTGCCGCAGAACGAGAATACGCCTTTCCATCCTTACAGCCCCTATGCCGTGGCAAAACTATACGGTTACTGGATTGTGAAGGAATATCGTGAGGCATATAACATGTTCTGCTGTTCGGGCATTCTGTTCAACCACGAGAGTGAACGGCGCGGGGAGACATTCGTGACACGCAAGATTACGCTTGCCGCCGCACGCATCAAGCAGGGCAAGCAAGAGAAACTGTATTTGGGTAACCTGTCTTCACTTCGTGACTGGGGATATGCCAAGGACTACGTGGAATGTATGTGGCTTATCCTGCAAAATGACAAGCCTGAAGATTTCGTTATCGCAACGGGTAAGCAGCATAGCGTGCGCGAGTTCTGTTACGAGGCATTCAAGCACGTAGGCATCGAACTGGAGTTCCAAGGTGAAGGCATTGATGAGAAAGGCATAGACAAGGCTACCGGCAAGGTGTTGGTAGAGGTGTCGCCCGACTTCTTCCGCCCGACGGATGTGGTGAACTTATGGGGAGACCCGACTAAGGCGAAGGCCGAATTGGGTTGGAATCCGGAAAAGACTACATTTAAAGAATTGGTAAAACTCATGGTAGATGCCGATATGGCAAAGGTAGCCGCTGAGGATGCCGGACAGAAGGTACGCACCAACCTTGCCGAATATTTAGAGAAAGGAATAGTTAAATAAGGCAGCGAGGTTTCAGGTGACAAGTTGACAAGGTTCTGAATAGTTTTGTCAAAGCCTGGTCACCTGAAACCATGTTTACTAGTCAACTTAAAGAAGCATGTTAGATAAATCATCGAAAATATATGTGGCGGGACATCACGGACTGGTGGGTTCCGCCATCTGGAATAATCTCTTGCAGAGAGGATATATAAACCTTGTAGGACGCAGTCATAAAGAACTGGATTTATTGGATGGTACTGCCGTAAAGCGTTTCTTTGACGAGGAACAGCCTGATGCCGTGGTATTGGCAGCGGCACATGTCGGCGGCATCATGGCAAACCTGCAATACCGCGCGGACTTCATCTACCAGAACCTGCAAATACAGCAGAACGTTATCGGCGAGAGCTTCCGCCACCATGTGAAGAAGCTGCTGTTCTTGGGAAGCACTTGCATCTATCCGCGTGAGGCTCCCCAGCCGATGAAAGAAGAAGTGCTCCTCACCTCTCCTTTGGAATACACCAACGAGCCGTATGCCATCGCCAAGATAGCCGGACTGAAGATGTGCGAGAGCTTCAACCTGCAATATGGCACGAACTACATTGCCGTAATGCCTACCAACCTGTATGGGCCGAATGACAACTTCCACTTGGAGAACAGCCACGTGCTTCCGGCAATGATCCGCAAGGTTTACCTTGCCAAATGCCTGAACGAAGGAAACTGGGATGCCGTGCGCAAGGACATCGACTTGCGTCCAGTAGAAGGCGTGAACGGCAGGAATACCGATGAAGAGATATTGGAGAAGTTGGCGAAGTTCGGCATCACACCCGAAGCTGTCATATTATGGGGAACAGGCAAGCCCCTGCGTGAGTTCCTGTGGAGTGAAGAAATGGCAGATGCCAGTGTACATGTGTTATTGAACGTGGACTTCAAAGACACCTATAAAGAGGGTGATAAGGAAATCCGCAACTGCCACATCAACGTAGGTACAGGAAAAGAACTGAGCATAAAAGAACTTGCCGAAAAGATTGTGAAAGAAATCGGTTTCAAGGGAGAACTGCGCTGGGATGCCACAAAACCGGACGGAACGATGCGCAAGCTGACCGACGTAACGAAGCTTCACAACTTGGGCTGGCATCATAAAGTGGAGATAGACGAAGGCATCCACCGCCTGTATGAATGGTACCTGAAAGGGATTTGCATCAATCACCAATAAGCGTTCAAAACTGACGTATTGCCCGTTCAGATAGATGTGCCTACCTTCGCACTGTCAATATAAAAAGTTTGGTGATATGTACAGTAGTGTAGATTTCAAAAGGCTTTTTATCCGTTACAAGAGTGAGAAATGGTACAAAACCAAAAGGATCGGTTCTGTAAAATGAAAGCTTTAAAAACTTCTCCACACTCAAATTTGTGAATCTCCCCAAGTATTCCTATCTTTGTAAACAGACAAGTCTGTGAGATTTGTAAATCTTATGTTTTTTAGTTCTTAAGCTGGAATCGAAGAAACGAGGGCTTGCCTGCATCTTTAACTAAAAATTGTCCTTATGCAAAAGAATTCTTATATACGGTTTGATTGGGCCATCAAAAGGCTGTTGAGAGACAAGGCTAATTTCAGCGTGCTGGAAGGATTGCTGACTGTGCTTTTGTGTGAAGAAATTCGTATAGAAGAGATTATAAAAGATGAGAAAGCCTATTGCGTATGGGACGATGCTCAAACAGACCGGATAGATATTAAAGCCAAAGACAAGAAAGGGGATGATATTGTGATTCGCATTCAGAACATGCGTAAGCTTTATTATCTGGAACGCATACGGTTTGGTACACCTGCTTTTGCGGAGCATATTTATCAAGAGGTAAATAAAGTGTATTTAGTCAGTATCCTTTATTTCGATTTGGGAAAGGGTAATGATTATCTGTATCACGGGCAGAACCGTTTTATCGGCGTACATACGAATGATGAACTGCTAATTACAGCAAAAGAGGAAGGTGCTATAATCCAGAAGCTTCCCCAAGAGGTTTTCCCTGAATATTACCTGATACGGGTGAACGAGTTTAACCAAGTGGCAAAAACGCCTTTGGAAGAGTGGGTGAAATATCTTAAAACAGGTATTATTGATCCGGATACAACAGCGCCCGGCTTACCTGAAGCGCGGGAAAAGCTTCGTTATTATGATATGTCGCCAGAAGAACGGCATGAATATGACGAACATGTCAATGCCATCATGATTCAAAATGACGTGCTGAATACAGCAAAATTGGAAGGTCATGCAGAAGGACGTGCAGAAGGACGTGCAGAAGGTAAATTAGAAGATGCCAGAAACCTGAAACAACTGGGAGTGTCGATTGATATTATAGCCCAAGCTACCGGACTTAGCCGGGAAGAAATTGGTAAGCTGTAAGCATATGGAACTGAAATATATGCCGCATTTCGTAAACCCGTTTACGGATATCGGCTTCAAGATCATCTTCGGGCAACCTGCCAGCAAGGAACTGCTCATTACCTTGCTGAACGAGCTGCTTGCGGGGGAGCATCACATTGAAGACCTGACGTTCATCGACAAGGAAGACAATTCGGACAACGTAAACGACAGGGGGATTATCTTCGACCTGTATTGCCTGACTTCGGGCGGGGAATACATCATCGTGGAGATGCAGAACCGGTGGCACAGTAATTTTCTGGACCGTACGCTGTACTATGTATGCCGTGCCATCAGCCGGTTGATAGAACGTCCCATAACGGATGAAGTGGAATTGCCGGCTGGCAGGAATGACAACGTAACAGACACGGTGAATGAGGCACCGCCCCGCTACGGTGACCGCTACAAACTCTCAACCGTGTACGGAATATTCCTGATGAACTTCAAGGAAGGGAAGTTAGAGCCGAAATTCCGTACGGACACGGTGGTGGCAGACCGTGAGAGCGGACGGACGGTGAACCCGCATTTCCGGCAGATATACTTGCAGTTCCCTTACTTTACCAAACAACTGGAGGAATGCGAGACATTGTATGACAAACTAATCTATGCACTGAAGAATATGAACGAATGGAACAGAATGCCGGATGCGCTGAAAGAACAGGTGTTCAAGCATCTGGAACGGCTGGCTGCCGTAGCGAACCTGTCGGAAGCGAACCGTGTGGCTTATGATAAGGCAGTAGACCGTTTCTACGTGAGCCGTATTTACGAGGAGGACATGCAGGACAGGGTGGAGAACGCGATGCGGGAAGGAAGAGAAAAAGGAATGCAGGAAGGAAGAGAAGAAGGCATAAAAGAAGGTATAAAAGAAGGCATAAAAGAAGGTAAATTGGAAACGGCGAAAAAAATGAAAAGTTTAGGCGTATCTACAGACATCATAGTGGAAGCTACCGGACTTAGCCTGGAAGAAATAGCAGAGCTTTAAAAAGACATTTCCCTAAATTTCGGGAGCATCTCAAAAACTATCTTCTATGTATGAGGCACAATTAGCTCACTCCAATTGTAAAAAAATAAATGTTCGCATTTTCTTAATTTGCTTGAAAAGACAAACCCACCGTCAAGTTCGAAATAGAAAGAGGCCGTCTCTTGGTGGTGAGACAGCCTCTTTTGCTTTATTGAAAATGGTAATCCTGTTTTTACCAACCTTGTGGATAAAGCATTATTGATATTTTTCAGTTGCGGAACTTCAGACCGTCGGCATTGCGTTCTACCACAATCGGTTTCGTGCGGTCGACTTCCTGAGCCAGCAGTTTCTTCGACAAATCATTGAGCAGGTAACGCTGGATGGCACGCTTGACCGGACGTGCACCGAATTCGGGGTCGAATCCTGCCGTAGCAAGGAACTCGACGGCTTCGTCGGTCATCTGCAGCGTTACGCCATTGTCGGCAAGCATCTTCTGTATGCCGTTGATTTGCAGGCGTACAATCTGCTTGATTTGGTCTTTATCCAACGGCTGGAACATGATGATTTCATCGATACGGTTCAAGAACTCCGGACGGATGGTCTTTTTCAGCATCTCCATCACTTCTTTCTTGGTGTCTTCTACAATCTGGTCATGGTTCTGGTCGTTAATCTTCTCAAACTGACTTTGTATGTATGAGCTTCCCAAGTTGGAGGTCATGATGATGATGGTGTTCTTGAAGTTCACCGTACGTCCCTTATTGTCCGTCAGACGTCCGTCGTCCAATACCTGAAGCAGGATATTGAAGACATCAGGGTGCGCTTTCTCGATTTCATCGAACAGTACGACCGAGTAAGGTTTCCGGCGCACGGCTTCGGTCAGCTGACCGCCCTCGTCATAACCTACGTATCCCGGAGGCGCACCAATCAGACGCGAGACGGTATGTTTCTCCTGATACTCACTCATGTCAATACGGGTCATCAGCGATTCGTCATCGAACAGGTATTCTGCCAGTGCCTTTGCCAGTTCGGTCTTACCTACACCGGTGGTGCCAAGGAAGATGAACGAGCCGATGGGGCGTTTCGGGTCTTGCAGTCCTGCACGGCTCCGGCGCACGGCGTCTGCTACGGCTTCGATGGCTTCGTCTTGTCCGATAACACGTTTGTGCAGTTCGTCTTCCAGATGGAGCAGTTTGTCGCGTTCGCTTTGCAGCATCTTGCTTACCGGTATTCCCGTCCAGCGCGATACTACATCGGCTATATCCTCGGCAGTTACCTCTTCCTTAATCATGGCGTTGTCGCCCTGCTTTTTCTTCAGGTCTTCCTGGATGCTCTTGATTTCGTTTTCCAATGCCTGTAGTTTTCCGTATCGGATTTCTGCTACTTTTCCGTAGTCGCCTTCACGTTCGGCACGGTCGGCTTCGAACTTCAATTGCTCGATTTCCTTCTTGTTCTGCTGTATCTTGTTCACCAGTTCCTTCTCGCTCTGCCATTTAGCTTTGTATGAAGTGTCTTGTTCCTTGAGTTCGGCTATTTCCTTGTTCAGTTGGGCAAGTTTGGCTTCATCCTTTTCCCGCTTGATGGCTTCGCGCTCGATTTCCAGTTGTTTCAACCGGCGTTCGATTTCGTCCAGCTCTTCGGGAAGCGAATCACGCTCCATACGGAGTTTTGCGGCTGCCTCGTCCATCAGGTCGATAGCCTTATCGGGCAAGAAACGGTCGGTGATGTAACGGTTGCTCAGTTCTACGGCGGCAATGATGGCTTCGTCTTTGATACGCACTTGGTGGTGGTTCTCGTAACGCTCCTTCAAGCCACGCAGGATAGAGATAGAGCTTGCCGTGTCGGGTTCGTCCACCATGACGGTCTGGAACCTACGCTCCAAGGCTTTATCCTTTTCGAAATACTTCTGGTATTCGTCAAGGGTAGTGGCACCGATGCTCCGCAGTTCGCCACGTGCCAATGCCGGTTTCAGGATATTGGCTGCATCCATGGCACCTTCACCTTTTCCTGCACCTACCAGTGTGTGGATTTCATCGATGAACAGGATGATGTTTCCCTCTGATTTCTTCACCTCGTTGATAACCGATTTCAGCCGCTCTTCGAATTCGCCTTTGTATTTGGCACCGGCAATCAGCGCACCCATATCCAGTGAGTAGAGCTGTTTGTTCTTCAGGTTTTCGGGCACGTCACCACGCAGGATACGTTGGGCAAGCCCTTCTACAATAGCGGTCTTACCGGTACCCGGCTCACCAATCAGAATCGGGTTGTTCTTCGTACGCCGGCTTAATATCTGAAGCACACGGCGGATTTCCTCGTCACGTCCGATTACGGGGTCGAGTTTTCCGGTACGGGCTGCCTCAATCAGGTTGATGGCATACTTGTTCAGTGACTGGTAGGTATCTTCGCTCGATTGCGAAGTTACTTTCTGTCCTTGCCGCAGTTCGCTGATGGCTGCACGCAGTTCCTTGTCGGTCAGTCCGGCATCCTTCAGCATGGTGGAAACGGTGCTCTTCACATTCAGCAGGGCGAGCAGCAGCGCTTCCAGTGATACATACTCGTCACCTAATCCTTTCGAGTATTCGATGGCTTTCTGCAATACCTCGTTTGCATCACGGCTCAGGTAGGGTTCGCCTCCCGATACCTTCGGCAGAGAAGCAATCTGCCTGTCGAGTACCGTTTCGATTTGTTGGCCGTTGATGCCCAGTTTCTGGAAAATGAAGTTTGTCACATTTTCTCCTACTTTCAGCACCCCTGCCATCAAATGTTCTGGCTCGATGGCTTGCTGTCCGCGGCTTTGTACCAGATTGACCGCTTCTTGCACAGCTTCTTGCGATTTGATTGTAAAGTTGTTAAAGTTCATATTGTATTCTCCTTTTTGTTTCTTAGTAAATGAATTACGATTACTATTCATCAAATTCTTTGCCAAACGGCAAGAAGAGTGTATATATGTCTATATGTCAGATGTTTACCTTGGATTTCTGCAATATTGTCCGTTCTTTGTACAAATTGTCAGTAAAGTTTTCGTATCTTTACTCCCAAAACCGTTAGATAGTTTGGATATATGGAAAAGAAGATACCTTTCGACCCGGTGGTGATGCTGATTGATGCGTCTTATCTTGACCGTGTGGGAAATGATTTGAAAGCGCATTTTGCCCCGATGTTGAAGCGTGAGTTGCCAAAAGCTGATTTGGCTGTACTGTTGGAATGTCTTGCCTTAGATGCTGGTGTATCCTTAGGTGAAACGAAAGTGCAGGTAATCTTTGTTTATGATGCTGAGGGGAAGCGCTTCTCGTTTTGTGCTCCTGCTGATTTGGAAAAAGAAATTCATTCGATGGCATTTAAGAGTCAGTTGGGAGAATTCTCGCTTTATGCTTTCCAGCCGTCTGGATTGGCTACGCGTGAAGATTTGTTTGCCGAGTCGTTCCAGTTGATGGCCGAGTCGAAAGATGTGCGGCATATCATTGCCGTTCCGGATGAAGACGGATATGGTAGCCGTCTGAGCGACTATATAAATAAGGTGGAAAAGAAAGATCCGGTTACGGTGTTCGGCATGAATCCACCTGTTTATTCGGGAAACTTTACATTCGAAATGTTGGGATTTGCCATACTTCAGGCATTGGGCATCCGTGCCGATGAATTATGATGGGAAGAAGGTATGTCTGATTTTCGTTTGAAAGTTTTTTATGCGGTGGCCAAGAACCTGAGTTTTACCAAGGCATCGCAGGAACTGTTTGTCAGCCAGCCTGCCATAACCAAGCATATTCACGAATTGGAGAGTCTTTATCAGGTGCGCTTGTTCAACCGGTTGGGCAACAAGATCTCCCTTACCGAGGCAGGGCGTGTGCTGTTGGAGTATAGTGAACGGATTCTTGCTGAATACCGCAGGTTGGATTATAGCATGCATTTGTTGCATAACGAGTATAGCGGACAGTTGCGTTTGGGAGCCAGCACCACCATTGCCCAATATGTTCTTCCGCCTATTCTTGCCGAATATACTCGTCAATATCCGAAAATCAAGCTGACATTGATTGAAACCAATTCGCGTAATGTAGAGCAGGCATTGCAAGAACATAGCATTGATTTGGGAATGGTAGAAGGGGTGTTTCGTCTGCCTAATTTGCGTTATGAAGCTTTTTTGTGTGATGAATTGGTCCCGGTTTCGTCTATTCAGGAAGGAGGAGAGCCGGAAGAGGAAATTTCGTTTGAAGAATTCAGGCAGATTCCTTTGATTCTCCGTGAGCGTGGTTCGGGCACGCTGGATGCCATCGAAGCCGTCTTGGCAGAAAAGGGAGTGAAACTTTCTTCGCTCAATGTACGGATGCACTTGGGAAGTACCGAAGGCATCAAGTCTTTCTTGAAGCACAGTCCTTGTCTGGGCATTGTTTCAATATTTGCTATTCGCCGGGAATTGGAAGAGAATGTGTTTCGAATTACCGACATTGCAGGCTTGCATTTCCAGCGTCAGTTCTGTTTCGTGTCTCAGCAAGGGCAGGAAGATGGAACGGCACTTAATTTCATTCATTTTGTTTTCCGTTATTTGCAGGAACACCGGATTCCCGGACGCATAAAAGGCGGAACAAAATGACTTTGCCTTTCTTTGAAAGATATACAGAAGTACCCTGAAGGTCCAATTATAGGTTTGCTAAAGTCTTCAGTGTACTTCTGTGGCAATGATTAGTTGTGCATGGACTTGCCTGCTGATGTTTTCCATATAGCAAAGAGCAATCCCGATATGATGAAAGCGGCTATAGCCGAGATGTAGCCTACGATAGTTGGCAAGCCGAAACTATCCTTGGAAATGAGCAGGAACGAAAGGCAGACCGCCGTCATGAACATGGCAGGAAGAAGCGTAATCCAATAATTTTTCTTCTTCCGTACCAAGTAAACGGTTATTGTCCAAAGCGTGAATACCGCTAATGTTTGGTTAGCCCATCCGAAATAATTCCATATCACGTTGAATCCGTCTGCATCGGCAATGTTATACCATAATAGCGCTAAGGTGACTCCGAATACGGGGATGCAAATGTAGATGCGTTTGCGTATGGAGTGTTGTTCCAAGTGCAGGAATTCGGCAATGATAAGCCGGGCACTGCGCAGGGCTGTGTCGCCGCTGGTGATAGGGGCGGCTACTACTCCCAATATTGCCAGGGCGCCGCCGAATACTCCCAGCCATCCTTGAGATACGGTGGTAACGACTTCGGGCGCTTGCAGGGTAGCCGGCACGCCTAACTCTCCGGCAGCACCTCCATAAAAGAAGTACATCGATACGGTGGCCCATATCAGAGCAACTACTCCTTCGGTTATCATGGCTCCATAGAACAAGGGGCGTCCTTGGCGTTCACTCTTGATGCACCGTGCCATAAGCGGGCTTTGGGTGGCATGGAAACCGCTGATGGCTCCGCAGGCAATAGTGATGAACAGGCAGGGGAATATGGTTCCTGAAGCCGGATTCATGTTCGTAAGCCCATCGGTCAGTTCGGGTAGGGAAGGCCATTTGATAAAGAGCACGCCCATTAAGGCGATTGCCATAAACAGCATGGCTATGGCAAAAATCGGATAGATGCGTCCGATAATCTTATCGATGGGCAGCATGGTGGCAAGGAAGTAATAAGCGAAAATGATGAGGCACCAGATGTACACCCACGTTAGCGAGTCGCTGCAAAGTTTTCCTAAAATGATAGCAGGGCTATAAACGAATACGGCACCTACCATTAATAAGAGGAATACGGAGAAAACCAGCATTACTTTCTTGGTGCGGTCGCCCAGATAAGCGCCTACCAGTTCGGGCAATCCGGCTCCGCCATGGCGCATGGAGAGCATGCCGCTTAAATAATCGTGCACGGCTCCGGCAAAGATGCAGCCTAATACAATCCACAGGTAAGCGGAAGGACCGAACTTGGCTCCCATGATGGCACCGAAGATAGGGCCTGTTCCAGCAATGTTCAGGAATTGAATCATAAAAATCTTCCATCCGGGAAGTACCACGTAATCGACCCCGTCCGCCATGCTGACCGCAGGGGTAGGGCGGTCATCGGGAGCAAATATACGCTCTACGATACGCCCATAAATGAGATAGCCCGCTACGAGGGCTATCAGGCTCAATACAAATGTTATCATAGTTTTTCAGTAATTAAATTGTTTCATATTGTAACAAATCGCTGCAAAACTACGAATAATTCTTTAAATATGATTTGTTCTGCTATTGAAAAAACGAAGAAACGCAGATTTGCATGGATTCTTTTTATTATTTATCCATGTAAATCTGCGCTAATCTGTGTTTAAATCGTTTCTTTGTGAGACATCACATCAACGCCGGAACCAGCCATTTCGTGAGCAGGTATCCGCCTCCCACCAGCCATACATATAATAATCCGGCAAGAAGGAACGGTTTGGCGCCCGCTTGCTTGAACTTCTCGATGCTGGTATCTGTGCCCAGTGCCGTCATCGCCATGGTCAGCATAAAGGTATCGATGTATTCGATGGCGCCGTTCAGCGGGATTTCCTTTACACTCTCTACACCTAATATATATTGTAGGAAAGAGTTGAGGCAGATGATGCCGATAAATCCGAAGGCAAACCAGGGGATGGTGATTTTGCTTTTACCCGAGGTGCTTCCGGTTTCAGCCGACTTGCGTTTGGCAAGTGCGAAACTCATGATAACCAATACCGGGGCAAGCATCATGACGCGAATCATCTTGGTGATGGTGGCTGTACCGGCTATGCCCAAGGCATCGGTCGGGTCCATGGCATTGCCGGCTCCGGCTACGTGTGCCACTTCGTGAAGTGTGCTTCCGGTATAGATAGCCGTACCGATGTTCCCTAATGCGTCCAATAGTCCGGCGCGGTACATAATCGGGTATAAGAACATGGAAATGGTACCGAAGATAACGACCGTAGATACTGCAATGGCGGTTTTATGCCCTTCACATTTCACCACCGGTTCGGCTCCCAGTACTGCTGCCGCACCGCAAATGGCACTTCCCGTAGCGGTCATGAGCGAAGTGTCCTTGTCCATTTTCAAGGCACGTCCCAGCCATACACCCAGTCCGATGGTGCCAGCCACGATGAGGGTATCAATGAGGATGGCGGGAAGCCCTACCGCTACTACTTGTGTAAGGGTCAGACGAAAACCGTAAAGCACGATGCCGGCACGCAGGATTTGCTTGGTGCAGAACTTGATGCCCGGTACCCATGTCTCTGGCAACCGGTTCCGTAAGCTGTTGGCATACAGCATGCCTAATATGATACCGACGATAAGCGGGCTGAATGAGAGATTTCTGACAAATGGGATTTCTGAGATGTAGAATGCTGCAAATGAGAAGAGGGCAATGAGCAGGATTCCGTGTAGAGTGTTTCCTCTGTTTCCTTTTTCGAACATATCGCAATAATGTTTTAAAGTGGTTATACTTTTTCTAATGCACCGCAAAGGTAAGACATTATTGTCGACAGACCTATTGAAAAATATTTATCTGCTATAACTTGTAGTAATAACGAGAAAAATGTTCGCTTGTTTGTTACAAGTAGAAGAAAGAGATTCTCTACTTGTAACATTCATGCGTTAAAGTCATCATCACAGATATCATCATCCGCTCAGAAGGGGGAGCAATCATAACTGTTTCCCTTCCTATTCTGTTTGCTATAATTATATGTAATCCTATTGAAAACAAGTAAAAATGTAAAGAGAATCTTGGTATTAGGAAAGGTCACAAGTTTCCTTTTCGGAATCATCCGAAAGTTCACAAATATAAGAAAAAAATGAATAGATGACAAATTTCATGTGGCGTTTTTACAGGGAAATTGTATATTTGTTCCCGATTTTAGATAATGAATAAAAATAGCAGATAGATTCAGATGAGAAAACATCTATTATTGACATTATTGATACTGGCTTGGGGGGCGATGTTGTCCTTGCAAGGACAGAACAGGATGCAGCCGGACTTCCGTTCGCCTTTCGACTTTCCGCTTTTATTGAGCGCGAACTTTGGTGAATTGCGTCCCAATCATTTCCATAACGGTTTGGACATCAAGACCGGAGGCGTGACAGGAAAACCTATTTACAGTGTAGCGGAAGGCTATGTGTCGCGCGTCATGGTGCTGCATGGCGGATATGGGCAAGCTTTGTTCGTGACCCATCCCAACGGATTCACTTCGGTATACGGACACGTGGTTTCGTTCGCTCCGAAAATTCAGGAATATGTCCGTAAGTATCAGTACGAACATGAGACGTTTGTATGCGACATCCGCATCGAGCCGGATGTGCTTCCCATAGAAAAGGGAGAAATGATTGCGTTGAGCGGAAACGAAGGCTCATCGGCAGGGCCGCACCTGCACCTGGAGTTGCGCCGGAACGATAACGGGGATTATGTCGACCCCATGCCTTACTTCCGGAAATACCTGAAGGATGACCGTCCGCCCGTGGCAAGCCTGATAGGGCTTTATCCCGTAAAGGGCAGGGGAGTGGTAGACGGAAGTTCCCGGCGCAAGCTGGTAGGGGCTGGAAACCTGAAGCAACGCTTTACGGCATGGGGAGAAATCTATACGGGCATTGCCGCTAAGGATTACATGAGCGGGACTTCCAATTTCTATGGCGTGCATTCGGTGACGCTTTATGTCGATTCGGTACAGGTTTTCCGGAGCGTTACCGATGAAGTTTCGGCAAATGAGAACCGGATGATAAACAGCTTTATCGATTATGGAGAGTACGCGAAAACCCGCCGGCTCGTCATGCGTTCGTATAAGGCTCCCGGCAATAGCTTGCGTTTATTGGAGACGGATGACGCAAGGGGCATCGTGACGATAGACGAGGAGCGCGATTATCATTTCCGGTATGTGCTGGAGGATAATTTCGGGAACAAGCGTTCTTATCGTTTCACCGTGTCCGGAAAGCGGCAGGACATCCCTGCTTACGAGCCTCAAACCAAGTGGATATTGCACTGGAACCAGACCAATGTCGTACAGGAACCGGGCATGAACCTGATTGTTCCGAAAGCCATGGTGTATGAAGATACCGAACTGGATACCCGTGTGGTGAGTGATAGTGGGAATATCTCGTTCGACTATGTACTTGATGCGGGACCTGCACCTTTGCATGGCTTTTGTCCGTTGGAAATAGGCGTGCGCCGTTTGCCCGTAGCAGATACCACGAAATATTACATCGAGCAACGGGTGGGCAAGTGGAAAGCATCGGTGGGAGGAACATACGCCAACGGTTGGATAAAGGCAACCGTCCGTACGCTCGGTACATTTTCGGTACAGATAGATACGGTCGCTCCACGCATTACTCCCTTGGGAAGAGGCACTTGGCGTACGAACCGCAACATACGTTTCCGGGTGAGCGATGCGCAGACTGGGATTGCTTCGTATAAGGTTTATGTCGACGGAGAGTTTGTATTGTTCGGGCTGAAGAAAGGCATCTTGGTCATTCAAGACCCTGAGCGGATAAAGAAAGGCGTGGCTCATCGGCTGGAAGTCATCGTGAAAGACGGATGCGGGAACGAGGCACGAGAGGAATATGAATTCTGAATATAGGTGCGCGAGTCGATGCATATACGTCCGTCGGCTGATGCATATAGGTGCATCGGGCGATGCATTTAAATCCGCGTCAATCTGCGGGTATCTGCGTTTCAGAACAATTATAAATTATCAAAATAAAAAACACGAATAACAATGAGAAAAAAACTTGGATGGATTGCCATGCTATTGGCAATGTGTGTGATGAACGGTTGGGCTTGTACCAACCTGATTGTCGGAAAGAAAGCCTCTGCCGACGGGTCTGTAATCGTTTCCTACTCGGCGGATTCGTACGGCATGTTCGGATTCTTGTGCCATTATCCGGCGATGACGCACGAATCGGGAGCCATGCGCCCTATCTACGAATGGGATACCGGCAAGTACCTGGGGCAGATAAAGGAGGCGAAGCAGACCTATAATGTCATCGGAAATATGAACGAATTTCAGGTGACGATAGGGGAGACCACCTTTGGCGGACGTCCCGAACTGGTGGATACTACCGGAATCATGGACTATGGAAGCTTGATTTATGTGGCGCTCCAGCGTTCTCGCACGGCAAAGGAAGCCATTAAGGTGATGACCGATCTGGTTAAGGAATACGGATATTATAGCAGCGGAGAATCGTTTTCTATCGCCGACCCGAATGAGGTATGGATTATGGAAATGATAGGCAAAGGACCGGGCGTGAAAGGTGCCGTATGGGTAGCGGTACGCGTTCCCGATGATTGCATCGCGGCACATGCCAACCAAAGCCGCATCCATAAGTTCGACCTGAACGACAAGGACAATTGTCTGTATTCGCCCGATGTGATTTCCTTCGCCCGTGAAAAAGGTTATTTCAATGGGATGAACAAGGATTTCAGCTTTGCCGATGCCTATTGTCCGCTGGATTTCAGTGGCTTGCGTGCGTGCGAAGCCCGCGTGTGGAGTTTCTATAATATGTTCAGCAAGACCACCGGCGATGCATATCTTCCTTACATCCAAGGCAAAAGCAAGGAGCCGATGCCGCTTTACGTGAAGCCCGACCGCAAGGTGTCGGTGCGCGACATCCAGCAGGCGATGCGCGACCATTACGAAGGGACTCCCCTCGATATTACGAACGATATGGGTGCCGGAGCCTTTCAGATGCCTTACCGCTTGTCTCCGTTGACATTTAAGGTAGACGGGCAGGAATATTTCAACGAGCGTCCCATCTCGACCCAGCAAAGTGCCTTTACGTTTGTTTCCCAGATGCGTTCCACGATGCCCGATGCTATTGGCGGTGTTCTGTGGTTCGGCTTGGACGATGCCAACATGACGGTTTTCACTCCGGTGTATTGCAATACCGATAAGGTGCCGGCTTCGTATGCCGAAGGAGAAGGCGATTGTGTCACGTTCTCATGGAACTCGGCGTTTTGGATTTACAATTGGGTGGCAGATATGATTCGTCCGCGTTATAGCTTGATGGTAGAGGATATGCGTACCGTTCAGAATGCATTGGAAGATATGTATGCCGATGCGCAATCTGGAATCGAAAGCACCGCGATGAAACTTTATGCCGAGAATCCGCAGAAGGCGAAAGAGTTCCTCACCAATTACACAGGCATGAGTGCCCAGGCGGCGGTAGATGCATGGAAGAAGTTGGGCGAGTTCCTCATTGTGCGCTATAACGACGGGGTAGTGAAACGGGTAAAGAATGGCAAGCTGGTACGTCCCGAAACGGGCAATACGGCTCCGCTTGACCGTCCCGGATATCCGCAAGAATTCCTGAACGAACTGGTGAAGTCTACCGGCGAGCGCTATAAGATGATTGACCTGAAGTAGGCCTTTATACAAATATTAAGTCCGCCTCAAGATAAAAGTAACTTTATTTTGAGGCGGATTCCTTTTTGTAAATGGGCTAGTTAGATTGATATTATGCCTGCCGATTCCCATTGGATGCCGCATGAACAACCCTAACGTATCTCTTATGGGTTGGCCGAAGAAAACGCCTTTCAGTTTGTCTTCATTTTTATTGACATATCCCAATGTTTTCATGGCTTCTTACCCACTAAAACATTATTCCGCAATGAAAACGAACAATCGCTTCTGATTCTTTTATCTGAAAATCAGTAATCGTATGAGAATGTGGATTGTACTTTACCAAGCATTCCACTTGCCTTAGTCCATACCAATAATCGAACCAATAATGGCTGATGTAGGCTTTATCATCATCCAAGAAGACTACGGGAGACATGCTTTCCGACCAATTTGCCTTTGCCTCAGATTTAAAGTGATTTAGCTCATTATAGTTCGCTTCAAACAGTTGTGTCAGATGGTCTATGTCCTCAATCTGATTAATGAAGACCCGATATTTATACAAACCATGCCACCACATCCCTATCTTATGCTTGGTTTGCTTCAACAGATAAGCTTGCCAAATGGCTTCTTCGGTAAAAGGTAATGTAATGTGTTTGAAAGGACTTTCAAACTCTGGGAGAGGTTTTGCTTCCGGATATTTTTTATCCCTATTATACCACATGGCAAAATCTACATCGCATGGCTTTTCTACAGATTTAAGCCGGGCGTAAAGCCGCAAATGCTGTCCGATATCCCTAAAATAAGGAGAGTCGGGCTGAGGATTGTAATTATCCAATACATACATTTCATCCAAATTCAAGTCGGGCAATTCTGTCAGCAAGGCATTCAGATTGGTGGAACCTTTCAAAGAGATTTTCGAAAGCGAACCGCAAAATCTGTTGCATATGTCTATCAAGCAAGGATTGTGTTTCCCCAATCCTTTATACTTGGCAAAGTTGTCATTGTTGTCATCTTTAGCAGAACGGTCTGGCTTTTCTTCTTTTGCTCTTTTGAAAAACTTGGCAAACATATTCCAAAAAGATTTCATTCTTTTGAGTGTTGGCATGATTTGCCTATTCTTTTTCTTTTCAGCCTTTATAAACTTCAAAAGGGAAGGGCAAGCGGTCTTTACATAATGTTCATTCAATTTCCAGCTGGCTACAAGTATGGGCAGTTTGGCGGAGGACAAATCGATATAGGTTTCTTCTGCCACATAATTTGTGCTTATAGGCAACCAATATTCAGAATATACTGGATTACCTGCATTCCAAACTTTCACGTCATGCTTATATTCTTGATATTGCTGTAATAGCTTAGTATAAGGAATCAAGCTTTTAGAAAAACTCGGAAAGCAATAATCCTTGCCTCTTTTAGCATGGACGACCAAAAGGGAATAACTTGAATCATGTAAGCGCAGCCAAACTTCCTGATGTTCATTCAAGAACTTGACGCAATCTGACGCTTGTTGAATCCTTGAGTCTAATGTTTCTTTGTCTATCTCCATTTTATTTCCTTTTCTTCCGCTTGGTACGGGAACTTTGAGGGTAAGCCCTGTCCTTTTTCAAACGGATTTTCCATTGTTCATTATCAGCCTTTTCCGTAGCTATCACACTCTCCGCATTCGCTTTTGTCTCTATGATAAAGCGTTGCTGTTCCTTTAATGTCTTGACCATACTTGTAGCGTTTTATTTACATGTCATATAACTTTTCTAAATCACTAATAATCTCATCATTTAGTATCGGCTTGAACAATTTGTCAAACATGCTTTGGTTTCCTTTTAGACCTTTGGATTGTTCCGGTTCTGGCAATAGAGCATGTTTTCTCAATAACAGTTGTACCAAAGGAAATGTCCATTCTATCCGTGGATTCAGTTCCATAACTCCCCAATCTAATTCATCTTGATGTTCCAAAACGAATGATGCTTGAAGAGGTAAATACGAATACAATTTATAAATGTTGTTCGTATAATATTCCAATTTTTTCTCTACAGTTTCATCCGTAATATAATCTTTATCCGTTTCCGCCCGATTCTTATTATTTAATTGCTGAATGTGGCGAAGGGTTTGCTCTATATTGTCTATTCCTTGCCAAGCGATGTAGCCACAATTGTTTAATAGGGGATGTAAAGTGATAGAATCATTCATTTCAACAAAATCATCTATATCCCATTTACTCCAATCAATATAAGGATTCTTTATGATTCCGTTTTTATGCAAATGTTCAAATGAATCAGCATTAGGGTTTAAGTTTAAAGATGTCATAAAATATCCTATACCTTCTTCTGTCTTATATTTATTTGTTGTGCAATTTCTTCCAAAATCATTATGGATATTACAACAAGGCGGTGATAAGAAATATTCATGATTGTCACAATGAAAATGAATACCTTTTCGAATATATACGGAAAAATTTGTTATAAAATATCTGTTGTATTTCCCAACCGCACAATTTTCGTATTTCAAAATTTGTTCATCATTCAAGTCATAATATTGGCGTATCAGATTCCGCATCAATTGCTTCCCAAACTTTTCTTCCATTACATATTTCCGTAGTAAAATCAAAGCTAATCCATTTTGTTCTATTTGATTGGCATTTTTCATGTCTTGCAATTCATTTATCTTAACTTGAAAGTTGTTTAGTGCTTTCATGTTTTCAGCCAAATCAAATAGGTCGTTCACTTGTGTGTTCAGATAGCAATTAAGTATTTTGCTGATTGCTAAACTATGTTCTTTGTTTATTGACATATAACATAGATTTATTGAATTTTCTATAAATATTTCATTGTAAAACAGATTTCAGCATGATCAATTTTAATTATAGATTTCATTATATACATTCACTTCAGTTCCATTATTTCTTATTCTTTCAGTTCTTATATTAATTGTAGTTGTTGACTTATTTCCACGTGTATCTAAAAAATCAATTTGTATATAATTATCACCAGTATTCAATTTATGAAAATGGTGTCTGAATCTTATAATATAATGTTTTGTATAATTATATATAGTATTGCCTTGCTCCCTTATTTCTACGTTCATATCATTTATCTTTTTCTTTTTACCTTTAATAACTATTGCAGATAAATCAAAAGACGAATCTAATTTTAATATAAAAGGAACAGAATAACCATCGTAATCATTTCCATCAAAATTTCCATATTTCAATGACAAAATATCTGTTTGTATATCATAGTTATAATCAAAGTCGACATAGTAATTATAAAATTTTTCAATATTATATCCATATTCTCTATGTTTCTTAGCTTCAAAAATAGATGAATAGTTAAACTTAGATGAAATATATGGAGGTACATCGTCAATAATTACACCACCTACAAGAATACTTTTTGAACTCCAATCTTTATTTATTCCACACAGAAATAAATAAAGATAATTTCCATGCGTTTTTATAGGTGACAAGTGTAAATCTTTTGTACCTCTTACATAAGAAGATTGTCCTTGCGTAAATCCATTGACTATTTCGGTCTTAATAAAGTCATCTAAAGTTTTCTGATTTTTTACACCAACTAAATAAAAATAATCTGCGTTCATATTTGTTTTTATATTCACAGACTGCGCTGGTAATTGTTTATAAATCGGAATTTTTTTATTATTCTTATAAGCTATTGTATTATTAGTCAACAAGTAAAATAAATACCTTGCCATAGTTTCTATGGTTGTACTATCTGCTTTTAGATTGTAATTTACCAAAAATTTTTTTACGTCGTAAATTTTATCTTTATATGTACTTTTTTGCACCCCAGCATAATGAGTATTTTTCATATAAGCGTAAATGCTATCTGAAATAACTGGAGGAATTTTTTTGTAAAATATTGCTGTGTCACATAATATAATACTGTCATTTTTTATCATGTAGTGTATAGGAAACGAATCTTTATTTGCTATTTCGTATGCTATTTCATAAGCCTTTTTGCTTAACATCTTTATGGTCGCTTTTTTAAAACTATAAGAACTATCATCTTCAGCGAAAAACTGAGTTTTATATAATTCAAAATTGCCATATTTTATAATATATGTTAGTTGGGTAGAATCTTTTCCTTTAAAGCAGAATGTGAAATTCTGTTTTGAAAAAGCTATATTATCAAGATGTATTGGAACACGTTTTGAACAAGACGGGCATATAATAAATAACGCTATTATAAAAAATGGAAATTTCCGCTTCATCATACACATAATTATAGGCAGATACAAATATTTAGTCACTAATCACCAACAAGAAGAGTAGCAATCATCATCAATGTTATAAGGTTTTATCTTTCCCACATTAACAAATTCAACTTCATCAACATGAAATGTTCTTTGCTTCTTTTCTCCATTCATGTCCCATTCACAAACAATATAATCCGAAAGTTCTTCGTCAATAGGATTTTTTCTAACCGAAATTATTCGCATATTCTGACCATTCGATTTTAGTTTCACAATATTGCCGACTTCATAATTATGGCTCATAATTGAATCCTCCGTTACCTTCCAGCCCCTCGAAGATTTAAAAGTTAACAAAAAGAAGCGTGGAACTGCGTGCTACTTCCACGTTCTTGAAGGTCCTAGGAAAACCCAACACACAATGGTAAATAGACAGCAGACCCACGCTATGCAGCGTGGGAACCGCCAACGTCCATCCTTGTGTGTTTTGAAAATTTCCTAGGTTTTCAAGAACAAGAATGAAGCATGACGCTTCTCACATAATATTTTTCCCACAAAATAGTGAGCCGCAGACGCTTCTGACTGCTCACTGCCACAAAAGTAAGCAATACTTACGAATAAATCAAACGAATATTCTTTTTTATTTGAAAAATCAAGAATTTATATCCGAATCTTTTTCAAATAAATCCCCCAAACACTTGACTTCTCTTCTGGGCTATATTATCTTTGCAGATAGCTCCCTTTTACGGTTTTGATATCAAGAACGTACGGTTTCCAATTGGAGAACGTATGGTTTCCAATTGAAGAACGTACGGTTTCGATATGGAAACCGTAAAAAGGAGACAACTGAAAACCGATTATTAACCTTTTAAAAACACATTGCCATGAGTGCCCTTTATGATTTCTTGCCTGTGCCGCCAAAAGGAAACAATGAAAGCGGATCGCACCTTTATCCTAAACTGCGTCCTTACAAGACTGTTTCTTTTGATGAACTTACAGAAAAGATTGCCTCCCATTCCGGATTGACCAAAGGAAATATCCTTGCCGTGATGGAAGAAATAGAAAACTGGACCAAGCAGCTCCTTTCGGAGGGGTACCGCGTGCAGATAGGGAACATCGGCACGGTTTCTGCCTCGCTCAAGGCAGATGCGGAAGTGTACGATAAAGGGGATATACACGCCCAATCCATCCGTTTTGATAAGGTGAAGGTGACCGTATCGAAACAGTTCTCGAAGCAATGCGACGGAAAGGTACTGCGTGCCCCTTCGGGGAAGAAATTCCGGCAAAGTTCGTACACGTATACGGAGGAAGAGCGGCTCGCCTTGCTTCAATCGTATCTGGAGAGCCACGACTATATCACCCGTGCGGAATATGGCGCTTTGACGGGGCTGCTGAAATACAAAGCTTGGCAGGACTTGGACAAATGGGTGAAAGCGCACCTTATCGACATCAAGGGGCGTGCTCCTCACCGGGTGTATGTGAAGCGTAAGGGACAGGATGACGGGCTTTAATTTTTCAATATAGCAAGACGCGGTTTCTAGTTATATCATGCGCGGTACAAGTTCGTGTATTTTCTTACCATAGAGGACACTGAGCACTCGAAGGAAAAATTTAAAAGACTCTGTGTGTTGTGTCCTCTGTGGTAAAACAGTTACTTTACACCGGGCTACATAGAGCTCCATTCAATTGACATAGACTTTAATAAAGTATGTTTCGAACAGCATCTGGGCTTCCTCCAGTTCTTCGGGTGTATTTTGAGGAACTTTTTTTAATTGGTAATCCAGACCCATTGCTTCGTACTTATGAACGCCTAGTGTGTGGTAAGGCAGGATTTCTACTCGTTCTATCATCCGGTAAGGATGGAAATGGGCTCCTAAAGCCTTGATGTCTTCACGAAATGAACTGTAGCCTGGAACTAGCACGTAACGCAACCAGAAGGGCTTTTCGTTAGCTTCCAGCCAGGCAGCCGTTTCCAGCGTTTGGGCATTGCTATGACCGGTCAGCCGGCGATGGCGTATATCATTAAATTCCTTTACATCGAGCAGTACCAGGTCGGTCAGTGTCAGCAGTTCCTTCACATCTTCGTTCCAGATGCTTCCATTTGTGTCCAGACAGATATGAATGCCCTCTTTCTTCAGCATCCGGAACAGAGGTATCAAGTCTTTTGCCTGGATCGTAGGTTCTCCTCCGCTGAAGGTGATGCCGCCTTTCTTGCCGAAAAAAGGTTTTTGATTTGTTGCCATCCGCAAAATGTCTTGGGGATCCGTGGCCTTGCTTTCACCTTGCGGATTGATGGTGTCGGGATTGGCACAATACAAGCACCGGAAGTTGCACCCTTGCAAAAAGACTACCAGACGGATGCCAGGTCCGTCGTAAGTGCCCAACGATTCGTATGAATGTACTTTTATTGCCATTATTATTTTTTACTTTGGACACGGAGACGCACTGGTGTTGAGCTTCTTTGTGGATGATCAGGTCACCTTGTGTCCCGTGTCCAATTGTTAAACTATTTTACATCCGTTCGTGGAAACTGCGTGAGATAACCTCCAACTGGTGCTCGCGGCTTAGCTTGATGAAGTTGACCGCATAGCCCGATACGCGGATGGTGAGTTGCGGGTATTTTTCAGGATGCTCCATCGCGTCTTCCAGCATTTCACGATTCAGCACATTCACGTTCAGGTGGTGTGCCCCTTTTACGAAATATCCGTCCATTAATGTCACCAGGTTTTCAATGCGACTTTCGCGGTCTACACCCAGTGATTTCGGAACGATGGAAAACGTGTTGCTGATACCATCCTGTGAGTCGCGGTAACGTAATTTTGCCACCGAGCTGAGTGATGCTACGGCTCCGTTCTTGTCACGCCCGTGCATCGGGTTCGCTCCAGGGGCGAATGCTACTCCTTTGGCACGTCCGTCAGGGGTGGCGCCCGTTTTCTTGCCGTACATCACATTTGAGGTGATGGTCAGGATGGAGAGTGTCGGCTTGGCGTGTTTGTAGACGGGCAACTTTTTCAGTTCTTCGTCGAAGTAATAAATCAAGTCTACCGCCAAATGGTCCACGCGGTCATCATCGTTCCCGAAGCAGGGGAACTCGCCTTCGATGTCGAAACCTTCGGTCAGTCCGATATCGTTACGGCGTGCTTTTACCTTGGCATATTTGATAGCAGAAAGCGAGTCTACTGCGATTGACATACCGGCCACTCCGTATGCCAGGTTAATTTCCGGGTCGGTGTCAACGAAGGCCATCTGCGCTTTCTCGTAATAATATTTGTCGTGCATGTAATGGATGATGTTCATCGCGTCGTTGTATACGCGTGCCATCTCTTTCAGTACTTTCTTGTAGTTGGCAAGCACTTCCTCGAAATTCAGCTCATCGTTACTTAATACCGGAATATCTTTCACCATCACTGTGCCCGTATTTTCGCAACGTCCGCCGTTGATGGCAAGCAAGAGTGCCTTGGCCAGGTTGCAGCGTGCACCGAAGAATTGGATATGACGGCCGATGTCTTGATACGACACGCAGCAGGCAATACCGTAATCGTCCGAACCGCGCACCTCGCGCATCAGGTCGTCGTTTTCGTACTGGATGGAAGATGTATCGATGGATACTTGTGCGCAGAAATCCTTGAAGCCTTCGGGTAGCTGCGGGCTCCAGAGCACGGTCAGGTTCGGTTCGGGCGAAGGCCCTAGGTTGTACAGTGTCTGTAAGAAGCGGAAGGAGGTCTTTGTCACTTTCACCCGTCCGTCATTGAAGCGTCCGCCGATGGACTCGGTTACCCATGTGGGGTCGCCTGCGAAAATATCAGTGTACGCCTGCATACGTAAGTGGCGCACCATACGGAGTTTGATGACAAACTGGTCAATCAGTTCCTGTGCGTGTGCTTCATCCAATGTTCCGTGAGCAAGGTCATACTCGATGTAGATGTCGAGAAATGATGACACGTTGCCTAGCGACATTGCTGCTCCGTCTTGCTCTTTCACGGCAGCCAGGTAGGCCATATATACCCATTGTACCGCTTCCTGTGCCGTTTCGGCCGGACGGCTCAGATCGAGTCCGTATTGTTCTCCCAGTATCTTTATTTCTTTCAAAGCCTTGATTTGCTCCATCACTTCCTCACGCAAGCGGATGCGCTCATCAGTCATCGGGCTGGTCAGGTGACGCAGGTCGTCCTGCTTCGCTTCTATCAGTCGGTCCAGTCCGTACAAAGCAAGGCGGCGGTAGTCACCAATGATTCGTCCGCGTGCGTAGTTGTCGGGAAGTCCGGTGAGGAATCCCAGCGAGCGGAATGATCGGATTTCTTCAGTATAAGCATCGAATACACCATCGTTGTGCGTCTTGCGGTAATGCGTGAATATATCCTTTACCTTCGGGTCTACTTCTGTTCCGTTTTCGCGGCAAGCTTTCTCTACGACCTTGATGCCTCCGAAGGGCTTGATGGCACGGCGCAGCACCTCGTCGGTCTGCAGACCGACGATTACTTCATTGTTTTTATCAATGTATCCTGGAGCAAACGACGTGATAGTAGAGACGGTAGACGGATCGAGCGAGCGCACGCCGTTGTTGGCACGTTCTTCGGCAAGCGCTTCCAGGCATTTATTCCATACGGCTTTGGTACGTTCGGTGGGACCGGTCAGGAAAGATGCGTTGCCCACATAAGGAGTAATGTTAGTCTTTACGAAATCGGTGACGTCGACGTGATGATTCCAACGTCCCGGTTTGAAATTCATTGTCATAAGGCAAGAAATAATTAAAATGTGATATACTTGTTTTTCCTAAAAACGGATGCAAAGGTACGGAAAATCCCGATACGGCGCAATACCTGAAAATGGGGATAAGCACATGGAGGGTTGCAGTCCTTTCATTTACACACAGATGACCCGCTATCTTTCTCATCACACAAACGGAAATGCCTCAAAAACTCACCCCAAATCATCGCACGATAAGTTCGAAACAGTTTCATAATTCTCTTCCTAATTTATCAGGAAGAAAGATTTGGGGATATTTGATGCCTAATCCCGACAGGTCTATTGATGATACATTGCAATATGAACGTTAATTGATTTTGGGGGAAGCAGCAGTTTTCTCTTTATTTTTGTATCATTGATTGATCTTTCTATCTTGATTCTGTCTTTTTCTTACCGAGAGGACTATGCGAAAAGTGCAAAAAAAGTGCGTGAAAAGTTTGCACAAGTCAAAAACTCCATCTATCTTTGCACCGCATTTGAGAGAAAATGTGTTTTCAAAAATGACACAAACAAACGGAAGTTTGGGTGAGTGGCTGAAACCAGCAGTTTGCTAAACTGCCGTACGGGTTACCGTACCGGGGGTTCGAATCCCCCAGCTTCCGCTGTAACTACTGGACAGAAATGGACAGTGATAGGATAGGGATCTGCAAATTATTGATTTGTAGGTCTTTTTTTTATGGTCAGAAGTCCTATAGGAAAATGACACTTAGGGACCTTTAATAGTTGACAAAACAACATGGGGTATCTGACAACTAATGCCATATGCAACATATAGGTTCAACAAAATAATAGCGACTGAAACTATTAGGTTCATAGTGACAGTCGCTATTGTTGTATATAAAGGTTTAAAACTTGTAGTTTATCGAATGCTTACAGTAAATGAGAATGTATCTGTCTTTTTATGTGTTTGTCCCAAAGACAATACCTATTCTAATAGCTGTTCCCTATGACTTTCAATGTACCTCATAAAGTCGTAGAACTTGTGATTGCGTTTTCTTATGATACGCGGTCGGAACACAAACCAGTTTAGAGCAATCCATAGCAACAGAACAGAATAAGCAATTATCCCCCAATAAAACGAATGGAAAAATGTATATTCATATCCATAGAGTGCAAAACCAATTGACAAAAAGAAAAAATATAAGTTCAAGATGAGATGCTGCTGTCTGTACTCTCGCTTTTTTATTCTTAAAAGATTATCTATATAGTCAATATTGGTACTATCAATTTTCAGTCCATAATAAAGCCGAAGGAGTCTGCCGTAGGATAAAGCCGGCAGCATAAAGCCTATGGACAACAAAGTAATGCCCACTTTGGTGACCGTCAGCAAGGGTGGCCAACATATCCAGATAACCGCTCCAAAGACAATGGCTAATATCATAAGCGTAATGACGGCATAAGCCTCTCCGATTCTGCGTAATCTGAAACATTTTATCTTTTTGCGTATGGCAGACAAATCTGCAACAGGTGCCTGCTGTCCTTTCCATAAGGATTTTATATCTATATCATTCATCATTATTACGTATTTTTTTTGCTAATGTGGATTTTATCCGGTGTATCTTTACACGTATATTTGCTTCCGACAGGCCTGTGATTTGAGCTATTTCAGCTTGCTTCAACTCTTCGAGATAAAGTGAAATAATCAAGCGGTCCATTTCCGGAAGCTCTGCTATGGCTTCATACAGAATTTTCACCTGTAATGAATTATCGCTCGGCTCTTTAGCAAACAGGTTCAATGGGACTTCTGCTTGAGAAATACTATTCTGACGCTCTCTTTGGCGCAAACAAATGTTTGTGGCAATACGAAAAATCCACGTTCCTACGGATGATTCACCTTTGAAAGTGGGAAGATATTGCCACACACGGACAAAGACATCTTGTGCCAAGTCTTGCGCCAAAGAATAATCATTGAAATAGCCCATACATAATCGGAAGACCTTATCCCAATAGACCTTATATAAATACTCGAAACTCACGGTCTGTCATTTAAAAAGTCCATAATCTGTTGTATATACCATTCCCAGTCATCAAACATAATGAAATGCAATCCTTTATTCGCGTATTCCAACCGGATGTTCGGCAGATTGCCAAACTGTTGCTCAATCATAGGGGCTATTTTCTTAAAAGGATACTCCAACAAAACTAATGTTGAAACGGAAATGCTTGGTATAATGGGTCTTAAATCTATGTTGGAATACTCATAATACATATGGGCGTAAGTCGTTCTGTCAGATGATAAGCTCCATTTGACGAGATTGTCATACCGAAGCGAATCACTCGTAAGCGATGTTGCGCTGATATAGGCTTGCCTGTAAAATTGCTCTTCATCTATCTTGCGCATTTGAGATTCAAACTCGCTAAACTCTTCGGGAGCAATCTTTTTACTCTGAAAATCGGGATTATAAAGAGCCGCCAAACAAGGAAGTGCATCTACAATGACAATGCCTTTGACTAAATTTGGCTGGCTTGATGCTATATAAAGAGCCAAGCCACCACCCATACTATGACCTATGAGTATAGGATTTTTTATATTTTCTTTTTGAATGAACCCAATAATCTGTTTTGCCCAACTATCAAAGGACGGATTCTTTTCGGGAGGAATACCTGCAAATCCAGGCATCGTTAGAATGTAACAACTGTAATTGTTTTGTAAGCTATCAACCGTCTGTTCCCATACTTCACCAGAACACGCAAAGCCAGGAATCAGAATAATAGCTTGTTTCCCATTACCTACACGTTGCACGGAAAATGATTGAGCAAAGCCCGTATCTATGATTCCCAATAACACGACACACAGCAGCCCGATTTTACAAATTAAATTCTTCATGATTTTATTCTTTTTCCATTTAGATACGAAACCATGTGGAATGTTACAAAAATCAAGTGTTTTTTCGCTCGGTGTTTTTCCTGAATAATACAAAAACACCCGACTTTACATTCTTGGGTGTAAAATCGGGTGTTTGTTTTGCAAAACATTGATTTTCAATGTTTATTGGTAAGCACTCAATTTAGGGCATCCCCCTTTGAAAGGGCACTTTTGAGTGCCCTAAACCGAGTTTTGTTAATTAATTAGCTTTGAATTTAACATTGGCTGGTAGCCAAAGTGATTTTGTCAGGAACCATGTTAACATAATCCCTGCACCCGTTAAAGATATTTTTGAAAAAAGTTCCGATGAAGTTCCAGACAGAACTGCCATGAAGCTTTACCGTTCCTATTACACTATGGTAAGTCGCAGCCATCTCAGCGCCTGCATCACTACCGTAATGAAGTGAATTGTTGCGTTGGGTAGTCAGCTTCCGGATGGTCCGTTCTGCCAGATTGTTGTCTATCGGAAGATCCCCATCGTCCAGAAAAGCAAATAGTTCCTTCCAAAACTTCTTCAAGTAATTAAGAGCTTCTGTATAATACTGGCTTCTAAATTCTGAATTCTTCGACAGTTCACTCTCCAACAGGCTGCGCAATTCTATCAGGTGTTCCTTCGTTTCCAGGCTTTGCCTTTCCCGCAGTCTCTCTTCCGGAGTAAGACCGGCTTCATCATAAATATGTTCTTTAGAAAAGAACCACTTTAAAAGCTTTGAAAAACGTTCGGCCAGCGGTTCGCCTCCTTGATTACCGGCTTTAACGAACTTATTATTCGCATGGGACATACAAACCTGATGGATAGTATCCTTAAACTGAGCCGATTTCAACTCATCACCGATAAAAACATAAGCATTGTAGCCGTCGGACATGATACTCTTCAATTCCGCATCACCCAGAAAATCCGTAAGCACCTCACGGCCGCGGGAGCCATCCTCATAGAAGAAAATGGCTGTTTTCTGAGCCTTGTTGACCAATACCCAGATATAACACTTCTTATAACGGTCATATTTGCGAACCTTGCACCAGGTCTCATCGCAGTTCACAACCGAGTCCTTTTCCAAGGCAACGGACTTCAATACACGAACCAGTTCATCAAGGTATTTCTTGCCTTTCTTAAGCCAGTTGCGTAAGGTGTTTTTAGAAATGGTCATTCCCATATCCGTCAGCCATTGGTGCAGAAGGCCGAAGGTCACATTCTTTACATAAACTTCATAGGCGATGGCCTGCAGAAATTCAGGAGTGGCTTTAGTCCCCTCAAACTTAGTTACCACCTCCGGATGGCCTTCAGAGGGGAAATAACCCCACTTCGGCTTTTTGCCAGGCTCTGCATAATGGACCATCTCAAAACATTCTTCCGTAAGGAAGGTACGGAAACTGAATACACGTACCATCCTTCTTTCAATGATACGTCCGGGAACCTTTGTCAGATCTGACGGATGCTCTACCACTTCTCCGGACACTCCCATCGTTTTATACCCGTCGGGACGATTGCCCAGGTCACGTTCCTTTCTGGGAAGGGCCGGCTCATTCCGGGATTCGTTATTGTCTACAGAGTCCGTACGGAGCGTATCGTCCGTACCGTCATAATCATCTTTTTCCTTTTGCCGGTCAGAAGCGTTCTGTTTAGCTTTAGGGTTTATCCGTTGACGCCTGTCACCAAAACGTTCCTGGTTGGCAAAATCAAGTTTTTCCTGAAGGGACTTTGCCTTACGTTCAGCCGATTTGCGAAGCTTGCGCTCTTCCGATAACCGGTTTTCCAAATCGGACTGTTTCGATTGCATGGAGGACACCTGATCCTTCAGCTCCTTCATCTGAACCATAAAATCCTCCAAGACAAGCTTCATGGCGTCATTTGTCAACCTGAGGTCCTGATTCTGCTCAGCAAGGTATTGTATGTACCGGTCTTTTTGATCGTCTGCCATACCTTCACTATAATTTATAGGGTTCCGTGAGTAGGTTTCCCTACTCAACAATTCCCTTTTTGAGTCTATTATATGTTGCAGTTCGATCATGTTTAAACCTTTGATTTACAGATATAAAGGTACTAAAATAATCGCAAAAACGCAAGCAAATAGACATATTAATTATCTGATTTTTAATGTTTTAACTATAGGGTTTTCCAGTATCAGGACCACATCTTTCCAGTCAATCCGATAAATGGTATCCGCCCCGTTCCGCTCCACTTTCATGAACTGGTAGCCCGCGACAAACTTCTTTTCGAACAGGCTGTATGAATGATTGTCAAATGAAAACATACGGACTATCCTTCGGTTTCGCGACATGACAATGAAGACATCCCCGTCACAGGGTTCCCGGTGAAGCCGTTCACGGATGATGGACAACACACGGCTGTGCTTACAACGCATGTCGGTAAAGTCACGCACATAATAAAAATGATTCAGGCCGGTAACACTCAGCATAGACCCTCCAGCTTCTCTATCATCCGGACTAAATCCTGATAGCTTAAATTCTTTTGGGACAAGTGCAATCCATTACTGATACGGATGTCTATCCATATGCGGACGGGATTGTCATTACCGCTTCTTGATACAGGTTTAGGCCGGTCACCAATTTTAGTCTTTTCTTCATGGGTAATCTCAGGAGCACCGTCAACCTGAATCTCAACTACTTTTTTGCGGGTATCCTTAAACCATTTCTGGAAAATGTTATAAGGGACTTTGTTCTTGACACAAAACGATTGGAGAGATTCTCCACGGGGTAACGCCTCCGTCTGGTACTGAAAGTAAAACCTTTCAAGATCTTCACTGCTATACATAATTCTATAAATTTGGTTGGCAGCGAAGTTACCCATTTCAATCAATAGCCATTTTTTGACTGCTTACTGTTTATTGCGGTGCGTACGGGACTAACAGAGTCTTTAATCAATACTGATATTCAATATGTTATAATAATCCCCCAAGAAAAGCACCCACTTCTGCACCTGCTTCATTTCTATGTTTTTCCGATAGGAATTTGCCTTGTTCCAACGGGGTAAAGATAGGGATTTTATCATAAACTATCAAGCGAAAAAATATATTACTACACATTGGAAGAGTGAAATGTAAGCCCTAATAAAAGGAATTAGCTCTACCAGTGCTATTCGTCAATATTCAAATCCGAGTTAAGACTAGGCAAATTTATATTATTCCGCTTTTTATTCCATTGATTATTTCACCAATATCATTCCCTTCTTCCTCAATCCACTCATCTGATTTTATAAGATTTTGTATGATTGTTAGTTGTTTAGAAGAATATAGATTAGCAGTTAATGATGATAATTCTGTGGTTTTATCCCATTTACTACGATGATAATCTTCTGTATCTTTGATTCGTTCGGATTTACCGTTCGGATTTATAAGTCGCAATGAGGAAGCTTTGTCCTTAATCATTTCAATTTGATGATAAATACGCTCATAAATTTGCAATCCCATCAAATCCCAATCACACAGGTAATATATCGGGTACTCAATTTTAGGTAAATTTTCAATTGGTAGGATATTATTTCCACCCACGTGCCATAATTCAACATCTCTTTTCTGAGCAATATTAAGAGTAAGAAAATAGCGATTTTCACATAGGATTATACATGTTGGATTTTTACATGGAACACGATAAATCCACTGACCTTCGTTTTGAGGAAATTTATCTATCCTTATTATTTTTAAAACAGCATATTCCAATGCAGAACCTTTTTCAATATGTTTGGCCGACTTGAAGAACGATTTTGATATTCCTTTTCGTCCATCTTTTCCTACCTCTATATTACTTCGTATTTCAGATAATAGTGTTTGCCCACTATCAACCAAAACGTTCTCACATTGCTTAATGTGCATAAGGCTCTTAATTTCAAATTCAGAAAATGGAGTGTGAGGTGTAAGAATTCCATTTTTTGACATAAACGAATAATACTTATGAAATAAATCTTCAATATTCTCCCGTTTATATTCATCATCAAATTTACTGTATGGCTCTATGGTTTTAGCTGAACCAATCTTATTCTTAATATACCCTTCTCGTTTTAGATATTTGAAGTATGGACGATCCTGTACTTTCAAATTAGTTTTTCGTTCGTGGTATAATTGATATAATGCTTTAAACTCAGGCCATGTTAACTGTTTATTTATCATATCTTTTGAATTTCATCAGTATTACTGAATATAGCAAAAGTACTTACCCTCTCTTTTCGCTTTTTTGTACCGTTGAGAATGTATAAATATTGTTCACCTTCCCTAAAATCATCAATGGGATTGATTGACATTGATACTAATTGATAATCTTTGGCTTTAGCAATTCGTTCAAGTAAATCGAAATTACTACCAATACCTTCAGCCTCATCAATAGGCATGAAACGTAGTCCATTATGCTGTCTTCCCTTTTCTTTCTTCTCAACTAAGGAAAGTCGGGCAACACATAACATAGCAGTAACTGCATAAGTCTGACCTGCACTTCCAATATTCTTTTCTCCGTCATCCGACTTCATTTCGAATTTTATATCAAAATAGTTTTTAGGATTCAATAAATCTTCAATTTTCGCATTTTTGAATCCACCACATTTTTCAAAAGCTGTAGCCATCATGTCAGGAAGATCAATTTTTTCTCTTAAAGCGGCAAATAAATCTTGATGAATGCTTTCTTGTTTTATAGAATCATTAAGTTTTTCCAAAAACAAGTCAATCCAATTGATTGGATAAATTAAAGAAAACGTACAAGTAAGGCTTAACTTAAATCCTTGTGATATTTCTTTATCAGGACCCTTAAAATAGGTTCCAATCTCGTGTATCTTTGTAACATAATTGCTGACAGCATCTCTAACATCCTGAAAAATTTCCTTGAGCAAATTCAGTTTTCGATTACCAATATTGATATATATGTCATTTAACCGTTTGAGGAAGTCTAACATTTGTTGCAAAGCATCAGTCTCATTTGAAACTAACTGTTTTGCTGGAATCTCATTAACGACTTCCCTTGTTAATGCCATATAATCTTCAGACCCTATAAAGCGTTGATGCTTTTTCTCGCTTAAAAACTTTATAACAATATCATCATAAGCCTCCTTATAAGCATTCTTTACAGAATCGAATAATTGCTTCTTTTCTTCTGGCCTGACTTCAATATTAGTTTCTAAGTTTACCTGTTGTCCTGAATTTGCTTGATATTCTAATTCTGCCTGATGATAAAGATAATCTTCTTCTTTAATTTTAGTTTTCAAAACTTTTATTTCTTCTTTAAAACTATGTTTTTTCTTTAAATTGTCATTTAATTCCGAACGAATATTTAACATACTTTTCGTTTCTAAATCTCTATTACTTTGTATATAAGTTGAAAATAATTGTAGAAATCGATTTTTTCTATTTTGTTTATATAAAAGCGATCTGTTTGCCTTTTCGTAAAGTTTTCTGATAGCGGTTTGAAGTTCAATAAAATAATCTTTTTCTGAAAATTCTATTTTGCAGACTTGTTGTATATCTTTTTTTACCTGTTCCTGCTCTATTTCTCCCTTTAGTTTCTTATCTTTAGCTATATCAAGTTCTGATTTGGTTTGCTTAATGTCTTCTCCATTAAAATAAACAATCAACAGTTCATCCAATTGTCTAGTAGTAATATCTAAATTTTCATCTATAATATATGCAGATATTTCATCTCTACGAATAAAAGCATTAACTGCATTCTCACCATATTTAGACGCCACTTTTTGCATAGCCTCTATAGTTTCTTTCTCTTTTCTTAATGAATTGATGATTTTTTCTGCATCTTTATATTTTTCGTTGAAGTAACCTACTATTTCGTCACTATTCTTCATTGTAAAAAATCGTTCGGATATATAAGGCACAAATCTCTTAATGCCACCCCAATCAACCCAAAAACCATTCGGGTTGCTTTCTTTTTCGTCTATTTTTAAATTACTAAAAAAAGTTTCTGGCTTTGGTATATATTGTACATTCTTTTTAATATTTACTGGTTTCTCAATAAATATTGCATCTAAGTTGAACAAAACACTTTCTTGTTCATGTGATAATGACGGCTTGTTATGTATTGTCCAATATGCTAGAGATTTAGTATTAGTGACATCTGTAAAGTTTTTTAAAGTAGTAAGTCGCTTTATTTCAGTATTAATTTCTTCTGTTCTCTTCTTGCAAAAAGCATAACCAGCATCTGTACCTTTTACCCAAGGAGATTTTATCCATTCCTCATATAATCTTTGTTCCTTCAATTCATTACTCAAATTTTTCAAATATTCCTTTTCTTCCTTTTCTATCAATTGTTTTGAGTGTCTCTCTCGTAATTTCTCGCATGTTTTATATGTATTAAGTAACTCTTCTACTTTTTGCACTTGAATATACTGTTCATTAAGTTTGGGGTATTTCTGAAACGCAATGAATTCTTTAGTCAAATACGTTGTTATATTTTTTTGAGCATTTTCAATGATAGATAATTTATCTGCTAAAGAATTTATATGCCTCTGTTGTTCCTCAGTTTCTGCTGAAAATAAGCCAAAAAGGAGATTAGCTACTTTATGATTAATATTTTTTATACCATCCTGAAATTGAACATATTTTCTTTCTGCAGCATTTCTGTTCTGATAATGAAATATAATTTTTGTTTTCAAGTAATCTTCTTGTGCTGCATCTCGTGCTTTTTTTAAGTCAAAAAGACGTTTGAACTTTTCATATTTGATTCGCACATTTTCTAATGTTTCTTTATTTTCCTTATGGTCTCTTAGTTCTTGAGCTATATCTGCAAGTTGTTCATCAAAACGAGTTTTGATGATATTTTCTAAATCGTCATTAAAGAAAAATTCTTTCAGCCATTTCGAATTATTTTTAAAACCTTTGCCACGAGAGAATGCCCGAATAATTTGTGCAAAAGTCTTTAAGTTTCCTTCCGTCTTCAAATTAATGGGAAGAATATTATTTTGTTCAAGCAATTCGTGATATTTATTTAAAGTCAATTTTACTGCATAAGCCTGTTTACTTTCCTTCATCCTTTCAGGAAGATCTATGATATCTATAATCTCATCCCCCGACATAAAATCTTTGGATATAATAGGCGAAGAAAGCGGTTCAAACATATCTAATCCTATATTAGCCTGAATGATGAAAGGATCGATAGATGTGGCTGATATATACATTCCTATAACAATAAATTGTCCCGTATTTATTGCAATATTTAGAAATACATATCCATATCGCTCTATGATTAATTTTCTTGCTTCCCGTTCAGAGCTTGAGTCTGTAGCAGATTTAAACTCTCTTTCTCCAACTAATATTAGTTGGAGTACATCTGCGATAATAGACTTTCCTACACCGCTGTCACCTACAAAATCTGTTCGAAAAGGATGAAAACGATAATCTGAATTATAATGATTACGAATACCCACTGTAGAGAGGCTGTATATACGAGGAAAATTTTTATTATGGCTCATAGTTAATTGGTGTATTGATAATATAATTCTCAAATATATTCAGTAAACGATTAAGGGACGGCATGATTTCAAACGTTTCAGTGTTTTTGTCTATCATAATCCAACATAATTCATTGAATTTTTTTAGAGCTTTCTCAATTTCATCTTCAATAGACTTTAACTCATAATCCGTTTCTTTTGTATCTTCCGATTTTGCAAACAGTCGTAATAAGTGTGGTTTATATTCTTCGTACTCCGATAAAACTTGTATCTTAAAATCTTGTATTAGTATCCGTTTTTCTACTCTTGGCTCAAGAACATACATACGAATTAATAATTCAAGTTTCGCAAGTTCAACTTGCAGGTTTTAATCTATAAATGTCGCAAATATGTTTCATATCTTCCTCCCTGTTGATGATAGCCTGATAGATATCTTCATCAGTCAATCCGAAGAGTTCCGCAACCGCAATGACCAGTTCTTGCATGACGCCCCATATCCTTTCCGCAACGGACAGTTCCAAAGAATCCTTGGTTACGTCTTCAAAGAGCTTTCCCATGGTCTCGTAGGCTGCAAACCTCTTCACTAAGGAAAGGATGTTGTATTGCAAAGCCGTCAGGGATGTCGCCGCGATTTGCGAGGCGAAGTTGCCGGCCTGGCATTTGCCCAGCCCCAACAGCCCCTTCGCTTCCTTGAACACGACTTCCAAAGACCACCTTTGGGCATAAATCCGGTACGCTTCAAGGAACTCAAGCCGTATGTCCGTGGTCATCAGGCCGTTCCATGCGCCCCGTTTGCTTCTCCTGACAAAGTACAGGCGTACCTTGGTATCCGCAAAGGTCACGTCCGCCACGATGTAATAGCAACGCAGTCTCCTGCTGTACTTCCGCCTGCCTTGCCTGTTAAGGTGCCTGATCAAGGCCGGCGCGGTATAAGGCTTCCCGTCCAGACAGTATTTTGTCCTGCTGTTTTCTCCCACCTTGATCATGCCCAGGTAATCGCACCTGACGTGGCGGGAGCGGATGAACCGGATGACATCCTTGCAGGCGAACCAGCTGTCTGCCAGCACATACCTGAACCTGACCCCTTTGCGGATGGCGCGTCTTATCATGGCAATCATCAGGTCGGTTTTCTTTGCCGTGTATTCACCGATACGCTCCTGCAAGGCGTCGCCGCTGTCACGTCCTTTGGTGAAACGTCTTGCGAGCTCTTCATCGGACATCCCGAACTTTCCATCCTTTCCTTTTTCACCCAGCAGTGCAAAATCCAGAAGCATTTGGGTTGTCCCGTCCGTGACGGCAAGGAACAATGCCTTGAAACCGAGGATGCACCTGTGATGGACATGGGAAAACACCCTGCCGATGTTCTCCATGCGCCGTCCCGTCTTGGGATAGTCCGTGTCATCGACTATCAGACAGACCGTGCCTTCCTTGCGCCCGGAGCGGAGTCTGATCTTCGACCAAAGCTGGAGGGTGAGGTGATAGACGGACTTCCGCCAGTTTATCTTGGGATTACTCATGAAACGGTAGAACACGTCTTTCTTGCATCCCAGCAAGCCGCTTAAGGAAGACCCGGTGAAACGATAAGGGTTACGGACCATGAAACACGGGTACAACAGCAAAGCCTGGAACACCTGCAACAACGGATACACATTGTTGCACTTGCTCTTCATGCCGAACAAGGTGGATTCATTCATTCTTAACCATTTGATAACGTCCAGTATGGAATACATCGCTTTATGCGCGTCATTTTTTCTAAAAAATGCGCTGATTTCTGAAAGAAAGTCTGTAACTTTGTGCAAGGGCATAGGGCTGAGTAATGTTTTGATTTGCAACTATAAAATTACTCATTTTCTGCGATATGTGGAAATCCCTGTGCCTCTTTTATATCCCAAGAAGAAGGTTATCTATTAACTTGCGAAACTTGAATTATTGAGTTATAAAAACTACGCTTAGCGACAAAGACTATAGCTCCATGACAATACCTTTCTACACGTTTTGCATCAACTGGTAATGGTTCGCCTGTGTCATAATCATATACTCGATAGATCCAATTCTTAGCATCGATGTAATGAGCCGGCTTATCTTCAATCAATTCTTCACTAATTCGATCTTCAAAAATAAAAGGAAGTTTATCAAATTCAAGATAGAAATAATTCCACAATTCATCTCCAACAAAACTTCTGATTACTAAACGTTTTGGCTTACAAATAAAAGTAAATTGGTAGTCCAGATAAATACACCCTTCTTCAGGTGCAATGCTCGCTCCTTCCAGCTTTAGACCGCCTCTAGAAGGCAACATGGAATAATTCAATACGCCATATCTCGATAAAGCATTTAGAGTCTTTACAATATCTTCTCTTTCTGTAAGGACAGTATGAACCGGTTTCATGCCTCTAAAGAGAATTTTATATATGAAATTCCATTCTTGTATATTTCTTAGACGTAAATCACCATCAGATCTTTCCCAGGAATCCAAGGCTGCAATCAAATCATCCATATTCGGTCGTTTCCTCGGTTGTTCTTGTGTTGCATCATGAAGAAAATCATCTATTTCTACAAGATATTTACCTCTATACTGCTGGATATCATGAAGGCTGATAGAACTATATTCAACATCATATCTTCCATCAAACCCATCTTCATCTGTGGCTAAATACATCCATAATGACTTAGCCAAAGAGTATACATCTGCGGCTGGCGTAGCTTTACTTGCATCCCTTAACACCTCTGGGGCTATAGTATTCCAAGCTCCCAATTTATCACCTTTCTTTGTTTGATGATCGCTGTCTGGGATATCTACAATACCGAAATCTCCAATTAGAAATTTATCATCCAACCGATATAAATTTTTAGGTTTAATATCACGATGAGTATAACCAAACTTATGAACTTGCGATAAAGTTATAGCGAAATTGCGGAATGCTTCAACTGCAAATTTCACAATATCATCTTTATACATATCTTTCGGAAGTGCTTTTTCTATTTTCTTCTTCCAATCCTTAATTTCGTCACTTATGCTTCTAGCTATTGGCATCACATACCAACACTCATCAATATTAAAATCAATGATTGGCATAACCCCCTCTATGCCCTTTCTCGCACACATACGCATCACTTTGATTTCATCTTTGAATCGTGATATTTTATCTTGATTTTTCTCATAGAGAAACTTAATAGCAAATTCTTGTCCATCACTTTTACGCTTGCATCTAAAGACTTTAGCAGCTCCTCCAGATCCTAAAGAGGATTTCATATCTACATCATATATATCTACATATGATTGTCCAATATTTAGAGAATTTATTTGATTTTTATATTTGATGAGCATACTCCACTTTACTTTTAGATCTTTAATAATTTTCTCTTTAATACTTTTCAAACTATACATAGTGATAATAAACATAATGTTCCCTTAACCCCATTTCAGGTAATATTTCAATCATAATTATATTGTATGATTCCATTGCGCTCCATGTCTAGCATCACAAAACGGACACCTTCAACCACTGCCCAATGGTAGTAGTGATTGACCATAACACCAAGTGTGCAAAGAATGACCATCAAGACGGAGCTTTTCCCATAATTTTGACATAGTCTCTAGCTCTGCATTTTTAATTCAGGAAAAATATTTAAAATCATCACTACCCCCAATATACCACTAGAAAATAAAAGACTCACCCTGAGCGCGCTGTTCTTATGGGAAGCGAGGAGAGTATGTTATTGCAACATTTAATTAATTCAAGTTTCGCAAGTTAATAGATAACCTTCTTCTTGGGATATAAAAGAGGCACAGGGATTTCCACATATCGCAGAAAATGAGTAATTTTATAGTTGCAAATCAAAACATTACTCAGCCCTATGCCCTTGCACAAAGTTACAGACTTTCTTTCAGAAATCAGCGCATTTTTTAGAAAAAATGACGCGCATAAAGCGATGTATTCCATACTGGACGTTATCAAATGGTTAAGAATGAATGAATCCACCTTGTTCGGCATGAAGAGCAAGTGCAACAATGTGTATCCGTTGTTGCAGGTGTTCCAGGCTTTGCTGTTGTACCCGTGTTTCATGGTCCGTAACCCTTATCGTTTCACCGGGTCTTCCTTAAGCGGCTTGCTGGGATGCAAGAAAGACGTGTTCTACCGTTTCATGAGTAATCCCAAGATAAACTGGCGGAAGTCCGTCTATCACCTCACCCTCCAGCTTTGGTCGAAGATCAGACTCCGCTCCGGGCGCAAGGAAGGCACGGTCTGTCTGATAGTCGATGACACGGACTATCCCAAGACGGGACGGCGCATGGAGAACATCGGCAGGGTGTTTTCCCATGTCCATCACAGGTGCATCCTCGGTTTCAAGGCATTGTTCCTTGCCGTCACGGACGGGACAACCCAAATGCTTCTGGATTTTGCACTGCTGGGTGAAAAAGGAAAGGATGGAAAGTTCGGGATGTCCGATGAAGAGCTCGCAAGACGTTTCACCAAAGGACGTGACAGCGGCGACGCCTTGCAGGAGCGTATCGGTGAATACACGGCAAAGAAAACCGACCTGATGATTGCCATGATAAGACGCGCCATCCGCAAAGGGGTCAGGTTCAGGTATGTGCTGGCAGACAGCTGGTTCGCCTGCAAGGATGTCATCCGGTTCATCCGCTCCCGCCACGTCAGGTGCGATTACCTGGGCATGATCAAGGTGGGAGAAAACAGCAGGACAAAATACTGTCTGGACGGGAAGCCTTATACCGCGCCGGCCTTGATCAGGCACCTTAACAGGCAAGGCAGGCGGAAGTACAGCAGGAGACTGCGTTGCTATTACATCGTGGCGGACGTGACCTTTGCGGATACCAAGGTACGCCTGTACTTTGTCAGGAGAAGCAAACGGGGCGCATGGAACGGCCTGATGACCACGGACATACGGCTTGAGTTCCTTGAAGCGTACCGGATTTATGCCCAAAGGTGGTCTTTGGAAGTCGTGTTCAAGGAAGCGAAGGGGCTGTTGGGGCTGGGCAAATGCCAGGCCGGCAACTTCGCCTCGCAAATCGCGGCGACATCCCTGACGGCTTTGCAATACAACATCCTTTCCTTAGTGAAGAGGTTTGCAGCCTACGAGACCATGGGAAAGCTCTTTGAAGACGTAACCAAGGATTCTTTGGAACTGTCCGTTGCGGAAAGGATATGGGGCGTCATGCAAGAACTGGTCATTGCGGTTGCGGAACTCTTCGGATTGACTGATGAAGATATCTATCAGGCTATCATCAACAGGGAGGAAGATATGAAACATATTTGCGACATTTATAGATTAAAACCTGCAAGTTGAACTTGCGAAACTTGAATTAATAAAAATGCTATGATTAGATGTGATTCTGCAAGATATTCCCGATTTTCTACAGGAATATTACCCCGTTGATAGTATCCGTTCCTATCTTTGAAGAAATCAATGAAAAAGTATTCTAGTTCACCTTCTCCTTCACTATTTAAATGAATACCAAACAAATTATCATAATATGATTTTAATTGATCATAATACCTTTTAATAAAAGCGAATAATTTACCTTGTGAAGGACACTTTTGGATATGTCTTCCACTTTTCAAAGCATAATCAACATCTGCAAATATTGATATTGCTTCTTGTGTTGTTAAGAATGTATAATCTACATTCTCTTGTAAATGATAGTTTTCCATATTTTTATTATTGGATATTCGGGAATACCAACCATTTCATTTGAGATAGATATTCCAAAAGTATTATCGCCACGATGATATTTATACATGGTTTTGTGAGCTAATTTCACACAAATATTGATGTTTCCATTTTCTTTTTTGAGTACTTCATAAAAGAAAGCAGAAAAATCAACCTCTTGGTACATCTTTAACCGATTTTCCAAATCAAACATATAAGAATTAATTCTTTTTTGAACTTCAAATCTTTCTTTTTCTAATATAAAACGATTCTCTGTTTCAATCTCGTTAGTTATAGGAATTTTTGATTTTGCTGTTTTGAACTGACTGAGGGAAGCTCCATCAAAATTTTCTTTAACGATAATGAATTTTATCTGTTGAGCATTCCGTATCGGAATACTTGGTATTTCATTAGGAAAATGAATTTTGCCTTTTTCCAAAGTGCTTTTTTCAAGTAATTGATTGAAGAAGCATTTGAACCGAATATAAAAATCATGCCTATTTATATTTCTAATATATTCATTCAGTCGAGGTTTAACACTATCTATACGCTTGCTAATGATTTTCAAATTACTCTGAACTTCTTGGAAAAAATATAGCACATTTTCACATTGTCTATTCAGAAGAATATCTTCTGTAATTATACGACTCTTCAATAACTTATTTCGAATATCATATGCTCCGCTAAAGGCATTATTTAATTCTTCTGTTTTATAACGAATATCTTCCAATGTATTAACAATTGATTTTAAAGCACTCAAATCGTAAGCACGTTCATTTGATATCTGCTGTCTAAAATCAATTACTAATCTGTCAATCTGTAAATATAGAGTATTAATTTGTGTATCTACCCTTTGACTATAACTTTCAAAAGTAGTGGTATACCACTCTGAAAAGGATTGTTCATTAAAGGTATTAGAAAGATATAAAAACTCTTTTTGTAACTGAGTGGGATTGAATGTTTCTTCAAGAATATTTTCAATCAATTTACACCATTTCTTTGTAAAAGGCTTAAAGCGATATTGTCTGTTATTCTCATCACGCCATAAAAAATATTTTTGAAAATACTTAATTGTATGATTAAACTGCTCTTTCTGGTAGGTTTTTAAATCATATCGGATTTCTCTCAATGATTTGATAATTTCTTCCTCTGAGAATTCTTTCCCGATATTCCCATCCTTTTGCCTCTGATATAGATGAAACAGCACCAATCCTTCCTGCTTAAGAGGAATAAGATTTTCGTATTCTTTTTCTATTTCATTATATAAATTGAATAAGGACATAAATTAAACAACACTTTAAATTCGTAACTAACGTAAGTTCTATATAAACATTAATATATTTATTTGATTATCAATAATATAGAAACAGAAATATTAGGTTTATAATGAACAACTATAACATTTAAACGATTACCACTATGTTCCTAGAGTCCAAAGTTACAGAGATTTATTGTATAGCCGATGATTTTTGCAAGGAATTTGCGTTGCAATAGGAAAAATTCTTAATAATTGAGGATAAGGAAAGAGTGCATTGTAACAATCCTAACCATATGAATGGTACGATAATGTTATCTATTCCACTCTGGTGGTTTACGCCACTTCAAACATTATTACAAGAAGTTGTCTGAATCATCTGTTTCTGCGTCAGGTATCCTGTCCTATAACCGTTTTGTAGAACTGAAGAAGGAAGTATCGCTTCACCTCCTGTTTCATCAAGAAAGTCCTGCTGGATATCTATACTGACATCATGCCAACTCGACTCTTTGTGTCTGTCGTAACCAACGAGTTCTGGATTATAAGACATTCTAAGGACTTGCCAATTTACATCTGATAATCAATAATCAAGGCGAAATTCTTAACTTCATGTTTACACTTGGAAGCATGGATGAGCGTGAACCTTTATATGGTAGGTTCTTGGAAAACATTAAAAGTAAACTATGCGCAGACAAGGATATATTGGACAGGTTTTGTTTGAAAATCTCTTTCGTAAAGGAATATAGCTAGTCACTAAAGTTAAAAACAATATGAAGAACTCACTGATAAGTATCGCTGACAAGATTCTGCTCTGAAAAAAGCTTTGATTGAAACATTCACTAACGGACTGAAGAATATTTTACAGATAGGATACTCCATTTTTTAGAAAAAATCTCGTTATTGACGTAAATTTTGTCAATAATGTACAACCTTCTATTTTCAATTTCACATTAACTACTTATTTTAAACATGTATAAGATGAAAAAAGTAATTCTCTATCCTCACATATCTTTCTCGGTTACTTTATCTTCCGGCGCCTATGGACAGAGGCTTTGTCAAGTACAACCTTCATTTTCTTCTTTACTTCAAAAGAAAACCTATCAAGATAACCCACAAGCATGTCTGCATTGATGGATTCTTATGTTGTAAAGCCTTTAAACTGATTTTTTCGGGTTTTCATGCCAAAGAAATTAAGTCTTGCAACTTATCCTTCTTTGTATTTGTAGAGTTGTGGTAAAGTTATACCGTTGCACATCTTATTCGCTTATATCTTGCACCAATACTCTTTAAAAACGTTTAAAGGTAATGCCATTGGCTTTTTGCCAGAAACCTTTTCCTTGGCTTCACGTGCTTTTGATAGTCTTCTCTTATAGCCTTGTGGACGACTTCTTCATCGGAACAAGCCATTATAAGCTTACAGCCTTAGACGGGACGTGTTTCAAGCCTTTTGATTCCATTTTCTTTATAAAATTTTATCCATGCGTATACTGTTGTGACTATTACATCAAACATTTCAATTATTTCTGAAGCCGATTTACATCATGACTTCAACAGCATGGATTTGTATCAAATACGATGGTTGTGAATAGGACTATTATCCAGTTTAAGACAATCAGCTTCACTTAATCAAGTACTTTTATATATTTCATAATTTACAGTTAACAATAAAATGATACAATATCAATATTTCGTGCTGAATATAAAAAAATTAATCACTTACTTAAGAATAAAAGTAATCTATTAAAAACAGAGACATAGGTTTTAAATTTATATTGATGAATTATAATCTTTAACGAGTCCATCATATTATTAATTCAAGTTTCGCAAGTTCAACTTGCAGGTTTTAATCTATAAATGTCGCAAATATGTTTCATATCTTCCTCCCTGTTGATGATAGCCTGATAGATATCTTCATCAGTCAATCCGAAGAGTTCCGCAACCGCAATGACCAGTTCTTGCATGACGCCCCATATCCTTTCCGCAACGGACAGTTCCAAAGAATCCTTGGTTACGTCTTCAAAGAGCTTTCCCATGGTCTCGTAGGCTGCAAACCTCTTCACTAAGGAAAGGATGTTGTATTGCAAAGCCGTCAGGGATGTCGCCGCGATTTGCGAGGCGAAGTTGCCGGCCTGGCATTTGCCCAGCCCCAACAGCCCCTTCGCTTCCTTGAACACGACTTCCAAAGACCACCTTTGGGCATAAATCCGGTACGCTTCAAGGAACTCAAGCCGTATGTCCGTGGTCATCAGGCCGTTCCATGCGCCCCGTTTGCTTCTCCTGACAAAGTACAGGCGTACCTTGGTATCCGCAAAGGTCACGTCCGCCACGATGTAATAGCAACGCAGTCTCCTGCTGTACTTCCGCCTGCCTTGCCTGTTAAGGTGCCTGATCAAGGCCGGCGCGGTATAAGGCTTCCCGTCCAGACAGTATTTTGTCCTGCTGTTTTCTCCCACCTTGATCATGCCCAGGTAATCGCACCTGACGTGGCGGGAGCGGATGAACCGGATGACATCCTTGCAGGCGAACCAGCTGTCTGCCAGCACATACCTGAACCTGACCCCTTTGCGGATGGCGCGTCTTATCATGGCAATCATCAGGTCGGTTTTCTTTGCCGTGTATTCACCGATACGCTCCTGCAAGGCGTCGCCGCTGTCACGTCCTTTGGTGAAACGTCTTGCGAGCTCTTCATCGGACATCCCGAACTTTCCATCCTTTCCTTTTTCACCCAGCAGTGCAAAATCCAGAAGCATTTGGGTTGTCCCGTCCGTGACGGCAAGGAACAATGCCTTGAAACCGAGGATGCACCTGTGATGGACATGGGAAAACACCCTGCCGATGTTCTCCATGCGCCGTCCCGTCTTGGGATAGTCCGTGTCATCGACTATCAGACAGACCGTGCCTTCCTTGCGCCCGGAGCGGAGTCTGATCTTCGACCAAAGCTGGAGGGTGAGGTGATAGACGGACTTCCGCCAGTTTATCTTGGGATTACTCATGAAACGGTAGAACACGTCTTTCTTGCATCCCAGCAAGCCGCTTAAGGAAGACCCGGTGAAACGATAAGGGTTACGGACCATGAAACACGGGTACAACAGCAAAGCCTGGAACACCTGCAACAACGGATACACATTGTTGCACTTGCTCTTCATGCCGAACAAGGTGGATTCATTCATTCTTAACCATTTGATAACGTCCAGTATGGAATACATCGCTTTATGCGCGTCATTTTTTCTAAAAAATGCGCTGATTTCTGAAAGAAAGTCTGTAACTTTGTGCAAGGGCATAGGGCTGAGTAATGTTTTGATTTGCAACTATAAAATTACTCATTTTCTGCGATATGTGGAAATCCCTGTGCCTCTTTTATATCCCAAGAAGAAGGTTATCTATTAACTTGCGAAACTTGAATTATTAAGAGCTAAAGTTGCAGAAATTTATCATATACATATATCAGATAACTATAAAAAGAGTTTATATACAATTGAAGGCATAATATAAGTATATCAATTTTCAAAATTTTGCGCCATCAAACTTGTCATTCTCTAGCAAGAGAACTATCTTTGAAACATGAAAACAGAAAAGGAAACCTTGAAAGAAAACTGTCTAACAAACATCGACGAACTCATGGAGGTCCAGTTCGGTAAACCCGGAACATCGGAACATGAAAGATTCCGTGAAGAAGCCCGTACTTATGTGAACGGACATGCCAAAACTGCGGAATGTAGGAACTCCCAAAAGAAACAGAAATAACCAGCTTTTCCTGTCTGTTCCGACGAGCCGGAAAACGCTACCTCCGTAACGTCAAATTCTTCTCTAATGAAGATGGAAAGAGGTGGTTCTCTGAAAAGTCCGTACTTAATAGCTCGATGTATCCAGTTGAATACTAATATCCTACAAGGTTCACTAGCAAATATTGTAGGAACTGAACCTATTTTTGTAAGCAATGCCGAACTATGCAGGCTCAAATACGTGATAATAAACACATTACATTTCATCCAATTACTCCAAGGCAAATTGGGACTCTGGGTTCGGGCCCCAAGCGGATCACTCAAACAAAAAGCAAAACAATGAAAACCGCTGATAATCAATCATTATCAGCGGTTTTTCTTTTTATCCATACCGCAAATTGAAGCAGAATACCGCATCTTACTGGAGGTGAAATAGGTGGACTTGATTTCCACTTAAAAACAAGTCCACCTGATTGGATTATATTTCACTGATTCTCTGCGTTTTGCATAGAACAAACTCTTTTCAAAACATGTATTTTTACACCATCAAAAAAAGAAGAGTATGGCAATGCAAAGAAACTATTTTACGGTATTGTTTTTCCTGAAGAAATCAAAGCTGCTAAAAAATGGAGAAGCACCAATCTGTATGCGTATCACAATAAACGGAAAACGTGCAGAGGTACAAATCAAGCGAAGTATAGATGTTACAAAATGGAATACGCAAAAAGAATGCGCGATTGGCAGGGAAAAGAAGTATCAAGAAATAAACCACTATCTTGATACGATAAGAACTAAAATCCTTCAAATTCACCGTGAACTTGAGCAGGACGGTAAACCTATTACAGCAGATATTATAAAAAATATCTATTATGGAGAACACTCTACTCCCAAAATGCTGCTTGAAGTATTCCAGGAACACAATTCGGAATATCGGGAATTAATGAACAAGGAATATGCCGAAGGTACTGTACTTCGATACGAACGTACAGCAAGATATTTGAAGGAGTTTATCAGTGAACAGTATAAACTGGCTGATATTCCATTAAAATCAATCAACTATGAATTTATAACCAAATTCGAACATTTCATTAAAATACAGAAAAACTGTGCGCAAAATGCGACAGTGAAATATCTGAAGAATTTAAAGAAAATCATCAAAACTGCATTGATAAAGAAGTGGATAACTGATGATCCGTTTGCAGAAATACACTTCAAACAGACCAAGTGTAACCGTGAATTCTTAAACGAAATGGAACTTCGCAAAATCATCAATAAAGATTTTGATATTCAACGATTACAAACCGTAAGGGACATATTCATCTTCTGTTGCTTCACCGGTTTGGCTTTCACAGACGTAAAGAATCTGAAAAAGGAACACCTTGTACAGGCTGATAATGGTGAATGGTGGATAAGAAAAGCAAGGGAAAAGACCGATAATATGTGCGACATTCCATTGTTGGATATACCAAGACTTATTTTAGAGAAATATCAATCAAATCCAATCTGCAATGAAAAAGGATTATTACTTCCTGTTCCCAGCAACCAACGAATGAACAGTTATTTGAAAGAAATAGCTGATGTATGTGGTATTCAGAAGAATCTTTCCACACATATTGCAAGACATACATTTGCATCACTGGCTATTGCAAATAAGGTTTCCTTGGAATCCATTGCCAAAATGTTAGGACATACGGACATTCGTACAACTCGTATTTATGCCAAAATAATGAATTCTACCATTGCCAATGAAATGAAAGTACTGCAAAACAAGTTCGCAATATAATTTTCAACCATTATTTCATTTCTTACAGCAAATATCGCCCTTTGCCACTGACTGTGCAAGGCGGCCCTGTCGGGCTGGTTGGCTGGAAAAAAATCATCCTCGCTTCGCTCCGGTATTTTTTTCCGCCAAGCCTTGCACCGGTCATTGGCAAAGAACAGCCGGGCCAGTAAGAAATTGAAATACTGGCTCCACGGAGCCGGTCATGTCTAATTTAAATAAAAGAATATGACTGAAGAAGTTGGAAAGAAGGTATGTGAAGGTACAGTAGCAGACCTCATGAAGGACAAGACCGGAAAACAGACGGTTATCACGTTGACAAGAAAGAATGCTTACCGAGTGAAGAAAATCAGAGAACAAGGGACGGATGACGAAGCCGTCCTTTTTCATTTCCGTAAGCGCTGTACGGGAATGGGCTCCTATGTACACACCATCGAAACGGCAGACGGGGAAACAGAATTGCACCCGTCTGAATTTGAAAAATGGGAAGCTGTGGAATTCCTGTATCCCGGCTATCTGGAGGATCTGCTTGATGCTGCATACAACGCGTACAGATGGAGTTCCTTCGAACCTGAAGCAAGGGCGGAAACAGACATCATGCAATATGAAAAACAACTTGTAGAGGATCTGAAACTGATTCCGGAAGAAAAGCAGAACGAGTATGTCAGTGCATACCATAGCAAGTTCTCCGCCTTGCTGGGCAGTCTCTCACGATGTGCCAGTCCAATGGTGACAGGGCCTGCCAAATTCAACTGCCAGCGCAACAACAAGGCCTTAGATGCATACCAGAACAGATTTGATGAATTTCATGACTGGCGTAACCGCTTCAAGGCTGCCATGGAAAGGATGAAAGAGGCTGCCAAACCGGAAGAACAGAAGCAGGAAGAGGCATGGAACCGCCTAAAGCGTGACATTGCAAGCAGCGCACAGACCATTCATGATATTGATACCGGTAAAGCAAGAGGATACAGCCGTGCCTTGTTTGTCAGCAGTATCCTTAATAAGGTAAGCACCTATGCAGGAAAAGGAGAAGTGGAAATCGTACAGAAAGCGGTGGACTTCATTACAGACTTCAATGCGCAATGCAAAAAACCGGTTATCACTCCGCGGAACCGTTTCTTCCAACTGCCGGAAATGGCACGCCAGGCCAGACTGAAACTTCAGGAAATCAGAGAACGGGAAAACCGTGAACTGAAATTTGAAGGCGGAACGCTGGTATGGAACTATGAGGCAGACCGCCTGCAAATCCTATTTGACAGTATTCCGGATGACCAGAGGCGCAGGGAGCTGAAATCATACGGTTTCAAATGGTCGCCGAGATACCAGGCATGGCAACGGCAACTTACACAGAATGCCGTATATGCAGTCAAAAGAGTGTTGAACCTTCAAAACCTATAAGACATGAAAGACCGATTGAAATATGTAATCGATTCCCGCTACTTCGACGGAACATGCCTGACAAGTATGAGTGACGGATTCCATAATGACTATGGTGGGGAAACAATCGAAGAACTGCGCATACGGGAAAACAATCCCTATCTGAAAGCAGTAACACCTTCTGATATAGACAAGAAGCTGCGGCTATACAATCAGTCCCTGTCCGAACCGTTCAAGGAAATCACCGAAGAAGACTACTATGAGCTGCTGGATGTACTGCCACCCTTGCGCATGAGACAAAACTCGTTCTTTGTGGGAGAACCGTATTACGGAAATATGTACTCTTTCTGCTTTACCCGTCAAGGAAGATATTTCAAGGGCCTGCGCTCCGTACTTACTCCGCAATCCGAACTGGACAATCAGATAGACCGTCACATGGAAATCATCAACCGGAAAGCCGTGATTTCAAAAGAGGAAACAAGCAAAACAATCAGCGGAACCAGACTCATTCCCTATTATTTTTCACTGGACGGAAAACAGTCCGTATTCATCTGCAACCTTGTCATCCAATCAGATTCCAGACAAGCAAGGACGGACATGGCGAATACCCTGAAAAGTCTTCGCCGGAACCATTATCAGTTCTATAAAGGAAAAGGACATTACGAAACTCCGGACGAACTGATAGACCATGTATCAGGAAAGAAGCTCACCCTTGTTTCCGACGGACATTTCTTTCAATATCCTCCCGGCAGGGAATCCGCAACTTTCATCGGACACATCAAGGAGACATCAGAGGAATTTCTTTTCCGGATCTATGACCGTGAATATTTCCTGTATCTCCTTAAAAGACTGAGGACCGTGAAAAAGGAATCGGCACAGGAACAAATAAATATCAAATCATAACATTCGGGGGAATGCGGTAGAATGACTGCCGTATTCCCTCATAAAAACAATACAAGTATGAACAAATCAAACACTCTATACTGGAAAACAGCCACAGATCCGGCTGAGCGCATTGAGGTCAGACTCGTCCTTAACAGTTATATCGACAATGACAATCTGTATGTAGGACTTGAATCCCGGTCTAAGGAGAATCCGGAATGCTGGGAATCCTACACGGACATCACCGTCAACCTCAATTCCCTTCCCCCGTTCCATGCTTATGTGGACAGCCGGGACTGCAACAGACACGTACATGATTTCCTGACCAGTAACAGAATAGCGGAGCCTGCCGGATTTGAATATCAGGGATTCAGAATGTTCCGCTTCAATCCTGACAGGTTGAAGGAACTCGCACCCGAACAGTTCAAGACAATCAGCGCCAAACTGCCACCACAGGATGACATGATAAAGGACATCATCTATCAGGAAAGACGTTTCCCTTTGAGAACTGTTCAAGACATTCACGGAATATATCTTGTTTCAAGCAAGGAACTGGAAGAATCTCTGATCGAAGGAGTACGGAACCTGGATGCTGCGGCAAATGAACTGCTGGATGGCATCTGCCTGTTCTGCTCCACACAGGAACTGCGCTATCTTACGGATGCAGAACTGATAGAAACAATCTACGCACAATAAAAAGGAGGAACAAATATGAAAACCGGAGACATTGTATTTCTGAGACGTCCCTATAAGGGATACCGTGCCGTCGAACTGATGGAAAGACTGGAATGCCGCTGGCTGGTCAGGATTGTCGAGAGCGGTCTTGAACTGGAGGTATATGAAGATGAACTTATATCAGAATTTTAATACGAATAAAGTGTTATGGAAAAATATCAGTTTGCATTCCATTCGGAAATAATCGGCTATACCTCACCCCATATCGGCGAGGTCAGAAAAGCCATACACAGAAAAGTGGAAAAGGAAAAGTCTGCCGCCATAAAGAATGATATTGAGCTGCACATGTACAAGGTGCATGACGGCATACCGGTTCTCCTTAACACCTGCTACCTGTATGATGAAAAAGGATGTATGGTACACGGAAGTATCAAGGGAACCAAGGATTATCTGCTTGAGACATGGAGATACCATACAAACAGACATTCCAAAGGTTTCAGTTCCACAAGAATCAGGCCCTGCACGACAAGCAGGGCTTTTTCGTTTGTATAACTCTTAAAATCAGGAATCATGAACCAGACATTACAACTTACAGACTATATTCCACAGTATGTAAGCCTCTACTACGTGGACTACCGGGATGACCTTGATGAGCATGAAGACATCCAGGAGGAATGCATCCGTTCCAACAATATGGAAAAACTCTATGAAAAGGCATACGAATGGTATGAGGAACAGGAAAGCTCAAACATGCACGACTATCTGGAGGAGACAAGAAAGAACATGGAAGCGGACAATTTAGCCGGAGAGTTTGAAGAGCATGAAGATGAAATCAGGGAACTTATCTACGACCGGAACGATTCCGACCCGGTAAAGGACCTGATACGCAACTCGTCCGTCAGTAATTTCTTCTATTCGCTTGGAGTGGAAATCAGCGGATATCTGACCGGTTGTTCACTGCGGGGAGAATCAGTCGCCATGGCCTGCCATAAGGTACGCCGCGCACTGCATCTGAAAAAGGGGCAGTTTGACGAGAAGATTGAAGAACTGGTAGAGAATGCCACATACGGCGGAGAACTGCGCATCTACTTCAACGCCATGTTTGACAGGCTCATCAGCAAAGACCCTGAGAACGATTTCAAAAGCATCCGTTTCCACGGGAATGTAGTGGTGGCCATTGCCGACAGCCGGAACGGTTCCGGACATCATGTACGGATTCCGCTGGATATCACTTTCCCTTTCCGAAGAGAGAACCTGTTTGTCGATTCACAGGTACACTATTCCTATGCCAATGAAGTCTGCGGCATGACCAATGACTGGTGTGATTCCACAAAATGGGAAACGGGCATGATACCTTTTACCGGATCTGTCCGAAAAAGCCGGATGGCTGAATACAAGAAACAGGAAGCCGCTTATGAGCAGACATTCCGAGACGGGAAATGCACCTTCGGTGACATGAACTACAAACGTCACCGTGACGTGCGGTATTCGAATGAATATCCTGCCGGATGCAGGTGCCCTCATTGCGGTACTTTCTGGATTGACTGAAAAAACATTTACCAACCAATAAATTCAAACGATATGAAAATCTGCTGTTCACAAGAGCATTACGACAAGGTCGTACAGTATGCAAAATCAATCAATGACAAGACACTGGAAAACTGTCTTGAACGTCTAAAACAATGGGAGAAGAACGAGAACCGTCCATGCGAAATCGAACTCTATTACGACCATGCGCCGTATTCGTTCGGATTCTGCGAACGTTATCCGGACGGAAATACAGGCATTGTCGGAGGACTGCTGTATCATGGAAATCCGGACGAGTCCTTTGCCGTCACCATGGAACGTTTCCACGGATGGAGCATACATACCTGACATATATGCGACAGTCTGTATTGGGGAGCCTCATGCAATATGGGGTTCCCTTTTTTTATGCCGCAGACATGATGACAGCATCCTCATTTCTTGCTGCAAAAATAGCTGTTTGCCGCGCAACTCCCGCAAGGCGGCCCTGCCGGGCTGGTTGTCTGGAAAAAAATCATCCTCGCTTCGCTCCGGTATTTTTTTCCGCCAAGCCTTGCAGGGATGCGGGCAAACAGACAACAGGGACAACAAGAAATAAGAATGCCTGTACCTTACAGGCAGACAATGTATAACAATAAATATCAGAAGTCATGATTACAGACCAGAAGACACAGAACAGGCTTCACGCGGATACCGGAACAGAACTGTTCTCCATCAGACAAAGGAAGGAAGCCGTCACAAGGATGCTGGACATTCTGAAAGAAACTCCGGAATACCTGCAGGTTATGAACCATATACCGGCTTATGCCATGGATGACGATACGTCAGAATGGTGGAATTCGGAAGAATCGGAAAATTTCATGAACTCACTCCTGGAAGTGATGGAAAGCTATACTCCGGACGGATACAGGTTCGGACCTAAATCCGGCACGGCCGACCTTTACGGCTACTGGGAAAGCAAGACCGGGCGGACAACCCTCTTCCATCTGCTTTTCAGTCTGGAAAGCGGATATGAATGGGGAAAAGGTCTTTCCCATGAGAAAACGGACGCATTCTACAAGGAAATAAAAGAGAAATTTCATGGAGAGGGATTCGACACGGACAGAACAGGCTGTACATCACAGGCCATGTATCTTGTAAAAGGAAAGACACGCCTGTACGTGCATCCGATGGAAATAAGCGGCTACTGTGAAACACTGCATATTCCACAGATTACAGCCATACTGAAAAAAGGAGGCCGTACATTCCGTCTCGTAAAGGATACGATAGCGGAAGAGGTGTATTCCTTCACCGATGAAGAAGAAATGGAATATTACCGTGCCAGATACGGAACGTGCATCCACAGGAATATACTGGATGCCTTCAATAACCGCCGGGCAGGGAAAGAAGACATCCTTTCCATGATGGCATCACGGATAAATGTGGCGACGACATCACATCTGCACGGTATCGGATATGATTCACCGGCATACAGGTTCGTGCATGAGGCATACGACAGACTGGTAAACAACGGAAAGCTGAAGGAGAATATCAGGAAGACAGGTTGCTGCAACATCATAATGGCCATTTCAAATACCAACGCAATATGAGACTGAATTACAATGACATACTGCTTCTGGCAATATGGGAATACAACAGAAGACAGGACGAGGATCTGACCCTGGAACTGTTTCAGGAAACATTCGGACAGGTTCCCGGCGCACATTTCCATGACAAATGGGTGCATTATTACAACAGGAACCTGCTGATGATGGCCGCCTATTTCAGGGGTGAGGAAGAAAACGGCCAGAAATTCTGTGATATGATCACCCGACAGGTTGAACGCTATACACAAAACAGGAGGAGAACAGGATGAATACAAAGATACGATATGACCTTGACAGTCTTGAACTGGCAAACGGTGACTTCGGATATCCCATTACAGAAAAGGAAGTACGGAAAGTGAACCGTATGCTGGAACTGATGGAGAATGTCCGAAACAGGCAGATGTGCCCGACAGAAGGAGACTGCGTGGAATTTGTCTCACGTTCTGGTGACTATTTCGGAAAAGCTCATATAGAACGGATAACAGGAAAATATGCGGATATATGCCTGATACCGGAAACGGTATTCTGTTTCGATGACATGGGAAAAGCCGCCTATGATACCACCGGAAGTCCCTGGACGCAGGTCAATATCCGGAACATGAAACCCGCAGGTACTGAAATCCGCATATTCAGGACATGGGGATTCGGGAAGCGCAGCAATACGGGCAGTCTCAGGTTCGATGCTCCGGTCAGGAAATGGGAATACAGAGAACCGAATCCGTTGTATGACGGTTACACCACCCGTAACTGGTTCCGCTATCATATCATGAAACACCGGGACAGGGAAAGGACAGGCGAATACACCTTCCGCAGCGATTCATTCACGCTGTACAGCCGGAGCGAGCTGGACGAGCTGGCCGCAATCCTGAAAGGCAGACTCTACAAGGGAATCCTGCCTGACTCTCTTGTACTTTGGGGATACCGCATGGATATTAAGGAAATATCACGTGAGCAGTGGAACGGTATGGGACAGCACGGACAAATCCGCATGAAATTTATGGGATACGGTCCCGTCAGAATCCACACGGACAATGAAAACCATACCGTAACAGTATACAGAATCAACGACAGTATATAACCAATTATAAAATTAAGGAATATGGCACGATATGAAATCTCCAACGAAATCAGGCCGCTCGACAGGCTCATCACAGGCTTTGCCTCCTCATGCGGCTATGAAATACAGACCGTATTCAACGACCTGCTGCGTTTCATCATCCACGGCTTCTCTCCTGGAGCACCGCCAATAAGCAACTGGAAATACAAGCGTCAGCAAAACGCCTCGTTCATGGAAATGACAGCCGAATGGACACGTATCATGCAGAAACAAATCGGCAGGTCGGGCTGGTTCGACGCTTTCGGTGAACTCCACATGGCTTACTGCTCAAAACCGGGACAGCAGGCAAACGGACAGTTCTTCACGCCGTCACATATCTGTGAACTCATGGTCATGTGCGCGGCAGGTAAAAAAGAGACCGGACAGAGGATGGGAGACCCCACATGCGGCAGCGGAAGACTCCTGCTGGCATACCATGCGCACAATCCGGGGAACTATCTGGTCGGAGAAGACATCAGCCGGACCTGCTGCATGATGACCGTATGCAACATGCTCGTCCACGGATGTGTCGGGGAAGTGATCTGTCATGACAGTCTCCAGCCGAAGGCATTCACCGACGGATGGAAAGTCAACCAGGCTCTGCCCTTGACGGGAATACCTTCTATAAGACGCATGAAGGAAGAGGAATACAGGAATCCTCTTCCGGAAAATATCGGACGCTTCAAAGAGGCAGTCCGTATCATCAACCTATTGGACAAATAATTACCAACCATTTAAAAAATATAATTATGGAAGCTTTAGCAACATTGAACAATCAGAGACAGTTTGATTTCCAGAACAACGGAATCGAAGTAATGGACCTTGAAACACTCCAGCGTACCTACAAGGAGAACGACATCTACGGCAATCCGGTAAGGGGAATCTACCACTACCAGGTCATCCAGCGCATGACGGACATCTGCCGCCGTCACAACCTGAACTACGAGGTGGAGGAAATCTTCGCCGCCCAGAACAAGAACCGGACACAGCCCGGAGTGGTCATCTTGCCGCAGGTGGAACAGACCTATGGAGAGAAGGCGGTAGAAGCACATGTACTGCGCAGAATATTCACAACCATCCGTATTCTGAACGGGGATACCGACGAACTGACAACCACACTCGTGGTAGCCTACCATCAGGACGGTATCCAGGCGGCAATAGGTCCCTGCGTACGTATCTGCCACAATCAGTGTATCCTTTCACCCGAACGAAGCGTTGCCAACTACGGTAAGGACAAGGTGACTACCGAGGAACTGTTCGGGAAGGTGGATGACTGGATGCGCAATTTTGAGCGTGACATGGATGCGGACAGAAGCCGAATCCAAAGGCTCAAGGAAAAGGTGTTGACACCCGGTGAATTGTACATGATCATCGGTATGCTGACGGCTCTGCGTGTATCCCATGACAGTGCAGACAAAAGACTGGCATCACAGGTGGACACCTATCCGCTCAACCAGGGACAGATTTCCGTGTTTACGGAAGAACTGCTCAAACTCTCACTTGAACAGCCACGCATTACAGCGTGGGATGTCTACAATGTATTATGTACAGCTGTACATAATACGCTATATGAGTAGTAAATCATTATGTGAAGTACCATCTTTGAAATTATTATAACATAATGATAATCAGATAATAAAAAGGGCATGTAGAAAAATTACTGTACATAACTATTTTGTATTTTAGCTCTATATTGGGATAACATCCCCCAATAAGAGCAGATATGAATAAAAATATTAAAATTCAAGGATGGAAGATTACTGAACAACTCTCCAGCTATCTGGAGGAACGAGGTTCCACATCCAAAACACTAAAATCGCATAATAAGAACTGGCAACGCCTATATGATTATGCGCAGAAAGAAGGTTTGAGCGTTGATTTTCAATCCATAAATTCTGTTAGAAAATTGATAAGTCAATACCTCCTATCTGTAACTCTATCAGCGACTGATCTACGGTCGGCTTTGAATTCGTTCAAAATATTGAAGGAATTCGCTCTTAATGGTAAACTTAAAGAACGATGTCAAACATTCGATTTCTCAGGACCTATTGGTGCAAAAATGCTGGATCTTATTTCTGAGAAAGAAACTCAACATGTAAGTCAAACTACGATTAGAATTTACAAAACCAATCTTTCAAGATTTTTAGATTATCTAAATTCTCAAGATGTCAGACATGTGTATGAACTTAAAAAGGAACATGTAATACAATATATAAATCAGTTAGACAGTGAGTATAAAAGCATGCTCTATCAAAGTGTCTATTATACAAAAGTTTTTCTAAAATGGTTGTTCCATAATAAATTAATGGAAACAGATATTACGATAAACATACCTTCACCCAAGTTTGTCCAACAACCCCAACTACCTTCTGTATACTCAACAGAAGAAATAACAAAAGTTCTAAATACAATAGACAGAGGCAATCCAGTCGGCAAAAGGAATTATTTATGTTTACTGTTGGCTGCAAGATTGGCGTTAAGAAGTTCCGATATACGTAATCTTAAATTTTCCAATATCTTTTGGGAAGAGAATATTATAAGACTTATACAAGTCAAAACAGGACATCCAGTTGAACTACCCTTGCTTCCGGAGATTGGAAATGCCATAATTGACTATTTGAAATATGGTCGTCCCGAGTCCGATTCTCCATTCATAATTCTAACTAGCATACCTCCTTATGAGCCTCTTAAGCCACTCAGAATATATCGGATAACAATGAAGGCTTTCAAACGAGCTGGAATTAGCATTCTAGACAGGAAACATGGGCCACATGCCTTGCGTCATTCGTTATCATCCAGAATGTTGGAAAGTTTAACTACAATGCCTGTAATCTCAGAGGTATTGGGACATACTAATAGCGGATCAACAATGTTCTATTTACGTATTGATACAACATCTTTAAAACTTTGCGCATTGGATGCTCCAGAATTAAAAAATTCATTTTATGAACAGTTTAAATGGTAACATCATGAGGAAAATAAGATTTAATGGGGTCTATAAGAACCTACTGGAAGAGTTTGTACAGTTCAAACGCCAATGTGGGTTCAAGTATGTAACAGCCGAGAAAATGCTTGTACTATTTGACAAACTGACAATTGAACGTGGTGAAACGGAAACTTCACTCGGGATTGAGTTAGCTCGGGCATGGGCGGTAAAGAGACCTAATGAAACCGAAAGCTACCGCTATAAAAGAAGTGTTGTATTCAATCAGTTTGCTTTGTACTTAAGACAACAAGATAGACCTTGTTCAATATGTCATGTTCCTCCTTATAAAACATACTTTATCCCACATATTTACAGCTCGAAAGAACTAGAACAGATTTTCTCTGTATGTGATAATCAAGTATGTATGCCCATAAGAAGAGATTCTGTTATGTTTGTAATGCCTGCCTTGTTACGCTTTTTATTATGTACAGGACTGAGAATAGGAGAAGCCCTTGGACTTTTGGATACGGATGTCAATTTGCAAAATAAAATGCTTATAATTAGAGACTCAAAGAATGGGAAAGAGCGTCTCGTTCCGTTTTCGGATTCTTTAGCAACTATTCTAACCCAATATCGTATACACCGGGTAAGGCTAAACCCCAGTCCCTCAACATCTCACTTCTTCCTTTCTGCACGGGGTCGAAGTCTTGAACCAGGCGATATATATGTCTGTTTTAAAAGGATATTACACAAAGCGGGAATACCATTCAAAGGGAATCATTATGGACCAAGAGTACATGATTTTAGGCATACATTTGCTGTCAGATCTTTAGTTCATATGCTGGAAAACGGAATGGATATTTACTGTTCATTGCCGATTCTTTCAACTTATTTGGGACATCAATCCTTAGAAGCCACGAATAAATATGTCCGTCTTACCAAAGAAATGTATCCAGATCTTGTATATACTATTGATACAATATATACAGATGTTTTTCCTTCCATTGATGACAATAAAACAGAATAATAAATAGTATGAAAACAACAAATTTTGCAAAATATTTATCCGAATTTCTGACAGTATACATGGTTAATGAACGTGGATTCAGTCATAATACAATAAAATCCTATCGTGATACTTTTGTTCAATTCATCTCGTACATATCAGAACATAAGAATATAAAAATTGACAGATTTGATTTTCCCATGATCACCCAAAATATGGTGATTGAATTTCTTGACTGGTTGGAAAAAGAAAGAAAATGCAGCATTCAGACAAGGAACAACAGGCTCGCTGCAATACATTCTTTCATAAAGTACGTACAATACCAGTACCCTGATAACCTATATGAATTTCAACGTATTCTGAGTATAAGAAATAAAAAGCATACAAAAGGAAAAATCAATTATTTGACTATTGAAGGAATATCGCTCCTTCTCTCCATGCCAAATAAACACAGTATAAATGGGCGACGAGACTTGGCCTTACTATCTTTAATGTATGATATTGGAGCCCGAGTGCAAGAGATGGCTGATCTGAAGGTAGAAGATGTTCATTTGGATAAACCGTTTTATATCAATGTATGTGGAAAAGGAAATAAAATTAGAACAGTTCCAATGACTGAGAGCCAATTGAACGTTTTATCTGTATACATGAAAGAAAATCGGCTGACGGAGAAAACCTGGAGACCTTATCCCTTATTTATGAATAATCGAAAGGAGAAACTAACCAGAGGAGGAATTACATACATTCTTAAAAAATACGTGACAATGGCCAGAAAAGTTAATCCTGATATAATACCTGAAATTGTCAGTTGTCATTCTTTGCGACACTCTAAAGCTATGCATCTCTTACAAGCGGGTGTAAATCTAGTTTATATACGTGATATATTGGGACATGTTTCGATTCAAACGACGGAGGTCTATGCTCGTGCGGACTCCAAGCAAAAACGTGAAGCAATACAAAAAGCTTATAAAAATGTAGCTCCTGATGTTGAACCCTTATGGGAAAAAGATAAGGATCTTTTGCAGTGGCTAAAATCATTCTAAATATTATGTATAGTAATCTGTTTGTCTTAAAGGGTCAAGAAGTTAGTTATCAGCATATTTAATAAATGTACAAATAAATACTTCACATAATGATTTACTACTCATATAATGTAGCGACAGAAATCTACAAGCCTGGAAAGACTGATTTTCCTGCCATGATTCCACAGAACGGAGCAATGGCCGATTTCCTGCTTTCATATAACCAGAATTAGAACCTGAAACCGAAATACGACAGGCCCGGTTCCGTCACCAGCGGAATCGGGCTTTGTCGTTTATCAACCGTAATAATCAGATAAGATATGGCAGCAAGTAACAGAATAAAGGCTGAAATGTATATCCTTTTCAGCTGCAACGCATGGCACGAATACAGTTCATTCGAGCCAAAGGCGGTCTTCTCTTCCATAGAAAAGGCAGCAGACTTCCTGCAAAAGAACAGAAGAAAACTGAAACTGGAGGAAGATGACATCGAATGTTTCAGACAGCACAGTCAGACTCAGGGCAGAAATACCAATTACCTGGTACAGTCCTGTCCCTATAATCCAGTCCGCGCAAGAGACTTGGAATGACAAAGAATCCCATTCATAAACAATCATATAAAAATATACGACTATGACAAATGATGAAAACACTTACATCGGAATGTCCCTGCCGGAAGGAATACGGTACATCACCGTTTTTGAAAAAGGGGATTTTGAAAACTGCGGAAGAATACTCAGGACATTCTACCGTACGGAAGACAGGGTGAGAAAACTGCTCGCTTTGGGAAACCTGCTCCATCTGGGAGGCAGCCTCTCATCAAATGAAAACAAGACAAGCTGTTGGCCTTTGAATAATGGGAATCCCATTCACGAAGCAAAGGAAATATCCGGCAAGGAAAAGTTCTTCCTGCTCGGTGACTGGACTTACCTGTATGAAAATGGCAGATGGTTTCTGGGCTATGAAGGAAAAATCTATGAAATCAGCAATCCTGAATTTTCTGTCTTTGTTCCCGACAAGGACCATACGCCTTCCCCTCTGGACAAAGGACTTTCCTTTGCCGTAATCGGCGAAACGGGAAAACTGGAATTCACTCCGGAAATTGTCAACGGATGGGATACCTGGAAAAGCCTTCCCAAAAGAGTCAGTGAAAAAGGGAAAACGGTATATGTATTCCGCAAAACACAACTTATAAAAGTCATCAAACCTAAAAAACTGGAATCATGAAAGAAATCAATATGACAAAGGCTATATCATGTATGCCGGACAAATTCATCACAATGGAAATGGTTGAACTGGCCGCAGCCGAACACCGTCCGGAACTGGTCAACTATCTGCCGGAGAAATATATTACTTCTGAAATACTTGACAGTATCTTCAAAACAGATGATTACGGATGGCGTTCCTGGCAGCTTTCGAAGATACCTGAAGAAAAACGTAACCGCCAGATTTGTCTAAGGGCAATAAAGGCCGAAAAGAGTAATTTTCCTGACATACCGGAAAAATACAGGAACAGTGACATACTTGAATCGCTGTTCGCACACAGGAATTTCATGTACTACCTGCATCTGATACCTTCATCCTCATGGAACAACGGAACAGTCCGTGATGCAATATACTCCCTTTACCGTGACGTACAGCAAAACGGAGGTTACCGGTACTGTTCAGAGAGGTATGAACAGCAGTTCTTATATGAAACAAGCGTCATGCTTTCTTTCGTTCCGCGACAAGCCAAGGATTTCAGACTTTGGAAAGAACTGATCCATGACGGACGTATCGCAACCATGACTATCGACAAAATGATGCCTAAATGTTTCAAACAGGCAGCATACTACAAGGAATGGGCCATACGCTGTATCAAGGAAGTGGATACACGCTGGCTTGACTATGACACCGTATGGAAGGCCATCTGTCACAAGACAGGCAACCTGCATGGCATTTTCGATTCATACGGACATTACGAGTGGTTCTCCAAACATGCGGATGATGCCATGGCTGACAAAGCAATGGAGCTGGAACCTAACCTGTTTAACAAACTTCCCAGACGGTTCCGGACACCGGAAAGACTTATTCATACACTTGAAGTAAAAAGAGAAATCAACAGTTACAACTTCATTCTTGAACCGAACCTGATGACGAAAGAGGTTTGTATGGCACTGGCCAGAAGGGATTCGTTCTATCCGGATATTCCATCGGAACGCTGGAACAGGGAACTTGTGGAATATTTCACCGAACACGGAAACAGCATGTATTGGTTTCCTCAACTGCCGAAAAAACTACAGACCAGAAAACTTGCCGGGAAGGTTCTCAAGGAGAAGCCGCAATACTTCCATTATCTGCGGATGGAATTCATCACACCTGAAATGTCCAGGCTGTTATGTCAAAAAGACCAGGATAATATCCGTCATTTCAAGGAGCGTGTCATGGAGTTCCAGAAATATACAGGACTTCCAGCCGAATTCTATGGATGTGAAACGGATTTCGAGCATATCAGAGACCGTGATGACAGCCGCCGATACTGCCGTATAGGACTCGCTTACATCGCCTTACAAAAATGTAAACGCGGATGGCATGAAAGTGAATACTATCTCATCATGACACGCCATCCCAACCGATATATGCCTGCCGAAACAGTGTTCAGAAAACAAATTACCACATTCCACCGGACATGGCTGGAAAAGACAATATGTGACAACGACCCGCAATTCCGGATTCCGAAGATTCAAAAGGATTTGAAGGATGTACAGGCCATGCGGTATTATGAGGTGGAACATATCCGTACCATACTGGGTTGCGAAATATTCCGCAACTCTTTCATGGGACAGACAGTGGAATACTGTATCCGCAAGGACGGACTGACCTACCATGACAGGAACATGGAAAGGCTCGCTTCCGGCCTGCAATACAAGATCCGTCAGTTGAAGGAACAGGCTGTACTCCCCAAAGGTACTGATGACTCTATAGAAATCAATGCTGAAACGGTACACCGTAATATGGGGTATTGTCTGATCGGAATAGAAGCCTTTGCGGAAGACTACGGACTGGACGTAGCCCGGACATATACCCTGAAAGAGCTGAAGGACGTTATCCATGAACAGGGATACAAGCCTTCACTGGAGAAATACAAAAAAGAAGTCCAACATCTAAATCTTATCTGAATATGAATATTTTCCAAAAAAAAATTGAAAACCTGTGCGATGAAATCATCGGCAGGATACTTGCACTGATGCAGGTAAACTCGGTTTCCGAAGTAATACTGACAGACAATGACAATCCGGTTTACGTAATCTGGTTTGACAAGATAGGTGATCCGTGCGAATGTTCCGTACACAAGGTAACTGCTGTCGGAGAAGGAATCACACTTGAAGTCCATGATAAGATAACCGGAGAAAATTATAAGGTAACAAGCCGCCATGAGGCGGCTCTGGCCAATCCGGTATGGCTTAACGATATTCTGGAATCCATAACAAACATCTTCCATATAAAAGAAGATAATGTTATATGCTGCAAATGCGGAAGTACAAACGTAACCTGTGAAGCGATGATAAATCCCAATACAAAGGACTTTGACCACTATACAGATGACTCTTTTCAGTATGGGTGGTGCGACAACTGTAAAACCGGAGTAATCATAAGCGACACATCTGAAGTAAAGAAGGGAATATCTCAGAAATATAAAGAGTTTACAGAGACTTACAATACCGAACCGCAACTGGCCTTATGCCGTATCTGGAAACTGAGGAACAACCAGGCCACCATAGCCGCTATGACGGAGGACTGGGAGAAATTCACGGCTGCCGCACAGACAGACCAGGAAGGCAACAGGCTGAACCTGCTCAGGATTGACGGGCTGGATTCCACCGACGAGAAGACAATCGGCAAGCGCCTGCAGGAGATAGCCAGGAATGCCACGACGGGCGGACAGTACAAGCGCGTAGGCGAACTGTACGGCTTCCCCATCGAGGTGGTCAGCGAAAGAACACTCAAAGACGGGCTGGAGTTCTGCGACAACCGATTTGTGGTAGCGGGCAACTACAGGTACAGCTACAATAACGGACATCTGGCGATGGCTGACACACACGCCGCCGCCATGAATTTTCTGAACGCACTGGAGAGGATACCGGGTATCATCGACCAGTACAGGAAGAAGAACGAAGTGCTGGAGCGGGAAATCCCGCAGTTGCAGGAGATAGCCGGAAAGACATGGAAGAAGGAGGAGGACGAGCTGAAACAGCTGAAGTCCGAACTCGCCGCACTGGACCGCAAGATACAGCTGGAGCTGGCTCCGCCGACGCCAGAAAACTCGGAAGAGAACCGGCAAAGCAACGAAAAGAAACAGACGGAACAGCAGCCGGAAAGCCCGCACGCGGACTTCGTGCGCAGCCATCTGGTTGTCGGAAGACCGGGGCTGACGGAACCGAGGGGCATGAAGCTGTAGTTCCGCATTGTCCGGTAATGACCACGGGCGACTGCCTTTGCATGAAGCGAAGCGGTCGCCCGTACTTTTTTCAATGAAGAAATGTATTACAAGACATTCATCCGTGGTATTTTATGACAATAAAAAACACTGGAATACAAATGTTTGAAAAGAGAAAATCCGTATCTTCGTAACTGACACAAAAATGGATGCGTACCTTTACAAACAGGGAAGAAGCATTGGAAAAGCCCTTACAGGTATTCACCAAAATGAATTATGAGAAAGCAACCCAGATGGAAATAGTCAAAGCCTGCGGCCTGTCAAAAGCCGGATTGGTGTATTATTTCCCGTTCAAGCAGAATTTGTTCGTGGTTATTGTGGACAAATATGTATTTCATCCCCAGCAGTTGGAAAAAAGTTCCAATTTACAGCAGGTTCGTTCCCGGAGTTTATCGACCAGTATTACGGCCGTGTGATTTTTGCCCTAATCCGGCTCAGACTTGCCTGCGTTACGCCTAAATAGGTGGCGATACTTCCCAGCGGCAATCGCTGTAACAAATCTGGTTCTTTCTCCAATAGCTCCTTATACCGTTCCGAAGCGATAGCGGACAACATAGAAATCAGCCGTTCCTCAGTGGCAAGCAGCTCCATCTCCGCATAACGCCGTCCCCAATTGGCGATGTGCAAGTCTTCCGAAAACAACTCTTTCAGTTTTTTCCTTTTCAATACATATAAGACGGAATCTTCCATCAATTCCATTGTTTCATATCCCGGCTCGTCATTTACATAGCCTTTCATAGAAACAAGGGTAGCTCCCTCTTTGCCGACCCAAAAAGTAATTTCTTTCCCATCCACCGAAGTATAGGCACGGACAATGCCTTGTTTAATGAAAAAGATGTCTTTCTCCACCTTGCCGCATTCCAATACTCGGAATCCTTTGGGATATGAGACTTCCGTCAGGCATTGTTGCAACCTGTCCAAAGATGCGTCCGGCATGGCATATCTTTGGTTGATGATTTCCTTTATATCCATAGTTCATTGCTGTTGTTAGTGTGCAAAATTATAAAATAGCATACGGAAACGAGAATAAACAGATGTTTTTTGTCAAATGAAAAGTCTGTTTTTGCCAAATGCAAAAAGCTATTAGGGATTGCTTATTTATTTTTGCGCTCGAATTTAATAAATCATAGGTATGAATTGGATAATCTTATTATTGGCAGGATTGTTTGAGGTGAGCCTCACATTCTGTTTAGGGAAAACGAGAGCGGCATCAGGAGTTGAATTTTATTTGTGGGGAAGCGGTTTCCTTGCCTCTACCGTACTGAGCATGACTTTGCTTGCCAAAGCGGTACAGACTTTGCCTTTGGGAACTGCGTACGCCATTTGGACGGGAATCGGAGCGGTTGGTACGGTTTTGATTGGGATATTCGTTTTCAAGGAACCTGCCACTCCCATCCGGCTTTTCTTCCTCTTCACGCTCATTGCATCCTTGATAGGATTGAAAGTCGTGTCATACTGAAAGGAGGCGACAAATGAAGTATGAATTAAGAGAGAACCAAGGCATTCCGGTACCTCTGCTGGCTCTGATGGCAGTTGCTACCGAACTTTCCGTTGCCAACTGCTACTACAACCAACCTTTGTTGGGTAGCATGGCAAAAGATTTCGCGGTAAACGACTTTTCTGCTAGCATGGTAGCGACATTGACACAGATAGGCTATGTGACCGGACTTGTGTTTGTCATCCCGCTTGGTGATTTGGTCTCACGAAAGAAGCTGATATTGACCAATTATATCATATCTTCGTGCGCCTTGCTTGCCATAGCCCTTGCCCCGAACATCTATTGGGTGTGGGGCGCATCATTGCTTGCCGGCGCATCTTCGGTTATGCCGCAATTTTTCATTCCGTTAGTATCTTATTATTCACCCCCTGCGCACAAGGTGCGCAACGTAGGGATTATACAATCTTGCCTGCTCATAGGCATTCTTGGTTCACGGGTATTCAGTGGCTTTCTGGCTGACGTATGGGGATGGCGTTCCGTCTATTTTGTAGCTTGCTTGTTTATGCTCGGATGCTTCCAGATGATTCACAAGATGCTACCCACGCTGTCTACCTGTTCTCAAGAAAGTTATGCAGGGTTGATGAAATCTTTGTCGCGCCTGCTCTCCCAATACCCGTACTTGCGTATCGCATCGCTGAGGGCGGCATTGGCTTATGGCTCGTTCTTCGCTTTGTGGAGTTGCCTTGCTTTTCGGATGAAACAGGAACCTTTTTTTGCTAGCGACGACATTATCGGAGCACTCGGTTTGTGTGGACTGGCAGGTGCATCCACGGTGGTTTTCATCAGCGGCTACGTCCAAAAGTACGGTGCGAGGTTCTTCTCTATTGCCGGAGGATGCGTAGTGTTGGTTGCATGGATACTGGCATTTTGGGGGAATGACAGCTATTTGTGGATAATAATTGCTATCTTGCTGATTGATGCCGGTATGCAATGCATCCATTTGTCGAATCAGACCAGCGTAGTCACCCTTGACGCATCTGCCATCAATCGTATCAATACCGTTTATATGACCATTTACTTTTTGGGTGGTTCTGCCGGTACATTCGTTTCCGGTCTGTCTTGGCAGCATTGCGGGTGGACAGGTGTGGTGGGGGTAGGAATTGCCTTTACCGTGGCTTCCTTGCTCGTAAACTGCTTCAAGCCCCAACGACATAAGGGCGGATACTAAATATTCTTTCAGTCTGAATATTTTATGCTTTTCATCCATAAAAGTTGTCCGAACAAGCAAAGTAATCCTGAAAACAAAGAAAATCTTTTGACTCACTTGATTTTCAAAGGCGTATTTTTTGTAGGAAATAAGAAATAAACTGGAAAGATGATATGAAAGAAACGGAAGTTTCCATAGCACTCGAAAACATTCCGGAAGAGCATGATGATGCCATCTTCTTCTATTGCGACAGCCTGTCCGATTTCATGGCGTTGGCAGAATACGGAGGAGAAGACTTCATCGTTACGGAATGTTTTAACTTTACCAACTTGGAAAATGAGGAATAATTTATTTACATCTTTTCAAAGTTGCCTGATATGTAAACTTTATATATATTTGCAGCATGAAACAGGAAAGGACCATATCAGCCTACAAGAATTATTTCATGGACTTTATCTCATCTCTCAGAAAAGAGGAAGCCCGTAAGATATACTACATTCTTGATATGCTGAAAGTACAGGAAAGGATAAGCAGCAAGTTCGTAAAGTATCTGCGCGAAGAGCTCTATGAAATCCGTGCTGAATATGGAGGCAACATCTTCCGGGTATTCTTCATATTTGATGACGGGAACATCGTAATCTTGTTCAACGGATTTCAGAAAAAGACAAAGAAGACACCGCCTTCTGAAATAGAAAAGGCATTAAAGATAAAGGAGGAGTATTATGAAAGCAAGAAATGAAAACCTGACCAGCATCGATGCTATCATGGATGCGGAATTCGGCAAGCCGGGAACACCTGAACGTGAGGAGTTCCGTAAGGAGGCATACGCCTACTGCATGGGACAGATTATATGCGATGCCAGAAAGAAGGAAAAGATGACCCAGTCCGAACTGGCTGAAAAAATCGGGACCAACAAGTCCTATATCTCCAGAATAGAAAAAGGTATTGTAGATCCGGGTATCAGTACGTTCTGCCGTATCATTGATGCACTCGGATTGAAGATTGAAATTGTCAAACCGGTATTATAATGGAAAATTATCAGGAAAAAGCCAGAGAAAACTTTTACCGCAACCGTCCATACGGCATTCACATTGATTATGCCCGAAAAGGATTTGTACTGTTCAATCACTATACAAACAGTCTCGGCAAACAGGAAACCGGTTCTATTGAAGGCCTTCCCCTTGAAAAGTTCGAGGATGTGGACGCGATACCATTGAACGGGAAAATTATAAAAAATGGCAACCGGACAATAGACATCTATTTCTATACGGAAGATTCAAATCCTTACAGAAATATGAAGCTGGATATGGATGCTCTGAAACAGTATAACCGGTTCATTTATCCCCTGTCACTTTTTCTGAACAGAACACTATAACAGAACAGCCGTGAACTTTTCATAATTCACGGCTGTTCTGTTCTTTTTCATTGTATAAACAATAACTTGTATTCTTCTTTTCTTCTCCTTTCTATTGACGGAATTTTCTTTCCCTTATAGTGACAATATCGTATGAAGTCCGCATAAATGTCCCGATTACCGGCTTCCAGTTTCTTTATCAACGTGCTTTTGGGCATCCTGCCATAACCGAGCAACTTATATGGTCCCACCTGATAAGCAAGACAGGCTATCAGCAGCGAATCCTTTCCCAGGTGACGGAACAATGCACACATTTCCTTCAGGTCTTTTCTCAGAATACTGTCTCCCTCACTTTCTGTCAGACTGACGGGAAACTTTTCCCCTTTTCTGATACGGTGACCGTATGCAACATACGGATGATGTTCCGGACCATGCCATCCTTCGTATTTTTTGATACACCTGACAGCCGTTTCCCAACGTGAGTCTTCAACATTCTCCTGTGCCCGCAGGAAAGTTACCGTCATGGTCAGTACCACCAACGGCAGTACCGACCTTAGAAGTCTAACGGTTATTATAGGGCACCTCCTTCCTGAACTGACAATGAATCTTCCACAGCATCCGTCTCTTCATCACCTGCATTGTTGAAGTCAAATTCCATTTCCGTCATGTTTCCCCAGTTGTCCTCGACAACGACAATGAAGTTCTGTGCCTCTTCACATAGTGAAGTATAATACAGCCTGAACTTCCGGTTCTCCAGCAGATAACGGTCATTCGGCCTGAATTCAAGACCGTTGTCCAGTTTCAGGGAACCTTCCCCGTCATACTGGAAATAACGGATCGTATAGACCGTACCGTCAAAATCGCCCTCACTTTTGAGTTCACATCGTATTTCCGCCGTCTCATTCCTGTTCAGTTCCTTTGGAACCGGCATTGTTTCCACGGTAAACGGATAACTCTGCTGTATTTCCAGCTCGGATTCGCACGAGATCAGTACAAGACTGACCAGACCTATGCAGAACATGGCAATCTTACCTGCCAGCCCAAATCCTTTTCTCATATTCTTTTCTGTCTTCATTTGTTTTCCTTTGTTTTTGTCAGATATTCATTCAAGTCCTTTAATCCATCATACAGACCGGAACAGTCCATAACCTTATTCCCGAAATGTATGTTCAAAGTCTCCAGTGCAGTAATCCCGGCCCGATCACGGTCAAGAAAGCACAGGATTTTACCGTAACCCTCCAGAACGGCATACGACCGTTCCAGATTGGATACAGAGTTCAGCACCAGGCAGTCCTCGTCCTTCACAATCCGCAATACCAATGCCGAAAGGAAATCCACAAATCCTTCAAACACGCAGCACGTATCCTGTTTCTTTCCGGACAGGGACACACAGGAAATGTCCTTGGGAGAGATGCATCCCTTGAACATCGGGTTACGGAGTTCATAGCCGCCGCTCCGGTTCATGAAGCCTATGGCAAAATACCGTTTGCCCCGTATTCCGTATGCCACTTCCTTGCAGAATCTCCCGGCTATGGCCGGATCAATGCCTCTCTCTTTCAGGTAACCTTTCAATGCCTCATGACTCAGTTCCGTCACTTTCACGTCCTCGAATCCGGAAACGCGGGGTATCTTCTTACGTTCCTGTAAAGGCCGGAGGGGAAGTATGCCGGATTTCCCTGAAAGGAACTCCAGCTGTTCCATGAAACCGGTGCTTCCGGTCAGTTCTCCGGCAAGATGGAAGATGTCACCTCCCTTTCCGAGGCCAAAATCAAACCAGACATTCCGCTGCGTATCCACCTTGAAGGATGCGGTTCTCTCATTTCTGAAAGGGGATCTGAACCAGACATCATTTCCTTTACGGGATACCGGTACATGCCCCATACCTTCAAGAAAACCGACAAGAGAAATACGTCTAATCTGTTCCAGTTCCATAACCCGCTAATTTATCATAAAACGAATGCCGATTCCATATTGGGTATGGCAATATCCGAGACTTCCGCCCCACAGGAAACGCTCACGCAAGGAAGCCGTCAATGCCACACGGTCGGCAAGGTACAGTTCCATCTCCAGCGTCAGGGCACAGCCGTACACAAAGGCATCGCCGTTTTTCAGAGTGGCCCCGTCATAGAGTTTTTTATCGGACCAGTTTACCGTCTCATATCCGGCCAGTGCCGATCCTCCAAGATTGAGGAAGAACACTTTTCCCGCATCGGAAAGGAAATTCAGGTAATATCCGCCTTCTGCCGTAAACTGCGCCGAAGGGATGGTCACATGACGGTAACCGTGCTTCATGTGCAAATATTCCGCTCCATATACCCATTTGTTTCCGCCTTTGGCATAACTTGAAAGTGTCATTCCCATATAGTATCCGTTATCGGAAGCCATACCTCCACGCATTTCCACACCCTGCATCCTTGGCAGAATCCGCTGGGCGTCTGCCTGCCCTACGGAAAGGACAAGCAGCAATGCCAGCATATACAATACTTTCGTTCTCATCGTACCTTCAGTTCGTTGATGGTTTCCGCACGCACCAGGTCTTCGTTGACCACCTCAAAACTCTGGTGACGGCCACCCTGTTTCTCATACATCTCCACAACCAGTTTCTTGTCGTCCGGTATCGTAAACTTAGGAAGGGCAAATACCGTGCATTCCGAATCCCTGCCGTTTACACGTGTCACATAATTATAGGCACGCAGCGGATAAATCACCTGCTCCTGCATGGCCGTACGCTTCATCATCTTTTTGTCCACCACCTTGAACGTAATGAAATCCACGTCAAAGGGCACATTCGAGGAGTTCTTTACCTGGGTATGGAAATAAAGCAGGTCATTATGGGTGTACAGCCCTTTGAGCAGATACTGGATACCGAAACGCTTGCAGCCGATATGACGGATACGGCGCTTGTCATTCTCATACACGGATTTCATGATAAGACGTACCAGACGGGGTGACTCGTTATCCAGCTCGGTCAGATAGATTTCCATGGCATTGTTGGGACGGTTCACCGATTCTCCGTCATGGATGAAATCACACATCTCCACATTCAGCAGCAGCGGCTCATCGGCATACTTCACGTTGAAGGTATAGAAGTTCCCGTCTTCGGTTATTACAGACATATTGGTCTCCTCCCTGAAATTGCGTGTCGTGGCCTTTACTCGGATTACATTCTCGGCACCGTCGGCCTTGCCGGCTATCAGGTTTGTAGAACCGAGATCCACATACTTGACCGGAGCCGGAAAAATGACATGGACGGTCTTGTCATACGTTATTTCCAGTCCGTGCGGCGGAATCATCTGGCTGAAACCGATCTTGCGGGTCAGCCCCTCATAATAATCACCGCTACTCTGCTGCGCCCAGGCAGCCGATACGCCCAGTAAAAGGGCAAACATCATCAGAATCTTCTTCATGTGCTTTTGTTTAATGGTTGTCTTTTCTTTCATAGTTTCCTGTATTTCATTTCTCCGGTGAATGGAGCAGTACCCGGTGTCCGGCCTTCAAAGTAATCTTTACCGTACGCATCCGTTTGGATATGTACTGGGAAACGCCCTGTATCACACCTTTTCCCAGATCAGAGGCAATCTGCGCCCCGGCATCGGTGGAAATGTTAATGCTGCTGTTCATCGAGGTTCCCATATTGGCGGCAATCTCTCTGGCAGCGTCATATTCCAGTGAACCCGGCACCAGGATTCCCTGCTGTCCATCCAGATCATAGACTTCCAGCTCCACCGGCAGGATAGTTCCCTTGTATTCCACGGCATTGACCATGATTTCCAGCCGTTCACCCTGTATGCGTGTGCCACCTACCAGTACGGTCCCTTTCGGTATGAAACGTCCGGCAACAGACATGGGCTCGGTAAGCCGCAGGCGCAAGGCCTGTCCGTCGGATACGGTCTGCGTACCGTGTACACAGGCAGCAATGGTATTGCCTTCCGCTACTGTCTTCCGGCCGACAGCCGTATTGAAACCGGCATTGCGTTCTCCCGAAAAGGCGGATATGAACTCTTCGTCGCTCATAGGTCTGGAAAGCGAGGATACCACCTCATTGTGAACCTGTTTCACCGGTATGGCTTTTTTGTCCTCCGCTTTTCTGACGGGAGAAGGAGTCTCCACTGCCTGACGGTTATTGTATTTGGCGGCCAGTTCGTAGGATTTTTCCATCAGGGCCATCTTTTCCTCCATGCCTGACAGTGGCTCCTGTTTCTGCTGCTGTTGCTGCATACGCTCCAGTTCCTCAATCCTTTCCAGAAGCCTTTCCTTTTCCGGATCGGTCCGCGGTTCATAGATGCTTCCCAGCGTACGGTTCATCTCACGGTAGGCTCCGGCCGAGGAACTGACCGGTCCGGCATTGCCTTTTTCTGTTTCCGTTTCCGTGTTTGTTTGCCTCTCCGGTGGAATGTTATCGGGAAGACGGACACTGTCTTTCCGTTCCTCTTTGGCAAACATGGACTCCGCAGCTTCAAAGAATGTCTTCCTTTTCCTGCTTTCCTGTTCCATCAGAGCCTTTTCATAGGCATCTTTCTTGTTTCCTTCCAGGCGGCTGTCCTCGGGAGAAGGGATTTCCGTATTGAATCCCTGTCCTTTATCCTGCCGCTCCCGTTCCTGCCCGGAAGGTGAGAATATCAGATAGAAACTTCCCAGACACAGCAGGAACATCAGCGGATACACCACAAATCTGGCGCGTTTGCGTTTCTGTTCCTCACTCAGCGGCTTTCTGTCCCTTGAAGACCGGAGCCTGAACGGTTTCATCAGCCGTTCCATTACTTTCTTGACTTTTTCTTTCTCCATTTCTTACAATAGATTGAATGAACTCCATACGGAGTGAATCCTTTTCCATAAATTCCATTCCGGACTCCCGGTTCTTACTGCCTATAAACGGTCTGCATGCCGTATAGACACATGCGGCGGTAAACGGGACAAACAGTATCCAGAGAACGGCCTTGCGCTGTTTAACGGTAAGTCTGTGGCAGAACCTCCTGAGTTGAAGGTCCGCCTGTCTCGTCAGGTTCCTTTTCATCGCTCTACGCTCCTTATGTCCTTGTTTTCCAGTATGGTCAGATGTTCGATGATAAAGCCGTTGGGGTTGTCATCGGAACGGGACGTATTCTGAAGCTGGCAGTCAGTCACCAGCGAACGTTCCGTCACATTACTCTCACGGATAATCATCTGGCGGGCATACGTCCTGGCCCTGTAGGGGTATCCGGAAAAGTCGCAGACCACGCTGTCCACCCGTACCACCTGATTGATATTACCGGAAATGAGACGGTTGTAATATCCTTTCTCGGCAAAATCCACATAGTAATGATAGGCGCTTTTGTCCGCCAGCTGCAAGGCACGGTTGATATTGTGCTCGATGGCATCCTTCTGTGGCGACAGCCCGAAAAAGAGCTCATGGAACCTTCTTACATGCTCCCTGGCTTCAGCCGGACGGTTCTGTGAAAGATCCTGCGAAAGGGCAAGCATCAGTGACTTGCCGCCATCGAGTACATAAATTTTCTCACGCTGTTTCTCCGCAAAGCGGTATGAGTTCCACAGGGCAAAGACGGTCACAAGCGTGCAGCATCCGACAAAGACCGCAAGCATCAGGCGTATCCGTCTGAAACTGCTTTCAATATTGGTCAGTGATTTGAATTCCATCTGTTTTCATGATTTTTATGTTCCTGTTCTGTTTATTTTCCACGCAGACGCCCTCCGATATTTCCCAGTCCGGAACCTGCGGCACCGGCTGCAAATCCTCCGGCCTTGGTCGCGGTACGGTTGATGTTGCGGTTATAGTTTCCGCCACCGCCTGCCTGTACAATCCATCCGGCCACGGTCGGCACGGTAAAATATCCGATGATACCTATGAGCATGAAGATCACATATACCGAATTGGAGTTGTCCAGCGAATAGTTCGGATTGTTCTGGAGCTCCAGGATGTCGTTCTGCAGCATGAGCACCTGAATCTTAGCCAGCATACAGCTGAAAAGGTCACTCACGGGAAGCCACAGATAGACGGAAATGTAACGTGTGAACCACTGGCTGAGCGTGGACTGGAAACCGTCCCACACACTGAAGGCAAAGGCAATGGGACCAAGGATGGACAATACAACCAGAAAAAAAGTCCTTACCGTATCTATAAGCAGGGATGCCGCAGCAAAAAGCAGTTCCAGCAGACTGCGGAAGGCGTCCCGGATATTCTTTTCCAGATTGTACATGCCCACTTCCATATACATGCCCATACGGGTTGCCATGGCATCGGGCGACCATCCGAGCTCGTCCAGCTGACGGTCAAACTCCTCATCGCTGACCAGATAGGCCGTTTCCGGATTACGGAGCATGGCTTCACGTTCCAGCCTGTCCTTCTGCTCACGGTACTGCTGCATGTCCATCGTCTGCCCCTCAAGCATCTTGTGGGTTCCCTGCACAATCGGACTCAGCACCGTATTCATCGTTCCGAGTACCAGAGTCGGGAAAAGCATGATGCAGATGCCTATCGCAAACGGGCGCAGAAGCGGATACACGTCTATCGGTTCGGCACGGGCAAGCGACTGCCATACACGGACGGCCACATAAAACAGGGCACCGAGTCCGGCAAGTCCCTTGGCCACATCCAGCATATCCCCGCAAAGGGGCATCATTTCATTGTAAAGGCTCTCAAGAATGGTATGGAGATTCGAGAAATCCACGGATAACAATACCATAGGCTACCAGTATTTGGAGGTGTCATTGCCATAAAGCTTCAGGACACGGTCAAGGTCATTCTTCTTGCGGGCACGCAGAAAACTCACGGCTATATTCCTGTTCGTATAATAATTCACGAGATTGCGGTAACGGCGCATACTGACATAACAGTCATCCACCACGTCCATACGGTCCTTGTCGGTCATGGAAAGGGTGCTGACGTTGATTACCTGCTTGAGGTCCTGCAACACCCCGTTGCTCTCTTCCAGAAGTTTGGTATAACCGAAAGCGATGGCATCCAGCTCTTCGGGAGAAAAGTTCTCGTCACCCAGCATCTTCTGGAAATTGGTCACGTAGATTTCCGACACGTCACCGACCATCAGGATGATTTCACTGACCTTACGGGCATCCTTCACCAGATTGTTGACGGACTTCAGGGCATCGTAGTATTTCTTGTACTGCTGGTATATCTTCACCGTCTCCGCAAAATTCTGGGCGGTACTTGTCGCAGTTGAAGAGGTATGCACGATATTGTCCGACATGTTGATGATACTCTGGGCAAGGTTTCCCGGATCGGTCACCACCCACTGTGCTCGTATCTGTCCGGCAAGAAAAAAGGTTCCTGCACAAAGCAGCAGCAGTCTTTTTCTCATGGACGTACCTCCTTCCTTACATAGTCACCGTTCGGAGAAAAGGTCAATACGTCAGCCGCCTCATTGTAGGCGATGTCTATGCGGTAGCCGGTATTGATGAACAGGTTACCGTTTTCTTCCACCAGCAGATAGGTTTCCGGCTTCAGCTTCCGTGTCTTTCCGCTGCGGGCGAAGACCGTCACCTTGTAGGCGTCCCCTTCCTTATATATAAGGACATCGGGCTTGCCTTCCACACTGCTCCATGAACCGCACAGGCGGTCACAGTCCTTGAACCTGCTCTCACTGCAGCTCTGCAGAAGCAGTGATGCCGCCCCGATCAGGCAGGCGGCCAGTCTGTACAACTGTCTGTTTTTCATGTCTTGTCTTTTTTAATGATGTTGTTCTTGTTTTACTGAATCTCTCAAAGTCCCATCTTGCGTCTCTTTGGCTTCGGAGTGACCGGGATGTGGACTTTTCCGGTCGGCCTGTCCTTACAGGCTGGCTGCCGACATTCCTTGCGGATAATGGTATCGTCCTTTTTGTTTGGGGACTTCAGGCCAACCATGGTTTCAAACCTGGCATAAAGTTCTTTATATGCCTTTTCTGACTGTTGCCGCCTGATTTCATCCGGGGAATTCCGGTCAATGCCGTATTTCATGAGAAAACAGGAATTAATGAAAGGGCTGTCAATATTCTTCAGGTTGGCTATGAAACCTCCCAGCTTTTCCAGTTCCCCGTACAGCTTGTCGAGATACTGTACGGGAGGAGGGGAACAAAGCCGCTCGAAGACCTTCTCCACAGCATGTGTCAGTCTTACATCGACCTCCACGGCATCAGGTATCTCGCCTCTGAGCCTTCTTTCCCTGTAATCTTCCGGTTCCATACTTTCAAGCCGGTGGTACAGTTCATAGTCCTCTGAAAATCCGTAATGTTCACGGATATCCTTCGGTATGTCCCATCCGTTCATCAGGGACCAGTAGAGACATTCGATTGTCTCCTTACGCTTTCTTTCATCCGATTCAAAACTGTCATTCATAACCGTCATGCTTTACCGTTTGACCTTTTCCTTTCCCTTCTCATTTCCGCAATGCGTTTCACGGCCAGTTCCAGATTTCCGCCCAGTTCCTTGGCCAGATTCTGCAATTCCAGCTTTTCCGACTCTTCCGTGGTATATACGGCATATTCCTCATCGCTGACTTCCGTGGCATACACGGCCGAGTGAGTACCGCCAAGACCGATCCAGACCTCACGGTAGAAACGTCCGGGATGGTTGGCCTGATTAATGGACAGGATCTGTCCACGTTCCTTGTCGGTCAGTCCGAGAAGCCGCTGGATATGGTCGAACTTGTTCATGTATTTCCGCTGGTCAAGAAGAATCTTGCAGTCACTGTTGTTGATGATAGCTTCCTTTACGACAGGGGAACTGATGATGTCATCCACTTCCTGGGTGACCACCACGGCCTCACCGAAATATTTTCTGACGGTCTTAAAGAGATACTTTATGTACTCACTCATATTGGCGGACATCAGGGCTTTCCAGCATTCCTCAATAAGTATCATCTTGCGGATACCTTTCAAACGGCGCATCTTGGCGATGAAGGTTTCCATGATTATCAGCGTGACCACGGGCAGAAGCACCTTGTTTCCGCTGATATTGTCCAGTTCAAATACGATAAAGCGCTTGTTGGTAAGATCCAGTTCCTTGTCCGAATTAAGCAGGAAATCATAATCACCGCCACGGTAGAACGGTTCCAGCACGTTCAGGAAACCGTCGATGTCAAAATCCTTCTCACGGACTTTTTTCTCCTCAATCATCCGACGGTAGTCATCACGCACAAACTCGTAGAATCCGTTGAAATCGGGTCTGACATCCCTGTTTTCCGTTATCCTGCGGATGTATGCGTTCACCGCTCCAGAAAGGGCCACTTCTTCCGAACGCCTTGGGGCTTCATCCTCACGTTTCCAGAGTGTGAGTATCAGTGTCTTGATGCTTTCACGCTTTTCCACGTCAAATTCCCCAGAATCCGTATAGAACGGATTGAAGGCGATGGGATTGTCCTCCTCATAGGTGATATAGATACCGTCCTCGCCATGTGTCCGGTCATGAATCAGGCTGCAAAGTCCCTGATAGCTGTTTCCGGTATCCACCAGCAGGATATGGGTACCCTGTTCATAATACTGGCGGACAAGGTGGTTCGTAAAGAAGGATTTACCGCTGCCGGAGGGACCGAGTATGAACTTGTTGCGGTTGGTAATGATTCCCTTGCGCATGGGCAGGTCACTGATGTCCAGATGAAGCGGTACGCCGCTCTGCCTGTCCGTCATACGGATACCGAACGGGCTGGGCGAACTGCGGTAATTCGTTTCCGAAGCAAACAGGCAGACAGCCTGTTCCAGAAAGGTATAGAAACTTTCCTCAGCCGGAAAATCGCCCGCATTGCCTGGAATACCAGACCAGTACAGCACCGGGGTATCTATCGTGTTGTAATGGGGTACGCATCCCATCAGGGCAAGCTGGCTGCCGGTATCGTTCTTGATACGCCTTAACTCTTCCTCGTCTTCCGCCCAGGCCAGTACATTACAGTGGCACCGTACCGGAACAAGCCCATTCGTATGCGCCTCGTCAAGATACATTTCTGCCCATTCATAGTTCACGGCATTGCTGCGGCTGTATTTCGACAGGGACAACATGTTGCGTGAAGTCTTTTCCATGCGTTGCAGGATTTCCTGCGCGTCATCGATAAACACGTACTGCGAATAGACATGGTTGCATGAAAGCAGAAGTCCTACCGGAGCCGCAAACGAAAGACGGCAGTCGCTACGGTCAGTGGACAAGCGCTCATAACGCATGTCCGTGCCCACACTGCCGGGAAGGTCTTCCGTATCGGAAAGCACATGCAGGCAAAGACGTTTGTCACCGATGCGCATACGTTCTGGATCAAGGCAGATGTCCTGCAATACGGGGTGCGTGTCCTCCATACCGAGAGTCAGGTATCTTTCAATCAGCCCGGGACATTCTTCCGTTCCGATAACCTCTTCAGTTCTGAGACGCTTCATCCTGACATGCCCCGAATCGTTCATGATACGCTCGAACTGCTCCACCGCCTCCAGGAATTTCACGACCGAATCCCAGTCCGTGATTTCCTTGGGAAGGATATAGCCGCGGCACAGGGTACTGAAATCACTGCGGCGACGGGCACGTTCGCGTGTGGTCTTTGTCAGATACAGGAAGCAGCGGTGTCTGAGATACGGGCGTTCGTTGAAATGACGCTCATAGCTGCGGGACAGGAAACTTTCCGTCCCGTCTCCTTCGCTCCGGTAGTTTTCCTTGACGAACCAGTCCTGCTTGTACACGACCGAATAATTGGGAAGCACCTTCATGGCCTTCACCCAGGTACCGTGAATGGCTTCATATTCCGCCGCCGTCACCGTGTACAGTTCAGGCAGCTCGACCTCAAAGGCTACCGTAATGTCCGCATCCTTGCTTACGATGCAGTTGTTTTCCACGGCCAGAATCGGGAATCTGTCTTCCAGATCACAGGCCTTCAATACACTTCTCATTTCTTTCTCTTCTTTTTGGTTAATGCTCTGAATATTCTGCGACGGGCTGACAGATAGCGCGGATGGCGTTTCTCGGCCAGCATCTTCATCAGCCCGTGCTCACCGTAGCGGGTATTCATGCGGAAGGTCAGCCATACGGCCAGGGAACCGGATACTGCTCCGAAAGACAGGCATACCAGCTGGCTGACACCGGCCATATACAGGACTACCACCGCAAGAAAGACCGATACAAGACCTCCGGCAAAAAAGAACAGGTACTGTGATTTCAAGCCCTTGAACTCAATCGGACGGCCTGCTCCTTTGTTGATACGGTAATCCATGGCTTACAGGAAGAAGGAACGGAGAATGGTGGCGGCCACAATCAGGAAGATGCAGGCGAAGAACCAGCTTGCCGCAGTCTTGGACGTATCCGGGTCACCGCTGCTGAACTTGCCATACGTCTTGATACCGCCGACCAGACCGAGTACGGCTCCGATGGCATAACACAATTTGGTGGCCGGATCGAAATACGAAGTCATAAGGCTGGTAGCCTCATTGATGCCGGCAAGACCCTGTCCCTGTGCGAAGGCACCTGCCGCTACCAGCACACACAATACTGAAAATAGGATTCTTCTCTTCATTGTCGAATCATTTTGGGGTTTGACATAAATTTTGAATTCGACTGCAAATATATAAGGCTTAAACCGCTGTGATACAACACCGTCATCAGATGTCACCAGATGTCATCAGATGTCATTCAGGAAGCCTTACAGACATAAAAAAAGCATCCCGAAAAGATTTCCGGGATGCCTGAATATATCGGTGTCAGATATATTTCCGCCAGTTGTCAGACGGTTCATTCCCATCCTTTACTTTAAGCGGTTTGGGATTGCCGTCCTCATCAAGATACCTGTCTATCAGTTCCTCTACAATCGCGGAATTCTCCATATTGGAAAGGAACACATCAATCAGGCTGGTCTGCCTGATGGAGAACAGGACACGGGCTGCCTGCATGGCCTTCTCATGGTCGGCTTCATCCTGATGTGTCAGATATTCGCCGAGTACTTCCATGTCCTTGCTGGACAGAACAGGTGATACGGATTCCACTTCGGGAGACTCCGCATCAAGGTCTTCCTGGACTTCCTGCAGGAGTTTCATCTTATCCAGCTGAAGGTTGCATTCCACATCTTCCTGCTGCACATCCTCCTCCTCACCGATAAAATTCCTTTCAAGTGGCTGGCTCATGAAGGGAGCGGCAGTCTTTCCGGCATTCTCGTCCAGATAGACATAACGGGTACTTCCCATCACTTCTGCATCTGAAACCGCAGATTCCGTTACGACAGTTTCTTTCTTTTCCTTCTTCACGCAAGGTTTCCCATAAAGCAGGGTACAAACAGTTTCGATACGCCTTCTCCAGCCATACACGCTGTACAGCAAATAGCCTATACAGACAATCCGTACACAGAAGTATATCAGTTCTTCCATAAAGAATCCTTATAGAGAAAACATTCAAGTTCATTCTTCAGCAATTCTCCGTGGCGTTTCAAGTGTTCCTCCACGATATTGCTCACATAGACTGAAACACTCATGCCGGGAGCCATAAACGGAATAAGGCGGCTTGCCTTGTTGTACAAACCGCAACGGATACGAATCTGACGTCCTTTCCCGACTGGAGCATCGTTCAGATACACACGGCTATATTCGGGAAAACAGTTCGCTATTCCTATTTTCTCATTCAACTCTCTGACCTGTCTTTTCAGTGAACAAATCTTATTGAATAGTAAATAAACGCAACATAACAGCAGACCGCAAACCAATACGGCAACAGTCAATACAATCCACATCATTTTCAGAATGTTTTTGGGGTTTTTCGGCGAAACAGCTCGCCAAGCTCTTCACTGTAAGTCTCAAGATGGTGTGCCAGCACATTATCCAAAAAAGCGGGCACACTCATGTCATCACTCAGAAGGGGAAGGATACGGGCCAGCCTGCAATACATGTCATAGCTGATATAGGTCTGCTTTCTGTGTACGGACTTCTTTCTGTCCAGAAACAGTTCCTTATACATTTCCACCTTCTCTTCCAGTCCGGGGTCAGCGCGAATCGTCTTGCGGGACTTTTCCTGTCCCTGTGTCTTTACTTCCGGCACATTTTTTTCCTTTTCTGTGACAGGAAGAACATTCTCGCCGACATCTGCTCCAGATTTACCACAGGAAATGGATTCACTGGCCATCATGTCCTTCAAGGCATCCTCATCCACCTTGAATATCTCTCTTTTCTTTGCCATAGTTCTTATCCCGGAAATATGATACGTTCCATCTCCTGGGCAAAAGCCTCAAGACGGCTGTCTTTCAGTAGTGATTCGGAAGGAGGAAGAAGGGTGCAGCGGAAATGCTGTCTGGAAGAAGGTGTCATTTCCTTGTTGAAGCGTTCAAGATCCGGAAGTACGGTTTCAAAGACCTTCAACCCCATACGGAGCACTATTGCATTATACATTACATACAGTTCTTTTGAAGTACGGCTGTCCATACGGTTCCAGAATAAACGTATGTCCTTCAGGGGAGCTTCCGGATGCTGTCCGATAAAATCCTGAACGGTCGATACAAAGGAAAGGCTGCTCTGCATGACCATACGGTCCTTTACAATGGGAGTAAAGATAAAATCCATGTTCATGACGGACTCGAATACACCACGGGAGTTCACCGTTCCGGGAAGATCGAAGAATATCAGGTCATAGTCGCCTTCCAGTTTGCCGGGAATCTCTGCGGCTGCCTCCGGCGTGGAAGTGACGATCGGATAGGCCTTACGGGAACCGTCTTCAAACTGACGGCAGAAAAGTCGCTGGTGATACTCGCTTTTCTCAAGGTTCTTCAAATCCCTTCCCCTTAGTTTTTCCAGACTGAACTGGGGATAGTCACAGTCAACAACAGCAACTTTCAGACCTTTTACATAATTAAAATAACTGGCAAGAACCGCTGTTACCGTGGACTTGCCCACACCGCCTTTCTGATTGCTGAAGGCGACAAGAATTGGACGTTTGTTCATACCTTTTGTTTTTGGGGTTAATATTCACTTTTTCTTTCACTAATCTTACAATGGCATCACGCTATTGTGATACTATTGTTGCCATGTTATTATGTCCTTATGTTATTGCAATACTATGTTGTTACGTTATTATGTCCTTACGTTATTGCAATACTATGTTGTTATGTTATTATGTCCTTATGTTATTGCAATACTATGTTGCCATGTTATTATGTCCTTATGTTATTGCAATACTATGTTGTTATGTTATTATGTCCTTATGTTATTGCAATACTATGTTGCCATGTTATTATGTCCTTATGTTATTGCAATACTATGTTGTTATGTTATTATGTCCTTATGTTATTGCAATATTGCACGCTTAAATCGCGTCAAAAATAAGGTCTTTCAAGCATACAGGTAATATGTAGCCTGCACCATGACATCAGATGTCATCAGACGTCTTTATATGTCATACAATCCACTATTTCACAACTGTTTACACGGTCATAATTTTGCAAAGTCAGAACCGATAGACGATTTGGAACATCTTCCGACGGACAGCAGCACGCCGCTCACGTCGCGCAGCAATCCGCCGGAGGTGGATTCTCTGTTCAAACGAACAGAGCAAGTTGTGTTTTTGTACGACAGAAATTATTCTGCCATACAAAAACCAACTTGCCCTCCCTAACGGTCGGGGGATTTTCCTCCAAAGTCGGAAAATCTGACGGAGAAAGCAAAACAACCCAAAAGCAGAAAAACATGGAGAAAAAACAGGCAAGAAGGACAGGCAGAAAACCGAAGACTGATCCGGCGGACTACAAGTACAATTTCCGTCTGAACGCACAGGAGAAAAGCAGATTTGAGAAACTGTTTCTGGAATCCGGAGCAAGGGACAGGACAATCTTTATCAAGAAATCAATCTTTTCAGAACAACTGAAGGTAATCAAGGTGGATAAGGTTTCCATGGACTATTACATCCGGCTCGGGGAATTTTACAGACAGTTCCAGGCAATAGGCAACAATTACAATCAGGTCGTAAGGGCCGTACAGAAAAATTTCGGGGACAAAAGGGCGATGTCCTTGCTTTACAAACTTGAAAAGGCTACCCTGGAACTGATATTGCTCAACAAGCAGATTATGGCATTAACCAAAGAATATGAAAAGGAATGGTTGCAAAGATAAGTCATGGAGCAAGCCTTTACGGAGCGCTGGTCTATAATCATGAAAAGGTATTTCAAGGGACAGCGGAAATCCTGTCCGGACACCGGATGATTTCCGACCGCCCGGGACTGCCGAGCGAGGACATGCGTCTGGCTCTCCTTTCATTTGAAAACCATCTGACGGTAAACAGGAGAACAGACAAGCCGGTCCTGCATATCGCCCTCAGTCCGGCACCGGAAGACAGGCTGGACAATGACAGGCTGGCGGAACTAGCAGAAAAATACATGCAGAAAATGGGATACGGTGACCAGCCGTTCATCGTGTACAGACATGGAGATACCTGCAACACGCACGTACATATCGTGAGTGTATGCATTGACGATGAAGGAAGGAAAATCAATGACTCCTATGAACACCGCCGTTCAATGACAGCCTGCCGGGAACTGGAACAGGAATTCGGACTGCGTAACAGTGCGGATAGGGAAAGACGGAATCCGAAAGCGGAACTGAAAAAGGTGAATGCCTCACAGGGGGATATACGCCATCAGATAGGAAACACACTGAAGGCCGTACTGGAAAGCTACCGTTTCCAGACTTTCGGAGAGTATTCCGCACTGCTTTCCACACTGAACATTGAAGCTCGACAGGTTCGGGGCGATTACATGGGAACACCCTATACGGGCATCATCTATTCGGCTACAGATGATAGTGGGAAAGTTGTCAGCCCTCCGATAAAAAGTGCAAGGTTCGGCAAGCGTTTCGGAAATACGGGACTGTCCGAACGTATGTTACGGCATACACAGGACTTCAAGGAAGGCAGATGGGCTCCTGCCATATCCGGCAAGGTCGTATGGGCCATGCGTAACGCAAAATCGGAACAGGAATTCAGGGAACTGCTGAAACAGGAGCACATTGATGTGGTATTCCGAAGGAACGATACCGGACGTATCTACGGTGTCACATTCATAGACCATGAACGGCGCGAGGTGTTCAACGGTTCACGTATGGGAAAGGAGTTTTCCGCCAACGTATTCAACGGCCTTGTCAACTGGTGGGAAGGAATACTCTGGCAGGACAGACAACAGTCAGGTCCGGAGGAACTTTGGAAACGGTACGGTCACCGTATGGAAGAAAACAGTGCGCTTGAACAGGCGGCAGGCATCTTCTCCTTTGAGGCAAATCCGGCAGTCGATTACGAGGAAGAAGCGTTCCGTCGCCGCATGAAACGGAAAAAGAAACCGCAGAAGCGCAAATCACGCGGTATCTGATCAATCAAAATGAGTCAACAACAGGGGGAACAACGGATTCCTCCACAATCATCTACATCATTATGCAACAGGAAGACGATTTGAGAGCCCTTGCCAAGATTATGGAATTCGGCAGGGCTGTCAGTATTTTTATTCTGGTAGTCCACGTTTATGTGTACTGCTATCCCAGCATGAGCGCCTGGCATCTGAATCTGGATGTCATAGACCGGATACTGATGAATTTTGACAGGACAACCGGTATATTCGGCTGTATCCTTTGGACAAAACTGATGGCAGTGCTTCTGCTGGCCATATCCTGCATGGGTACCATCGGAGTCAAAGGCGAGAAGATTACATGGCAACGTATATGGGCGGTACTTACTGCCGGGGCGGTTCTGTTTTTCATGAACTGGTGGCTGCTTGACATGCCTTTTCCGCACGAAGCTATTACTGCCTTGTATGTGGTGACTCTCGCTACCGGTTATCTATGCCTGCTCATGGCGGGACTGTGGATCAGCAGGCTTTACAGACATAACCTGATGGAGGACGTGTTCAATATGGAAAACGAATCCTTCATGCAGGAGACAAGGCTGATGGAGAATGAATACTCGGTCAATCTGCCCACCAGATTCCAGTATGGTGGCAAGCTCAACGACGGCTGGATCAACGTGGTCAATCCTTTCCGCGCGACCATCGTATTGGGGACACCGGGTTCCGGTAAATCATACGCAGTGGTGAACAACTACATCAAGCAGATGATTTCCAAGGGATTCAGTGTCTATATCTATGATTATAAATTTGATGACCTTTCCACCATTGCCTACAATACCTTATTGCACAATATGGACAAATACAAGGTTAAGCCACATTTTTACGTCATCAACTTCGATGATCCGCACCGTTCACACCGCTGCAATCCCATCAATCCGGAGTTCATGACAGACATCTCTGACGCATACGAAGCAAGCTATACTATCATGTTAAATTTGAACAAAACCTGGATTGAAAAACAGGGTGACTTCTTTGTAGAGTCTCCGATTATCCTGCTGGCAGCTATAATCTGGTATTTGAAAATATACAAAAACGGTATCTATTGCAGCTTCCCTCATGCCGTGGAACTGCTGAACAAACCTTACTCTGATTTGTTTACCATATTGACTTCCTATCCGGAACTGGAGAACTACCTTTCTCCTTTCATGGATGCATGGAAAGGTGGGGCTCAGGATCAGCTCCAGGGCCAGATAGCTTCAGCGAAAATTCCGCTTACCAGAATGATTTCTCCACAGCTGTACTGGGTCATGACAGGCAATGATTTTTCTCTGGATATCAATAATCCGAAAGAGCCTAAAATCCTTTGTGTGGGCAATAATCCGGACCGACAGAACATCTATTCCGCTGCGCTCGGACTATATAATTCCAGAATCGTCAAACTGATAAACAAGAAAGGGCAACTTAAAAGCACGGTCATTATAGATGAGCTTCCAACCATCTATTTCCGAGGACTGGACAACCTGATTGCAACGGCACGTTCCAACAAGGTGGCAGTCTGTTTGGGATTTCAGGACTTCAGCCAGCTTAATCGTGACTACGGTGAAAAGGAGAGCAAGGTGATTCAAAATACAGTCGGCAACATATTCAGTGGTCAGGTAGTCGGTGAAACGGCCAAGACACTTTCCGAACGCTTCGGTAAGATTTTACAGAAACGGCAGTCCATATCTATCAACCGTCAGGATGTCTCTACATCGATTAACACCCAACTTGATTCACTGATTCCAGCATCAAAGATTTCCAACCTATCACAGGGTACGTTTGTTGGTTCCGTGTCGGATAATTTCGGTGAGAAAATAGACCAGAAGATTTTCCATGCGGAAATTATCGTGGACCATGCCAAAGTAAGTGCGGAAGAAAAGGCTTATAAAAAAATCCCGGTTATCAACACGTTCAAGGACAGTGAAGGAAATGACATCATGCTTCAGCAGATACAGCGTAATTATGACCAGATAAAGGCGGATGCCCAGGCGATCATCAACGATGAAATGGAACGTATCAAGAGTGATCCGGAACTATGTGAACGGCTGGGAATAGAAAGTGCAGAAGATGAGAAAAGAAAAGCTGAATAGATACAGAATGACAAATAAATCCTGAATCAGTTTGATTTTCAGGGAACATTCCTTATCTTTGAACTTGAAATAGAACATAACGGCGGATTACGGGATGTTTTCCGTCAATTATATACATAAGTCGCAAGTGTCTTAAACTGAAATCTGGCAAAATTTCAAAAACGAAGACTATTGCGTGAGGCTTATGCTATACCCTATAGCGTGAGCCCATGCATGTTTTTCGTTTTGGGCTTGCCAGAGCCTCAGTTTAAAAACAGCATGGGTTTCATGCTTTTATTTTTAATAGCAGAGGTATGGCAAAAGTTCAAATTATTATGCCCGTCACATTGGACGGTTTCCTGCCGGACAAAAATGAGGAACTGATGGAATGGCTCAGGACAGACCGGAACGGATTCCCTTATTGGGAAGAGCGGGCTACATTCAACATGTATCCGCATTACGGCATGCTTGACTTGATGGATGCAAAAGAGAGACGAGACAATAATTGTACCTTTTTTATGAAAGTACAAGACGAAAAAAGTGCCGAATATGCAGGTGGAGTATTTCTCTTCCAACTCGCAGATGAACTGGTCATTTACCTGCTTCCAATATCATACAAAAATGGGAAAAACATAACCGGAAAGATTCAATTCGGACAATGGACTTTGCGTGAGTCCAAAACATTCCGAAACAATATATGTAGATTGGTATACTGCCTTAAAGAATAAAAATTACTTAAGATTAAGTTTCTTCATTTTCTTGTACAGGGCTGTACGACTGCAACCAAGTTCCGCTGCTGTCTTGCTGACATTACCATGATTTTTATCAAGCAGATTTCGTATCCTTTCCTTTTCCTGAATGATACGAATATCCGGATTGTCACTACAATCTACATTGTCCAGTCCCAAGTCACAGACATCCAATAATGCATTATCCGCAACAATTACCGCACGTTTGATCTTTGCGTTCAATTCCCGCACATTACCCGGCCAGTCATATCCCAACATACATGCTTTCGCTTCTTCGGTAAAGCCCTCATTCTTGACACGGATTCTACCGGAATGTTCTTTTCTGAAGAATTCGGCAAGCAGAAGAATATCGTCTTTGCAATCTTTTAATGGCGGTTGAACAATTTCGAGTTCTGCAAGGCGATAATACAAATCCTCACGAAAGCGACCTTCCTCCACCGCTTTTTTCATATCCTCATTGGTAGCTGAAATAATACGTACATCCGTATGTTTCACTTTATCACTTCCTACCGGATTAAACTCCTTTTCCTGAAGGACACGCAGAAGAAGAATCTGCATGGAATACGGCATATTGCCGACTTCATCCAGAAATAAAGTTCCTCCATTGGCTGTTTCAAAATGTCCTTTTCTGTCTGAAACGGCTCCTGTAAAAGCACCTTTGACCGCACCAAAAAATTCAGAAGCCTGTAAATCGTTAGGTATGCTTCCACAATTGACAGCAACGAAAGGCTTGTCACGTCTGCCACTATAACGGTGGATCATCTGGGCTATCACTTCCTTACCGCTTCCGCTCGGACCGAGTATCAGGACTGAAAGTTCCGAAGGTGCCACACGACGAGCCAGTGAAGCGGCTTTCCTTGCGCCTTCGCTGGTACGTTCTACAAAAGAACGCTCCTTACGCACTACAACCGGACTTTTCATCATACTGTGCATTAATTCAAGCAGTTGTTCCTGGTGGACAGGCTTTTCCAAATAATCCTTTGCTCCGAGCTTGATGGCACGGACAGCATCCGAAATACAGGCATAATCCGTCATGACAATAAAAGGAATTTCCATACCGGAACGCATCATCCATTCCAGAAGGCTGATACCGTCACCTTCCGGCAGGCGCACGTCTCCCAATACCAGACTGATTTCGTTTTTCTTCAGGATACTACGTGCACCGGGTTCATCTATAGCTGTCAAAACTTCGTAACCGGCTTTATGCAGCCATTTTTCAATCATGCCGCTAAGTATCATATTGTCCTCAACAATCAGTATTCTCATATTTCCTTAATTCTTTTTCTGTTTCTTCTATCAATTTCTTTACCCACTCTATAATCAGAATTGCATGTTCACAAATAAATTCATCACTACTGTCCATATCATGTAACCGCTCTTGAAAATCACGCAACAAGTATTCCTTTCCTAGCATTTCCCATACAGGTATCATTCGATGTATTGTTTTTCTCATAACTTCACGGTTATCATCTTTCAAGGCTGATTCCAGGTCCTCAAGTTCCTTTCTGGATTCATCGACAACCAAAGATAACATATGCATATTATCATCCGTACCTTCCAATAAACGGGAAAAATCAAATTCACCGGCATCTGATACTTTTGCTTGAGACATAACAGATGATAAAAAAGTCAGCAATGCATGTATATTGAACGGCTTATGAATACAACCTACGAACCCTTCTTTTTCATAAATATCAGTATTGCTGTCACCACGGGCTGTCATGACTGCTATCGGAATCGTTTTTGAATTTCCAATATCTGAATTTCGGAGCAACCTTAACAGAGCGAACCCGTCGGTGTCCGGCATTTGTACATCTGTCAGCACCATATCATAATCCGATTGCCCAAGAGCAGCCACGACTTCCTGGATATTCATACAGGTTGTGCAGGAAACTCCCTTACGCCCAAGCATGTCTTCCGCTATTTTCAACAATATAGGATCATCATCCACAACAAGCACATTCTTCGGTAGAATGGTTATCGAATCATTATCAGGCTTGTCCTCTTCCACAAGTTCATCCGTTACGGGTAAAGGGAATTCAAGCTTGAAAATGCTCCCTTTTCCCGGTGCGCTTTCCACAGCTATAATACCATTCAGGACTTTGACCAGTCCCTTGGTCAGGAAAAGCCCTAAACCGAAGCCCTCGGAATTGATATTCTGTGCGGCACGCTCAAATGGAGAAAATATTCTTTTCAACGTTTCCTCATCCATACCGATACCGGTATCCCTGATTTCAATGTGCAGTTTCCCTTCCAAATATTTTGAATAAAAGCTTATGGTTCCTGTTGGGGTAAACTTGATGGCATTGGTCAGTAAATTGGCCAGTACCTGCTCCAACTTATCTGCATCGCCCTTTACAACAAAAGATGAATTTTGATGTTCAGATTGAAGATATAAGGCCTTTGCAACAGCCTTGCGGGAGAACTCGTCTGAGATGCGTTGCAGGAAACGGTCAAGATAAAATGGTGTGTCGTTACGCAAATCACCGGCTTCATTGATCCGATAGGCATCCATCAGATCATTAACCAAATGCAGGATATGATGGCAGGAATGGCGTATATCATCCAAATATGGTTCGCGTTTCTTTTTCTCCCGTGTTTGGGAAGCCAAATCAGCACAGTTATGAATATTACCGAGCGGGCCACGTATATCATGAGAAACGGTCAGAATTATTCTTTTGCGCATTTCAAGCAAATCCTCGTTTTCCAGAACGGTTTGCTGTAGTTTGAGTTTTATCTTTTCTTCCTTACGTAAATCGGATAGAATAATGAAAAAAGAAATAATAAACAGAACGACAACAATACTTATCACAATAGCAAACAGTCGGAAAGATTTCCATCTTGTCTCCGTTATTTCCAGATACTGTTCTGTAAATGACTGCTGTATTTGGTTATCAAGAGAAGAAACAAAATCATATAACTTGTGATTTAACAGCCTGTTCTGTAAACGCATACTGTCTGCATACGCTTCCATCTGATTGTTCCTCCAATCTCTGGCAGAAGTCAATCTTTCATTGAAGTCCTGTATTTCATTTGTGATGTATGGAACTTGTACCGTCTCTTTCTTTCCAAATAACCCGGCAATTCCTTTCTTTTTCCGCGTTATTGTCTTCATCCGAACCGACTGTGTAGCTATTACAGGTAGTTCATTAGCAAGAATACTGTCGGACTTCTCCCAAGATTGAATAGCTTGCATTATTCGGAATAGGTGCATCTCTTTCGTTTCAAGCAATGCTCGTAAAGAGTCTATTTGAACCGGAAGTAAAGAATTTACGCCACTAGATTTTATTTCAATTAGAACACTATCTGTTTTAAGACGTTGATGATGGTATTTATTATAATCTGATTCATTCCATGCTATAACAGATTCACCTAAAGTTACTAACTTAGTAATATATAAATGAGCTTTATAAATATTTTTACGGGCATATTCTGTTTCATTTATGACGCCCTCAAACCTTCGAAAGCGGAAACGCTCGTTGACCATAACAACAGTCAGAAATAGAACTATAGCTGTTATGATAATATAACCCAGAAATATTTTTTTACGTAACAAACTGCTCATTCGAATGATATAATTTATCCTTTACAACATAAAAGCTTATTTCATACAACAACCAAATTAGCAATGCAACCAGCATAAGTGCGCCTATATCTGATATAGGCATTATAATGGTTGCAATAATAAGAATAGCTACTATTGTAAGTTTTATGGAACAACGTATAATATAAGATCCAATAATCCAAAGCATCTCAAGGACCAATACAGAACCAGTAATTCAAATGCTATTCCTATCATGAAATTTATCAATATGAAAGTTCCCATGCACAATTATATAGAGATATTTCATCCTCATTTGTTAATATGGTATGCTTTTAATTCTGTAATCATATTCTCATTGGTACTGGATTGATTGAAATACCTGACTTCAACGGATATGGAATCGGAAACTTTGTTTCCCCAATGCAGTTTACCAGAATATAAGACTCTACTTTTCCAATACAGTGTACCTTCGACAAAGAACTTATAGATTCCAGGTGGAAGACAATTGCCCTTATCATCCGTTCCATCCCATTGATAGGTCAGGTTTCCATTCTGTGGTGTCGCTCCCGTTATGGCATCCACCTGTGCAGAAGTCATCATTTGTGGCCTAGCCTTGCCAACCCACAGCGGAATGGCATCTTTCCGGTATTCATATCCGCCTTCCACGGTAAATGATGTGGCATAAAGGGTTCGTACCAACCTCCCAGATTCATCTTCTATCCAAATAGCATATTGGCTTGAAGCTATACCGCCACGATGAAATCTGAAAGAGATTTCCAATCGTTCTTCTCCACTGTTGACTGTCTGCGTTTCTGTCGCCTGCAAATGATGACATCCATAAAATCCGGTGCAGACCGACGCAAATGCGATTAATATCCATATTACTTGTCTCATACAACATATTCTTTAATGTTCATTATATTTTTCAAGATCATACACATTCAGCCCCAAGTCTGGATTGTACACGCGACTTACCTGTTCGCCATAATCCTCCACTACAAATTCACCTGCCCCACTCAGTGTAGCGGCAAGCAGGTGTCCTGCCAAGGCTGAACAGTCGCGGCGTCCCACAGTAATGTGCAAGTGTAGGTACACTTTTCCATCCAGCGTGGAAATATTTCCAGTAAGATTGGCTATCTCCATCTGTTCGTGAAAAGTCTTGTCCTCATACCTTTTGGTATCGGGATTAAAGAATCGGAGTGTCAGCTCATTGATTGCTCCAATGCCCGATATAACTCCCGACTCAATTTTCATTTCATGACAGAAAGATACTAAAGCTTTGACTATCTCATCGTGGTTGTTGATACTGACAACATATCTGTTGCCCATTTGTTTGTATATGTACATGGACGGCTGTTTTTGTGCGTTTGCCGAAATGAAGAATAATCCGGCAAACAGCAAGATGAATAAACTAAATCTTTTCATGGCTGCGGAAGCTTAAAACAATTGAGATGAAAGTTCCGGACGCTGGTCTTGATGCCAATAAGGGTAAGGCTTTTCCGTGCGGCTGGCGGTATCCAAACGGCTGACCTGTTCAGGTGTGAGTTTCCAGTCAACTGCACCGAGGTTCTGCCGCAGCTGTTCTTCGGAACTGGCTCCTATAACCAAGCTGCATACAGTAGGACGTTGCAGCAACCAGTTTAAGGCTATTTGCGCTACGGTTTTACCTGTCTCTGCGGAAAGTTCGTCCAGTACATCTACAATGTCATACAAGCGGTCATAAGAAACGACATTATCTCTTACGGGAGCTCCGCCACGCGCCACCCTGCCATCTTGCGGTATGGGATTGTTACGACGATAACGGCCGCCCAACCTTCCTGCTGCTAATGGGCTCCACACTATCGTACCTACTTGTTGGTCAAGAGCCAGCGGCATCAGTTCCCACTCGAAATCACGGTTTAGCAATGAATAATAAACCTGATGTGCTATATACCGAGTCCAGTTGCGGCGCTCAGATATAGAGAGTGATTTCATCAGTTGCCAACCTGAGAAGTTAGAGCAACCGATATAACGTATCTTGCCTTTCGTTACCAAATCGTCCAATGCACGCAAGGTTTCTTCCACTGGAGTATTCCGGTCAAATCCGTGAATATAATAAAGGTCAATATGGTCTGTACCGAGACGACGTAAACTCGCTTCGCAAGCCTCAATGAGATGAAAACGCGACGAACCTTCTTCGTTCCGGCTTTCCCCCATCGGAAAAGTCCCTTTGGTAGCGATGAGTAGCCTGTTCCTTTTGCCAGCAATAGCTTTGCCCAATATTTCTTCTGCAAGCCCACGGGAATATATATCGGCAGTATCGAACATATTCAATCCTGCGTCCAAGCACATATCAATCATACGCGTTGCTGTACTTACTCCGGTATGTCCCCAACCCTCGAAACCGTGAGAGCCACCGAATGTTCCCGTTCCCAATGTCAGTGTCGGAACAAATAATCCCGAACCGTTTAATTTACGATATTCCATACGATAAAAGTTTTTTGAAATTATATAAACAACATAAGTACAGACAGACTGGTAACAGCCGTTGTAAAGTTGCGAAAACCTCTTTCCGGCAATCGCTTTATCAAAATGATTCCGGCCACCCCCCCCAATAGAATAAAAGGAATGGTACAGGCATCCAATATAAGAGACTGTTTCGTGATATTGTCCCACGCCAATATCTGCACTGGAATTTTCAGATAGTTTATGACGAGAAAGAACCATGCATTTGTTCCGATGAAACTATACTTAGGCATCTTTACCGACAAAAGGTATATGGCCATTACCGGCCCTGCGGCATTTCCTATCATCGTGGTAAAACCACCCAAAAGTCCGAAAAGCGGACCATACCACCAACAAGAAGAAAGTCTGTTTTCTTTTCCGTTCCGTTCTGACCAAAACATGACAAGCATTACTATTACAAGACATCCTCCCATCAGATGCTTGAACCCGTCAGGAGGCACAATCTTATCCACCAACAAAGCCAATACAAAACCCATCAAAGCTGTTGGAAGAAGTTTGAATACATATTTCCATTCCGCAATGCGCCGATAGTAAAGTACAGCTACCAAATCAGCTGTACACAATATAGGCAAAATCAAACCTGTCGAAGGTTTTGCCCCGAATGTAAGTGCCATAAGGGGCACAGAGATTAGACTTAAACCCTGAATACCCGTTTTTGACATACCGATTATGAAAGCTGACATAAAAAGCATTCCCCAGTCCGTGGGGGTTTGAATCCATATTGATAAATCCATAAGCTACTTGTTTATAGTCCGAGAACCCGTTTTTATAGTCCGAGAACCCGTTTCAATTCTTGTCTCATCACTTCGGCATCCACATCTTCACCAGTCCAATATTTAAGGGCAATAACCGCCTGATTTACCAACATATTCATACCGGGAAGTACATGCCTACAACCTTTACTTGTCGCATCTTTTACAAAATGCGTATATGCCGGATTAGGAATGCAGTCGGCAACAATCATGTGAGATTTTAATGTGTCAACATTGATATTCAATCGTTGTTCCACGTTAGGATATAAACCAACTGATGTAGCGTTAATAACTATATCCGTATCAGCTGGGATATTGAATTTGTGATCCCATAGAATGAACGACGCTTTAGCCGGAGTCTCCCGGTTTAGCAAATCGGTCAGCACCTTTCCTGTTTCATCTATGTTCAATACCGTTATTTCGGAAGCTCCGGCCAATGCCATTTCCACACAAATAGCACGTGCCGCACCACCTGCACCGAACACCACCAGTTTCTTCCTCTCTATGGATGTTACTTCCGATATTGCCTTTACAAAACCTTTACCATCCGTATTTTCTCCTCGCGTCTTTCCGTCTTTTTCAATGATGACAGTATTGACGGCACCTATAATGCGAGCGGATTCACCTAATTCATCAAGGTATTTGATAACTTCTACCTTATTGGGAATGGAGCAGTTAAAACCTCTCCAACCCATCGCTTTAGCTCCTGCAACGGCTGCTTCCAATCTGTCTGGTCCCACCTCGCAGTTGATGTAACGATAGTGCATACTGTGATGGCGGAATGCAGCCTCCATGATTGCCACTGTCGGGTTTTCTGCAGCAGGTTTTGCAAAAGAGCCTACCAGCTCCGGAAGAAAGTCGGGAGCTGGATTGTAATTTTTCAAATCGTTGATACTCATAACAGGATAATTATAAAGTTTACTAAATTCAATTATTTCAGGCAACTTTGCCATTGTACCATCATCATTGGTAAGTTCACATAACACTGCGTAAGGCTGAAAACCAGCCAATTTCATAAGTTCTACGCTTCCTTCGGTATGCCCTCCTCGCTCTTTCACACCTCCTGGACGGGCAATTAACGGGAATACATGCCCCGGACTATGGAGTGATTGAGGCGTCGCTTTTTCTGCTATGGCGGCTTTTATAGTTTTGACACGGTCTGCGGCCGACACCCCGGTTGTTACTCCTTCAGCCGCTTCTATGGAAATAGTAAAAGCTGTTCCATAAGTGCTGGTATTATGTTCTACCATAAACGGCAGACTGAGTTCTGCAGCTTTTTCTTGTGTAAGACACAGACAGACTATACCACTGCAATGGCGTATCATACACGCCATATCTTTTTCAGAAATTGTCTGTGCGGGGAAAATGAGATCGCCTTCATTCTCTCTGTTCTCATCGTCAACCAACAACACGCCTCTACCTGCTCTAATAGCAAAAATGGCATTCTTTACTCTTGCAGCACTGTTTCCGAATGCTGCCAACAAGTTGCTATTTTCCATTGCTTTATTCCTCTTTTGATAGTTTTCTCTCACAGAATTCAATTTTTTCCTTGTTTGGACCGATTATTGTGAAAAACCGAACTCCATGCTCCCAAAATGGCAAAAATTGGACATGCTCATCCAAACATTGGTAACCGGAACTTTTCATTATTGAAAATATGGAATCGATATCTGTCACATCCAAGGCTATGTGATCTATTGCACCAGGTTTCATTACAGCCTGCTTGTTCTCATAAATCTCCATGGTTAGATTTCCCAACCGTAAAAAGCTCACGGACTCACCGTTTTGTTCATTGACAGTCTGCCATATTACTTCAAATCCAAGATCTTTATAAAAGTGTATGCTCTTTTGCATGTCATTGGTAGGAATACCGACATGTTGAATACCTGAGACTTTTGATTTTATATCCATACGTATATTTATTTAAGAATGATTTTTTTGATTATATGCAAAACACCGTCTTCATCATTTGAGGGAGCCACATAACGTGCGAAACTTTTTAATTCAATAGCAGAATTTGCCATACAGTAACTATAAGATACAGTTTGTAGCATTTCTGCATCGTTCATCTGATCGCCAAAAGCCATGCATTCTTCTGCCTTCACAGAGAGATAGTTCTGGATAAACTTCAGTGCATTGCCTTTATTTGCATCACGATGACTTATATCAAGCCAGTTCTGCCCTGATACCACTACTTTTAGAGACTCGTTGAAATGTTGCAAAACAGGATAACTGTTTGCCGAGGAGCCGTTAAAGTCATATATCGCTATTTTGAGAAACACATCATCAGTAATTTCCAATAAATCCGGTACGATTTCACACCGTTCATAATAAGTACGGGCTTGCCTTACAAATTCAATGTATTCATCTTCTATATATGCCTTATTCTTACCGCATAATACAGGATATGCCCCCTTTATATTTCTTATTTCCCGAACAACTTTACGTATCTCTTCTATGGGAATATCAACAACCAATAATTCTTTTGATTTTGAGACCACATAAGTTCCGTTTTCTGCAATAAAAATAATATCGTCCTTTACTTTACTGAAAAGTTTAAGTAAATTGTAGTATTGTCTGCCGCTTGCTGCTACAAACGTAATACCCTTATCTTTTAAATTCTCAAATACTGAAAAAAAATCAGGATGCAGCCTGCCCGTAGAATCCAAAAGAGTCCCGTCCATGTCAGATGCAATCAATTTTATAGTTTGTTTTTCCATAACTTTCTCTAATGTGTGAGTTTATATTTCAATTCTTATTGTATTACTATACAGCAAAATTACATAAGCCGAATTGGCAAGTACTTCACCTATCATTTGCCTGTTGGGATACATATCCCCTAAGACTTCTCCTATATTGACAGCTATATGGTTCATAAGCAAATTGTTATAGTTTTATATTGATGCAGCAAAATTATGGTGTTTTTTTGATATAGAATTATAGTATATTTGCGATATATTTTATTATATTTGCAAACCTAATTAAATCATACAATATGGCTATACTGGAACGAAAGATCATTCACGAAAGGACTACATTATGTAGTCGTATCGTATATCCTAATTTCGTATTACCACGACACAAACATGCCGAATATGAAATCATGCTGTTTACGCATGGAAATGGCAAGCAATTCGTGGGGGAAGGTGTTAGAAATTATAAGGAAGGAGACGTTGTTATGATAGGAAGCAATGTCCCCCATTTGCATTTATGTAATGCAAAATTAAATCCCGATGCAGGATTGGAAAAAAGTTCTGGAATCGCACTACAATTTCATCCTACAATATTTCCTTTATCTATAGATAAATTACCAGATTATCTACCTATATATGAATTATTGCAGAAAAGCCAGTATGGAATACACTTCCTTGACAAGAACTTATATGAAGAGTTGCTACAGCAGTTTGAAGAACTGGAAAAAGTCGAGCACACTGTACGATTAATCCATCTTTTTCAAATTCTGGAACGGTTATGCCAATGCAAGAAGACAAATATTCTTTCAGACATAGCATACAATAGCTCTAATCTTTTAAAGGAAACCAATGAACCTGTTAATCGTGTATATACTTATCTTTTTAACCATTTCAAAGATAAAATCTCGTTGAAAGAAATTGCAGACTACGTAAAACAAAACCCATCAGCTCTTTGTAGATATTTCAAACAACGAACGGATAAGAGCATTTTCCAATGCCTAGCCGAGATACGTATCGAACACGCCTGCAAATTATTGGCTTATTCCAATCTTACGGTTGCACAGATTGCTTATGAATCCGGATATAATTTTGTACCACATTTTATCACTCAATTTGAGAAAATAACAAAACGAACGCCCAGTGAATATCGCTTACAAATCAATGTATAAATTTAGTTGTAAAAAATAGCAGTATAATTCATTATTAAATAGTTCATTAAAACCACCTGACCTTAAGCAACATTAGTGACATTATTTAAACGAATTGTAATCTTTTCTGTGCTCCAGTTAAGTAGATATTCCACTCTTGTTTTACTCCGCAACTTGCTTTATTATCCTAATAGCTTTAACTGCCATGTGTATGTCCTGTCAAACTCTGAATCTATGAGTGAAATAATTTATAGCTTAGGTCTTCAACTTCCATGGTATATGGTAAAGTATTCAAACATTACACTTGTTATACCCTAAATGAATTCAGATTCAATTATTATAATTAACCAGTTATCCCTTCCATCAAAGATAAATCCAAATCCTGATTTGCCAGCCGCATTTATTCCTTTTTTCAGGAGAATTTTCTTTATGGCTATCGCCATGAAAATTCACCTGAAAAAGAATGCGGCGGCAAACGGATTAGAATTAAAGGAAAGATTACAGGGATTAACTGCGACCGACGTGACGCATAACCGTAAATCAAAGGCGGCTATCCTTATATTCCATATAGCCTCAAAAATACTGTGAAAATCCACCTTCCTCAATAACAAAACATAGACTACTTATCAAATCCCGAAATAAGACAGGGATTTCAGCTCCCTCTGATCTGCATAGTCCTGTGGCTTCGCTATGCTTCCTCATTACACCTCTTTTCCACTTCTTATCCCCTCTTTTCTTTTTATTTACCATTCCTCCGTATTACTATTACCGACATGACTTCTGATGACATTTGACGACATCTGACGCCATCTATTTGTAAATCAGTTATTTATTAAATTTATCGCTTTACATTTGGACTGTGAAACAAATCAAGTAGTCACTCAAAACAAAAGATTATGGCACAAGAAAACAGTCCTGACAAAGAAAAAAGGCAAGGCCGGACAAAGAAACCCGAAAAGCCTTATGTGGAACAAATTGACGAGCTTCTGCTGGTACATAACAAGAACGACCCCAAGGAGGGTTTGGGAGTGGTCAGCAAGGCGGACGAGAAAGGCAATTATCAGACGGTTGCACCGGAGGAGAAGAACGAAAACTCATTCCTGAAATTCGACAAGAATTCGAGTATTCTCGAAAACTTCATCAAGAATTTCTGGAGCCAGCTGAAGGAGCCTACGCATTTCAGGCTTATCCGCATGACCTTCAACGATTACAAGCAGAACAAACAGGCCCTCAAGGACCTGGCCGAAGGCAAGAAGACAGACGCAGTAAAGGAGTTTCTGAAACGCTATGAAATCGTACCGAAAGTAAACAATCAGAAAAACAGTCAAACAAAAGAGGAGGAAACAACAATGGCAAAGAAGCAGGAACAGACAACGCAGGCTCAGCCTGAACAGGTATCACAAGTGGAAGCTGCCGCACAGGGGCGCGAACAACAGGAACCGCAACGCCAGCAGACACCCACGTACCGCTACAACGAGAATATGATCAACTGGGAAGAACTAGGCAAGTTCGGCATATCCAAGGAAATGCTGGAGCAGTCCGGACAGCTTGACAGCATGCTGAAAGGATACAAGACCAACAGGACCATGCCGCTGACACTCAATATTCCGGGAGTATTGACAGCCAAGCTGGATGCACGCCTTTCGTTCATATCCAACGGCGGGCAGGTCATGCTGGGCATACACGGCATCAGAAAAGAACCGGAACTGGACCGTCCTTATTTCGGACATATCTTCACGGAAGAGGACAAGAAGAACCTGCGTGAAAGTGGAAACATGGGACGCGTGGCTGACCTTAACCTGCGTGGCAACACAACTGAGCCGTGTCTGATTTCCATCGACAAGAATACCAACGAACTGGTAGCCGTCCGACAGGAGCATGTCTATATCCCGAATGAAATCAAAGGGGTAACCCTGACTCCGGACGAAATTCAGAAACTGAAAAACGGAGAACAGATATTCGTAGAGGGAATGAAGTCCAATCAGGGTAAAGAGTTTAATGCCAATCTGCAATACAGTGCGGAAAGAAGAGGCATCGAATTTATCTTCCCGAAAGACCAGGCCTTCAATCAGCAGACGCTCGGTGGTGTACCGCTTTCCCCCATGCAGCTCAAAGCGCTGAACGAAGGCCACACCATCCTTGTAGAGGACATGAAACGAAAGAACGGTGAACTGTTTTCCTCCTTCGTTACCATGGATAAGGTAACAGGCGGTCTCCAATATACACGCCACAATCCGGAAACGGGAGAGATCTACATACCGAAGGAAATCTGTTCGGTACAACTCACACCGGAAGACAAGGAAGCGTTACGCAAAGGGCAGCCCATCTATCTTGAGAACATGATCAACCGTAAAGGTGAGGAATTCTCGTCATTCGTCAAGCTGGACCTGGCAAGCGGAAGACCACAGTATTCCAGAACTCCGGACGGTTTCAACGAACGACAGGCACCTACCATCCCGGCTGAGGTTTACGGACACCTGCTTTCGGCACAGGAAAGAGCAAACCTTCAGGACGGAAAGGCTATCCTCGTAACGGGTATGAAAGGTCCCAACGGCAAACCGTTCGATTCCTATCTGAAAGTAAACGCAAACACCGGACAGCTGCAATATTTCCAGGAAAATCCGGATGTGCGCCGTAATACCTCACAGCGTGCTTCACAGACTGACAATACCCAGCAACAGGAACAGAAGAAGGGAGCAAAACAGGCTGTCTGACCTGAACGGGATTCAAATCATTAAAATCATCAATTACTAAAAAAGGAAAGAACATGAACAAGACCAATCATCATATCTACAAGGCTGAACAAATCGACTGGGAAAAACTGGAATCGGTAGGTATCAGCAGATCGCAAATTGAAAAGGACGGAAACATGGACCTGCTCCTTCAGGGAGAGGAAACCAATGTCATGTCCATTAAAATCAAGACTCCTGTATTTTCACTGACCATGGATGCCACACTCAGTCTGATTGAAGACGAGAATGGAAATCCGGTCATCAGCATAAACGGTATCAACCCTTCAGGTGAATAAATAAAAATCCATAATGTATCATCTCTCTTTCCATACGGACTTACCGTATGGAAAGATATAAAAAACAGAATTTATCATGATTGCCATATTAACAGACAAACCAAGTGTAGGAAAAGAAATCGGAAGAATCATCGGTGCAACCAGAGTAAGAAACGGATATGTGGAAGGAAACGGCTACATGGTTACGTGGACTTTCGGGAACATGCTGTCACTGGCCATGCCGAAGGATTACGGAACCCAGAAGCTGGAACGGAATGATTTTCCTTTCATCCCATCCGAATTTGAGCTGATGGTACGTCATACACGCACTGAGAACGGATGGATACCGGAGATTGATGCCGTACTCCAGCTTAAAGTAATCGAGAGGGTGTTTCAGGCATGTGACACCATCATTGCGGCTACCGATGCCAGCCGTGACGGGGAAATGACATTCCGATATGTCTATCAATACCTGAACTGTACACAGCCCTGCTTCCGTCTGTGGATTTCTTCTCTTACCGACGAGTCTGTGCGTAAAGGCATGGAAAACCTGAAGCCGGACAGTTGCTACGACAGCCTGTTCCTTGCTGCCGACAGCCGCAACAAGGCGGACTGGATTCTCGGAATCAACGCCAGCTATGCCATGTGCAAGGCGACGGGCCTCGGCAACAATTCCCTCGGACGGGTACAGACACCGGTACTGGCAGCCATCAGCAGACGCTACCGTGAAAGGGAGAACCATATTTCATCGGACAGCTGGCCCATCTACATCAGCCTGCAAAAGGACGGCATCCTCTTCAAGATGCGCCGCACACAGGATCTTCCCGACAAAGAATCCGCAACAATGTTTTTTCAGGACTGCAAGCTGGCACATCAGGCACAGATTACAGGTATCAGTCACAGCGTTAAGGAAATACTTCCACCGGATCTGTTTGACCTGACACAGCTTCAGAAGGAAGCGAACATCCGCTATGGTTATACCGCATCAGAGGTGTATGACATCGCACAGTCCCTTTATGAAAAGAAACTGATTTCCTACCCAAGGACTTCCAGCCGCTATCTGACGGAGGATGTGTTTGACTCGCTTTCACCAATCATGACGCGTCTGCTATCATGGGAGCTGTTCCCTGCCGCTAAAGGAACTGGAGGTATTGACATATCCAGTTTGTCCCGCCACGTAATAAACGCAGAAAAAGCCAATGTACATCATGCCATCATCATTACAGGTATCCGTCCCGGAAATATGTCCGAAAAGGAAATGCAGGTTTACAAACTTGTAGCCGGAAGGATGCTCGAAGCATTCATGGCTCCATGCCGCATAGAAACAACAAATGTTGAAGCGGTTTGTGCGGCGCAACATTTCAAGGCCGAACAAACAAGAATCATTGAAGCCGGCTGGCATGATGTGTTTATGCGTTCCGACATGCTCCCGACATCGGGATATTCCGTCAAAGAACTCCCCGAAGTGGAGAAAGGTGATCCCCTGAATGTATGCGGATGCAACATGGTGCACAAGAAACAGCTGCCGGTAAATCCGTTCACGGATGCAGAACTGGTGGGATACATGGAACAGAACGGACTGGGCACGGTATCCTCACGTACCAATATCATCCGTACACTGGTTAACCGTAAGTATATCCGTTATTCAGGGAAATATATCGTTCCGACCCCGAAAGGCATGTTCACCTACGAAACCATCCGTGGAAAGAAAATTGCAGATACTTCACTCACCGCAGACTGGGAAAAACAGCTGGCCGGACTTGAAAGCGGAATGATAACCGGACAGGACTTTCTGAACAGGATCAGGACTCTCGCCAAGGAAATGACTGATGACATTTTCAACACCTATTCCACAAAAGAAGAATAACATCCTTATCAATATAACCATAAGAATGCAGGCCGGAAGGTCTGCATTTTTTTGTATCCGTACAGAAAAGAATCTGTTTTTCCGCTTTTAAGCGGCAAAGGTCTTGGATTGCCTGCCTTTTGCCGCAAGGCTGCCCTCAAGGGCTTGGCTGGACAGGAAAAAATCATCCTCGCTGCGCTCCGGTATTTTTTCCTGCCAGGCCTTGCGCAAAAAGGCAATCCAAGAGGCCGGAGGCCTATAAAATCGGGAAAACACATCCCGATGGGATTATTCATTCATAAAATTAAGGATTATGAAACTACAGATTATCAGAAAGATCGGCAGACATGCAACAGCGATATTCCTGATTACCGGAATATGTCTGCTGACAAGCAAAGGGATTGTCCCCACCGGGATGATTACGCTGCTGTTGCTTGCAGGAGGATTCTTCGGTTTCCTGTTCAGGATACTGGTCATTATTTTCAAGATTCTTATTCTTCTGTTCATTGTAGGATTATTTGTCGCATAACCCAAAATATAAATATACATATATGGAAACAGTTGCTATAACTTCACAAGCTCCTGTCATGCCGACTGCATGGCCACAAGGCGAACATATCAGACCGGTCAAAAGACGTCTGCCCAATACAGTTGATGAACCTAAAAACATCGGCTACTATCTGGAATCGCTACGTGATATTTCCAGCAATCCGGACAGAGAGAATATTCTGAAAGAATTCTTCAAGGAAACTTATGTATAACCATAAAATTTTTCAATTATGTTTTTTCAATCAATTTATCAGATGATTACAGCAGGTACGGATCTGAATATCAATATCCGTAAAGTGGATAACAGCCTGAGTGTGGCAGTCATGCCAAGGCGGAACAGCCTGAAAGAGGATACGCGGCAAAACATGGTGCCATTGGTCGTGAACGGAACACCGGCAGAACTGGATATGGGCTTCCTGCAGACCATACTCCAACCGATACAGAAGGTACAGGGACTGCTTGTCAATGCGGAAAATTTCGAGAAACAGGCAGAAAAGGCTACATCACAGGCCAAATCATCCAAAACTCCAACAGTACCGGCTGAATCAAAGGAAGCCAGGGAAAAACGTGAAAAGATGGAAAAGCTCCTCAAGAAGGCTGATGATGCAACTGCCGCAAAAAGGTTCTCCGAAGCAATGACATGGCTGAAACAGGCACGAGTGCTGACTCCTTCAGAAAAACAGAAGGAGATTGACGAAAAGATGCAGGAAGTACAGAAACAGGCCAGCGAAGGAAGTCTGTTCGGTATGGCAGAGGAACCGGAGCCGGTAATTCCCCAACCACAAGGCAATATGAACGGTCAGTCACAGCCCGGTATGCAAACAAGCATATTCCCAGAGCAGCAGACCCATACTATGAATCCTGAACCTGTCATGCAGTCTGCTCCACAACAGATTCCACAGGGAATGCCTCAACCGGTATATGGAATGAACGGAGCATATATCCAACCTGCTCCAAACCGCCCCGTAATGCAAGGAACAGGTATGCCACAAGGAGCTACAATGCAGCCCTATCCGCAGCAGCCGGCTTACCAGCCTGAGACGGCTCCTTATCCACAACAACAGGTACGGCAGCCGATAAACGACCATATACCGAACGGAACAGCACAGGTACAGAACGGAAACGGACGGGAATACCAAACTGCACCGGCAGCCCATGATACATTCTGCTTCGATCCGGAAGACGAGAATGACAGGGAACTTCTAAGAGAGGACCCGTATGCGGAATATCTGGATTTTCCGGCTGAGTACCGTATGAAGGACGAGGCACAGGTAGAAATGGTATACTGCTGATTATAAAAATAAATGATTTGTAAAACCAATAAACAATAAACAATATGGCACTGGAAATTAAAGGAATGAAAAGAGTATTCAAGATGAAGAAGAACAGTCAGGAAATCGTACTGGACGATCCGAACGTAAACATGTCTCCGGCTGAAGTAATGGATTTCTATTCAATGAACTATCCGGAACTGACCACCGCGACCGTACACGGACCGGAAATCGAAGACGACCGGGCAGTATATGAATTCAAGACAACCATCGGAGTGAAAGGGTAAGGACATGAAAAAAGGACAACATAAAAATAAAAAACCATGTACACAACTTACGGAACGGGCTTTGGAAAATTTAGCCAGACTTATCATATCGGAACTCGAAAATACGGACATAAGCCGGGGCATCAGGAGCAGAAAGAAAAGAAAACTCCCTCCAGCAGAAAGCCTCATGGTTTTCTGAACACGAGAATACCTTCCATCGCTCCCGACCTGTATGTGGAGAATGACAGGGATGTCACGGTAAATGTCACCACCAAAGAGAATCTTGATTTCCTGTACCGTTCAGCCATGAAGTATGCGCAGCTCCTGGATGTGGAGCTGCCATACCATCCTACAGGCAGGACTTCCATAAGAGAAAAAATATGCCTGCTATATAATGCACTGGATTCCATAGTATCTCATCATGTAAATCTGGAACTTGTCGGTGACAGGCTCCAGTTCTGTATCTATCATTTCCATGAATGGCCTGATTACACCCTGTTCCTGATACCGATAGATTTTACGGAAAGACTGAAAGGTGAAATCAAAAGGATCACACTGGAGTTCATCAGAAGGTTCATCAAGTATCACAGGATGATGGATATAACCGATACCCCTTATTTTGAGATGTCGGAAGTCTGTATCGATTATGTGGACTTTGAACAGCTCGATGAGGAAGAGAAAAAGGATTTGTACAGAAAGGAAAAGCTTTTCAGGTCATATGAGAAAGGGAAAATCCACAGGAAACTGTGCCGGATGCACTCCAGGGCTTTCTGTAGGAATCTGGAAGAGCATATCCGCAACTGTAATCCTTCCAGCGACAAAGAAAGAAGACTTATGGAACTGATTACCGAAGGGCTGTCCCTGATTGCAAAAGACAGTCCTCATATCTTGAATTATGATTATGACTATGCAAGTGAAAAGGAAAGGGATTTCGAACCGCCACCGCTCGAATATCAGATTCTGCTTACCTATTCCATTACGGATACGGTTACCAAAGACATGGAAAGCTGTTTCAGTACTGACTGTCAGGAAACATATAACCAGACTCCCGTATCATTTACCTTCATCACACCGGAAACTGAAAAACTGTTCAGACCAGAGAATTATCCGGAACGGTTCTCAAAATGGTTTGAGAAATTTGTAGAACATGTTACCTATAATTTATAAACATCATGAATGAACTGACCCAAAACATACAGAAAATGATGGTGCCGAAAGCTGCTATCATAGCCTACAAATATGAAGACAGAAGAAATTCTGACACCAGGTACTTCATAGAATTGCGTCCCATCGGGAAAAGCGGACAGATGGGGGCAGGTATCCCCGTCACATACGAATTCATGAATACCCTGCTGGAATCCTATACGGAGGAAATGAGCGGGATACCGGCAGGCAGAGTCCCCGAAAACATGCTGGCCTGCAATCCAAGAAAAGGACAGGAAGAATATATCTGGTACAATCCGCCCGGAAAAAGACAGATGTTCTTTCACAAGGATCTCAATATACAGGACGGCATGTTCAATCTGCCGGGAATTGTCTACCATGTAAAAAACGGAAGCATGGACGTATTCGCCTTCAAGGGAAAACGTCCGGTGGAGACGACTCCGCTGTTCCGTGCCCCGTTCTTCAACGTGACCGGATCAAGTGTCTGCCTTGGCAGCAGTTCTTTGGAAAAGCCACAGAACCCGACTTTCCTTTCCCTGCTGGAATACTGGGAAAAACGGTTCTGGCTAACTGAATTCTCCCATCTGGGAGGAAATGTGAATCCTACCGTTTCAAATCTTGTCATCGTTACCGAGAACATAAGAAACAATCCGTTCGACATGAACGAACTCAAGCCCATGAATAAAAAACTTAAAGACATACTTCCATGAAAAAGATACATTTTACCGACCGCTACCTGCTCAATCCGCGTCATCCGGTAACGGTATTCGTCATCGGAGCAGGAGGTACCGGCTCACAAGTGATAACCAATCTGGCACGCATGAGCATGGCACTTCAGGCATTGGGCCATCCCGGACTACATGTCACCGTATTCGATCCCGACACAGTAAGCCAGGCCAATATAGGACGCCAGCTTTTCAGTGAAACAGAACTGGGACTGAACAAAGCCGTATCACTAGTCACACGCATCAACCGTTTCTTCGGATACGCATGGACTGCCGAACCGCAATGTTTTCCTACCAGGAATTTTTCTGAAGACAGCACAGCAAATATCATCATTACCTGTACGGACAATATACGTTCACGTCTTACGCTTTGGAAGTTCCTGAAGAAAGTCCGCAAAGAAAACTTCAGTGACCATTCGGCTCCCATATACTGGATGGATTTCGGGAACAGCCAGACAAAAGGACAGGTCATCATCGGGACGGTACGTGAGAAAGTTCTCCAACCTTCTTCACAGGAATATATTCCCATGCCTAAAATGAATGTCATCACCGAGGAAGTGGACTATGCAAAAATCAAGGAAAAAGAATCAGGACCAAGCTGTTCACTGGCGGAAGCCCTGGAAAAACAGGATTTGTTCATTAACTCCACACTGGCACATATCGGATGTGACATATTATGGAGAATGTTCAAGGAAGGAAAGACACTGTATCGCGGTGCCTATGTCAATCTGGAGACATTGAAAGTGACCGCAATCCCAGTATAATGCATAAGTGACCGTATCATCTTTCCATCAGAATACGGTCACTTATTCTATTTGCTACTTATTATTTACTACGTTCTTACCTCGCTGGAGCAGGAAACTCTGTATCTCTGAGGCGAGATAGAATGATTTCCCGTTCTTTTCCACCGAGTAATATTTAATCTTGCCCTCTTGCCTGTAACGTGCCAGAGTTCTTTGTGACACACCAAGGAGTTCTGCCAGATCCACATTATCAAGCAGTCTGTCTCCATTCATACATTCTTTCAGACGGTTCATCTGGTCCAATTTCTTTTCAATGCGGGCAAATCCCTCTACCATTGTTCCTATAAGTCTTTCGAGTATCTCATTATCTATATATGACATAATTCCAATGTTATTAAGTGAATAAATCGATACTCCCGTTGTGCGCACTCTAAGAGTATGTACTTATAGTAGTGAAAATAGTATGCCTAAATCTAAGACAAAGATCAATAAGTTTGCTAATCACTGATAATCAGGTGTATAAAATTTTCTACTTAAAATTTAGTGTAAACCAAAAGTGTAAACTATGTAATAAAGAATTGGGAACCGGTTAACACAGCCACCAATAATGACATCTGATGCTACCTGACGACACCTAATGACAACATTTTGTATCATATACATATTCAAAATACATTTGTACAAACTCAACTTTTTTGGATATGGAAATCATTGGAATTGAAACAGCTACATATGAGAAGACATTAAAGGAAATAGAAAACTTCCTTGATACCATTGATAAATTGATAACAGCTTCTTCACAGAAAACAATAGGGGAATGGTTGGATAATCAAGAAGTTTGCCTGATTCTCAAAATTTCTCCCAGAACATTACAGAATCTTAGAGATACAGACCAAATCTCTTATTCTCAAATTGGGAAAAAGATTTATTATAAAAAAGAAGATATTCAGAAGTTCATTGAAAAACACAACAGAAAATTATGAGCAAAGTAATTACCCAAGATAATGAGCAAGTCATTCAGATATACAATAGGTTAAAAGATACACTAACAAGACTCGAAGATATTCTGAAGAACAACAACCCAACACTTAATGGGCATAGATATATGAATGATGCAGAATTGGCAAATTACCTTAAAGTATCAAGACGCACTTTACAAGAATATAGAAATAATGGAATCTTATCCTATTATCAGATTGGAGGTAAAATTTTATATCGGGAATCTGATATAGAAGAACTTCTTGAGAAAAACAGACAGGAAGCATTCCGTTAAACATTTCTTGGAATTTTCGTTGATTTTCAAAGCAAAAATCCGTATCTTTGCAGTACTGACAAAGAGTTGTATATCAGTGCAGAACAAAGAAGTTCAATCGAGGTGAAATAGGTGGACTAAATGATAAACAGCAAGATAAGTAACTGATTATTAGCGATAAAAAATATAAGGTTCCGCCCCCAAGCGGATCCGAACCTATTTCTATGACCTAAACAAATATCTGAAAACTACATATTTACTTTATTTTCTTCTCTTATTTCATTTAATCTAAAACTATTAATAATCAACAATTACATTCCATTCAAAACCATAATCTATGTCTTATCCGTGTCCTATGCATCCGTCTGTGATATGGACACAATTAATATTTATTTTTTATGAGACATAGTTTTTCCATCTACTTCTATCTGAAACGTAGAAAGCTTCAAAAAGACAGCAAGTCAACAATCATGCTCCGCATCATAGTCAACAACAAGGCCGCAGATGTAAGTCTGAAGACGTCCATCCTACAGGAGCATTGGGACAAACAGAACAGGCGTGTTTCCGACATGAATCCAGAAGCACACGACATCAATGCATACTTGGACAAAGTAAGTTCCACATTGCAGCATCATTACCGACAGGCCCAACTAGAAGGAAAACAGCTTACAGCAAGCATGCTGAAACAACGCTTCATGGCCACAGGATCCAACCCGCCTTCCCTTTTGGAGATATTTGACAAACAGGTGAAAGATGCGGACAGGCTGGCACATGCCGGACAAATCAGCATGTCCCATTCCAACAGACATAAACTGGTCTACAGGCGGCTTGAAGAGTTCTGCAAGAAAATGGGCAGACAAGATATGCCACTAGAACAGTTCAACCGGCAGATGATACACGAACTGGAACTTTTCTTCAGGACTGACTGCAGGCTGTCAATCAATACGACAGCCAAGATGATGAGTATGGTCAGAAAAGGAATCCTATGGGCATACCGGTGCGGAATTATTCTGACCAATCCGTTCTCGACCTACCGAATAAAGAAGGAGGAAAGCCAGAAACAATACCTGAACAGGCAGGAAATAATAAGGATAATGAACAAGCGGCTGGATATTCCCAGACTAGCTTCCATCCGTGACATATTCATCTTCAGCTGCTTCACAGGCATCGCCTACTCAGACATCTGTCGGTTAAGAAAGGATCAAATCATTTCAGATTCTGACAAAAGCATGTATATCCATCTGTACAGGACCAAGACCAACCACCCCGCATTCATCCCTCTCCTTCCCCAAGCCAAGAAAATAGCAAGTTTTTACATAAGAAAAGGCGAATCGGAATACCTATTCCCGACCATCTCGAACCAGAAAAGTAACGCTTACCTTAAAGAGCTTGCCGACATCTGCCATATCAGAAAAAGGGTGACATTTCATTGTGGAAGACATATCGATTCTTCTTATCCATTGAAAATAAGAAACTTACAAAGATTGTCGGCTTGACAGGTAACGATATGGCAACCAGCGAGCTTCTATATTCTGCAATGTTCTGCATTAATCAAAAGAACGCTTCTCTCATTTGCAAAAGTAGTGTTTTTATTCCTTATTACCAAAGTTATTCCTCTGAAAAATAGAGAAAATCGAACATCTTTTCATTATTGTACATTTGTTGCTCATCTTGCGGCTGAAAGCCCAAAACACTGCCCCTTTTAATCCCATGCCGTCCTCTATTTATATTTAAGTCTGCCTGTTGGCGGAGCGGTCTGTTGGCAGGTTTTGCCTGTATGCCTGCTTGCCGGCAGGCAGGAGTGCGGGCAGGCTTGCAGGCCAGCGTGTGTATGTTCACACGTATTTTCATTCATGCAAACTCACATTCAGTCAGGCTTGCAAGCATTCATGCGGATATAACCACTCTCTTACGCCCTCTCATCCTCTCATTCCCGTTCTTCTTTTGGGCAGTTTAGGCATCGGGAAACGATGCTTTGAAGGCCGGAATAACAGCACAAATTCCAATCCGATTGCTGGCGGATTGTTGCTTTCATGAGAAAGCAGCAAGGTGTCCTTCGAGTTACCCGAAGGCTTTTCGGTTACTGCCGAAAAGTGGCAGCAGCAAGGTATGTTTCGAGTAACTCGAAACTTTTCGGGTTACTCCCGAAAACCTTGCTGCCGGGTTGCCTCTCCGAAGTCGGGCAACCTATTCAAACCTACGGTGTGTTTGGTCTATTCCTTGTATTTTATACCGTACAATCTTATCTTGTTGTACAACGTGGTACGCCCGATGCCGAGCAATTTTGCCGCCAACGTGCAGTTGCCCTTTGCCTGTTCCAAGGCTCGGAGTATCCGCGTCTTTTCCATGTTGCTTAACGACAAAGTATCATCAGCCACCGATGGAATTTCATCAAACTCCAATGTGTCCACCATGACCGTATCACCATCAGTATGCAATACCGCCATACGCACGACCCTTTTCAGTTCCCTCACGTTGCCGCCCCATGTATAGGCGAGCAGCCGTTTCTTTGCTTCCGTGTCAAAGCCTTTCACATGCTTCTCAAATTCCTCGTTGGCGAGTTGCCGGAAGAAGTCAGCCAATGGCAGGATATCCTCACGACACTCACGTAGCGGCGGTATCTGTATGGTGTATTCTTTCAACCGTTGGTAGAGGTCCGCCCGGAAACGCTTTTCGGCGATGGCTGTCTGTAAGTCCTCGTTGGTGGCGGCAATGATGCGCACGTCCGCCGCTTTGTCCTTGGTGCTGCCCAACGGTCTGAAACGCTTGGACTCCAACGCGCGGAGCAGCATCTGCTGCACCTCCAATGACAGGTTGCCGATCTCGTCGAGGAACAACGTGCCGCCATTCGCATCTTCCCAAACGCCCTGTCTCTTGTTGTCGGCTCCGGTGAACGCCCCTTTCTCGTGTCCGAACAGTTCAGACGCGGCAAGCTCCTTTGACAGCAGGCCGCAGTCCACAGGTTTGAAAGGCTTTCCCGACCTTTTGCTCCTTGCGTGTATCTTTTCGGCGATGTGTTCCTTACCCGTGCCGCTCTCGCCCAATATCAGGACGCTCATGTTCGTGGGGGCTACCAGCCTTATCTTGTCGTATATCGTTTTGAAGGCTTCGCTTGTACGTTCTAGAATGGGCGCGTCTTGCCGTTTCATCCTTTTCTGTAAACTGCGGAGCAATGGCGGCAAGTTCATTTCCAAAAGGTCTTTGGGGATGTAGTCCTCCGCGCCCAGTTTCATAGACCTGACGGCGGTGGGCACTTCGTCATAGTCGGTTATGACGATGTAGGGATTGTGCCTGCCTTGCTTCCGCAGTTCTTCCAGCAGGGCGATGCCGTCACCGTCGGGCAGGCGCATGTCGGCAAGCACGATGTCATCCTCCTGCATCTTGGCAAACAGCTTCCGTGCGCCGTTGCAGTTGAAGGTGCTGATGCCTTGGAAGCCTTTGCTTGCCAACAGACGACACGCATAGTCGGCAAATATTGGGTTGTCCTCTATCACGATTATCCGTCCCATTGTTCCGCCTCCTTCCTTGCCAAATCAACAATCAGATTGCCTTGTGCCAATACAGCACCAACGGTTGCTTTTAATTCTTCATCCGATATATTTCCCTTATGGATGGCGTCATACAGCATTTTCAGCGGCTGTTCCGCCTTTATCAGCATCCACGAGCTTTTGAGGTGGTGTACCCAGTTATCCAACGCCTCCATGTCCTTTGCTTCCGCTGCCTTGCGTACCTCGTCCATATCGGATTGCGTCGTGGTTGCCAGCTTTTCCAATATGTTCCGCTTCTCGCTAAAGGCAAGCAGGGGCGACAGGTCTATGCGGCTTGTCTTGTTCCGCTTGACGCAACTTTCCGTAACAGCCAGCAGCTCGTCTATGGAGCAAGGTTTGGGCAGCATGGCGGCAAATCCTTTTGCTTTCAGTTCTTCTTCCTCCACATAGCCTGCTGCGGTGGCGGCGACTACGGGGATGGTTTGCGAATTGCCGATTTCCGATGTGCGCAGGAGTTCCAGCACTTCGTAGCCGTTCACTTCCAGCATTTTTAGGTCGGTCACCAGCAGGTCGTAGTCCTTCGTGCGCATCAGGTCTGTCAATTCGCCCACGCTTTGACAGGTGTCGCATTCCACGCCATTTTGTCTGTACATATCATGCAACATATTAAGCAAAACCAAGTCATTGTCTATTGCCAATATGTTGCAGCCGGAAAGCGATGCACAGTTACATTGTTTCTTTTCGCTTATTGCTGTTTCCTCCGCCTTGGGCAAGGGCAGGCTCATGGTGAAACGGCTTCCCTTACCCGGTTCACTTTCCACGTTGATGCTCCCTTTCAGCAGCTTCACCGTATCGGCTACGATGGCAAGCCCCAGCCCAAAGCCGTCTTCCGTCACGGCGTTGCCCAACCTTTCAAACGGGGTGAATACCCGTGCTTGTTGTTCTTTTGTCATGCCTGTTCCCGTGTCCGATACCGACAACGTGAATGTACCGTCCTTATAATCGGCACTCAATGCGACTGTTCCGCTTTTGGTGAACTTGATGGCATTGGATAGTAGGTTGCTGCCAATGCTAAGTATGCGGTTCTTGTCGCCGCTTACAATCTCGTCCACACGGTTCTCCACCGTGAAAGCAAGATGTTTCCCGTCCGCCAACGGCTCGAACTCCGTTTGCAGGGTTTTGGCGATGGCACATAGCTTAAACGGTTTGACGCTTGGCGTTTCCTTGCCGCTGTCCAAACGGAAATACACCAAGAGGCTGTTTATCATCCCTGCCATTCGTCCGGCGGCATCATGGATGGTCTGTGCGTGGCGCATCCGGCTGTCCGCCTCCGTGTCGTTCAGCAGCAGTTCGGCGTTGCCGCTGATGGCGGTCAATGGTGTGCGCAGTTCGTGGGTGACGTTCTGGATGAGGTTACGCCGCAGCTTGATTAGCTTCCTATTCGCTTCGTTGCTCTCCTGCAATTCGCCGATAAGTTTCTCGCGCCGCTTCCGCTCGTGGTCGTTGCGTTTCATTTCCCGGTGGATGGCGAGGTAGGACAGGAACAGCAGGATAATGGCAGCGGATATGGTGATGGTAAACAGCCGGACGGACAACGCCTGCGCTTCGGCTATCTTCTGCTCCCGATGCCCAAATGCGGTCTGTGCCTGCGTGTCAAGGTCGCTGACGAGGCGGTTCAGTTCCCGGTTCAATGCCCGGTTGCGGTTGCGCAGGCTGTCGGCGTAGGCATCCATTTCCGCCGTCTGCCGCTGTTGCAGGGCTATCAGGCTGTCGCTGAACTGGTGCAGTTCCTTGGCGGAGGGGAGCACCTGCACGGTTTTCTTGCCGCCCAACGCCCCTGCCAATCCGCTTTTCTTTTGCTTCACCGTGCGGATTCGTGTCGCCCTACGCGCCACTTCGGGCAGGTGGTTCACCAAGAGGCTGTCCGCCTCGTCCTGACGGGCAAGGATTTCCGTCAGGTGAAGCAGGTGGGCTTCCTTTTCCGCCAAGAGGGTGCGCAGGGTGTCTATCTGTGCCGGGCGCACATAGTCTCGGCATTGGGGCTTCAAAGCTTGCAGCAGACTGTCGGTGCGTAGACGAAGGGCATGATAGTAACGGTAATCCGTACCATCCCATCCGATAACACCCTCGCCCAATATGGCAAGCCGGATGATGTGGCGGTGGGCAGCATTGATGTTGCGATGCACATAACGGATATCTTCTGTTTCGGATTCTATATTTTGTATCCGTTTACGCTCGTGTACTAAAATGACGACCATGCTTATTCCAATAATAAGCATGACAATATATCCGAGAGCAACCCTGACCTGTAACTTCCTTTCAAATTTCATGATTTCCTGTTCCCTTTTGATTTGCTAACAATCAGAATACTGACTTCATACAATATCCAAATAGGCAATGCCGCCAATGAAAGGGTGAATATGTCCGATGTTGGGGTGATGATGGCGGAGATTATCAGAATAACGATGACTGAATGCTTGCGGAAACGCCTCATGAATCCGGCGGACAATATGCCAAGTTTGCCCAGCAGCCAGCACAATACGGGAAGTTCAAACACGATGCCCATTAGAATACAACACATCATCAATGTTCCCATATAGGACTGGAGCGTTATCATATTAGCGACATCGCTGCTGACCTGATAGGTCCCCAAGAAACGGAATGACAAAGGGAATATCAGGAAATAACTGAGCAATACCCCAAGAATGAACATCGCATACCCGCCGCCCACCACACGCAAGGAGTATTTCTTCTCATTTTCATACAGTGCAGGAGATATGAAATGAAACAGCAGATACAATGTATAGGGAGATGAAAGCAAAAATCCGATATAGACGGATGTTTTCATGTGGATGACAAACTGTTCCGCCAGTCCGGTATTGATTAACTGTACGGAAAAGGCCTGATTGCCTGTTCCAGTAGTCCACTCCGCAATATGGCTGAACAGGCGGTAGGTGATGAATGTGTCGCTTTTGGGGGCAAGGATGACCGAGAACATTTCCTCCTTGAACAGAAATGTCACGATGCCGCATAGCACGGTCGTAACGGCAATCTTTATCAGGGAAGCCCTCAATACATCCAAATGCTCCCAAAATGACATTTCACCGATTTGAGTGTTACCTACCGCCTGTCCCATATTTGTCATTTGACCGGACTTTCATCCCTTATGTCAAGGTCGTTTTCCACGCCTTTGACGCCTTCCTTGAAACTTCGCACTCCTTTGCCCAGCCCTTTCATCAGTTCGGGTATCTTCTTGCCCCCGAAAAACAGCAGGACTATCAGTACGATGAAGATTATTTCTTGTGTTCCTATTCCAAACATTATTTTTGATTTTAAGAGATTATTATTTTACAATATCATTAACCCAATTTTGAACGGCATTCCGGCTAACCCTGTTCAGCAGCTTGCCGTCCTGCCATTCCAAGTTGGGATATGCTTTCCTCAATTCTTTCACGCTATTGCTTATTCCACTTCCGCCAGATGTCGCAAACGGAACGAGCGTCTTGCCTTTCAGGTCGTGGCTCTCGATGAATGTGTTGATGATTCGTGGAGCCTGATCCCACCAGATGGGATAGCCGATGAAGATGACATCGTAGGTAGTGACATCCAGTTTCGTATCTTTTAATGCCGGACGTGCCTGCGGATTGTTCATTTCCACCGAACTGCGCGACTGCCTGTCGTTCCAATCCAAATCTTTGGAAGTGTAGGCCTGTTGCGGGACAATTTCGTACAAAGTTCCGCCTGTGACATCCGCAATCGTCCGGGCTGCTTTGGCGGTCGTGCCTGTAGCGGAAAAATACACGACCAATAGTTTGTTTTCGGCTTGCATACTTTTTTCTCCTTTGTTTTGGGCGTAGGCGGCAAAGCTCAGTGTCATTACCGCTGTCAATGTCAAAATAATCTTGTTCATAGACTTGTTACCTTATAATGTTACTTTGCATATTCCTCTTTGACGATGCGCAACGCCTTGATAGCGGCAGGGAAGCCGATGTAGGGCAGGCACTGGATGACGGCGGCGGTCAATGTTTCTGGCGAATTGCCTGCGTTGATGTTGCCGTGATAATGCGAATGAAGCTGGCTCTCGGCTTCCAAGGTGGTCAGTACGCAGTAGCCGAGCAACTCGCGAGTCTGCAAGTCAAGTGCGCCACGGCTGTATATCTCGCCGAAGAAATAGTCGGTCAGGAACTGCTCTACATTTTTGCCCATATCTCCGGGCATACCTGACATGACGGATGACACGCCGCCGGGATATTGCTTGTCCTGAATGGCTTTGCCCGTCTCGTGGCGTGTTTCCTCTGTCACCGTGCCTTGCTTTTCCAACGGCAGGCTGATACTCCGCTCCTTGAACACTTCGTTTACCGTGGCCACGGCGTTCAGCATCTTGGGGAAACCGATGAACGGAGCGGTGAGGTACATCACCTCGCGCAGTTCTTCGGGAGTAACACCCACATTGAGAGCAGCTCCGGCATGGGCTTTCAGTTGCGGCAGGGTCTGCATCGTGGCGAGGGTGATGCAGGTAATCATCTCACGCTGTTTCAGCGTCAGTTCGCCCGTCTGGAACACCTCTCCGAAGATGAACTTCTGGAGGATGTCCATCATTTCCGGGTCCGTGCCCTGCCCGGTAAGGGCTTCGCCACCGAACAGGGTGCGGTAATTCTGCTTGCATACTTCGATTCTATCCATATTGTCTGTTGTTTGTGCCATCGCGGACAGGCTTGCTGCAAGTGCGAAGGCTATTATACCTATTACTTTTTTCATCTGGTCCTCTGATAAAAGATTATAAACTCTTGCCTAACTGGTAGGCTTGCTGCGGATAATCCGTATTCCTGACGCTGCCTGCCGTCCACACGCCCGAAGCCACCACTTCGCCCACGCTTGTCCAACCGAGATAATCCATCAGCGTGTGGTAATGCACCAGCATCGGCTCCGCCTCTTTCCTGGCGGTGTCGGCGTAGGTCATCAGGAAGGCGGCTTTCTTCCGTGCGCCCTTTATCTGTCCGTTGATGGCATAGAAGCGGTCTATTACACGTTTCATCTGTGCCGAGATGCTGAAATAATACATCGGCGTGGCGAATACCACCATATCCGCATCTATCAGGTACGGACGGAGTTCCTGAAAGTCGTCGTTGAAAATACATGGCCCGTCCATGCCGCAACGGTTGCAGGCACGGCACGGCTCCACCTGCTTGAAAGCACAGTCGAAGCGGAACACCTCGTGCCCCTTTTCTTCTGCGCCTTTAATGAACTGTTCCGCCAGATATGCAGAATTGCCATTCTTGCGGGGACTTCCCGTCAATACTACTATCTTCATCTTGTCTGTCTTTGATTCGTTATCGTTTATGTGGTTGAAAGCCTGCACCAACCCCGTGCCGGCTACCGCCGTGCCCAACGCCGCCAGCGCAGACTTCTTCAAAAATTCGCGTCGTTCCATAGGTTTTCGGAATTACAGTCCTGTCATCTTTTCCTGGTCTTCAGGATAACGCCCTCCGACTATTTCGATGCTATCCAAACGGCGGCGGATATCCGCCAGCTCTTCGGGTGTGAACTGTATGTCAGCCCCTCCAATATTCTCTTTAATACGTTCGACACGCTTAGTTCCCGGAATTGGGACAATCCATGGCTTCTGCGCCAGCAGCCAGCCGAGGGCGATGCGGGCGGGAGTGGTCTCCTTCTGTTTTGCCAAAGCCTCCACATATTCCACTAATTCCATGTTATGCTTCAGATTGTCGCCCTGGAAGCGAGGGATGGCGGAGCGGAAGTCGGTCTGATCGAACCGGGTGTCCTTGTTGAAGCGGCCGGTCAGCATCGCCTTGCCCAACGGGCTGAATGGCACAAAACCGATGCCGAGTTCTTCCAGCGTGGGCAGCAGTTCCGCTTCGGGCTTGCGGTACCACAGGGAGTATTCGCTCTGCACGGCAGCCAGCGGACAGACGGCGTGGGCACGGCGCACCGTGGCGGGGGCGGCTTCCGACAAGCCCCAATGCAGCACCTTGCCTTCCTTTATCAGTTCGCCCACGGTCTCTGCCACCGTTTCGATGGATACGTTCGGGTCCACACGGTGCTGGTAGTAGAGGTCGATGTGGTCGGTGCGCAGGCGGCGCAACGAGCCTTCCACCGCCCGCCGGATGGTCTCCGGACGGCTGGAAAGCGATACGGGACGTGCCGAGGTGGTCAGGTCGGGCGTCTCGGACAGGTCGTAGCCGAACTTGGTGGCGATGACCACCCGGTCGCGCACGGGCTGCAACGCCTCGCCCACAAGGTCCTCGTTCTTTCCGTAGCTATATACTTCGGCAGTGTCGAAGAAAGTAACGCCCAGGTCCACCGCCCGGCGGATGGTGTCGATAGCATCCTTGCGGTCGGGATACGGGGGATAGCTCTGCGTGAAGCCCATGCAGCCGAGGCCGATGGCGGATACTTCCAGTTTGTCTTTTCCCAATGTCCTTGTCTTCATGCCTGTTCCTCCTTTCTGTATGCTTTCCCGAAGCTGGTACACTTGCCGATGGTCCCGCCAGTGCGGAGGTAGGTGTAGTTCGGCATCTCGAACAGCACGGGTTTCAGTTTCTCGTAGTCGGGTTTGCCCTTTTCGTTCAGGCAGTCCTCGTCCACATAGGTGTTCGTTATCTTGCAGATGAAGTTGTCGAAGGTGTCCGTCTCGTAGTTGTCCACCACCTCGCACTCCATCACGAGCGGACTTTCGTCGATGACGGGCGTTCCCGCCTCGCCCCGGTGCCAGGCGAATACGTCCGACTTGTCCGCCTTGGCTCCGCTGGCGCAGCCCACGTAGTCGGCACGGGAGAGCATCGCCTCGTTCACCATATTGACCGATACCCGGCCCGTCTGCCTGACGCCTTCGTTGGTGTAATGTTTCTTAAACATGCTGAGCATGATTCGGTCGTGCCCGATGATGCCCACGTGGGCCACGAGCAGCCAGTTCACTTTTCCGTTCACTTCCGTCCCTACGACCACAGCGGGCGTGGGATAGAGTGCCAATGTGTTTCCGATGTTCTTCTTCATTGTTATCTCGTTTTTAAGTTTATCATTTTCTCCTCTTCCACCCTGCCGGACAGGTCTTTCAGTATCTCAACCTCGTTGGGTTCCAATGGCAGGGACTCCTCTCCGGCAAGGAAATAACGCAAAAGTTGTCGCGGCGTGACGTTGTGGCGGTCAGCGATGAAACACACCGCCTCGTCCGCGCACAATTCTTCGGGCAATTCTGTTTTCTGTTCCATTGTTTTTCTTTTTTATCCGATGCAAAATTACGCCGAAATAAGGAAGAAGAGTGTAACCATAAGTGGGCAAACCGTACCAATTTTACGGAATCAAGGGCGGAAGTGTAAAAAACATTGTCGAGGTAATTATTAAAAGCAAAAGAATATCAGTATGATAACAGACAAAGGTAAGATATGGAAGACGAATTGAATTGGTTGATGTTGTTATACAGTTTTCGCATTTTCCCGATACTCTTTCGGAACACATCCGGTTATTTTCTTGAACAATCTGGTCATGTGTTGCGGGTACTTGAATCCTGTCTCGTAGGCTATCTCGCTGATTGTCTTGTCTGTTTCAAGAAGAAGGTCTTTTACTTTGTCAATGACTGCTTGATGGATGCATTCGATAGCGGATTTTCCCGTCTCTTTCTTTACCATGTCGCCGAAATAGTTGGCAGAGAAATGGAGTTGGTCAGCGCACCAGGCCACCGAAGGCAATCCCAACTCCTCTGGTTTGCCAGAACTGAAATAATTGTTCAGCAGTGTGTGGAAGCGGGTCAATACATCGCTGTTCAGGACGGAACGGGTGGCGAACTGGCGGTCATAGAAACGAAGGCAGTTGTTGAGCAGTACCTCAATGTTGGAAACGATGATGCTCCGGCTGTGCTTGTCAATGTCGTGCCTGAGTTCCTCTTCTATCTCTCCGAAACAGTTGAAGATGGTTTGCCGTTCGCGTTCGGACATGTGTAGGGCTTCATTCACCTCGTATGAGAAGAACGTATAGTCCTTCATCTTGTGGGCGAGCGATGTGCCCCGTATCAAATCAGGATGGAAAAACAAGCCATATCCCTGCGGATGTGGTGTATAGCCGCCGTCGTCAATTCCTATCACCTGACCGGGTGCTATAAAAACCAGCGTACCTGCCTCGTAGTCATACTTGTTGCGTCCGTAAGTCAGCGTCCCGTATATTTCCTCTTTCAGCAGAACGGCATAGAAACCTAAACGCATACGGCGGTGGGGGCACTTTCCCATTTGTGAGAAATCGGCAAAACTGACCAGCGGATGCTGCGTTTCCAACCCATGAAACCGGTTGTAATCGTCTATTGTCTTCAAGTCCAAAATATCGCTCATGATTCTTTCCTTTTAACGAGCGCAAATTTACTGAAAACTATGGATTATTATTGCAAAGCGATTGGGTATTATGTGGTAAAAGGAGTGTTTCTGTAAAACATATACTTCATTCAGTAATCCGTATAAGCATGAATCCCGGTGTTTGGCCTACTTTTGCAACCGTAATAGAACTAAAGGTAACAGGATAAATAAAATGATTATGGAAGAAAAAGTTGTAGACCTCAGAATTCCCGACCAGGAACGCGAAGCCGACGGTCAGCGCACCGCCCGCTTGGTATTCAAACTGAACCATACGATGCCCGGCACCGATGAGTACAATGCCGTGCTCCACGAACTGTTTCAGGACAACATTGGCGAAGGCAGCATGGTGATGGCGCCGCTTACACTCGTGCTTGCCAGCACCGTGAAGATTGGTAAAGGTGTGATGGTAATGAACAACAGCCTGATGATGTCAGCCGGAGGCATCACGATTGACGATGATGCCATGATAGCCGCCAATGCACAACTCATCACCAACAACCACGACCCTTACGACCGTCCCCTGCTGCTCTGCAAACCCATCCATATCTGCCGTGGCGCCTGGGTTGGAGCCGGAAGCACCATTTTGCCGGGCGTGACGGTGGGCGAATATGCCATCGTGGGAGCAGCCAGCGTCGTTACAAAGGATGTGCCGCCATACGCTGTGGTGGTAGGAAACCCTGCCAGGGTGGTCAAGTATCTGGATAAAGAGAAATTTGCAAAATAAACAAGGATAATTAATAAAGAAAGGATTTGTATGAGCTTCAAAGTATTTTTGCCTACCTTGTGGTATTTCGGACAAGGGGCGCTGAATGAATTGGGCAAACAGCAGTTGCCCGGAAAGAAAGCCTTGCTGGTTATCTCAAACGGAAAGTCCATGCGTGCCAACGGCTACTTGGAACGCACGGAAAACCAACTGAAATCGGCCGGCGCGGACTATGTGGTGTTCGACAAGATTGGCGCCAATCCGCTGAAATCGGTCATCATGGAAGGTGCAGCCACGGCACGGCAGGAACAGTGCGATTTTGTGGTTGCCTTGGGCGGAGGCAGCGTGATGGATGCGTCAAAGGCAATTGCGCTGATGGCAACCAATGAAGGTGACCTGTGGGACTATGTACAAGGCGGTACGGGCAAAGGGAAACCTATTGAAAACCATCCATTACCCATCGTAGCCATTACCACCACGGCCGGTACCGGTTCGGAAGTGGATTGCGGCGGTGTCGTCAACAATCCCGATACCAACGAAAAGATGGGCATCGTTTATCCGGTCCTCTTCCCGACACTGTCCATCGTCGACCCTGAACTGATGGCAACCGTCCCGCCTGCCTTCACGGCTTATCAGGGTTTTGACACCTTATTGCAGGCCACGGAATGCTACATCAGCCGTGGGATTAACCTGATGTGCGACATGGTGGCACGGGCTACCATTGAAAATGTAGGCAAGTACCTGGCCCGTGCCGTGAAAAACGGACGCGATATGGAAGCCCGTGAACACGTGGCCTTTGCCAACACCATGTCCGGGTATGCTATGATGATTGGCTCTTGCACCAGCGAACATGCCATGGAACATGCGATGAGCGCCTATCATCCTGCCTTGCCGCATGGTGCCGGACTGATTATGATTTCGCGCGAATATTATACCTATTTCATCAACCGCCAAGTCCGTGGCGAACGCTTCATCGAAATGGCAAAGATGCTTGGAAAAGAGGATGCCAGCGAGCCGATGGACTTCGTGAAGACGCTCGTTGACTTGCAGCGTGCCTGCGGGGTGGACGAACTGAAGATGTCCGACTATGGCATCCGTCCCGATGAGTTTGAACAGTTTGCCACGAATGCCCGCGAAACAACCGCCGGTCTTTTCACGGCAGACCCCGTGGAAATGTCACACGAGGACTGCGTGGAAATTTACCGCAAGTCTTATAGATAAGCTGTCTGCCGCATCTTGTCTGATCTTGGGACTCATGGCAATGTCACTTTTATTTTCATCTTAATTCTTGCGCAACGAATCAAAGTCCGCCCGGCTTCTCGTCCTCTTTCTTCGCCCGCGTGGAGCGTGCCTTCGAGATGGCTTTCTGCCGCTCAGCCATTGCGTTCACGTGGTCGATGAAGGTGGCGTATGCCGTGTCGCCGTTTATCATCGCAAGGGCATTGACCGTATCAATGAGCGAGCGGTAGGCGGCTTCGGCGGCGGTGCGGGTTTCCTTCACGATGCCCACCTGACGGGCAGCGTCTGCCTCGGTGCGCTCGGCGGCAGCGGCAAGGAAGGCTTCCTCCTTCGCCTTCAAGTCGGCAATCCATACATCGAGGGCAAGGGCGGTTCGCTTGCTTGCGTCCAATGCTTCGAGGTCTTGCAGGAGGTTGTGCAGCACGCCGCTTTCCTCCGTCTGCGCCAGCTTCGTGGGGTCGCCGTACTTGTCGAAGAGCGATTTCGCCTCGGTGGCGTATGTGGCGATTTCCGCATCGGGATGGGCGCACATCGCCGCCGTGTAGTTGTTCGCCCCGCGCCAAGAAGCGTCGCGCGCATCGTCGGTCGCGGTCGCCGTGGCGGTGGCAGGATTGACGGCGGAGGCTTTCAGCGCATCGTCGAAGGCATCTACAGCGGTGGTGAACTCGCTGACCTTTGTTTCCAATACGGAATCCGTAGCGGACATCGTGCTCAGTCCGCCCGGACGTTCTTCTTCGCTACCGATAGGCAGGTTCGCCGTTTCGGTCTCGACTTGTTTCAGATAGCCGAAGCATTCCTCCGTGCGGAGACGGGCAATATTCAATGTTGATAGTTGTTTCATACGCTTCAATTTTAAGGGTGATACAAAAATTTTCGTTGACAAATATAGTCTTTTTTATTCGTCGGGACAAATTATATACGGAAAACCAGTCGGCAGTGCCAATCCTGCCGGATTCGTGCCATCGACTGAGTCGACGATGCTTCTCCTGCAGGATTTGTGCTGTCGACTGAGTCGACAGTGCTTCTCCTGTAGGATTTGTGCCGTCGACTGAATCGACAGGGCTTCTCCTGCAGGATTTGTGCCGTCGACTGAATCGGCGGCGGTTATCCGGCAGGATTCAAGTATTTGACCATGACGTAATCGCTTTCATTCTCTTGGGCAATGGAGAAACCTAATGTCTGATACCATCGGAAAGTTCTATTTTGTTTGCTGACAGAAAGTGAAACGCCACAACAACCCGTTTCTTTCAACATTTTCTGAATGTATAGCATCAGTTGTGTGCCGATGCCTTGACCTCTGTATTCGGGATAAAGCGAAATCGATAACTCGGGAAGTTCCTCACTGACGAAGCCATAGGAGCGGACAAACCGAACCCACACGGCTCCAATTATCAAGTTATCAATGATTGCGACCGCACACAAATCACCTTTCCGACTCCCGAAATTGTCGATATATTTCCAAAGTGGAGGTTGCTGGAGAATAGTTCTCGGAATCGGTTGGGAAGTATCAGATTGATAAATAGCTTCGTATAAGAAATCCAATAAAAGAATTGTTTCTTCCGGACGGATAGGACGAATAATCAAGTTGTTCATATAGCTTGAGTTGTTTTTTGCGAAGATATAGAAATTTAGGGAGTGGGGCAAGCGTTTCCTTCCCGTTTTTCTCGCCCGTCTCCCCCAAAAACGTTATATTTGTATCGGTCAAATAGAAAGAACGATGAGCAAGATATTGAAGGTAAGGAACGTGAATGATTACAGCCGCTACGTCGGATGCGCGGAGCAGCACCCGCTGGTCAGCGTCATCGACTATGCCGAGGTGTCGCCCATACGCCACAGCCTGAACAATTACAGCGTGTACGGGCTGTTCCTCAGGGACGATGCCGGCGTGGACCTCGATTATGGCTGCGGCAAGTACGACTACAACAAGGGGACGCTGCTCTGCGTGGCTCCCGGGCAGGTGGGCGGCAAGGAGGACAACGGCGAGCGGGTGGCGATTGCGGGCTGGGCGCTCCTGTTCCATCCCGACCTGCTGCACGGCTTCCCGCTCGAAAGGCGCATCCGGGAGTATTCCTTCTTCGACTACCGCATCAACGAGGCCCTGCACATGACCGACGAGGAGCACGACCTCCTTGTCTCGCTGATGCGCCAGATACGGGAGGAACTTGCGGGGAAGCCCGACGGGCTGCAACAGGCCATCCTCGTGAGCTACATCGAGCTGGCGCTCAACTTCTGCCAGCGGTTCTACAACCGCCAGTTCGTCACCCGAAAGATTGAGAACTCCGACATCCTCGTCCGCTTCAACAGCCTGCTGCACGACTATTTCGAGGACAAGCTCCAACTGACGCTCGGCCTGCCCACCGTGCAGTATTGCGCCGACCGGCTCTGCATGTCTGCCAACTACTTCGGCGACGTCATCAAGAAGACGACCGGCGACACGGCGAGCAACCATATCCGTCGCTTCGTCATCCGGCTTGCCAAGAACGGGCTGGCGGCAGGCGAGACCGTCTCGCAGGTGTCCGACCGCCTCGGCTTCGAATACACCCAGCATTTCAGCCGGATGTTCAAGAAGCAGGAGGGCATCACGCCGTCGGAATACTGTCAGGGGCTGCGGAATTAATGAAAATCCCGCAACGCGGGGGATATCGCTGCGGGATTATTCTCTATTTTTTGTTTTCGTTGTCCACATCTATCGCTTTTTGTAATTATCATTTATTTCTTGCCTTGTCGTCGCCGCCGACAGCGCTTGCTAAAAAATATAAGCCCTGTCGGAGGGCGACGACGGGGCTTGCGGAAAAATATAAGCGTTGTCGTCAGCGACGAAAGGGCTCGCGAAAAAATATAAGTGCCGTCGTCGGGTGCGGACGGTGCTTGCAGAAGATTTTTAGCCTCGGCGACCGTGGCTATCTCAGTGCCGGACTTAGGGTATCTCAGTGCCGGACAGAGGTTCTCGCAAGCACCGCCGACAGGAATTTCAGTCTGCCGGGATGAACTGACTCAGATGCGCCTCCTGCTCTTCCAGATTCAGCGTGAAATAGCGTTGGTTCTTGTCCAGCTTTCCAATCTCCGCCATTTCTTCACTTGTCAAGGCAAAGTCGAAGATGTCGATGTTCTCCGCCAGATGCTTCGGGTTCATGGTCTTCGGAAATACGATGTTCCCTTCCTGAATGTGCCAGCGCAGGATAATCTGGGCATTGGTCTTGCCGTATTTCTGCGCCAGACGGCCGAAAAGCGGCTCGTTCAACAGCCCTGCATCGCCGTGCCCCAGCGGATACCAGCTTTCGATGACCGTCCCGTAAGGGGCGATGTGTTGCTTCAATGCCTTCTGCTGGTAGTAGGGATGGCATTCCACTTGTAGGACGGCGGGCTTCGTCTGAGCCGCTTCCAGCACCTCTTCCAATCGGGATGACTCGAAGTTGCTCAATCCGATGCTGCGCACCTTTCCGGCTGCAACGGCTCTCTCCATGTCGCGCCATGCGCCGAGGTAGTCGCCGAACTGCTGGTGGAGCAGGAGCAGGTCGATGTAATCAGTATCCAAACGGGAAAGCATCTTGTCGATGCCTGCCATGGTCTTGCCCTCGCCATACTCGCTGGGCCAGAGCTTGCTGGTTATCCACAGTTCTTCGCGGGGAAGGCCGCTCTTGCTGACTGCTTGTCCCACGCCCCGCTCGTTCCCGTAAGCGTGAGCCGTGTCAATGTGGCGATAGCCTAAGCGGATGGCATCGAGGCAGACCTTTCGCGTAGCCTCATCGCCCGTTATCAGAAATACGCCAAGCCCGAATTGGGGCATCCGGCAACCGTTGTTCAATGTAATGGATGTCTGTTTCATAATCTTTCTCATTTATTATTCCTTCTTTTCGGTTTATCCTTGTTTCTGCTACCCGTTTGGGGGTACGGTGCAAAGTTACGTTGCCTTTGCGTCCCTTGTGTTTCACAAAAGGTGTCTAATCTTTCACTAAAAGCACAAATCGTTTTGTATCCTCCGGGTAATGCCGTAATTTTGCGACATGGCAAAGGATAAAGAACTGAAAATAGTATATTCCACGCAGTTCCAGCAGATAGGTTCGGTGAGGCAGAAGGACTGGTGCATCCATCTGGTGTGCCTGCAAGGGGAAGGCTTCTTTACTTACGGCGGCCGTCCGTTTCACGTGAAGAAGTATGACGCTGTTGTCATCAATGCGCCCCGGCAGGTGAATGTAGTCGGTCAGAGTGAAGATTTGCAAGTGGAAGTTTTGGCAGCTCCGCTTGATTTCCTCTCCAACCAGCTTCCTGCAAATAATTACGGCATAGGAGGGGGCATCAGCCTGTACGACAACCCCATCATCTCATTGTCGGAAGAAGATGCGGGGAAATTGGTGCGCGACATACACAATATCCGCGACCGCATTGCCGATACCGGCCATTTGTTTTACCGCGAACTGATAGGCGGGCTTGCGCTTTCTCTGATTTATGACCTGTTTTATTTTCATGCCAAGAGCCGTGCGCCGGTATTCGCCACGGACAGGAGCATGTATGTCGTAAAGGAACTGATGGCGTTGCTGGAAAGCGGACGCAGCAAGAAATATCGGGAAGTCGCTTATTATGCGGAACAACTGAATGTAACCGTCAAATACCTGTCCAATACCGTCAAACGACAGACGGGCAAAAGCGTTACTTGCTACATCGACCGTTACACCGTCCCGATGATAAAGGAATACCTTGAAAATTCAACACTTTCCATTGTGCAGATAGCGGAGGAGATGAACTTCACGACGCTTTCTTATTTCAGCCGTTATGTGACCAAACATCTGGGCATGTCGCCAAAGGCTTACAGGGAATCATTGATGCCCAATAAATAATTGACTAACGGGAGGATACTTTTCTGCCAAACAATTTTTGTTTGGTAGAAAGTTAAAAAATCTAATAAGTGAGGAAAAATATGGAATTTTTTATCAAATGTAAAATGGAATATGCTGGGGAAACACTACTTTTGCACATATATTTTACATATTATCAAAAAATAAGAAAGCCGTATGAACTGGATTATTCTGATTGTTGCCGGATTCTTTGAATCCGGCTTTGCTTTTTGTTTGGGGAAGATGAAAGAAGTGTCAGGCACCGAATGGTATCTTTGGGGTGCCGGGTTCCTTGCCAGCCTTACACTTAGCATGACGCTGCTTGCCAAGGCAGTACAGACATTACCTATCGGTACCGCCTATCCCGTATGGACGGGCATCGGGGCGGTAGGAACGGTAGTATTAGGCATTGTGTTTTTCCACGAGCCTGCATCGTTCCTCCGATTGTTCTTCATCAGCACGCTGATAGCTTCGATTGTGGGATTGAAAATGGTGTCACATTAAACCTTGCGCGTATGGATTGGATAACATTGATTGTTGCCGGATTGTTTGAAACGGCTTTTGCGTTCAGCCTCGGCAAAATGAAAGGAAAGAAAGGCAAAGCATATCACCTATGGATTACGGGCTTTATAGGATGCCTTATAATCAGCATGTGGCTGCTTGCCCTTGCCGTACAGACGTTGCCTATCGGTACCGCCTATCCGGTTTGGACAGGTATAGGAGCGGTGGGGACGGTATTGCTTGGAATCGTATGCTTCCACGAACGGGCTTCTTTTGCCCGCATCTTCTTTATGGCTACACTGATTGGGTCTATTATTGGTTTGAAAATGGTTTAATAACAAAAGAATATGTTTAGAGAAATGCGCCGTAAGCGGCAATTGTTGCCAACAGAAGAAAGCGTTGCCATTCTTGAACGGATGACAAACGGGACGTTGGCTCTTCATGGGGATGACGGCTATCCGTATGCCGTCCCTGTCAGTTATGTATATGCCGATGGCAAAATTTACTTCCACAGTGCCATGCAAGGGCACAAAGTGGATGCCATCCTGCGGAATGACAAGGTCTCGTTCTGCGTAGTGGAGCAGGATGAGGTCAAGCCGGCCGAGTTTACCACCTATTTCCGGAGCGTGATAGTCTTTGGCAAGGCCCGCATACTGACCGACGAGAACGAAAAACGAAATGCCTTAAACCTGCTGGCCGACAAGTATTCGCATGGCGAAGCGGGCATGGAGGCTGAAATGGCCAAAGGGTTCAATCATTTGCTGATGATAGAAATCACAGTAGAGCAGATGACCGGAAAAGAAGCCATCGAACTGACAAGGGGAAGAAACGGATGTTCTTGACAAAGAATGGTTGACTGACGGAGAAAAAGCTGTCTCGGCGGACGCGAAACAGCTTTTCTACTTTGTTTATGGTTATTCATATTTGTCTTGTATGAAGTGGGTGCGTACCCTTGCTTCATATTCAGGTTTCTTTATTCCGTTCTGCTTGCCACTTTCAATGCACTTCAACAGCCAAGCCATATTTTGTCCCAATGTACGCATGGTTTGCAGTCCTTCTTTATCCTTGCGTACATCATCCGGAGTAAATCCGTGAACCGAGTTCCAGTACTGTGAAGCAACAATCGGCATATTGCAGATGGTGAAATATTGGTTCAGTTGCTCGAATGTAGCGGAAGCTCCTCCACGGCGGCATGAAACCACAGCCGCACCGACTTTTCCTGCCATCCGGGATTCGGCGGCATAGAACAACCGGTTTAGAAAAGACACAAGCTGACCTGCCGGTGCACTGTAATAGACGGGTGAACCGATAACGATGCCATCAAACTCGTCCAACCGTTCTTGTATGTCTTTCACCAAGTCCTCCCGGAAGCAATGTCCCGTCTTCATGCAGCTTCCGCAGGCAATGCAGCCTGCTATCGGTTTCTTGCCCAGATAGAGTAGTTCCGTTTGGATGCCGTTTGCCTGCAAGGTCATCTCCAATTCATGCAAAGCGGTATAAGTGCAGCCCTCTTTATTGGGGCTGCCGTTGATAAGCAATACTTTCATAGGACTTAAAATTTATGCGCCAGTTCCGCCGCCTGCCTGCAACCGTTTGTCTTGTCAATGTCGCCCGTTTCCAACACGCCGGGGACAAGCACTTCTCCTACGATGTCCCATTTCAGCAGGGCCGCCGACCGTTCGACAGGGATGCGTACTCCGTCCATAACGGTGGGGTCTTGTTCTTCGCAACAGGTTATCAGGCCACATTTCTTGCCGGATATGTCTTTGCCGGCCACACAGAATGAATAAATGCGGTCTATCACTCCTTTTATCTGTGCCGGGATGGAATACCAATAGACAGGCATAGTGAACACCACGGCATCGGCTTCCAGAATTACGGGTGCAATCAGGTTGAAGTCATCGTCAAAAGAACATGCTTTACCGGTCTTGAAGCAAGTTTGGCAAGCATGGCAACCGCCTATCTTCATGAATGCGGCATCAAACCGTTTGACCGTATGCCCGCACCGTTCGGCTTCCCGGATAAACGCATCCGTCATGGCAAAACTGTTGCCATGCTTGCGCGGGCTTCCGGTAACAACCACTATCTTCATTTCCTTTCCTCCTTATTTTTGTATCGTGTCCGAGTTCTGGTTATAGGCTTTTGCCACACATTTCCATTCGCCGTTCATCTTCATCAGCAGGAGGTAATCGGTGAAATCGATGCGGCCGCCCCATTTCTCTTCCAGCACACGGACTACGGCAAGAGTTTCCTCCACATCCACCACGTCTATCCGTGCCTTGAAGTCATTGCCCGCACCTACCGTATCCACATTCCTGTAAAACTGCTCGATGCTGCCATGTTCCAGTTGCCCGTCCAGGTAGCCGAACAGCACAGCCTCGTCGATGAACAGTTCCTTTGCATACCGGCTGTTGCCTTCCGCTACGCTTTTCACAAACTTCATGGCAGCTTCTTCCACCGCCTTGTATTCTTCAATGCTTGCTCTCATAATAATTTGTTGTTTAATGTGTTATTAATCGATGCAAAGGTACCGGATAGTTACCATACGCACAAGTACCGAAAAATTATTCATATACTGAAAAATTATTCGGTATATCCCGGTTTAGAGCAATTATCCCTATCTTTGTGCCAGTAAGAATCTGACAACGAAAAGCCTATGTACGAAAGAAAGATACCCGTCGATTTGGATTGCCCCTTGCGGCTTACCATGAGTCTGATGGGCTCGAAATGGAAGTCTTGCATCTTGGATGAGTTACGCCACAAACCGTTACGTCCGAGCGAACTCCATAAGATATTTCCCGAAGCCACACCGCGTGTGCTTGACCTCCAACTGAAAGAACTGGTGGAAGACGGGTTGGTGTCCAAGACCATTTATCCCGAGCTGCCGCCCCGTTCCGAATATGCCATCACCCCTTTGGGAATGACGTTAATCCCCATTATCGATGCCATGATAGAGTGGGGCAACAGGAATGTGGAGCTGTTTGAGAAGAAATACGGGAAACGGGAATGACAGTCGGTTGCTTTTCTTCTGTCTTATTAGGATGACGACCGGCCTTTTCAAGAAGCAGGAAGACATCAACGCCGTTGGAATCCGTCGGGAAGATGCGGGGATGATGTCCGCCTGTTAGGCACAATCCAATCCCCAAAAATATCTCGGACGGGACTTCCGGAAGATTTTTAGCACCGTCCGAGGGCTTCCACAGGGCTAAAACTACAGAATAAGTGCTGTCCGAGCCTCCGACAGTGCTTCTTTTCTTCAAGAACCATTGTCCGACCCCTCGGATAATGCTTATCCGCCAGAATAAGTGCTATCCGAGCCTCGGACGGTGCTTATTCCAGCGGATTGGCGTTGTCGGCGATATTGGCTGCAAATGTTAATAAAGATGAGTCCGGAACTGATGTATGATGAAGTCCGGGGTGATGGTACATCACATCCGGGTTGATGTAGGCTCACTTCCGGGGTCATCTTTCATCGGTAGCGTTTCCATCAAACAGCCGCTCCGCATTCTCCCATAAAAACATTTCCTCATATCCGGCAAGTTCCTCGTCCGCATCCAGCGTCTGTTTCAGCCTTTGCAGGTTGGCTTTCAGCACGGCATCAGGCAGGTAGGGATAGTCCGAACCGTAAAGGATGTGGCCGGGCGTGGTGATGGTGAGCAGCGACCGCAAGACTTCGAGGGTGGGACTGCCCGCCAAGTCGAAGTAGAGGCGCGAAAGGTTGCCTTCCCAATCTATCGGCTGCATGTAGCCTTGCTTCACCATGGCAGGGAGGATAGACTTCATGCGCGGCAACGCCAACGGCAGGAACGAACCGCAATGGGGCACGACCACTTTCAGGTTCGGGTAGCGCACAAGCACGTTCCTTGCCAGCATATTCACCACGGCGCGGGTGGTCTCCGCCGGATATTCGTACATCGCCAGCGGTGTGGTGGCGATGATTTCTTCAGGATAAGGCGTGGGGCGGTGTGGATGGATGATGATGACGGCGTGACGCTCGTTCAGCACTTTCATCAAAGGGTCGAGTTCTTCGTCGCCCAGGTATTGCCCCCGGCTGTTGGTCGCCAGCTTCACACCGTCCGCGCCCAAGGTGTCGAGCGCATAGATGGCTTCACGAATGGCGGCATCCACATCGGGCAATGGCAGGGCGGCGCAGAACCTGAACCGATCAGGATATTGCCGCTTCACCTCCGCTGAAACCTCATTCACCCGGCGGATGCACCGGGCACTTTCCTCTGCATCACCGTAATACGGCTGCGGGGCAGGCATGGTCAGCACGGCGGTACGGATGCCTGCACTGTCCATAAAGGCAATGTGCCGCTCCGCACTCCATGCGGGCAACGGGAATGTCTCTTCCAACTCCGCCCCGTGCGCTTTCAGCACTTCCATGTATTCGGGGATGATGATGTGGGTATGGACATCGAGCGTCTGTCCGCTAAGGGAAACGGAGCTGAGAGACATTCCTGCGAGCAACAAAGTGAGCAATCTCATTTCTCCAACCGATTATATTCTTCATCAGTCACAGGTTCCAGCCATTCGTTGGAAGAGTTTTCTCCCGGCACTTCAAAGGCAAGATGCGCGAACCAGCTGTCCGCTGCTGCCCCATGCCAGTGCTTCACATTGGCAGGTATGTGGATGACATCGCCCGGAAGCATCTGTACCGCAGGCTTGCCTTCCTCCTGATACCAGCCCTTGCCGGCCACGCAGACAAGCATCTGCCCGCCGCCTTTCGTGGCGTGGTGGATATGCCAGTTGTTGCGGCAGCCCGGCTCGAACGTCACATTGCTGAACGGTATCTGCTCTTTGGATATCGGAGCCAGATAGCTGTTGCCGATGAAATACTGTGCATATGCAGAGTTAGGTTCTCCGATCGGGAATATCATTTCCTTCAGAAATGCCTCCCTGCCGTCCGCTACGGCGTTTCCTGTAACTTTTTCTTGTGCCATAATTCCTTGAATATTAATCATTGTTGTTATCAATAATAAAAACGTTATCTTTTTCATAAATCAAAAGTGTTAAATGTGTCTATTATTCCAGTGACAGGGTCACGGAGATTTTCCCGGTACCGCCGAGCAAGTCCAGCATTTCCTTGCGGGTCGAAACCCCGTCAACCTTGCCGACGCGCGTGAAGTTCCATGAATTGGTGTCGTAATAAATGACGAGGTTATTCCCCAAATAGAGGATGATGTCGCCCGGTCCGGTCGTGGTCTGACGGTCATTGCGCGGCAGGTTGATGCCGAGTGAACCTACCTTTTCCATATCGCCGTAGTCGTTCATTTCCACGATGATGTTTCCTTTGGCAAGACGCTCTTTCAGTGCCTGTGCGGAAGAATTGTCCTCCAATGTGGCGGTAAATGTCCGTCCGCCTTCCACGGTCAGTTTGATAGTGTTGCTTTCCATATTCGTCTTATTTTGATTGTCTGTCGTTTTTGACTGCGCCTGAGCTGCCGGAGTAAGGACCGACAGCATCAGGCATATCATCATAATCAGCTTTCTCATAAACAAGTCCTCTTTTATAACGTCAGTCCAGCCTTACCAGTTCGTACTGCTGGCTGCCAAGCCCTACCTACTCTTTCTTGTCAGACAGCAGGGTTCCACCCACGCCGATATTGTCCGGCTCGTTCTCTTTGATGAACACATAGAACGCTTGCGGCGGAAGATTCATCACCCGCGAGGCTGTTTCTGTCATCTCTTTCGTCATTACCGCTTTCTGCTCCTTGGTCAGTTTGGCGGCTTCTATGGTAATTACTGGCATAAGTTTTTTGTTTTTACAGGTTCATACTCAAATCATCGGCATTTCCCAGGAGCCGCGCGTATCCACTCCTGTCTTTTCCGCCGCTTCCTCCATTCGGCCGATTTCGTCTGCCGTGAGGGAAATCTGCGAAGCCTTGACCGCATCCTGCACCTGCGACACTTTCGTCACTCCGATTATCGGTGTAGTTCCTTTGGCGATTGCCCACGCCAAGGCTACCTGTGCGGGAGATACGCCGTACTTCTCGCCGATGACGCGCATCACGCTTACCAACTGCTCTATCTGCGGAAGCATCGGATTGTAAGTCTCACCACGCTGGCTCCCTGCGGGAAGCGGATGCTGCGTGTCGTATTTTCCGCTCAACGCGCCCTGCTCCAGCACCATGTATGCCCAGAAGTCGATGCCGTTCTCCTTGCAGTAGTCCAGGATGCCGGCTTTCTCCGACGAGCGGTAGAGCAGGCTATAATGGTTCTGGACGGCGGACACATGCACACCTTCCGCCGAAAGGATTTCTTCCGCACGCTTTATCTGCGCCAGGTTGTGGTTGGAAACTCCCACACGGCGCACCTTGCCACTCTTTACCAGCGGGATAAGATAAGGCGTCCAGCGTTCCACGTCTGCCGGATTGTGAATCCAATACATATCGATATAGTCCGTGCCGAAACGGGAGAGGCTGCTCTCGCACATGGCGGCGACGGGGTCGGCTGCCGTCTCGTCGGCAATCTGTGGAGTGAATTTGGTGGAGATGAGCACGTCTTCGCGCTTGCATTCCTTGGTGAACGATGACAGGACGGTTTCCGATGCGCCCATGCCATATACCACAGCCGAATCCCACAGGTTCAGCCCGTTCTTTATTGCCTCGTCAAATACGGGGCGAAGTTCTTCCACCCCCACGTTGTTCCCGAATACCTGGTCGCCTCCGGCCATTCCTTTGCCCCACGACCATGTTCCCAGTGCGATTGTTGGATAATCCTTGTTCATAATTTATTCTCCTTTTAATTAGTGAATTTATACGGTGTTCAATTATATTATTCCATAAAGTTGTTGATCCGGTTAGCAGGGTTGAGTGGCGTCTGGTCTGACAATTCCAATGATTTGACCATGTGCAGCGTCCCTTGCTTATATTTCTGGAAATGCGCGGAGGCGATGTGCTTGTCGTAAGCCTCCTTGCTTGCGTATGTTTCGAGAATGGTGATTTTGCACGGATTCTCTTTTTCGCCTACGGCGTACATGGTCAGCACGCCCGGTTCGGTGCGCAGGGAAATTTCGCCCACCTCGGTCACAAATTGTATATATTCATCGAGGTACTGCGGATAGACTTCGATTTTCGACAGGCGCACGATGCCATCGGCAGCCATCGGTTCCTTGGCGCACATGCCCGGCTGCCGGGACGGATGCGTTTCCCTCTCCGTCGCGCTGCACGATAGCAATCCGAATAGAAGCAATGCGGTTAATAGATATCGTGTAGTATTCATTGCCTTTCAAATCTTACGTTTACACTCTCCGTTCCTTGCAACATGTTGATGCCGTCGCCGTCGATATGCCCGATTTTGATGAGCGAACTGCTCTCCGACCAGTCACGGCAGAAGATGGCGACATTGCCCCACGGCTCGTAAATAGTGATGTCCCCGGCTATGGGCGCACAACCGCGTGGTGTATCGTTAAGGCTGAGTTCCGGGTCGGGATAGAATATCTTTTCCGTGCCGTTGTTGTAGTCCTCCAATGTAACCTCCAATGGCAGGCGAGAGAGGAAGTCGCGGGCTGCGCCGTTATCTTCCATCGTGGCGGTAATGGTCTGTTCGCCCACAATGATATTGATGTTTAAGGAGGTGGCATCGGGCGCGTCCGGTTCTTCACTGCTTGCGCCAAGACTTTCCAGCCATTCCGGGATGCGTGTAGCCATACTGCCCAACGTACTTGATGTGAGCAACAGCGATTCTTCAAACACGGCATCGGGTACAAGTGTTGCCGCATCCCTCTCGGAAGTGCCTATGCCGCTGCTTCCGCTGCTGGCAAAGAGAGCGATGCGTTTTCCTGCCAACAAACTGGCGTGATTGTGCAAGAAAGTCTGCATCGGGGTGGCAATATGGCTGTACCAAATGGGATAGCCGATGAACACGATGCCATACTCGTCGAAACTTTCTACGGAAGTGGTGATAGCAGGATAGTTGCCTTGTTCGATAGCATCCAGTTCCGCTTGTGCGCGGTCGAGCATCGCGTTGTAGTCATCCTCGTAAGGCGTTTCCGGCTCTACCACTATCATATCGCAATCTAATGTGGACAGGATGGTCTGCGCCATCCGCTCGGTATTGCCTGTACGGGAGCAGTAGAGGACAAGGTATCTGCCATTGCCTCCCTCCATGTTTCCGCCTTCTTCGTTGTTTCCTTCATTCCCTTCTTCCCCGTCATCTTCTCCGGGAGTAACCTGTTCCTGCCCGTCCGTCAGCGGTTCATCTTCGCTACACGCCGCTGTCAGCATAAGCGTTGCCAGCAGCAATGGAATTAAAAATAACTTTTTCATATATTCTTCCTTTTATTATTCTACTTTGCAAAGATACGGCGGCACAAGCCGAAACGGGATAGACATATCCTCTGCGTTTGTACCAATTTCACTGAAAATGCAAATGGTTTCAGAATACCGTTCAGCAAAGGTCAGACCTTAGAGTATCTCAAGTCCGACCTGAGGTAGCCTCATGTCCGGGATGAGATAGCCTCCCCTCGGACAGGAGCAATCCTGTGGGATAAGCATTGTCCGAGACCTCCGACAGCACTAATCCTGCAGGATAAGCCCTGTCCGAGCCGTCGCCAGTGCCAATCCTGCCGGAGAAGCACTTTCTACGCTGACGACAGTGCTCGCGAAGCCGGAGAAGTGCCGTCGTCGCTGTCGCCAACCTCAATCCTGACGGATAAGCGGAAAACAGGGCGGGGACAGCCCTTATCCGCGCCCTTATCCGCGCCGATAAGCACTGTCCCCGCAGTTTTCAGATGCGACTCCTATTATTTATAGGATTCCTTATAGACGTTCACGATGTCTTCGTCCGTCATCTGCACGCGGTCGCTGGTGAACATCACGCCCATCACCTCGCGGGTGTTGCGTATCAGCGTCTCGAATTCGTCGGGGGTGATGCCGTAGTCGGACATCTTCAGGTCGGCAACGCCGCAGGCCTCCTGCAAGCGGTCGAGGGCGGTGAGGAAGTCTTCGGGCTTCGTGGCTTCGGGCATGCCCATCGCCTGCGCCATGCGGACGAAACGGTCGTCGCAGGCGTGGTGCTCGATGAAGTATTTGTAGTAGGCACGGCTGACCATAATCAACCCTGCACCGTGGGGCAATGCCGGATGGTAGGCGGAGAGGGCGTGTTCCAAAGCGTGTTCGCTCGTGATGAGGGTGAGGCACATTACCACGCCGGACAGCGTGTTGCCCAGTGCCACATGGGTGCGGGCTTCCATGTCCTTGCCGTCTTTCACGGCACGGGGCAGGTATTTGGCGAGGTTCTCAATGGCGGTGAGGGCATACATATCGCTCATCAGGTTAGCGCCGCGGGCGATGTAGCCTTCCGTGCTGTGGAACAGGGCATCGAAGCCTTGGTAGGCGGTGAATGTCGGCGGCACGCTTGCCATCAGTTCCGGGTCCACGATGGAGAGGACGGGGAACAGAGAGGCATCGCCCACAAACGCTTTCTCGAAGGTATCCTCTTTGGTGATGACTCCCGAATTGTCCGTCTCCGAACCCGTGCCCGCCGTGGTGGTAATGGCGATGATGGGCAGCGGTTTGACGGCGATGGGTTGTCCTTTACCGGAACCGATGGGCACGTAATCCCACAGCTCGCCGTCGTTGGTAGCCATTACTGCGATGGCTTTCGTGCAGTCCATCACGCTGCCGCCGCCCAACGCCACGAGGAAGTCGCAGCCGTTCTCACGGGCAACTTTTGCTCCGGCATTGACATCGGAAACTGTCGGATTCGGCGTCGCTCCGTCAAATACCACAGTTTCCACGCCTGCCTTGTGCAGTTGCTCTTCCGTGCGGGCCAGATAGCCGTTGGCACGGGTCGATTTGCCGTTGGAGATAACGATGAGGGCGCGACGTCCCGGCATCGGTTGTTCACTCAGTTTGTTCAGCATCCCTGCCCCGAACATCACGCGGGTAGGAACGTACATGTCGTAAGAAAGATTTGTTTGCATATTTATATTTGTTATGAGTTAAATGTTATTGTATTTTTATTTGTCTATCTGGCTTTCCGTGAAGGGGTCGGCACGGTGTCCCATCAAGTCTATCTTGGCGTAGGCGGCATCGAACTCCTCCATTTCGTAGGGAGTCAGCCGCACAGAAGCCGCGCCGAGGAAGTCATCCAGATGGTCGGGGTTGGTCGTGCCGGGAATGGGGGCTATCCACGGCTTGCGCGAGAGCATCCATATCAGGGCGAATTGTGCCGGGGTCACGCCTTTGCGTTTCGCCCATTCCTCGACGAGATAGACCAGTGGCATATTGTGCTTCAATGCTTCGGGCTGGAACTGTGGCAGGTTATATCTTCTGTCGCCTTTCTGGAAACGGCTGTTCTCGTTGATGACTCCTGTAAGGAACGCACGACCCAGCGGACAGTAAGGCACAAAGCCGATACCCAATTCTTGGAGCGTGGCGAATATTTTCGTTTCAGGCTCGCGCCACCAGATGGCGTATTCGCTCTGTATGGCGGAAAGCGGGCATACGGCGTGTGCCTTGCGGATGGAGCGGGCACTTGCCTCCGATAATCCCCAATGTAATACCTTTCCCTCCTGCATCAGGTCCTTCACCACGCCTGCCACCTCTTCCATCGGCACGTTCGGGTCCACCCGGTGTTGGTAGAGCAAGTCTATATGATCGGTACGCAGACGGCGCAACGAGCCTTCCACTGCCCGACGGATATGGTCGGGACGGCTGTTCAAGGCGGTCGGCTGTCCTTCCTCCACACCGAAGCCGAACTTCGTTTCTATCTTCACCTTGTCACGGAACGGCGCGACGGCTTCGCCCACCCATTCCTCGCTGGTGTAAGGTCCGTACACCTCCGCCGTGTCGAACAGCGTCACGCCTTGGTCGTATGCCCGGCGAATGAGGGCTATCATATCTTTCTTTTCGTATTTTCCGCCGTAATAGCCGACCATCGGCAGACAGCCCAATCCGATGGCAGACACTTCCATTCCGCCGAGATTGCGGTGTTCCATATCCTTGTCATGTTTCTGCTCGTCGTAAGACCCGTTTGTCTTGTTCTCCCTTGCAGGCATCGTCCCGGCAAAGACTTGCCCGATGCCTGTCATTGTTCCGGCTGCCGCCAAAGCGTAGCCGGACGCTTGCTTTATAAAATTCCTTCGGTCCATAATTTCTTGTTTTTAATCTCTATGCAAAGGTAGCAGTGAACATACAAAATGCCTGTAACGATAACTCGGAGGTATGTACCCGTTTCACGGAAAAGACGATGGTTTTACAGGCTGGTCAGCACCGGATTCTCCAAATAGTTGAAAAGACGGTGTACCTCGCTCGGCTTGCGCGGGTCGAGCATCTGCGGACGAGCAAGGTCGAGCGTGGCTATCCGGCGCATATCCTCTGCCGACAGCTCAAAATCCCAAATGGCGAGGTTCTCTTCCATACGGTTGCGATGCACAGACTTCGGAATAATGCTCACGCCACGCTGCACGTTCCAACGGAGGATGACTTGCGCCACTGTTTTGCCGTGTTCTTCCGCAATGCTTTTCAACACGGGATGGGTAAACATTCCGTTCATCCCTTCGGCAAAAGGTGCCCACGCTTGCGGCACGATGCCGTACTTGCGCAAAATGGCAAGTTCCTCTTCACGCTGATAGAAAGGATGCAGTTCCAGCTGGTTCACCATCGGCTTGATGTCAGCCGTATAGCAGAGGTCGATGATGCGGTCGCTCTGGAAGTTGCTTACGCCGATGGCACGGATGCGCCCTTCCTTGTACAGTTCCTCCATCGCCCGCCAAGCTCCGTAGTAATCGCCGAAAGGCATGTGGACGAGATACAGGTCGAGGTAGTCGAAGCCTAGGTTGTCAAGGGTCCGCCCAAAGGCTGCTTTCGTCTGTTCGTACCCCATTTCGTTGATGAAGGCTTTGGAGGTGACGAAGAAATCCTCTCGCGGGACTCCCGATTTGCGGATTGCCGCACCCACTGCCGTTTCATTCTTATAGGAAGATGCCGTGTCTATCAACCGGTAACCGGTGGCGATGGCATCGGATACAGCCTGTTCACACATTTTGAGGTCAGACACCTGAAATACGCCGAATCCTTCCATCGGCGTTTCTACTCCGTTGCTCAGTTTGATGCTTCTCTTATCCATAATAATATCCTTTCATTTTATTGGTTTCAAATATTCTGTTGAGTCTACTTTTTCATGCCATTGGATATGCCCTTTTCCCGACCTGTCCGTTATTGACAGATGAACCAGATGGCTGTCGGGAGTCGCTCCATGCCAATGCTTTACGTTGGGAGCTGTCTTGATGACATCCCCTTTCACCAGCAAGCGTTTCGGTTTACCCTCTTCCTGATAATAACCTTTGCCATCCAATATCAACAATACCTGAGAGGCGTCAGGGTGAATGTGCCAATCATTGTGACAGCCCGGCTCAAAGGCCAGTTGGTTTATATCGTATTCCGCAGTTTGCAGTAAGCCGGATATATAGACGTTCCCTGAATAATGTTCTGATACTGTTTTCTTTCCGAGATTGAAAATCATATCATCCTTATTTATCGCGCCCTTTTGGGAAGCAGTGAGTACAAATTCCTCTCCGGGTGCCAATATATGGATGCGTTCCGGGGTCACGATACGCCCTACCAAATCCTTCGGGTCAGCGTTGAACGACTTCATGTCCGGCGCATCCACCGTCCCCCAGTGCGAAAGCAGGAGTTGTGCATCCGGATAAGCATTGGCTATCTTAACTGCATTATCCAAGCCAATATGCCAGCCGTCGTCCGAGAAGTCGAAGAAGATGACATCAGGGGCGGGCAGGCGGAGGAACTCCGGAAGGAAGCGCGAGTCTCCCGGTGCCCAAATCAAACCATCAGCGGTTTTGATAAGGAAGCCGCAGTAATCTTCCCGTTGAAATACGCGGTCAAAACCTCCGAACTCATTTTGCCAAGTATGCCATGCAGGTGTCAGGCTGACCGTGATATCCTTTATTCGGAAAGTATCCTCCAGTCCATGTCCGAAAGAGGGCAGCCGCATATTTTTCATCAACGAATCCACATAGACCGTAGAATAAAACGCTCCGCATACATCCGCCAGCCGCTTGCAGGTAGGTTTGCTGAAATGGTCGTTATCGCTGTGTGTTATCAATACCGCGTCCAACGCCGGCACCTCTTCCGGTAAAATGGGCGGCTCTATCAGGAGTGGCATATCGAAGCCTGCCAGCATTGGATCGACCATGATACATGTGCCCCTGCTATTGATAAAGAACCCGGCGTTTCCCAACCAACGGATGACAGTCTGGTTACTTGGGGCGAAAGCCTCCTTGCCAAAGTGCTGCGTGGCAAGAGGATAAGCCTGTCCTTTCTCTGTATATCTTACCTGTGCGATTGAGTGGAATGCACATAACAGACAAAATAAAAATATTATCGTAGCTTGCATGTATTGATATTGTGTAAATTACAGACTTACTTCCCCATTGTCTCCTTCACCCTCGCCAGCAGGTTCGGGATATCCAGATGCTGAGGGCATTTTGCCAAGCACTCTCCGCAACCTACACAAGATGATGCCGGGTCGCCGCGCTGAACGGGGGACATCGAGACGGTGTAGTCCGACCACGCCCGCTGCTTGTTTTGGTGCAGAACGTAGTTGTTGTAGACGTAGGCGAAGATGTAGCCAATGGCCACGTTGTGCGGGCAGGGGATGCACTGGTAGCAGCCCGTGCAGTCAATGTGACCCGGAGCGTGGCGGTAGGCGTAGATGGCTGCTCCCAATGCCTCGCGCTCGGCCGGGGTGAGCATGTTCGGGCGGGCTTTGGCGGCATATTTCAGGTTCTCCTCCACATCCTCCATGCTGCCCATGCCGCTCATCGCCACGCTGACTTCGGGGATGTCCCACAGGTAGTCCAACGCCCACTCCGCATCGGGCTTGTGGATGCCTGTGGAGGCAAGAGCGTCGCGCATCACCTGCGGTACATTTGCAAGGAATCCCGTGCGGACGGGCTTCATCACCGCCAGCCCCATACCGTTGGCGGCGGCGTATTTCGGTCCGAGTACACCCGCCTCGTATTCATAATCCAGGTAGTTGTGCTGGATAAGGCAGAAGTCCCATGCCGGCGTGTATCCCACCACCCGCTTGAACAGTTGCAGGCTGTCGTGGAATGAGAAACCCATGAAGCGTATCTTGCCCTGCGCTTTCAGCCGCTCCATCTTCTCGATGAGCTTATACGGCAGCACATAGTCCTTCCACGCGCGGTGCATAATCATGTGGATGTGGTAGAAGTCGATGACATCGGTGCCAATCGTGCGGCGCGACTGGTCGAAGAACTTCTCGAAGTCGTCCGCGCTTTGCATCTCCCACCACGGCATCTTGGACGTTACATATACCCGGTCGCGCCAGCCTCCGGCAAGTGCTTTGCCAACCGCCTGCTCACTCTCGCCGCCGAGATAGACGCGCCCCGTGTCGATGTAGTTCACGCCTCCTTCGATGGCCCGGTGCACCATCGGGGTAGTCTGGTCGAAGTCCACATGCCCGTTTTTCATCGGGAGGCGCAACATGCCGAAGCCCAAGGCTGACACATTCACTCCCGTGCGCCCCATCGGGCGGTATTGCATCTGCGGGTTATAATTCAAAATATTCTTGGTAAGCTGTTCCCGCGCCACTTGCTTCTCGGCTTCCTGCGCTATGGCTTTCGGACCGCTCATGGCTCCTACTGCTGCGGCAAGAAGCCCGCTCTTGATGAAATCTCGTCTGTCCATATTCTTACTTTTTAGTTGTCCACACCTATCAACCATGCCGGATTACGACGTACCAGCAAGTCGATATCACTTTGAGATACTCCGACTGATTGCAGTTTCACGATGCAATCCCTCATACCATCTATGGGATGCGGCATTACCGCTTGTCCCAAATCTGTGGAGATGAAGCTACGTGCCGGGTCGATGCGGACAAAGGCGGCAAACTCCTCGATGCTTTGCCGCTGGTATTGGGGCATCTTCGTACCCTCTCCCCATAGGCAGGGCAGGTAGCAATACTCTATATAAGCACCGAGGTCGATGCACCGCCTGATTTGGTCGGGCGTCATTGTCCAGATGGACGAATTGGCATGGGTAACGACGATGCGCTTCACGCCGACTTCGTGCGCCTTGCGGACAAGCATAATGCTCTCTTCCGGCGAAGCGTGTCCGGTGGCAAGGATAATGTCCGCCTCGGCACAAATCTCCATCACTTTGACCACTTCCGGCAGGACTTGTCCGTGCTCATCCAGTACGGGAATACCCATTTCCTTCCGTCCTTCACTCTGATACTGATAGGCGGCATCCAAGGTCGGCATCCAGATGCAGCGGCACAAGCCCCCGCTCGTCTCTACCGCCTTTTGTGCGGCAAACACATTCACCTTGTCGCCGTGCACCCGATTCATGCAGAAACTGCCGAAGCACTCCGCACCCGGCAATGCCTGACGGATGAGATACGCCCGGTCGTGGCAACTGAAGTCATTGGACTTGAACATCACGGCACGGTAGCCAGCTGCCATCGCGTCCTTCATAAAACCGTATTCATCCACTGACCGCTCCCGCGAATCGGGCATGGCGTGGAGGTGGATGTCGCACACGCCTTGCAACAAGCCGTCATTGGCAAACTTGTTGTCGTTCTTTTGCTCCTGCAACAGGTTCATCGCTTGGCTCGGTACAACGGTGGAGGCTAGCAAGGCTCCTCCTGCCACTACGGAAGTCTTGATAAAGTCTCTTCTGTTCATTGTATTATTTGCATTCATATACATCTTCTTTGGGTACAAAAGTAGCGGTATATGATGCAAAAGGGCGTAACAATTCCACGGAGGATTGTGATGGTTTTACTGATTATGATTTAAATAGGAATGCCATAGGCTTCCTCATCAACGCCAAATGCTTCCACGAAAGCACAAAGTGATTGACTTTCGCCAACCATGCCTTTACTTTGCATCGCCAAGCAAAGTGATAACCCGAAATGTGGAGGTTGAGGACAACAAAATGCCACAAGCTGCCACATTTCTACATATCTATCGCATTACGGAGAATACCCTCTTACTTTGCAGGCAAAACCGAGTATCAACATTAAAACAGTATCGACAATGGAAATTTTGATTTTTCAGAAAGAGGTGTTTGAGGAAATGGCGGCGAAGTTCAGCCGTTTCACGGAACGGGTGGATGCCATCCTTGCCAAGCAGGGCGGTAAGTCTATGAACGGGTGGATGGACAACCAAGAGGTGTGCCGACAACTCAACATCAGTCCGCGAACCTTGCAGACGCTGCGCGACAACGGCACGTTGGCCTATTCGCAAATCAACCACAAGGTATTCTACAAGCCGGAAGACGTGATGCGCATCATCAAACCCATTGAACGCAAACGGGCGGACAGAGCCGTTTGATTATGATTGTACCACTAAATCCAACGTGACAATGAGCGAAATGATAACCAAGAACCATGCGCTGGTCGCCCAATTCGGCGACACGCTTGACCGTCTGCTGGACGGCATCGAGAATTTTGTGGCAAACAGCCGTCCGACTTTGGGCGGTGAACGCTTCCTGACGGACAGGGAGGTGTCGGCACGACTGAAAGTGAGCCGACGCACTTTGCAGGACTACCGCAACAACGGCATAATTGCCTATTACCAGTTGGGAGGCAAGATTCTGTACAAGGAATCGGACATCGAAAGGATGCTTGCCGCCAATTACCGGGAGGCGTTCAGATAGCATCCATAGTTGTGCACAAAAGGAATACGACCTGATTCCCTCTGGTCGTATTCCTTATCGTGTCTGGTCGTATATCCTTTGCATTAACAGTTATACTCCTTTCGGGGATATGCCGCTGGCGAAAAGAACAAATATAGAGGTTCTTTCCGACTGGCGGCATACAGTTTTCCCATGACAAACCGTCTGAAAGCCATACATTCCTTTGTCCGCAACCGGAAAGCAACGGCTATCACCATTTCAAGGCTGTACACATCGTAACTTATCCCGTTATCCTGTCTGATATAGCGCATGGTGTCGCTTTCCAACAGTTCCTTGTTTTTGTAGATGGCACGGATAGCCCTGCGGATGTCACAGACGAACACATTGAACGCATCTGACATTTCCTGCTGCGTCATCCAGACGGGAGCGGTCGGCATCGTGACCGCCCCGTTTTCAGTAATTGCGATTATACCCCGTTCCATTGTCATGCCTCCTTGTCCGTCAGTGTGTCTTTTGCTTTCCTTTCCCTTGACGCGCCTGTTCCGTAAGCGCGTCTGAAAGCCATCAGATTGTCCATGTCCTTTGAAATCTTCTTGTCAGTAACTTCCGCGTACCGCTGGGTTGTTTTTATACCGGAGTGACCCATCATCTTGGCGATGCTTTCGATGGGTATTCCCTCCGAAATCAAAAAAGTTCCGAAGGAGTGCCTGCTTTGATGGTAGGACAAATTTTCCTCCCTGCCGATGGCAACGCCCAGCTCGTGTATCTCAAACCACATCTCGTCACGGCTCGGAAGCGGGAACACGGGCTTCGTGTCGTCCGTCGTGTTGTAGAGGTCGAGTATCTGTTCCGCTATCGGATGCAGGGGGATGAATGCCTCCACGTTGGTCTTCTTCCGGTTGATGCGGATGTAACGCCTGCCGTCCGCTGTCCTGCCGATATGATGCGGATGGAGCAGCATGATGTCCACATACGCCAATCCCGTAAAGCTTGAAAACAAAAATGCCCTGCGCCCCAGTTCCTGCAACGGGTCGAGCATGGGAGTTTCAAGGATGGTTTTCAGTTCCGCACGACTGATGTGCCTGTGCTTCGGTGCAGGCTTCTTTTCGTATTCCATGTCCTCCAACGGGTTGGCACGGAGTATCTCATAATCCACTGCGAGGTACACCAGCTTGCTCAGCCAGCACAGGCACTTGTTGATTTGCTGCGCGCTGAAATTCTTGTTGCGCTTCATGAACGCCTTGTAGGAACTGCCGAAGTCCTCCGTGATATCGGAGAACTCGATGTCCTCCTTGCCCAACGAGGCAAGGTATTCTTTCAGGTATTTCTGGTAATACCTCGAATGGCGGTAGGTGGACGTGGAGTTTATCTCCTTTGAACGGGCGAGCAGACGTTCGCGTTCCCTTTCGCCCATCTGCAACAGCTTGGTGGGGATTACCACCCTTTTCGCCAATGTGTTTTTCAGCAGTTCGGCGCTTACCACGTTCTGTTTCTTCAATATTTCATCGTAGGCAAGCTCTACGGATTTGCGGAACTCCTGCAAGCGGTTGTTCTCGCGGACGGTACGGATGGTTCCCGTTTTGCTGTTCCAATCTTCCGGCCTGCAATAGATGCCCGTCGCCATCGTGGAACTCTTGCCGTCTATGGTGATGCGGCACAGGACGGCAGTCGTGCCGTCTGCCTTTACCTTGTTTCGGTTGATATACGGTAATATGGAAAATGTACTGCGCATAATGGTAAATGTTTTTGGGGTTACTGATTTTAATTGTTTACAAAACAAGTTTCAAGTCCTTGGTCGCCTCAATGTATTTGTCCATGTCCTCAAAGAGCTTCTTCGGTGTGACACGGGCATAGACCTGCGTGGTAGTTATATCAGAGTGCCCCAGCATCCGGCTGATGGTTTCAATCGGCACTCCGGCTTCCAGCGTAATCAGCGAGGCGAACGAGTGACGTGCCTGATGATAGCACAAGCGCCCGCTCACTCCTGCAAGGACGGCAAGTGATTTCATGTGCCGTTGGAGGTTCGGGTGGTGTATCATCGGGAACAACGTCGGACGGCTGTCGTCACGGTATTTCTCAATCAGGGCGAGTGCTTCGGGCAACAGCTTCACGCTCGCCCGAAGCTCGTTCTTCTTGCGGCGGTATTTCAACCAAAGGTCCCCCTCGTCATCCGTGTAAAGGTTCTCACGGGTGACACTCACCGCATCCGCATAGGCGGTACCTGTATAGCAGGCGAACAGGAAGAGGTCACGGGCGAGGATGTGCGTGGTGCGCCATGCGGGTATCTGCACATCGCGTATCTTCTCGAAGTCCTCGCGACTCAATGCCCTCGGTGTCCGTTCCGTCTTTTGCGGCAGAGTGAAATTGACAAAATGGCATCTTTCCGCATATCCCTCCTTGTAGGCGATGCGGCATACCTTTTTCAGGATGGCGAGATAGTGGCGCACCGTATCCACGGCATATCCTTTCACGTCCATTACGAAGTTCTGGTAATCGTGTATGAACTGTTCGGTAAGCTGCCCGAAAGCGATGTCCTTCGTCTTGAACTGCCACTCGACGAACTCGCCCAATGTCCTTCTCATGTAGTAATAGCCGGGATAAGTTCCTTTGGCACGGTCGATGCCAATACGCGCCTTCAAGTCCTCACAGATGCGGTCGGTCATCCTCAGCAGGGTCATCTGCGTGTCCATGCTGCCTTGGAACAAGTCCTTGACCGCCGTAGCGTCAAAGTCCTGCCCGCGCTCTACCAGCGTGTCAAACGCCGCATTGACCGCAAGCAGCAGCTTGTCTATTTTGGCATTGGTTTCCACTGCCTCGCGGCTTTTGCCGTCCAGACGGCTTTCCCTCGCGTTCCACAACTCCGGTTTGCACGACAGCTTGCATCCGAACTGCGCCATCGTGCGGTTCACCGTGATGCGACCCATTATCGGGGCTTTGCCCGACTTGTCCGTTCCGCTCTTTTTCAGGTAGAGCAGCACCTTGAATTTTTCAACTTTCATACGCTTACTGTTTTTGTTGCAAAATTAACTTATGAGTAAGCGTCCATCGATTTGCAGAACGGTGCGTATCGGCGCAATCGGCACGGGCGCACAACAATTTCATTTTCCGTGCGTTACCTGTCCCTGCTTCGGTAACAGACGGCTAACGACTTGGTAACTGAAATGCCTCACCATTCCGCACTCCGTTGCGTTTCCGGCATCTGGAAGAATAATGCGAAACCGCTCATTTCAAACGGGTTGCGTTTTATCGTCACTTGTTTGCTGACGGCTGCTTTGTGGGTTCTGTTCCATTGTGGCAGGCACACGTTTGCCGTGACTGTCTGTCTGGAAAACGGGCTTCCGATAGAAACGCTTTCCAAAATGCTCGGACATACCAATCTGAAGGTCACACAAGCCTATGCCAGAATCACGTACAGGAAAGTCACGGAGGACATGAAGGTATTAAAGAACAAGCTGAAGGACTGGAAGTCGGAATCCGGTCCGATGAAATCTGATGACATTTAATGAAATCTGATGACAACAAGCTCCGGCGGTTTGCAGCGGCATGAGAATGCGGATATCTTTGTTTCAAACCAAAAAGAACATTTTATGGGAACAATCATTACCAAATCAGACAAGGAAGTGCTTCATTTCTTCGATGAAATGAAAAGGATATCGGACCTCATAGACCATTTGCAGGCGGACAATCGGCACTTATTGGACGGGGAAAACTACCTGACAGATACGGAACTGGCCGGAAAACTCATGCTGAGCAAGCGTACGCTGCTGGACTACAGACGCTACGGCATATTGCCTTATTACCAGATAGGAGGAAAAATCCTATACCGGGAAAGCGATATCGTACGACTGCTGGAAAAGAACCGGAAAGAAGCGTTCTGACATCCAGTTCTATTTATGGGAAAGAGGGTGCACTTCAAAATGTACATTTTGATGCACCCTCATGTTGTTATAATATGTACTCAAGATGTACTTCAGTTAATTCTTACTTTATATAGTCTAGTTGTAATTTTGCGATTGGATATTGCTCCCCAAAGTGTGTCTGCTAAGTAGTAAAAAACACACTTGCATAACGACTCCCAGACACCTTTATATTGCTAACGCACCACTCCTCAACAAAGCCCATTTTTTCGTCCGGCATCATCACAAAATCAACGATTTTGATACAAGATAAAAAATTAAATTTGTACATCACTCCTAGGGTAAATTTACCTCGGACACACTTTATGAAACACTTCCCTGCAGCTTCAAGAAGATGGTGTAATAGTACCTGAATAACCGGAGGGGATAGATAATGTTAAAATATAAGCTACCTACAAATATCAATAAATCATGAACAATAGCACAGAACCAAAATCTGAAATAGAGGCCCAATCTGAAACAGTTCATGCTTCACAATAGGGTACACAACCTGAATCTATTGCACAATCCATAAATTATGAATTGTTTAGCATGCTATATAACAGGTTTCTCGTAGAATGGAGAATGCGACTTTGCTTATATAATATGGGGATTGCGACCACCCTAATGGCCATTTTCATTTTCTCCATAAGTCTCTGTATTCTTGGTATGATGCCTAGCCCTCTTGTCTTCAATCATATATTTTCCCTACTGCAATACAAATTCCTTGCAAAATTATCGGCCATACAAAAAAATTCTGTAATTTTAAATTCTGAGAACATAACAGTAATCGTTTAAATGTTATAATTGAGTACTATAGATTTAACACTTTTTGTTGTTTTATTTCTAATTTTCAATGAAATATTTATTCGTTTATATCGAACTTACGTTAAATATAGAAATTATCAAATAAAGAGTTATGTGTGATTAACTAAAAAAGTCCACGCTGAAAGAATGTCTCAATTTAAAGAAAAAAAATGATAAATATCTAGATAATTTTAAAATCAAAAAGTTTCTATGATTTCTTCTGAAACAATAAAAAAACTGCACGAACTGAATTGTGAGGATGTGGCTAGAAGACTAGGATTGGAAGTCAATATGCATCAGGCTCATTGCTTTATGCATCAGGACAAAAGGCCCAGCCTTGCCTTTAAGAACAATTTATGGAAATGTTTTGCTTGCGATAAAGGTGGGGATGCTATCTCTCTGGTGGAAGAAAAATGTAATCTTTCGTTTGTAGAAGCGTGTACGTGGCTTTGCGAACAATACCATATTTACATGCCTTCAACTAACCTGAAAAACACAAAAAAGAGACCTAAACTCAGACACAGAAGAACTCTTGTTATCGACAGGGAAGAAAGTAGGCCTGATTTTGATGGTGACGTGGCTTCGGCCATCATAAACCTAGCTGATTTGGAAGCCAAAGGAAAGGAGTTTCTTTTTACGGAAAGGAAACTGTCGGCCCAAGTGGTGGAAAAGATGAAAATCAAATCGGTAGAAGATTCGACAGAAATGAAAGAGATTCTAATGAATACCTTTGGTGAAGAGCGTTTAATTAAATGTAAAATGTTAAGAAGAGACAACAACAAGATACAATTAACCATCAATATTCCTTCGTTACTGATACCGTATTTTGACAGAACAGGCAAACTGGTGGCTTTACAATCTCGCTACTTGGGCACAAACGAAAATATACCTCGGTTCAAAATGCTGTGCAATTCACGTAAACAGCTTTACAATATGGTTTTACTAGCTAAGTTGCAAGAAGGAAGCAAATTATATATAATGGAGGGAATTACTGACTGTCTGGCTATGCTATCGGCAGGATATCCTGCTGTTGCCATTCAAAGTGCAACGACTATTCCGGAAACGGAACTAGATAAATTATCTGGATTTGATTTGGTGATGGTCCATGATAATGATAAAGCAGGAGTAAGTGCTTTCTATCATTTGCACCGTAGCCTGCTTAGATACGGATGCCGTCTGAAATGTGCAACGATTCCTGCGCTGTTCAAGGATTATTCTGCATATTATCTATACTTAAAAAAATAAAAGGCGATGGAAAAAGATAATTTAGAAAGAAACGTCATTCAGCCTTCACTCAAAGAGTTTTCCAGAGAGATGCTGAGCCGGCTCATTGAAATCAGCTTTATCGAGCTAGAACAGGCTCCAGCTGAGGATGAGCCCCAAGCCAATGGAAATCCACAAGACGAAAAGGGATATACCAAATATGAATCCCGGTATCTAGCTCAGAAAGAATTGTTTTCACTGATGCTTTTTGATCCAATGCTGGAAGAACAGATTTCGATGAGGAAAAATGCGAACTTCGACTACATGACAGGACTGCACTTTTTCATTACGGCCAATAAGAATTTCCATTATAACTTTGGATTTTTTGAGCAGCAGATAGATTTTTTTGATCAGATTCTGAATGGTTGGTGTAGCTTTCTGGATCAGGTAGTGAGAGACGTAACCGCTCTACAGGGCTTTATAACGGAACAATGTGTAGAACTAGAATTTGATGGTATTTTACGCTTATTCTTATGTAAAGATACCATCATCAGTGCCTCTATCAATCTAGACAGTTTCAATACCATTTTTAAAAAACGAACAGGAAACTATCACTATCATTTTGGTCTGTACTTGTGTGAAAGAAATAACCAAAAAACTCAGCTTATGGTATCTGGTCAAGGTGACGGGAAAGGCAAAGAAAGTGGTTTATACCAAGCTGTTAATAGGTTTAACAACCTCGTTGAATCATTAGAAAAGAAATATAATGCAACATTAAAACAGAATTGACATGAGTCTATTTGATACTATCACGCACCGAAGGAACATTTACAAGGCTATTTATGCACTGGATTCCTACATCTGTGAACGAAATCTTCTATCGGTAGAGGATCTGAAGTGCTATTATCAGCTGAAGGATAAATTTGACTTTGACGGCACAATCAAGGATGTTATAGAGAAATGCCAGAAGAAACTTGAGAAGATACTGAACGAAGAAAATGATGATTTCTTTACCGTTTCAGTATACTATAAGATAAAGAAACTGAAAGATGAAAACGGCAAACAGTTAGTTACTTACAGACCATTACATACTGCAAGTCTGATTGATCAAATCTGCATGGCCGCCTTGCTGATCCCACTGATGTTTGATGACAGTAAAGGCGTGCGGAACAAGTCGGAGCTTTCAAGGATGATTCCACATAATTTTTTTGGTAATATGCCGAGTGAAAGTGTAGATAGTCTTTTTATGAATTGGACAGAAAAGTATCGGCAATATTCTAAAATTATCCAAGACAAGAGCCGGGAATATTTGAAGACGCGGGAATATGATACGGTAATCAACTTTGATTTGGCAGATTTCTTTCCTTCCATAGACCCGGCCAGGATGTATAATTTCATCCTGAATCTGTTAGTTCCTAAATATCCCGATAAGGATGACTTGAAAACCTTGAAGAAGGCCATTGTGAAACTGCTCTATTTCAAGATTCAGGAAGATTCTCTGAGGGGGTGGATGGATGTTTATTATCCGAATACGGACACGACGTCTTTTAAGGAGGTTTTCATGAACAGAGGAATTGCTCAGGGATTGCCTCAATCTTATTTCTTCGGGAATCTATGTATGATTGACATTGCGGATAAAATGGCATCAACCGAAGAGTTGAAACAAGCGGATGCTTATTTTTATGTAGACGATTCGGTTATCTTTGCCAAAGAGATTGACCAAAGGAATTTTGAAACTCTTATAACCAAGCTGAACAATATTATCAAGGAATCACCGGCCAAATGTGACAACCAGCCGGAGTTGAGTCAAGTTTACTTGGATTTTCAGAAAAAAATTGACTACCAAATAAAATTTCATGAAGACAAGAAAAGTACGATCTGTACCATTGAAGAGGCATTCAACGGAATGGAAGGACTTTTCCTGGTACAACGACCTGTCTCGATGGGAGGTTGGATATATGGAAATATTGATGAAGTAGATGAACATGTATCCCTGAAGAAACTTAATGCACTCCAAACGGTAGTAGAAAACCAACTTTTAAAGGTAAAAGAAGAACAGGAAAAGGACCCTAATAAAAAGCAATGGGGGGAAACCCGAATAAAATGGCTATCCAGATACTTGAAATATTTCATTTATCGGCAACGGAGATTGAAGCTTATCATCAATGGCCAGTTTGATGAGTCCATGAAAGCAGAGTTCTATGATCATTTCCATATCACAACATTGGGAATGGAAACAAATGAAAATCGGGATAAAGCAGTCAAAGAAATTTTTAATAAATTTGAGGAAGAAATCTTCCAGGCTGAAATAGGAATGTTTGCCAAGGCAATGACTTTCGATGATTTAAAGGAGTTCTGTCATAATATCCAATCATTTGATAAGATATTGGCAAGCTATAACTGTCCGAATGAGCGCAATTTTAAAGCGCTGTATTACTATAAGACTACGGAATTATTGGAACAAACCCATTTTCTGCAACAAACAGATAGCTATGCTTCCTTAAAGCAATTACTTTTACTCACTTTCCCTTTTCAAAATATAGAGGTGTTCTTGGATGCAATCTATCAGAACCGTACTGTAAACGAAAAAGGTTTTTGGGGGAAACAAACATTCCTTTCAGGAGATAAGGAGGAAAGGAAGAAAGAAGAAAAGAATGAATATTGGATTGAATTACCTGATTGGGTGGATTTTATCTTTAACAATTCCTCGGAGTTCAAACGGAAAATACTTAACTGCTGTTTTTCGCTGGCTTGCAGGATCAGGGTTGAAGATAGCCTGACTATCTTACATACGGATTTGAAACCGGTAAAATATTATGAATTACGTATTTTATCCATTCTAAGGAATCGAAAATGCAACTGTGAGGATTTCTTTCACTTCCTACAGCACTTAGATTATAAGGACGTGAATGAAAAGATGGAAATTGACGTGGGTATCTTAGAAGCTTTGACTATTTTCAGGCAACGAGTACAAGATCCGATGAAAATAGACCGGCTCATCCAGACGCATCGGCTTGTGAAAAGTTTGTGGCATAATGGTTCTAAGTTTCTGAACGCTTACACGCTTCACAACCATGAGCATGCCATTAATCTGATTAAGAATGTGGTGAGAATGGTCAACAACATTGATTTTTTAAACATAAAATCAACGGATTATTTCTTGTTATTCCAGGCTTGTTATCTGCATGACATCAGTATGGTGATTCATCCGAATATAGCGTCTTTCAATGAATCAAATCCGGATTCAGAAGTGTTAATCAGTCAATGGATGGATGAAATGTTAAAGATAGAGAATGATGTCACTAGGACTTTTAAAGAAGGCCATTTTTCTCTAGCAGAAATATTTCAATTACGGAAAAAAATCGGTAGATTGCAAGTAGAAGCTTTTCAGAAGGTTTTCAATTTTTTTGAGAACAAGGTCAGAAGTACCCATCCGCAAGACAGCGCTAAATACATCCGAAGTTGGCAGAAAGGAATCTTGTCTCATCTTTCAGAAGTTGAAGCTGATACGATTGCAAAAGTTTCAGAAAGTCATGGTTGGGATAGCATACACGTGTATAGCCTGAAGTCTGAGGCAAAGGAAGAGTTGGTCAGTATTAAATATATGATGATTCTTATACGTATGGCTGACTTGTTGGATCTGGCAAATGATAGAATAGACTACTATCTTCTGAAGCAGAACCGGTCTCAAATGAGCCTTCTTTCCCGGTTTCACTGGATTTCGCATCTCATATCGGACGGATATAAATTGGATGTCGAGTTTAATCCGATAAAAGGTGTTCCATTGGACGAACACCCGATTGAGGAAAATATTTATGTGGACATCTTCTTGAATACTGAAATTATGGCTGCGATGGCTGTAAATGAAGAACCTTGCTTGAATATCCGTGCCACTAAAGGACTATGTAACAGCAGCAGCAATCCTCTAAAAAAAGAAGGCACACAGCAGGAGTGTATCCAATATGAATTATTTAAAGACAACAGAAGGTGTAATTCGGACTTGGTCCGAATTGACGGAACAGGTAAGAAATGCCCTTTCTTATGTATCTGGATACAAAAAAAACATGAATGGTTGTTTGCAGAACTGGCTGAACTGAAGTATTATCTTAACTCTGTAAATTCGAACCTCATCAAATCGGATATTAAAGTCAGATTCTTTTATTCTAACCTTCAACCTTTTGATTCGGAATTCTATGATGATATCAGGTCTTATCTACAAAAGTCATGAAGCTAGATGAATGTGTAGAGCTGTTCGGATTTTCGCTACCAAATGGCTTCATATAAACGGGTATACTGCTATTTGGGTTTATATCGACTGCTAGATGATGTGTGAGCATCAGCAAATCACTCACTGGCTGGTTAGAAGCCTGATTTGAGTACCCAGACTATATCTAATATTCACATTAGACAGGCATATTGAACCGAATGTTCTGACGGTGATGCTACTGGTTAGTTTTTGCTTCTATAGGTTCAGGGCTTGCCAAAAGGATCATTATTTCAGTACAAACCGCGTCTTAGTGGTACTCATTCTTGTCAATTATGTCTGCTTGAGCTGAATCGAAAAGAAGCGTTCTCACATCCAGTTCCGTTTATGGGAAAGGCTATACCACCACATCCATTGGAGTATAGCCTTTCACTTTTTATCAGGGTATTGCGTATGTCCGCTTCATGTTTTTCAGGAATTTCTCTCCTGAGCCTGCATATAATGGCGCAACATATAGTCGGAAGAATAGCCGAGCATTTCCCTGACGTGTTCTTTGGGAATCCGGTTGGTCAGGGTGACTGTCGCAGCGAACGTATTGCGGGCCATCTGGGTGGTCAGACGCTTGGAAATCCGACATAGTACCGAAACCTCTTTCAGGTATTCATTCATTTTCTGGACTGACGGGACAGGAAAACACAGACCTTCCGGATTCATCGGATTCCAGCCTCTGTATTTCTCCAGCAGGACCATTGCCGGTTTAAGAAGAGGAACACGGCTTATACAGTTGTCTCCAGCCTCCCCTCCTTCAGCACGTGTCCTGCAAATCCACAGTGTTCCTTCGTCATCCCTGAACAGGTGCGACGGACAAAGGGTGCTTATCCCCTGATAGGAAAGTCCGGTGAGAGCGCAGAAGACGAACACATCCTTCACCCGTTCCAAACGTCCGGCTGGCATATCCGTTTCCATCACTGTTCTCAGTTCATCCCAGTCCAGAAAAGAAGGGTAAGTCTCCTCCTTTACACACAACTCTCCCAGTTCTTCCAAAAACTTGCCATGTTCCATCCAGCCCTTCTGCTGAGCCACCTTGAGAACCTTACGGAAACACTCCAGATATTTAGCCGCCGTATTCCGGGCCAGCCCACAGGCTTCCTTCAGATACCTTTCAAATGCCGTGATGAACTTCCTGTCCAGTTCGGAGAATGCGACGTCCTCCTTATTGTAAACATCCCGTATGACTGTCTCCACCAATCCGTGGCACCTGTTGTAACGTGCCAGGGTGGCAGGATGTAAATCCCCGGGAGAAGCCGCCCATCCGTCTATACATTCCTTCATGGCCTTCAGAACCAGATGCCGTCCTTCCCTGGCATACAAAATATCTAGGATTTTCTTCGGAGTCAGTCTTTCCCCATCATACACGGAATTCTTATGGATGACATATATTCTGTCCCTCAGTGTCTCAAGATACATGTTCAGCTCTGCCGAACTCCGCCCCCTTCCCTTGCTACGCATCTTCGCATTGTCCCATAACTCCACCGGTATAGAGCGCTGGATACGGATTTCATCCCGCTGTCCATTGATTGTCACCCGAAGAACGACCGGTGCTTCACCGTTCTTCAACAACTTGTTCTTCAAGATAAAGAACATTACATTCAGTGTGTTGCCTTTCATACGTTCTGTTTTGGTACAAACTTAGTAAATACACTGAAATACAGCACTATGCAAAATTACGCAATATAACGAAGTATGATACATGCCTTTCCTGAATATGGCTGTACTCCCTAGATTCAACAATCGGATATTTCTGAAAGACCGGTTCCTGTAACAGAAAACATGAGACATCTGATGACTTGTGCTGCCATCTGATGACATGGTATTGGCCAGCCAGGCCATACCGTCTATATTTGCCTCAAACCAAACAACTACACTTTATGGAAATCGTAAACATTGAAGCCGGTACTTTCAAAGAAATGATAACATCCATCCGACTGCTGAAAGAAAAACTGGAAAACCTCAAAGGCAGGAAAACCTCAAAAAGTCTGGATGACTGGATGGACAATCAGGAAGTATGCATGGCACTGAACATATCGCAGAGAACATTGCAGGCCCTGAGAAGCAACGGTACCTTGCCCTTCTCCCAGATTGACCGGAAAACCTATTATCGGAGACAGGATGTTATCAGACTGATTGAAAAAGGGAAGAAGAGATAATCCCGACAAAAGCGAGGCCAATCCATACAAGCAAACAATTCTTCATTATGTAAAAGGCTATACCTCACTGTGCGTTGTGAAGTATAGCCTTTTCTGATTATCCGAAGACCCGGGCGACATCCTGCATGTCCTTCATGATACTGTTGTCCAGCACACGGGCATAATGCTGTGTCATGCGGGTTGAAGAATGGCCGAGCATTTTTGACACATTCTGTAGGGCGACATCGTTGGCAAGGGTAACAGTCGTCGCGAACGTGTGTCTGGCCACATGAACGGTCAGCCGCTTGTTTACCCGGCATATGGTGGCTATCTCTTTCAGGAACTCGTTCATCTTCTGATTCGACGGAATCGGGAAACAGGGACCTTCAGGATTTTCCGGATTCCAGTCCTTGTATTTCTCCAGAATGACAAGTGCGGGTTCCAGAAGCGGGACATTGCAGGTACAGCTTTCCTTATGAGTAGTAATCTTTACGCGAGCCTTGTGTATCCACAATTTCCCCTCATTGTCCTTGTAAAGATGTGCCGGACACAAGGTCTTTACATCAATATACGACAGGCCGGTCAGACAACAGAACAGGAAAAAATCCTTCACGGTGTTCAGACGTGTCGTGGAAAAGTCCTTCTCCATAATCCGTTTCAGTTCCTCCAAGGTCAGGAACGTAGGACACGTCTCCTCTTTCCGGAACAGACGCTTGCGTTTTCCGACCAACGGATCCTGCTCCAGCCATCCGTTTTCCCGGGCCAGTCCGAGAAATTTGCGGAAACAGCTCATATACTTGGTCAGGGTATTCTGGGAAAGCTTGCGTACCGTCCTCAGATGCATCTCAAACCGGTCGATGAATTCCCCATTCAGTTCATGGAATGTAATATCCTCTTTCCTGTAGAAATTCTTAATGACCGTCTGCAACGATTCATAACAGTTGTTATAACGTGAAATGGTGGAGGGCTGGTACTCCGTACCGATCAGGGAAATCCAGTCATCGATACATTTCCGCATAGTCTGCAAAACCAGATGCCGTTCCTCTTTAGAGAATAACTTTATCAGAAGATTCTTTGGGGTAATCAGGGCTTCCCGACAGAGAAGTTCCTTGTGAATCTGATACAGCCTTACTTTTAATGCCTCGATATAGCTGTTCAGTTCCGTTGAACTCCGGTCTTTTCCTTTGCTGCGTTCCTTCACATTGTCCCATAACTTCAACGGAACAGAACGTTGAATCCGAACTTCATCCAATTGTCCGTTAATTGTCACCCGCAGAAAAATCGGTGCCTCGCCGTTTTTCTTTAGTCTGCTCTTACGGATAAAGAACAGAACTTTCATTGATTCCTGTTTCATACCACTTTATTTACGTTGTAAAATTAGAAAATGAGGAACAGGAAAATCCTACGTAAAAACATGATAATCAATGAAGTATTATACATTTCAGGTGCTTTTTTATTGTCCCTAAAAAAGGACCCTGAATTTGCACCTGACAAACTTCGTAGAAACGCTATATTCTGCTTCCGCCCGGAATCGAGTAGGAGGTAAACACTAATCATAGGTGTTTATCTCCTATTTTCATGTTTACCGACCTCTCACACCACCGTACGTGCCGTTCGGCATACGGCGGTTCCTATTTTGGGTACCATTCGAGATACGAGCCCATTAAGGTAGGATATCCTGCCTTTCGTAGGCTCTCCTTATTTATCGCCACCTTCAATATAGGACTGTCAGCAATACGCCAATAACCTTTGCGGGTGTTACCCCATTCCCATGCCTTGTATTTTCCAATGCCACATTTAATGAGGTTTGCTACCTTGGTCTTGGGTTTCTTCCAAGCTTTCCATATACACATACGTATTCTCCGTCTTAACCACTCATCTATATCAAGAAGAAAACGTTTCATATCGGCAAGATGATAGTATCCAATCCATCCACGTATGTATTCTTTCAGCTTCTGCTTCCTCTTAGCGTATCCCCATCCGTTGTTACGATTCGTCAGTTCTTTGAGTCTTGATTTCATCTTGGATTTGGACTTCGGATGTACTGTGAGGCGGCATTTGCCTTTCATTACATAAAAGGAGTAACCGAGATACTTAACTCCTTGGACATACGACACTACAGTCTTTTCCTTGTTGACTTTGAGATATAAAGTTCCCTCTATATATCGGGTTATGGACTCCTTGACTCTTCTTGCCGCCCTTTTGGACTTGCAGAATATCATCGAGTCATCGGCATAGCGGACAAAAGGAAGCCCTCTGCGTTCGAGTTCCTTGTCCAACTCATTAAGCATAATATTACTCAACAAAGGACTTAGTGGTCCTCCTTGGGGAGTTCCTTCCTCGCTCGCTTCGAACAGACCTTTGTTCATTACACCGCTTCGGAGATATTTGTGTATTAGACTGACAACTCTGCCGTCTTTAATAGTACGGCTGAGGATTTCTATGAGTTTGCTATGATTCACGGTATCGAAGAAGCGCTCGAGGTCAAGGTCTACTACATATATGTAGCCTGCATTGATTATTTCTTGCGCCCCTCGCAGTGCGTCATGACAACCTCTTCTTGGACGGAAGCCGTAGCTTCTCCTCGAGAATTGGCACTCATAGATAGGGGTCAGAACCTGGTTAATGGCTTGTTGCACCATACGGTCTACCACGGTGGGGATTCCTAAAAGGCGCATATTGCCATTGTCCTTCGGGATTTCTACCCTTTTGACGGGGTTCGGACGGTAAGAACCGTCCATCAAGGAACGGATGAGCGAATCTTTATTGGCTGATAGCCACGAGAACAATTGTTCACATGACATCTTGTCGATACCGCCACAGCCCTTGTTACCAATCACTGCCTTATAGGCTCGATTAAGATTGGCAGGACTCAGGATTTGCTCGAAAAGGTGTTCATTGTCGAATGGTACTTCCACGATGTTGTCTTCACACATCCACATGAAAGTCTGCACTCCCCCATACCATTCGGTTTCCGACCTGTCTCTTTGAGGGCAGCCATTAACTTTAGATAATGTTTTCTGCATTCGTTCTCTCATTAGGTATGTTTCAATTACTATCGTTTAATTATTAGGTTCAGTCCTTCACAAACTCTTCGACACGTTTGCTACTATGACATCTGCTGACTTCTCACGACAAGCTTTACTCCGCTGATTTCGATTTCTTTTTCACTATTATCATGCGTCCGTGAGACCTCCTCGGATAAGGGTATTAACTTTCCATCTTATGTCTGCTTCATTTACATTGACTGTTCCGAATAGCTATAGGGCTTTGATTTGTGATGCAACCTTACCCACAGTCTTATGCCTTATATGAAGTTTCTGTCCGTCAGACCAGATGTTTGCCGCAAGCTTCTTTCAGATTCCAACTCGCGATGGACACCCTTGCTTTGGGCTGTATGATTCCCGCTATTAGGGCTCATTAGGGACTTGCACCCGTTAGCTAATACTCATGCCGAGCATACAACGAAAAAAGCCCTGATTCTGTTGTGAATCAGAGCTTTTCCTAATTTTGCTTTGTAAGTTTGCGGTGCGTACGGGACTTTAACTTACACAATCAAGAAATCTCATAAAACTGCAATATACTGATAATAATCAAGTTATTATAAATCGGCTATATTACTAAATATCATTAAATACCTTTTGCTATTTCAATTATTGGGTGTATATTTGGGTGTTGAATTTCAAACGCACCCAATTATGAATATCAAACGAAACATCATCTTTTCATTGGAAAGCCGGAAGAAGAACGGAGTGCCAATCGTGGAGAATGTCCCTATCCGTATGCGTGTGGTTTTCGCCAGCCACCGCATTGAGTTCACAACGGGCTACCGCATTGATGTCGCCAAATGGGATGCCGACAAGCAGCGGGTAAAGAACGGATGCACCAACAAGCTGAAGCAAAGCGCATCGGAAATCAATGCGGACTTGCTGAAATACTACACCGAAATACAGAATATCTTCAAGGAGTTCGAGGTGCAGGGATTCATGCCCACTACCGAACAGGTAAAGGATGCGTTCAACAGATTGCACGATGGGAAAAAGGAAGAGGAGGAAGCCCCGGTGGTGTTTCTTCCGTTGGAGGTATTTGATGAGTTCATTAAGGAGTGCGGCACGCAAAACGGTTGGTCTGATGCCACCTATGAGAAATTTGCCGCAGTAAGGAAACATCTTGAAAAGTTTGACAAGGGACTGACTTTTGAATCGTTGGACGAACCCAAGCTAACAAAGTATGTGAATTTCCTGAAAGACACCGAAGATATGCGGAACACGTCCATCATGAAACAGGTTGCTTATCTGAAATGGTTCCTGCGCTGGTGTACCAAGAAAGGGTATTGCATGAACAATGCCTATGAAGATTTCAACCCCAAATTACGAAGCACACCGAAAAAGGTGATATTCCTCACTTGGGAAGAACTGAACAAACTCAAAAATTATCAGATACCCGACACAAAGCAATACCTTGAACGGGTGAGGGATGTCTTTCTGTTCTGTTGCTTTACCGGACTCCGGTATTCGGATGTGCATAATCTGAAGAAAAGCGACATCAGGGACGGATATATAGAAATTACTACCGTAAAGACCGCCGAAAGGCTCATCATCGAACTTAACAACCACAGCAAGGCAATACTCGACAAATACAAGGGTGTGGAATTTGAGGGGCACAAGGCTCTCCCTGTCATAAGCAACCAAAAGATGAATGACTATTTGAAGGAACTGGGCGAACTTGCCGAAATCAACGAACCTGTAAGTGAAACCTACTACAAAGGAAGCAGCCGTATAGACACCATTACACCCAAATACGCATTGCTGGGTACCCATGCCGGGAGAAGGACTTTCATCTGTAACGCTCTGGCTCTCGGTATTCCGGCACAGGTAGTGATGAAATGGACGGGACATAGCGACTACAAGGCTATGAAACCCTACATCGACATTGCCGATGATGTGAAAGCCAGTGCGATGAACAAATTCAACCAACTATAAAAACAATCAGCAAGTTTCACGGGATGCCTGTTATTGGGCTTATCTTTGTAACTTTCAATACATATAACAATGAGCAACAACGATAACAATATAGAGAAAAGGAGTTTCGAGGCTTTTGTCAATGCCATTGGGTCAGAAATAGAGCAGGCGCAAGTCCGGCTCATTAGTGCCGCCAATGCGCAGATGCTGTTCCATTACTGGAAGATGGGCAACTACATATTGTACCACCAGAACCGACAAGGCTGGGGCGGCAAGGTCATCAAGAAACTGGCGCAGGCGATACGGTTCAATTATCCCGAAAAGAAAGGATATTCGGTCAGGAACTTGGCTTATATGTGCCAGTTCGCACGTTCATATCCATTGACCGTATTACGGAGTTTCATCGAAACCGATGCGAAATTGATTACTCCAAGTGTGCGGAAAATCACGGATGAAATCCAAAGCCTGAACAATGTGCCATTTACGCAAGAACCTCTTGCGCAAATACAATCCTCAGACAACAAGGAAGTTGCAATTGTGCAAGAACCTCTTGCGCAAATTCAGGATGTAACCCAGACAGTAGCCGTCGTTTACCGGATGCCGATTGAGGACATGGAAAAACTGTTCCTAGCATCACCTGTTGCAAGAATCAATTGGGCAAGCCATGTGATTCTGCTGAACAGTTCCCTTCCGTTAGGTGTCGATTACTGGTATATGAAGCAATCCGTGGAAATGGGCTGGAGCAGCAATGTTCTTAAAATGCAGATTGAAAGCAAATTGTTTGAACGGCAAATCAACAGCCGCAAAATCAATAATTTTACCGCCACGCTTCCCGCACCGCAAAGCGACCTTGCCAATTACCTGTTGAAAGACCCGTATATCTTTGACTTGGCGGGAGCCAAAGAACGTGCGGACGAAAGGGACATAGAAGAACAGTTGGTGAAGCATGTCACCCGTTATCTTTTGGAAATGGGCAACGGATTCGCCTTTGTCGCAAGGCAGAAACATTTCCAGATTGGCGACAGCGATTTCTATGCCGACCTAATCCTGTATAACATAAAACTCCATGCCTATGTGGTCGTGGAACTGAAAGCGACCCCGTTCAAGCCGGAATATGCAGGACAGTTGAACTTCTACATCAATGTAGTGGATGACAAGCTGAGGGGAGAGAACGACAACAAGACCATCGGGCTGCTGTTGTGCAAGGGTAAGGATGAGATTGTCGCACAATATGCGCTGACCGGCTATGACCAACCTATCGGCATCAGCGATTATCAGCTTAGCAAGGCTGTGCCGGAAAACCTGAAATCGGCACTGCCGAGTATAGAACAGGTGGAAGAAGAACTGACGATGCTTCTTGACAATGAAAGGAACAGACAAAAGTAGGACACCTATGGCAGACAATATACAGACGATGATTCCCCGATACGGGGAACTCAACAGAATATATAGGGACTATATAGACAATAGAGTTTTCTCTTTTGACAGGCAAAAATTCATTTCCGATTTCTGTCAGGAATACAATGACATGAAGTCTTTTGAAGCCGCCATCCTTGAACTGGTGCTTGACAGGCAAAAAGAACAATACACCTTGATACTCAACAGCCTGAAAACCGAAATAGAAAAGAGCATACAGGCTTATGAAACACACCCCATAAGTGATAGTGCCGTAGAGCGTGCTTGCTATCAACACATGGAAAGGTATTCCCTTGAAATTGAAGCCCAACAGGATGTAACAAGGAGCCTAAGCAAGCCGCTGAATGAAGCCAACAACAGGTATGATTCCATTGGCTACAGGGAACATACTGCCGAAGAGGAAAAACAGGCTGAAAAAGAATATGAACGCTGCAAGGCTGAATATGACAAGGAAAGAGCCAAACTGAATGAACTCTATGACCAGCAAAAGGCAGCAAGGAAAGAGGCATTCCAATATATGAAGAACCGTTGTGAGGACATGTACCGTCAAAGTTGCCTTTTTCTGGATATATTGAAGAAATACATTCCTGACGGGAAACGACAGGACGAGCCGAGCAAGCCAATCAGTCAGCAGGAAACGGCGGATGAACAACAAGAGTATTTCAGCATGAAATTGCTTTCGCTCATTCATGAGGTATGTGTTGGAGAACAGTTCGATGAAATTTCCGCACCGGATTTTTATGCCAATATGAACTTGCACCCCTGCAACTGCAAGTTGAGAATTAAACCGAGAGAGAAGATACGTGTATGTTATCTGATATTCCTCATGAGCGAAAAACTCTCCAAACAGGACAAGGACAAATGGAAAGCCGGGATACTGAAACTGCTGGATATTGATGACAGCTACTACAAGTCCAAGTACAAGGAGCCAGTTTCTGATTTCCCCAGTGACAGCAACCAGAAATTCGCCAAAGAAATGGAGCATATATTCAGATAATCGGTGACATATCCTGATATTTTACGAAAGTTCCACTTTTACCACTCAAATTAATTTTTGAGTGGTATTTTTATTTTCTGATATTCAATAAGATACAGCGATGCTCGGATTATACCGTCCCCATCCTTACCACCCATAACCCTACCTAATTTTGCACCGTTCGAGAACAGAAATAACAGCCAGTGCGCAGGGCTGATTGTTGAATCAAAAAAGTAGAACTATGCAAAATCTACAAGAATTATTATCCAAACCCGTCTGGCAGATGACGGGTGAAGAGTTCATAATGTTAAGCAGACACGCTTCCGTTCAGACGGAAGCGCAGCCACAGCCCGTAACGGACACAAACAGAAAGTATGTGTACGGAATACCCGGCATAGCCAGACTGTTCGGATGCAGCCTGCCCACCGCCAACCGCATAAAGAAAAGCGGAAAAATAGACAAGGCTATCACCCAGATAGGGCGCAAGATTATCGTGGATGCGGAACTTGCCCTTGAACTGGCAGGGAAGAAAACAGGCGGACGCAAGTAACGGGAGGAATTGCTATGGACTATATGAAAGACATCCGGGAAATATCGGACGAACAGGCGGTAATCCTCTGGCAAGCCTCACGGTTGAGCCTGTCGGGAAAATACGAGAAAGCGCCAGAAATCCTCAGCGTGAAAGGTTCTGTAATCGGCACGTTGGGAAATTTCAGTGCATCCATCGGCAAAGCCAAAAGCAAGAAGACATTCAATGTGTCGGCTATCGTGGCTGCGGCTTTGAAGAACGGCACGGTGCTCAGGTATGCGGCTGAACTTCCCGAAGCCAAGCGGAAAGTGCTGTATGTCGATACGGAGCAAAGCCCCCACCACTGCCTGAATGTGATGGAACGCATCATGCGCATGGCAGGGCTGCCCGATGACAGGGACAACGAGAACCTTGAGTTCCTTGCCCTGCGGAAATATACGCCGGAGCAACGCATAAGGATTGTCGAACAGGCAATCTACCATACACCGAACCTCGGTATGGTGGTGATAGACGGTATCCGTGACATGGTGTATGACATCAACAGCCCCAGCGAATCGACACGCATCATATCGAAACTGATGCAGTGGACGGACGACAGGCAGATACATATCCACACGATACTCCACCAGAACAAGGGGGATGAGAACGCAAGGGGACATATCGGCACGGAACTGAACAACAAGGCTGAAACCGTACTGCTCGTTGAAAAGGACAAAAGTAACGGGGACATCAGCAAGGTTTCCGCCATGCACATCCGTGCGATGGACTTCGAGCCGTTTGCCTTCCGCATCAATGAAAGGGCATTGCCTGAACTGATGGAGGATTACCAGACAGAAGCCAAAGCGCCCGGCAGACCCCAAGGCGAAAGGTTTGATGCCTGCAAGGACATTTCCGAGCAACAACACCGGATAGCACTGGAAGCAGCATTTTCGTTGCAGGACGAATACGGATATAAGGAACTGAGCAAAGCATTGAAAGAGTCGTATGCCTTGGTGGGTGTTCCGTTAAGCGACAACAAGCTGGTTAAACTCATCACAGTGTTGAAGAACAAGCGGATGATAGTGCAGGAAAATGGCAGGAAGTACAGATACGAACCGGATTTCCACTATTGACACGCTTCCTGCAATCACTTCACTTTATTCTCCGGGTCTATATATTAGGATAAAGCGAAGTGGTTGCAGGAGCGCATCAAACCGCTTCACTTTAAGCCGTATCCTATATATACGACAATAAAGTGAAGTGGTTATACAGCCAGTAACCTATAAACAGATACTGGCGAAAAGAAAAACAAACAATAACCGATAAAGACAATCATTTATGGACATACAGACAGCAAAACAAATCAGGCTGGAAGAATACCTTCACAGCTTGGGATATAGCCCGGTGAAGCGGCAGGGCATCAATCTTTGGTACAAATCACCGTTCAGGGAAGAAACCGAAGCCTCGTTCAAGGTGAACACCGAGCGGAACCAATGGTATGATTTTGCGCTCGGCAAGGGCGGCAACATCATTGCGCTGGCTTCGCACCTCTATGCAACGGACAGCGTGCCGTACCTTTTGAAACGCATAGAGGAACAAGCACCGCACGTGCACCCCGTTTCTTTCTCTTTTCGCAAGCAGTCATTTACAGAGCCGAGTTTCCAACAGTTGGAAATCGTGCCGCTTTCTTCTCCTGCCTTGCTCGCTTACTTGCAGGAAAGGGGGATAAATCCGGCACTGGCGAAAAAAGAATGTAAGGAAGCGCGGTTTACGCACAACGGCAAACGGTACTTCGCCATTGCGTTTCCCAACATGTCGGGCGGCTATGAAATCCGAAACCGATATTTCAAGGGCTGCATTGCACCGAAAGAAATATCCCATATCAGGCAATCGGGAGAGCCAAGAAACGCGTGTTTCGTTTTCGAGGGATTTATGGACTACCTCTCATTTCTGACCCTGCGGCTCGAAAGCTGTCCGCAATACCCTGATTTCGACAGGCAGGACTACATGGTTCTGAACTCTGTTGCCAATGTTTCCAAAGCACTTTATCCGTTGGGAAGCTATGAGCGAATCCACTGTTTTTTTGACAATGACCGTGCAGGAATGGAAGTCCTTCAGCAAATCCGCAAGGAATATGAAAGCACACGGCATATACGGGACGCTTCACAAATCTACTGCGGATGCAAAGACCTGAACGAGTATTTGCAGAAGCGCATGGCGGATAGAAAGGAACAAATACAGTCCGTCAGAAAGAAGAATGATACGCTATCCAAGAAACCGAAAGGCTTCCGGTTATAGCCCACTATAACTACACGCTCCGCTTGCGTAGTTGTGGGCTCTCCCGAGGGGCTTAGGACGCTGCCCTAAGAACCCGGCAAGGGCTTTCAGCCCTATGCAACCCGACCAAAGAGTGACCCTCTCTTTGGAAACTCCGCTCATGGGTTGCACCCCTAAGAACCTCTTGCGGATATGAGTGGAAAGCAACAAACAGATTTAGTAAACAACCCAATCAGAATTAAAAAATGGCAACAAAATCAAGCATACATATCAAGCCTTGCAACGTGGCATCAAGCGAGGCTCATAACCGGAGAACTGCCGAGTATATGCGCAACATCGGAAAATCCAAAGTATATGTGGTATCCGAACTCTCTGCAAATAACGAGCAGTGGATAAACCCGGACTTCGGTAGTCCCGAATTGCAGGCGCACTATGAGGACATCAAACGGATGGTCAAGGAAAAGACAGGTCGTGCCATGCAGGAAAAAGAACGTGAGCGCAAAGGCAAGAACGGCAAGATTATCAAAGTGGCAGGATGTTCACCCATACGTGAGGGAGTGTTGCTCATCAGACCTGACACCACACTGGCAGATGTGCATAAGTTTGGCGAGGAGTGCCAAAGACGCTGGGGCATCACACCGCTCCAAATCTTCCTGCACAAGGACGAAGGGCATTGGCTGAACGGACAGCCTGACCCGGAGGACAGGGAGAGTTTCAAGGTAGGCGAAAGGTGGTTCAAGCCGAATTACCATGCGCATATCGTATTCGACTGGATGAACCACGATACAGGCAAGAGCCGCAAGCTCAATGACGATGACATGATGCAGATGCAGACCTTGGCATCCGACATCCTTCTGATGGAGCGTGGTAAGTCAAAAGCCGTAACAGGCAAAGAACATCTGGAACGGAACGATTTCATCATTGAGAAGCAGAAAGCCGAACTGCAACGCATAGAAGCCGTAAAGCGGCATAAGGAGCAACAGGTGAATCTTGCCGAACAGGAACTCAGACAGGTGAAATCGGAGATACGCACGGACAAGCTCAAAAGTGCAGCCACCGATGCCGCTACGGTTATAGCAAGCGGAGTGGGTTCTCTCTTCGGCAGCGGGAAAATGAAGAAACTGGAACAATCCAATGAAGAATTGCGTCAGGAAATTGCCAAACGGGACAAGGGCATTGATGACTTGAAAGCCCAAATGCAACTCATGCAAGAGCAGCATGGCAAGCAGATACGCAATCTTCAAGGAATACATAATCGGGAACTTGAAGCCAGAGACAAGGAAATATCACGGCTGAATATCCTGCTTGAAAAGGCTTTCAAGTGGTTTCCGATGCTCAGGGAGATGCTGAGAATGGAAAAGTTGTGCGCTGCCATCGGCTTCACCAAAGAAATGATAGAGAGCCTTCTGACAAAGAAAGAAGCTATCAGATGCAACGGCAGGATTTATTCCGAAGAACACAGGCGGAAGTTTGACATCAGGAATGATATTTTCAAAGTAGAAAAGAATCCGACAGATGACAGCAAACTGGTACTGACCATAAACAGACAACCGATTGGCGAATGGTTCAAAGAACAGTTTGATAAATTACGGCATAGTTTACGTAAATCAGCAGAAGAGCCAAGAAAAAGTAGAGGATTTAGGATGTAATTCGATGGTACTTGATTGGATTTCAATAAAATTCTGTATTTTTGCAAACGGATTGAGGCAACTCTTTCCAAGACATAAGAGAAAAAGAAGAAGCGTTATGCTTATCTTGTACTTGAAAACGTAGGAAATTTTCAAATTAGATGCAAGGATAGCATAGTGGTTCTCACGCTATAGCGTGGGCTGCTATTGTTACATCTGCATCTATGGTTTCCTACGACCTTCAAGTTAAGACGTAGCATAGTTGGCTCACGTTTTCTGCTATTATTAACTTAACATCTTGACAGGGTCAATCAAGAACATAACAGTCAGAATATGAATAAACTTATCACTTCATTTCTGTTCATCACAGTTTTTCTGTTATCAGCTTGCAGTGATGATGAGCCCCAAGATTCAGTCAAAGAGATTAGAATGCTGGTTTCAGCAGAAACAGGCGTAATGTATGCATGGGGCGACGACAAAAAGGAGAATCCCATAGAGTGCATGCTCGTCAAGACGGAAGGTGATTCCGAAGAATGGCAACCTCTCGGATTCAACAGCATTGAGGGCTTTACTTACATAAAAGGACACGAATACTATCTATCGGTAAAGCGGACAATTCTCGCCAATCCACCTGCGGATGGTTCCGACCGTACGTATTCGCTTATCCGTATTCTCCAAGACAGACTTGTGACAGAACCGGAAATTCCGGTCGATGAGGAGATAACATCCGAAGAAGATATTGAATATCAAGATTTGTGTCCTTTTGAGAAATATGCCATCAGCAAAGGGTATATTGTTGATGAGAATGGTAAAATAGTCTATGACGATGGGTATGATTCAATGCTGCCATCCTACAGTTCAGCGCGTATATGGCTGGAAGATGTCCTTGACAAAGAAGACCCGAATTGGGTGAAATTTGAGTCCGTGCCTTACATGGCTATTTATTCGTTTGTTCTGTCTCCGTTTACAGATGAAATTCGTTTGGTACGCAACGAATCACACGGTCCGATGTTCAAAGATGTTGTACCCGAAGATGAGTTTACCCACATTACACAATCCATGCAGTCCGGCGAAGAAGTTCGTTACGCACTCATCCTTGCCAATGTTTATAAAAAGGGACTTCAAAAGGTGGAATTTACCATAAAAAAACAATAACACATAGTCATGATGAATAAACTTATCGCTCCCTTTTTTATTATCATCAGTCTATTTATCTCTGCATGTAACGATGACAATAATGAAAATGAACCAATGTCCCCGTTCAGCCTTGAAAAGACCTATTATGAAGTAAGATTGTGGCGCGGCATCACTGAGATTCCCATTACCAATGGAAGCGGCGACATCAGCCTGTCCGTAGCGGACGAAACGATAGTAGAAGCCAACAAGGTTCAGAATGAAGGAGGAAGTACCTATGTTGCCTTGCAAGGCAAACAGAAAGGAACTACTACGCTTACTCTGACGGACAATGTGACAGGCGACAAGGAAACAGTCGAAGTGAAAGTCACAGACTGCTACATTGCATACGGCATTGCTGAAAGCAATCATCCCACGCTGACTTCAAACCTTATGCTCTATCTGGTTAACAATAAAGCGCGGGATTGCTATTTTTTTACAATGGACAATATGCAGCACCAATTGAATAATACACCACTTGCCGAAGGCACTTATGAGTTCTTTGTCAAGCAGAATGGAGAGGAAACAGTTTCTTATTTGCGTCTGAGTTATTCAGCCGATTCATCCGGAAACTTTGCACAAAATGCTCCAATGGAAATCCACGACTTCGCCCTATCGTTTAGTGATTCTCAAGCAGTACTGGAAATTATCAAAAGCTATTTGGATGTGGATTGGGTGGAACTTATCAGCAATGCCACGACAAAAAGCGTTCCCCCAAGAGACTACACCATGATACTGACCGTTCCCGAAACAGACTATGAAATAATAGGAGCATTTGCAACAGCATCCATTCCTGAATACATCCTGAATTGATAATGATATATTAAGCAGATAAGCCTGCATATCATATAAAGCAAATGAAGAAAACTTGGTTGTTCTTTTCGTTTGCTTTATTTTTATCCTCTACCACAAAGATGATAAATTAAATAATACAAAAAAACACCCGACTTTACATTCTTGGGTGTAAAGTCGGGTGTTTGTTCTGTAAAACATTGATTTTCAATGTTTATTGCGGTGCGTACGGTAATCGCACCTACCTCTTTTAATATCTTTTTAATCAGTAACTTATGTGTAACCTAAATTTTGATGGTTACGACTTGGTTACGATTTCATCTTGTCAAGTTTCGTAGCTTATGACACCACCGTGTCACCTCTCGATTGCGGGTGCAAAAGTACTACACATTTTTGAAACATGCAAGACCTTGACAATATTTTTTTCAGCCATTTTTTCAAGTGCAAGGTGCGAGCCTATATATATAAATAGGCTTGCACCTTGCACTGAACTAATTTTGAACCTATTAACCTTAGTCCTGACCAAAACGGTCCGACCTTACATTTTCCCGAAAAAAATGCAGGAACAAAAAAAATTATGGTGTAGTACACGTATAGTATACCATGCGGATTTTGGCTTATCGGGAACTTTGCGGCAAACATTTCAATAATTAGGATTATGACAGAAGTTATCGTAATGGAAAGTGCCGCCTATCAAAAGATGATGGGGCAGATAGCGAAAATCGCTGAGTTCATCACCAAGAACGAGCACAAGTTGCAGGATTGCGACTTTGACGACGATGTATGGCTGGACAGTCAGGAAGTGGCCGATATGCTCCATATCAGCACGCGCACCCTGCAACGGTTAAGGAGCGACGGACTGGTGGAATATTCGGTGTTCCGCCGCAAGTGCCTGTACAAGCTCTCGGAAATAGAGAAAAAGGTACGGGAAAAGGTTATCACGTGCGAACCGCACCTGATAGACGTTTACAAGAAGAACCGGTTGTTGGACGTGACAAAGGATACAGGCAATGAATAAGGAGGATATTTTACAGGCAACGGACAGGGGGCTTTCGGTGTTCAGACATTACCTGCCGGTGCAGTTCCGCATCGGGAAGAAGTTCCTGAATCCTTTGTATAAGGATACGAAGGCATCGTGCAACGTATATTATGACCGGCGACATTCGGTGTATAAGATGAAGGATTTCGGCAACGAGGAATATTCCGGGGACTGCTTCGAGTTGGTAGGGACAATGACGGGGCTGAGTTGCAGGAACGCGAAGGACTTCGTTGAAATCATGCGAATCATCGACCATGACCTGCATTTGGGGCTGGATGACGGGCATGAAGCCGGCACCGGTGTCGCTGCCATTCCCACCGTGCGTCCCGCCACCGCCGGGCAGAAGGAAAAGAACATACGCCCGTACAGCCTTGTGGCAAGAGCGTTCAACGAAGCAGACCTTTCCTTTTGGGGGAAGTCGGGCATTACGGAAGGCATATTACATAAATATAATGTACAACCGCTACACTCGTTTACCTCCGCCACCCAAGAGGGGCGGCCTTATACCCTTGCGGCGACAGCACAAGAACCGATGTATGGTTACGCAGGCGACAAATACATCAAGATATACCGCCCGCGCTCGGAGATGCGTTTTTTCTATGCCGGCGATTTGGGCGACAATTACTGTTTCGGGCTTGACCAACTGCCCTCCAAAGGCGACCTGCTGTTCATTACCGGCGGGGAAAAAGACGTGATGAGTCTTGCGGCGAACGGGTTCCACGCCATCTGCTTCAATTCGGAAACGACGCTCATCCCCGCATCTGTGCTGATGCTGCTCTCTTACCGGTTCAAGCACATTGTCCTGCTGTACGATGTGGACAAGACCGGGCTGGAGGTTTCAGCCAAACGGGTGGAAGAACTGAAAGCGTTTTCGCTGAAACGCCTGTTGCTGCCGCTGGCAGGGACAAAAGAAGAAAAGGATGTAACGGACTATTTTGCGTTGGGACATACGCATGATGATTTATTGAAACTGTTCTTAAACCATTTGGATTCATTATACAAGGAAGATATGTCAGCATTAAAATCATGCGAGTTGGATTTCAACAACCCGCCACCTGTGGCACAGATGATAGTATCGGTGAACGGCGTGCCGCTCGGAACACAAGGGAACCTGCTCTGCATCACCGGCGGGGAAGGTACGGGGAAAAGCAACTATGTGGCAGCCCTGATTGCCGGGGCTGTGAAACCGGAAAACGCGGAAGGCATCGACACGCTGGGCATTTCCATCGAAGGGAATCCGAAAGGAAAGGCGGTGCTGTTCTACGATACCGAACAGAGCGAGGTGCAGCTATACAAGAACGTAAGCACCCTGCTGCGCCGCTGCGGGCGCGACACGATGCCGGAGTGGTTCAAGGCATATTGCCTGACGGGGATGAGCCGCAAGGAGCGGCTGAAGTCCATCGTGCTCAGCATGGACAGGTTTCATTACCAGTACGGAGGTATCCATCTGGTGGTGATTGACGGCATCGCCGACCTGATACGCTGCGCCAATGACGAGGCGGAGAGCATTGCCGTCGTGGAGGAACTCTACCGGCTGGCGGGCATCTACAACACGTGCATCGTCACGGTGCTGCACTTCATCCCCAACGGGCTGAAGCTGCGGGGGCATCTTGGCAGTGAGCTGCAACGCAAGGCTGCCGCCATCCTCTCCATCGAAAAGGACAGCAATCCTGCCGTGTCGGTGGTGAAAGCCCTGAAAGTGCGTGACGGCAGCCCGCTGGATGTGCCGCTCATGCAGTTCGCATGGGACAAAGGCAAGGCGATGCACGCCTATCTGGGCGAGAAGCCGAAAGAGGAAAAGGACAGGCGCAAGGAGGAGGAACTCGTGGCGGTGGCGCGCGAACTGTTCAGCCGGAAACGCTTCATCGGTTACATGGAGCTGTCGGAAGAACTTCAGGCGGCGTTCGACGTGAAGGAACGCACGGCCAAGAGCTACATCCGCTTTATGCGGGAGAAGGAAATCATTGTGAAATCACCCGACACACCGAACAGCTACATGCTGGGCGAGGTGTAAAAACATAGGAGGAACGGCCATGTTAGTAGACAAGACAGAATTTGAAGCGTGGATGGAGCGCATCATGGGCGAATTGTACCGCATATCGCGCAAGCTGGACAAGGCGGAGAACCGGCAGAAGCACCTGAACTACCTGAACGGGGAACGGCTGTACGACAATCAGGAGGTGTGCCAACTGCTGCGCATCAGCAAGCGCACGCTCCAGCGATACAGGAACAACGGGGCGTTGAAGTTCCATTCGATATACCACAAGACCTATTACAAGGAATCAGACCTGCACGAGTTCATCCGCAACAATTTCGATGAGAACGAAATCAAGCGTCAGGCACGGAAGGACAAATTGTCGGAAACCTATCCGATGCCCAAAGAACCGGATGAAAACGGCAGGGAGGAAAAAACAGAAGATAAAGAACTCTCAGATGATTGTGGATAATGCATCTTGGATTTGCATCGTTCAGGGATATTTCCTACCGCTGTGAAGCAGGAAGTTCCCTTTGGGTTAAACAACCGGCTTCATTCTGTCGGGAGGACAGGGTGAAGCCTTTTTCTATCGAAAGTTCCAGTTTTGTGCCGTAAAAACCGGAATTCTTATTTATTCTATGAAACTAAATAGTTGGATGAAAACCTCATTATCAAAGAAACATATCATACAATTTGATTTTCAGCAATATTATCCGTACCTTTGTGGTGAATTAAAACTAAAGATTATGGCTCGACCTATTAAAGAAACACCGGTAGTTACCGGTAAGGACGCTAAACGCTTTGCAGAGAAAATGGCTCATCTGAAGCCGGAAAGCAAGGAAGAGAAAGAGGCTGCGAAGAAAGTTTATGAGAAGTTCAAGGCCATAGCCGCATTTACATTCTGATACGAACATGGCTCTTGAAGATTATTATTTCATACCGCTGAAAGCGGACTACGAGATAAAGCCGTTTAAGTGCAAGGATGATGACTTAAACGGCTTTTTATTTGAGGATGCCCGAAAATATCTGACCGACTTGATGGCTGTCACTTATCTATGGGAGGATTTGTCCAATGCCAAAACTGTAGCCTATTTCAGCCTTCTAAATGACAAAATTACTTTTGACCCGGAACAACGCAGTATTTGGAACCGGCTGAGCCGCCGTGTGGCTAATCCTAAGCGGCGCAAAGATTATCCGGCCGTAAAGATTGGCAGACTGGCCGTATCGGAAGAATATGCCGGACAAGGCATTGGCAGAGATATTATCCGTCTTATCAAATATACTTTTACTCATGGTAACAGAACCGGTTGCCGTTTCATTACAGTGGATGCTTATCAGGATGCCGTCGGTTTTTATCAACAATGCGGCTTTGATTTCTTGTCCGCCAAAGACGAGAAAGACAAGACACGTTCTATGTACTATGACTTGAAACGCTTCTTAGATAATGAAGAATAGATAGAATTTTCTGTACAAAATTAAAAGGCTTGGCAACTATCCGGCATGTACCGGTTGTTGCCAAGCCTTTTTGTTGAATCCCGCTCAGAGCTTCATCTTCCATTTTGGTTTGTCCTGCGGTTTCTCCGTGCCGGCCTCCGGTTGGGGGATGCCGCCGATTACCACCTTGTCCTTGCCCGCGCTCATGAGTTCCTTGATGCTGATGGTCTTGGGCATGGCTGGCAGCACCGGCGGTTTGCGCTCCGCCGCATGTGCCATGTATTCGGGCATACGGTGGACGTATGGCTCAGGCGATGATGCCGGGACGGCAGGGCTGTCGGGCATTGAGGGGGCGGATTGCGCCACCGGTGCGGACTGTTGTTCCGGCCGGATTTCCGTTACCCCTTCAGTGTTGGCCTCCTGCGCATCGACGGATTTCAAGGAGAGCAATATCTTGCGGTCAAGCGTGGCAAGCTCGGCCTTGAGTTGCTTCAACTCATCCTCTTTTTTCCATGTTTCATCCACGACCTGCTTCAGGACGGGAATTTCCTTTTCAATGTCAGCATTGTCCCGCGTGTATTTCTCTATCAGGCGGGGGATGCTGTCAAAGGCGTTGATGAAATTCCGGCAGGCGGTCTGCGGGTCGGCTGCCAAGCGTCCGTTGTTGTAGTTGTACAGGAGCTTGCCCGTGCCGCGCACGAAGAAGCGGTTCTCGCAGAAGTCCAATCCCTCCTTGACGGTGGTGTCGGTCTTGACCACGATTTCAAAGCCGTAGAGGGAGCCGATGGGAACCGGCTGGCCGTGCGTGCGCTCCTTGTCCTCTATCTCGTGCAGTCGGGCGGCAATGACTTTGGGGTCGCTGCCCGTTACCCCGTCAATCTTCAGCGGGTTGAGCTTCTTGCCGTCCTTGTCGTACTGCACGCGGCTCTCGAAGTCGGCCATGTCCTGCCGCGCCCTCGCGATGATGTCGCTGTTGGAGGCTTGGTTGGCCAACAGGGTCTCCAACCGGATGCGCGAATCGCCCTTGCTGCGCTGGAACGCCTTGTGCTCGCCCTCCAGTCCGGCAATCTTCTTCTCCAGACGCGCCTTGTCCAAAAGGTCTGTGTTGCCGGAGAGGATGGCCACATACTCGGAGTAGTTCATGCCCCCCTTCTCGTCCATGCTGCCCTCGTCGATGGTGCGGCTGCCCATGCGGTTCTGCTTGAGCTGGGTGATGAAAAGCTGCTTGTTGTGGAGCAGGTTGAACTTGTAGCTGTCCAATGATTTCTCCACCGCATAGATGATGACATCGACCTTGTTATCGGCATAGAGCTTCGCCACCTCGTTGCCCTTGCGGATGCCGCGCCCGTCGCGCTGCTGGAGGTCGCTTGGGCGCCACGGTGCGTCCAAGTGATGGATGGCCACGCATCTTTTCTGCGCATTGACACCCGTGCCCAACATTTCGGTGGATCCGAACAGCACACGGATGCGCCCCTCGTTCATCGCCTCAATCATCGCCTTGCGCTTCTTCTCGGTCTTGGCTTCCTGAATGAAGCGTATCTGGTCTTCGGGGATGCCGTGGTCTTCCACCAGCTTGCGCTTGATTTCGCTGTACGGGTTCCACTGGTCGGGCTTGTAAGTGCCCAAGTCGCTGAACACGAACTGTGTCCCCTTGTGTTCGGCATAGCGGTTGTAATACTGCGCAATCATGTCGGCGCAATGGGTCGCCTTGTTGTCACGGTCGTCGTCATATTTCAGCGGGTCGATGAGCCGCATGTCAAGCGACATCTTGCGGGCATAGTCGGTGGCGATGAGCATCTTGGCCTTTTCCTCCTTTTCCGTCAGCGGCAGACGGCCCAATACGGTAGCGTTGCCGGTCTTGGCGAACTCCATGAGCTTGGCGATAAACTCCTGCTGGTCGGGCGTGGGCGCGATGTTGTGCAGTATCTCGTTCTTCTTCGGGCGGTCGATGCCGATGTCCTCCGCCGTGCGGAAGTCAGTGATTTCGGAATAGAACGAGGCGAGTTCGGGCACCTTGATGAAATAGCGGAAGCGTTCCTTCTGCACAATCTCGTTGGTCACGGAAAACTCATAGTCAATGGACTTGCGTGCGAACACCGCCGCCCATGCGTCGAAGGAGCGGATGCCCTGCCGCTCCAGTTCGTTGGGGCGCAGGTATTTGAACAGGAGGTACAGCTCGGTCAGCGAGTTGCTGATGGTCGTACCGGAAAGGAAGGTGGCTCCCAAGTCCTTGCCGGTACGCTGCTGGATGGTACGGATGGCGAAGAGCATGTTGAGCGCACGCTGGCTGCCCTCCGAGTTGCCCAGCCCCGCCACACGGTCGTGGCGCGTGGTGAACATGAGGTTCTTGAAGCGGTGCGATTCATCGACAAAGATGTGGTCGATGCCCATGCGCTTGAAGTCCGCCACATCGTCCTTGCGGTTCTCTATCTCGTGCGTCAGTTCCTTGAGCTTGACTTCCAAGTTCATCTTGCGCTTTTCCGCGCCCTTGAGTTGGGCATTGGTCACCTCGCTGCCCAACTGGTGCAACACCTCCAGGTTTTCCTCCACGCTGTCCAGCTCCTGTTGCAGGATGTCGCGCTGGATTTCGGGCGACTGCGGTATCATGCCGAATTGCTCGTGCGAGAGGATGATGGCATCCCAGTCGTTGTTCTTCATCTGGTTGAAGATTTCCACGCGGCGGTCGGGCGTGAAGTCCTCCTTGCCCGGATAGAGTATCTTGGCGTGGGGATAGGCGGTGCGGAAGGTCTGTGCAATCTCGTGGATGTTCGCCTTCAGGCCGGTAATGAGCGGCTTGTGCGCCAGTCCGAGCCGCTTCATCTCGTAGGCGGCGACGCACATTATCAGCGTCTTGCCGCCACCCACCTCATGGTCAGCGATGCCGCCGCCGTTCATCTTCAGCATCCAGATACAGTCTTTCTGAGATGGATACAAATCCTTGATGCCCAATCCTTTCAAATCAAGGTCAGGAAAGGTCTGGTGGCTGCCGTCGAACTTGGGGCGCACGAAGCAGTTGAACTTGCGGTTGTACATGTCCTCCAGTTTCTTCTTGAACTCCGGCGACTGTTCCATGAGCCAGTCGGAGAAGCCTCCCCGTATCTCGTCAATCTTGCTGTTGGCAAGCTGCGTGGCTTCGGGGTCGCGCACCTTGATGTCCTTGCCGTCCTTGTCCGTGACGGTCTTGGTGATGTTGGGCGTGGTGTTGTGGATGGCGTGGCGCATGAGGGCGACCCCGTTGAACAGGCGCGTTTCGGAACGGACTGCGTACTGGTTATAGATACGCGGGCTGAGTTCGGAGGCGCGGATGCTGTACTCGTCCGCACTGGCGTTGTAGCGGACAGACACGTCGGTGTCGAACAGCCATGAGGCATAGCGGCTGTACACGCCAGCCGGTATCCAGCGTTCGCCGAAATTGAAATCCAGTTCCTCAAAAGGAATGGGTACCGGTGCCGCCTTACGCAATGCTTCAAGCGAAACGCGCGATTCGGCATCGTCGGGATGTGTCTGCAAGTATTCCCCGATATACTCCGCCTTTGCCACGACATTGCCCGCGATGAAGCGGTCGGCAATCTCGAAACGCTTCGCCAGCGGGTTGTAGAACACCCTGCCGCGCAGTTCATCCAGCAATTGTGCCTGCGGCTTGTCGGTGAGCGATTCCATATATTCCATGTTTGCCTCGCCATATTTGTTGAGCGAGGCCGCCAATGCCTCGTGCACATCGTCGGTGTGGGTAATCTCGTTCACGTTGTACGACACGGGATGGTCAAAGATGTCGGCCTTGACCGCCTTGCCGTCGGCGTAACGTTCCAAGGCGAGGATTTCCCGGTTATCGGCATCCATGCGGAACAGGTCGATGTTCTTCTTGTCGTTCAGGTTGCCGAACTGACGGACAAAGCCGTCGTACAGCCCGTTCAGGCCCGCACGCAGTTCCCCGTTCTCCTGCCGGTGTTCCGCTTCGTCGTTGTACAGGCGGTGGTATGTGTCGCGAAGTTCAATGTAGGATGCGGCACGCTGCTGCTGGCGGGCAGGCAGTTCCAGCGGATGGAACACGGGGATTCCCTTATCCATGCCAGAGAGGTAGCCGATTTGCCCGTCCATATCCACCAGTGAGCCGTTCCGGTAATGTTCCAGCCTTTCACCGGTGAAGGGGCGTGGCTTCATGCGCTCCTGCCGTGCGGCCTCTTCCTCCGCCCGGCGGCGCTCCCGTTCCCGGAGTTCTTCTTCCGACGGGGCTTGGGGTGCGGCTGCCGGTTCGGGCTGTGCAGTCCGGGCAGGCTTTTCTGCGGGCGATGCGGCAATGGCATCCCCTTTTCCGGGTACGGACTGGCCGCTGAGCGGTTCCACAATGTCGAACAGGGAGAGCTGCGGGGTGTCCTGCTTCTTCTTCCGCTTGGGCTTCCGTCCGGTGCTGAACGCCTGCCGTTCCTCCTGTGTGAAACCGAAAAGGTCATACAGGGACATCAGTGGCTCCTGCGTGACGGGTTTCTCCGGTTCAGAGCGGACAATGGGCGGTTCTTCCACAACCGCCTCCGGCGTTTCCGTCGCGACACGCTGCTGTTCCGGCTTGGATAACGCCCGCACCTGTGCAATGCGTTCCTGAAGACTTTCCGCCCGTACTTCCGCCAGTTCGCGCAACTCGCGCACCGGCGAGAAGCGGAGATAAAGGTCAAGGTCGAGGTTTTCCGACAGGTTCTTGTCCAGCATCCATTTCAGGTCTGCGGCGATGGCATCCATGCCCCCGTCATGCAGGAAGACGCGTGCCGGTTTGCCGTAAGGGTCAGTCCCCACATGGCCGCGCGTATGGACAATGGCGGCGGTGCGTTCGAAATACTCGTTCTGGGTCGTGCCGTCGGTCTGCGTGCTGACTTCCACGAAGGCTTTTTCAAGGCCGGTGTATTCCCTTTCGGATGCCGTTTCCTTTTGCAGCACAATGAGGTCGCTGCCCACCTCCGTACCGGCATAGTCGGTAAAGAGGTTGTTGGGCAGGCGGATGGCGGACAGGAGCCGCGCCCTTTCCATCAGATATTGGCGCACGGGAGTGCCCATCGCGGAGTTCATTACCCCTTGTGAGGTGATGAAAGCCACGATGCCGCCCTCGCGCACGGCATCCAGTCCCTTGACGAAGAAATAGTTGTGCAGGGAACCGAGCGCGAAACGCCGTGCCGAACCATCGTCCATCGACGGGTCAAATACCCGGATGTCGCCGAAAGGGATGTTGCTTGCCGTCACATCGAACCGTCCGTTGTCCTGCGGGGGAAGTTCCTCGAACCCTTGCACGCGGACATCCGTACCGGGCTGAAGCTGCCGGAGGATGCGCCCCGTGAGCAAGTCCTTTTCATACGCGGTGGCTTCGGGCACGGCGGTGGCGTTGTAGAAATGCGGCTGGAAAGCAGAGAGGAAATTGCCCGTGCCCGATGACGGGTCGAGGAAGCGGTGCGGCGACACACCGTGCTCCTCCAACGAGAAAGCAACGGCACTAATGATTTCCGGGGGTGTATAGAAGGCGGTGAAGGTGGATGCCTTCACACTGTCCACCAGCCGTTTGTATTCCCGTTCATCCGTCGCCCCCTCGCGGAGCACGCCATGCAGTTCCGACACAAGGGGAAAGAGTTCGCGGTCGCTCTGCGTCCAGCGGAGGATGTCGGTGAGCTTGCCGAAGGGGGACAGCACCGCCTTGATGCCCCCGAAGCCGGTGTAGGCGGCCAATACCGTCTGCTCCTCCGGTGTGGCGGCACGCCTCTCCCGTTCCAGACGGAACATCAGGCGGATGGCCTCGATGTTGTCCCTAAGATGTGCCTTCTTGTTATATGCCATTTTCTTCGAGCCAGATTGAGATTACACCGGCCAGTTCCCCGCACAGCCGGTCGAAGTCGGGGGTAAACTCAAAACCGTCGCTCAGGTCGTAACCGCTGAACACCCTGCCGCATTCGGGCAGGAGCTGGAGAGCTACCTCGCGGGCGCGGCCTGCGGGTACCTCATCGGCAAACTCGTTCCACAACACGGTGATGAGCGTGTCGAGCCGGGAAAAGTGCAGACCCTGAAACAGCACCTCGTCCGCCTGTTGGACGGCTTCGTCATAATTCATGCCCGACCTGACGGCATTGCTGAACGCTTCGGCGGCAAGTTCGGCACGCGCGCGGATAAAAGCATCGTCGGCAGCCCGTTCGGGATGCGATTCGCGGAGGTAGGACAACAGGGTAAGGCGGTAATAGGACAGTTCGTCCGGCTCTACCGACGGAGCCGGCATGTTCGGTTTGTTCGGATTCATGATTCTTCTTTTTATTCGTGTTACAAAATACATTTTATGCCTGTATAGGATGAAGCCGTACCTGATGTAGCATCAAGCCGGACTTCATGGCACATCAAGTCCGACCTCATCCCGCTTCAAGTCCGAGTTGATGTCGGGAGGGTCATTTCTTGGAAGATTTGCCTTTGGATGGTTTCTTGTCGGCAAACTCGTAGCCCACGGAGAAGTCGGGGCGCAATACCAATGAAGCGTCGAAAGCCTTGCCCTCCCTGCTTCTGAAACCTTTGATAACACCGGTTCTGCCTTTGGTCAGGAGTTCGGCAAGCTGTTTGTCCGACAGTTCCTTGCCGCCCTTGTTACGGAAGAGGGTAAAGCCACAGTCCACATCGGCGCATTTGACGACCTTGGGGAAGAACAGCACCCGGCTGTTCCGGCATTTGGGACACGGGTATTCGCTTTCCGAAGGCGCTACGGACACTTTGGTTTCCAACAGTTCGGTTACAATCTGTGCGGTATATGCCTCGATGTCGCGCCGGAAGGCGGCAGCATCGGCCTCGCCCGATTCGATGCGTGCCAGCGTGTCCTCCCATGCGGCGGTCATTTCCACGTTGGCAATCTTCTTGTCCTTCACCGTTTCATAGACCGCCATGCCTTTGTCGGTGGGCACGAGGCTTTTCTTCTCCCTCCGGATATAACCGCGTGCGAACAGCGTTTCGATGACGGCAGCACGGGTGGCAGGGGTTCCGATGCCCGTCTCGCGGATGCTCGCCCGTAGCTGCTCGTCGTCAATCTCCCGGCCGCAATGCTCCATCGCCGAGAGCAGCGAGCTTTCGGTGTGCAGCGGCTTGGGTTTGGTCTGCCGCTCTACCGCTTCGAGTGCCTTTATCGGGAGCGTCTCGTCCTGTTCCAGATTTGGGAGTGCCATACCCCCGCCGTCGTCCTCTTCCTTTTCGCCGCGCACGGCACGCCATCCGGCGGACTTGACCACCGTGCCTTTGGCCTGCGCTTCGCTGCTGCCCACCGCCGCATGGATTTCCGTCACCTCCTTGATGCAGGGGGCGGAAAAGGCTTCGAGCAGACGGGCGGCGACCATGTCGTAGATGGCCTGTTCGTCTTTGGAAAGGCCGGAGGGCAGGTTTTCGGTTACAATCAGCGCATGGTGGTCGGTCACTTTCCCTCCGTCCACGCTGCGGCGGTTGAGCGGTGCTCCGGAAAGCGACGCGGCATACTGCCCGAAACGCGGATGTTGCCGCAAGAGGGCGATGCGCGAGGGGATTTCGTCGAACACGTCTTCGGAAATGTACCGGCTGCCGGTACGCGGATAGCTCAGCACCTTTTTCTCGTACAGGCTTTGCGCAAGGGAGAGCGTGCGGTCGGCGGAGAAGTCCAGCCGGGTGTTGGCATCCCGCTGAAGGGCGGTCAGGTCATAGAGCAGCGGAGGTTCTTCTTTGACCTCCCGCCGGGCAAGTGCTGTTATGCGGAGCGTGCCGCACGCTTTCATTTCGCCCAACGCACTGTCTGCGGCGGTCTTGTCCTCGTAACGCTGTTCCGCTGTGGCATGGAACGCAATGCCATCCTTCTCCACCGTGATGCGTATCTGCATGTACTTCTTCGGGGCAAACGACTTGTTCTCCAGATAACGGGAGCAAATCATGGCCAATGTGGGTGTCTGTACCCGTCCGAGCGAGAACACGCCCCGCCCGGCGGCAAGGCTGAGCGCCTGCGAGCCGTTGATGCCGATGAGCCAGTCCGCTTCGCTGCGTGCCTTGGCGGAAAGGTAGAGGTTATCGTAATTGCCGCCCGGCTGCAACCGTTCCATCCCTTCGCGGATGGCCTTGTCGGTCAGGCTGCTTATCCACAGGCGGACAAACGGCTTGGTGCAGCCCAAGTAATGGTAGATATATCTGAATATCAGCTCCCCTTCACGCCCGGCATCGGTCGCCACGATGATGCGGTCGCCACCCTCGAACAGTCCCTTGATGATGTTCAACTGGCGCACCACGCCGGGGTCGTCCTTGTATTCCTTCCCCTCACGCTTCTGTCGGGGGATGAGCGTGAAACCGGCAGGCAGTATGGGCAGGTTCTCCCGCCGGAAACCGGTAAACCCGTAGGCTTCGGGCATGGCCAACTGCACCAGATGCCCGAAAGCCCATGTTACGGCATAACCGTTGCCCTCGATATACCCGTCCCTCCTTTGTCCTGCTCCCACGATTGCCGCGATGCTTTGCGCCACCGACGGCTTTTCTGCAATGATGACATTCTTCATATACATTCTATATTATAGGTAAGTAATCAGAGTGATGCGCCGATGCCCTTCTTCTCCGACTTGCGGACACGGCGGTTCTGGGAAGTTGTCTGCGCGGATTGTTTCGGCTGCTCGTTGGTCTGTCCCTGCGACTGCTTCCTGCTCTTGTCGGGATTCCAGCGGAAGAAGTCGAACTTCATCTTTTCATAGTTGGGACGCACGTAGGCATTGAACGTGCCCCCGTTTCCGTCGGACATGCCTTCGACATACGCGGCCTTGCCTGCTTTCAATGCATTTACCTGTTCATCAGTCAAGTCCACCCCTTTCAGCTTTTTCGGGATGATGATTTCGCGCTGTTCGCTCTGGCTCTGCCCCTGCTCCACCTTGCGGTTCAGTCCCCGGAAGTCGTAGTCGAAACCGCCTTTGCAGACATTGTACTGGAGGCGTGCATCGTAATGCTTCTGATGTCGCTCAGACCACATATTTTCTACCAGTACAGACCTGCCAAAGCTCAAATCGAGCCGTTGGTTTTCAGTCAAAGTAACCCCGTTAATTTCTGAGGGTATTTTTATTTCACTGACAGGAATGTGGTGCAAGCGGTTCGTCTTGGGATTAAGGGAAAGCAGGCAAGTTTCTTCCTTTCCTCCGGCAATAGTCAAGTCTATGGTACTGCCCGCATTATGTGTTTTCAGCAAATTCTCTTTCATCAATCTATCCGGAATCTCATTGCCAAAATAATAGTCAAGTTCGGGGCGTTGCTTGCAGCACTCAATGTTGAGCACGGGCTTTCCGTCGGGCGATTCCACCAGCCGGATGCAGGCAGGCGTTTCAATTTTAATGCCCTCGAAATTGGTTTTAAGATTCAGCACGGCGGATTCATGCCCGTTGAGCAAACGTGCCGTACCGATTTCGCCCAACGATTCGGGAGTGATGCCCATACGTGCGAGCTGCTGCCAGTCCACCTGTTCCATGCCCCACTTCGTGGATTGCTGCGGGGCGGATTCATCGGTGGCGGAAGCCTGCTTCAGTTCCTCCGCCTGCTTGGTGGCATACTGTTCCGGCTCCAGCCTGTATTCGCCAAGCATTTCCTTGTTTTCTTCGGGATTGCGGAACAAGGCCGCCAACTCCTTGGCATTGGCCAGCAGTTCCGCCGGAAGGTGGTAGAAACGGAAGTCGGACGGGTTGTCAAACTGCCGCTTGAAGTTGGAGAAGAAGGATTCGAGGATGGATTCGCTGCGGTCGATTTTGAGGAAATCACCGTCGGGCTTGGCCTTTGCCAACGGGCGGGTCTTCAGCGAGCCGTCCTGTCCGATGCGCTCCACCACGTGGGGCGTGTTGCCGTCGGAAGCGTTGGTCATTACCAGCACTTCGTCTTTCATGTCCTTGAGGTTGTCCATAAGCAAATGAATTAAATCGTGAAACAATAAGTTGATTGCGGCACGAAAGTAAGCGGGCAGCCTTGCCGGACAATGGGAAATCAGCGGACGGGAGGCAAGTGGCTATGGGGTGGCGTGAAGTGTCCGCCCGCCTCTTCCGCAAATTCCTCCCACCACACGGTTTTCCCCTCCGATTCTTTTCGTATCTTTGAGGCATCAACAACGAATGAGTTGAAATAGCTAAAAATTCTACTCCCCATGATAGATAAAAACATGATGCGCATTATTTTGATTTTGGCAATCTGTTTTCTCGTCGGATGTGCCTCTAACGAGAATGTTGTCTCAGTAAGACAGGTTAAAAGCGATGAACCCATTGTACTGAGAATGAGAAAGGACAGGACTTTCATTCATAGTCTGCTATATCCGGTAGCTTTTGAATTTAAGAAAAATGATAGTAGGGACATTTATTATGCGGAAAATTCTTATTGGGCCAAAAATAAAGACATGTCCCCTGGTACAGCCGGATGTTTTTTATGGGAAGAAAACGATGATGAGCATCTGTCTTATGCGTATAAGAGGTTTAACGGGACGATAAAATATATTATTGATAAAAACGATACGATAAAAGAACGATTGTCTGTCTATTACAAGAAAATGATGGATGAGGAAAAGGATACCATTCATGTTCCTTTAAAAGAATTCAACAGCAACTTTGGATATATTATTGACAATTTCTTTGAAGGCGATTCCATCTATTTGCATTTCCATGACCACAAAAGATGGCATGACATTCCTTTAAGAGTTTCTTTCGATTAGCTGTCAGAATATAAAAATATGTAAAAGCAAATTTCATCGGTAACATACTTGCCGGAACCCCCGATTTTCTCTATCTTCGCTGAGCAAAGAAACATAAACCTACGCATCAGCATGATAACCAACCGGGAAGAAATCATTGACAGGGCATTCGGGGTATTTATCAGGATGAACTATGAGAAGGCAAGCATCATCACGCTTGCCAGAGCCTGCGGACTGACCAAGACGGGCATCGTCTATTATTTTCCGCACAAGCTGGACTTGTTCATGGCTGTGGTGGACAAGTATGTGCTGCAAATACACAAGCCGGACAACAAGTTTGCCGCTCCCGCCGATACGTTGGCGGAATTTATCGGGCAATACGTGGCGGGAGTAGCCGCTTCCATGAAAAGGATTCTCGAACTGATTGGCGATAACCACAGCCCGAATGATTGCAGCCTTAATTCCTATTATTTCCATTTTCTCTCGCAAGTGCGCATGTACTATCCGGACATCAAGCAAAAAATCGAGCGGATTTTCCAACTGGACTATGAACTTTGGGAGAAAGTCATACAGAAAGCGAAGGAAAGCGGAGAAATCGGGAGCGACACGGACGTGAAGAAAGCGGCAGCCCTGTTCCGGCAGATGTTTCTCGGACTGTCCTACGAACAGGCGTTCCTGAACGGTCTGGACGTGGACGAACTGGAGAAAAACTTCCGCTATGTTTATTCCCTGCTTAAAGCCTGACGCCGTTTAGTCTTTTTAACTTCCATTATTTTGAACGATTGTTCAAAATATGCCGTTTTTTCACTACCTTTGAAGCCATGAAGCAAAATTCGACGACATGGACAAGGCTCAGAGGCAAAGAGGAAGCATCGTTCTTCACAAGGAAGAAAAGGATGGTGTGGATTATGTCCGGATAGAGTATGCAGGAAACGGGGCAATCCCCCTGCTGCTTGCCCAGGATACAGGCGTGGAAATGACCGGCAAGGATTCCGCTTGCATGGCGGCTGCCGTTTTCAAGCTGTCGGATTTCTACGACCGCTACTCTCCCCATGCCTACATTGATTACAGCCGGGTATATGTGCGGCATCCCAGACCCAAGAGGGAATACACGCTGCCGGAAGGCTATCTGGAACTGCTGGAACAGAAACGCTACAGCCCATCCACCATAAAGACCTACCGGGCTTATTTCAGCGACTTCGTGGAGTACCACAAAGGGCGCAACATCGACCGCCTGAAGGTGGCGGACATCAACAGGTACATTCTTTATCTTGTAAACGAAAAGAAAATTTCCGTTTCGCAACAAAACATGCGCATCAACGCCATCAAGTTCTACTATGAGCAGGTGAAAGGCGGGAAACGGCAGTATTACGGCGGCATCACACGGGCCAAGGAGTACAAGACCGTCCCGGAAGTATTGAGCAAGAACGAGATAAAACGCATCCTTGACCAACTGTCCAACATCAAGCACCGCTGCATGATTTCCTTGGTTTATTCAGCCGGATTGCGGCGTAGTGAATTGCTGAACCTCACACCAAAAGACATCAACAGCGAAATGATGTCCGTGCGTATCATGGGTAAGGGCAAGAAATGCCGCTACTCGCTGCTTTCGCCCAAGCTGCTGGAAGAGCTGCGGCGGTACTTCCGTGAATACCGACCGAAGAAATGGCTGTTTGAGGGCGAAACGCCCGGACAGCCGTACTCGGCAAGCGCATTGGTGAAAGTGCTGAAAGAAGCCGCCAGACGTGCAGGTATCAAGCACCGGGTGCATGTTCACATGCTCCGCCACTCGTTTGCCACCCACCTTTTGGAACAAGGGACAGACCTACATACGATACAGGAACTGTTAGGGCACAACGATATAAAGACCACTGCCATATATCTTCATGTATCGAGTGCGCACAAAGCCAAGATACCCAATCCGCTTGATTCGCTGGATGATTCGTAGGGTGCGGCTATTAGAGATTAGGAAACACACCTGCCAGGTGTCGGTTATCGAAATATCCTATACCTACAGGTGTATTTATAAACAAATTCAAGGCAAATTAAAACAACTAATATACAGCAACTTACAAACAAATAAACAAATGTAAAAAAATAACGGTAGTGAATGATTGATTTGATAGATTACATAGGAAGGTGTAGTTCCCGGAAAAGCACATATCGCTTGGCGGACTTTTTCAACCGCTGGTGGGACGAGTACGCACAGCACCCTGCGGAGTACATCACCCCCGAACAGTACAAGGCGGTGAACGCTATCCGTGTGTGCCGTACAGCCGCTTTGGGAATAGACACATACGTCTGCCCCGATTGCGGGGAGGTGCGGGAAATCAGTCATAGCTGCAAGAACCGTTTTTGCCCGTCATGTGGCTGGCGTGATACGCTGAAATGGGCGGCACGCATGAAGGAAAAGTTGCTGCGAGTGCCGCACCGCCATGTTGTGATGACCTTGCCGCATATCCTGCTGGACTTGGTGAAGCGCAATAAGAAAGAAATACTGAACATTCTGATGCGGACTTCGGCAGACACGCTGAAAGACTGGATGATGCACAAGTTCGGCTTGAAAACCGGGGTGATTGCCGTGCTGCACACCTATGGGGAAACAAAGCAGCTTCATGTACACACCCACATGATTATGTCGTGGGGCGGCATCGACAGCGAAGGTAAAATAGCCGTTCCCGAACATGATTACGTGCATATCCCCTCTATCCGCAGGGTGTTCCGCTACAAGTTTGAGAATGCGCTGATAGGACTGTTCGATGCGGGCAGGCTGGAACATGACTTTCACGACCGCATGGAGTTTATGGGCTTCATCAAAAGGGTGGCGAACAGAAAGGACTGGATTGTGCATCTGGAACCGCCCATACAGATGCCGGAGCAGGTGATACAGTATGTAGGCAGGTATTCCAAGCGGGCATGTTTGAGCGAGTACAAGATTACGGCAATGGACGGTGAGAACATTTCATTCCGATACCGTGATTATAAGAACTCACCCGACAGGAGAAACCCGGTGGAAAAGGAACTGACGCTGCATTACCGTGAGTTCTTTCCCCGGCTGCTGCAACACGTTCCCCTGCGCTATTTCCGCATCGTGAGGTATTACGGCTTCTACTCTAACAAAGGCAACCTGCCGGAAGAATACTTCGGACGGGATGAAAGCGAGATAGAGGAAGCCGGAGTGCAACAGGCAGAAAGTGAATACGAGAATCCTTATTTCTGCGAGCATTGCGGACGGATGAGAGTTTACAGCCACACTACGGTAACGAGTGGCGGCATCACATATACGGTTGTATTGGAACATTGCGACATACACCGGGAAAAATCGGCATGACAGCAATATGGGATAGCTATGCCCTGCCGTGAACAGAAACAGTAAAATCCCATAAAATAGAAGAAAGGAGAACAAAAAAATGAATGAAATACGGATAAGAGCTGTAATAAAACGAACCAGGTGCAGGAATGAACTTCACACCCCTTTCTGCCGGAAACAGCAGTCAAAAATTGAAGTTCTATATAAATATGTAATAGTGCATGGTGGGTAAAACTGCCTTGAACAAAGAAATGAAGCACCTAAACGGTGCTTATTTCCGAACCATTAGCAACAATTAAAAATAAGAAATATGAACTATAAAACAATGCTCGCAAAAGTTCTTGGAGAAAAAGAACTTATGGAAATGAATGTACAGACTATTAAAGACGATGAAAGCCTGTTCTATAAATTAGTGGATAAAAATTTCCTCTTAATAGTGGATTGGAGTGGAGAAGATAGACAAGGAATGTTGTATAACTTCTTCAACAACAGACTTCAATCAATGTTGGGGGTACAATTGGTTGTATCCGAAGATGAAGTTTATCAAAAATATAATCAAGAAATAGAAGAACCCAAACGAGGTGATTTCATTCCCTTTGCGTTATCCTATTTTGATAAGCAATTGGAAAAGCTTGGGGCAAGAGTTGTATTGCTTGACTTAGAAAATGACACTTATAACATATTGGTGGCTTATAAAAAAGATGCCAAAAAACTAAAGTCTATAAAATCTGATTTTTGGAAGTTATCAACTTTAGAGCAAAAGCAAGGTCGAGTGGTTATTTCCATAACCTGCCCTAATTGTAAAGATTTTGCATGTTATGACATGTTGATTGAAGAGGAAAGCAATATGGCAAATGAAAAGTGCGAAGTATGTGGAACACTCTTTTGGGATGAAAATGCAAATGAAGTTGTAGAAATGGAAAAGACTTATTATTAATGTAGTTGCTAACAAGCACCTGTGCCACTTAACAGTGGCAAGCTGCAAACCATTATCAATCAAAATAAATTATAATACTATGTACGAAAATTTAAGTGAGAAACGGAAACAAGAGTTGGATACATTGAGAGAATGGGCAGTTTGCGCTGGAGATGATTACTATTTTTCAATGGCTCAATCCGACTTTGAAAAGAGTATGAAAGGTTGCGAAAATGAAGAATTTTTTAAGGCATACTCACGTCAGCGAAAAATTGGAATGGAAGAATTTGCCAATGAAATATCAAGGCAAATAACATCAATTCACAATTCAGAAGAATTACATTATTTACTGGAGAGCTATAACTACGATGATGGCAATTGGACTATTATGCAGTGTATAAGCCATTCATGCTGTGATATACATACTGCACGAATGGTATATTGGCTTTTAAGTCCAGATTACTACTATGATAGTTATACAGACCTTGAACACGTTCCCGATTCTGACATAAATAAAGGAACTCCCAAAGTGCTGAAATTCATTGAAGAAAAAGCCCTATCAAAAGGGTTCGTACATAGTTTAACATCTGAATATGAAGACGAAGAAGTGCCAAGCTCGAATGAATATACGGGTAGGATACCAGATTCCTTATTCGCAGGCAAAGATTGATAACACGCACCTCAATCGCCTTAAACGGCGATTAGCTGCAAACCATTACCGATAATCATAAAAACAAATAAAATATGAACGAACGATATGCCAAATGTATTCCATTCGATAAGAATGTAAAAGGCAGGATTGGTGGTAATCCTCCTAAATGTATAGAAGAACAAATCCCCTGCGATTATAAGTTCTATGCAACATTAGTACATCCTGAAAAGGAGAATACTATGCTTTCTATCTTGATTCATCAAGACTATAATACTCTTATAGACAATAATATATATCCTTCAATAGCAGTAAAAATAGTAGAGCATGAATTTTCTGAAATTGGTAATTGTGTAGAAAGACGAAACGCTAATTTAAGAATGTGTTCTATTAGTGAATATTCAGAAAATAAGGATAGTGAGAATATGCTTGTAAAAATAGGTGGTACCCCTTCTCTGATTCAAGATGAAGAATACTATTATAAAGAATTAGAAGAACGGGGCTTTTCTTTTTTCTTGTCAATAGACGAGGATGGTTATAATGATGATGTTCTCATTGGCAGTTATCCTTTCGGATATGGAGCATTATACCTGTATAAGCATCATATAACCAATGAAATAATCGCAGGATTTTGGCAATGTTCGTAAAAAATCGGTAACAAGCACCTGTACCGCCTAACGGCGGCAAGCTGCAGCCCATTATAAACAATAAAACAAATTTTTATGGAAGATTTTGATATTCTAAAGAGATTTGACAATGATAAGCTAATAGATGTTGTGAAAAATTATAAGCGTTACGGCTATGATGATGAAATTCGTGATTATGCTATTAATTTATTGGAAGAAAGAGGCTGGAGCATTGAGGATTTGAAAACATTCGGTTATTGGGAAAATTCCGATTACGAAGAAGCATTGATACAATACAAAGCTTATTGTAGAAATTCACTGATAGCTGTCTGTGTCTTGGTATTAAGTCTTTGTATGCTGGTACCTATCTATCTTGTATTTGTTTTTATGGCATATCGGAATGTATGTAAGTTCTATCAGGCATTAGGGAGAAAGGAAGAAGCCGTATTCTCCTTTGACTTGTGTTGGCATGTTTTGTTGTTCTTCTACCTAAAAGAGAAAATGAAAGAGGAGTTAAAAGGAATAAGATAAGTTTATAACAAGGTCGAGAAAACAACTTAACGTTGTCTCTCACCGAACCATTAGCGAAAATATGTCAAAAATGAAACGGATAGAACTGTTTATGAATATACTATACTATTGTAATTATATGATTTTTTATAAGGTACAAAAAGGTATGGATTGGCTTATCTTCTCTATACTGGACAATACATGTACACGAGCGTTCTGCAAAAGCAATGGTTACTGGAAATATGTAAACAGCGTTAAACAGATGTATAATAAATCGATGTGGTTTTCAGAAAATAAAAAGAAACCGCCTGTTAATATTCTTAGTATGGCAGACACAGGAATTATTTTCTTTATTGGCATTAACTTATTTACAATGCTGAATGTCATGGATATAATAACAGATATAGGAGAGTATGACTTTTTCAATAATGAAATAGTGTTAGGATTAGGATGTATTATTTATTGCTTAATAATAGGTTTTACTCATAAAGTATTTATTGATAGAAACGATAAATATGTTTCCTATTTCAAAAAATTTAAAAAGCAGAAATTTTGGAAACTGTTTATATGGTATATACTATCTTATAGTATGTCTATAGCTTGTTTTTTTATAACTTTAAGGTTTACTCTGACAGAATAAATAACAGAAAGAGTATTTCGCTAACAACGCAGGATAACGGCAAGCCGTTCCCTGCTGAAGCATTAGATATAAAGACATGAGAATATTTGTATTGTATTGTTTACTCCTTTTCCCACTTGGCTGTGTTATAGCGAAAAACGGCTATGTGGCACAAAATTCAGTAAAGTATCATTCTTTGACTGAACAAGATACTCTTTATATAGAAACAGAAAAAACAGGATTTGAAACTCTATATAGACTGTGTTTTAATCAGCACGATGAAAAGAAGGTTGTTTTTGAGTTGAAAGCGGTAGATGATAGCAATATTGACTTCGTGCAAAGCTATACAATCAATGGAGTGAGAAAGTTTGATTGCTTTGCCGTGTATGATAATGTAGCGGACGGAAATCGTTTCCTATTCTTTGACTATGAGAGTCAAATTACTTATATAACGCCTACTTGTTTTTCCGGTTTCTATCCGATATGCAGTTCTGTGGACTTCTCAAAAACGGAAGTTCTGTTAAGAAACGAACATTACCCTTTAGGAGAGCCAAGCGACACGTTAAGTATCGACTGCAAGGTGACTTATGTGCCATTCGACTATAATAATCGAATTATAAAGGCATTTGTTGTTCCATACGCTCAAGTAAGAAAAGATAATAAATATCTAACAACGAAAGATAGCATCTGACGATGCTCCTTTCTAACCATTAGCAACAACTGATAAATAAAAGATAGTAATATGGAAACAGATATACCTTTTGAACTGACAAACGAACAGCGTAAATATTTAGGATTATCCCCAGTCGGTGATACTTGGAAATTAGTCTATTTTGAAAAGCAGTATTTGTATTATGATGGCAATATAATTCGTAAAAAGATAACAGTAGATGATGACGGTTCTTATTATGAAGCTGAGCTTTATGAGGTTACAGAAGAAAACCGCACTATCCTTTTACCCAAAACCAAGCGCGGAAAGCCTAAAAAGATGAATTATACAGCAACGTTGTCTTTCAGTCCGTTTGGTGTATATTTTATGTTTTCAGCAAAAGAAATAATCATAGCCAATTATACAACTCAAACAACATTCTACCATGAAAATCCGCAAAGCAATATATCCTTGAATGATTGGTTGAAGCAATGGATTTCTGAAACAACAGAAGAAGACCTGAAAGAAATTGAACTTTATAAAAAAGCCAAGCGGAAACACGTCAAATATAAAGAGGGGGATTTCTTCAGCTTTAAGATTGGAAGAAGAAAATGGGGATTTGGACGCATTGTATTGAATATTGCGCAACTACGAAAGTCTGCTACATTCATGGCTCAAAAGAATTATGGGTTAACTCATCTTATGGGGCAGGCTTTATATATAATGATTTATCAGAAAATAGCAGATACAACAGAGATTGACATAAACGAATTGAAACAGTGTAAAACCTTTCCCGTTCAGGCTATTATGGATAATACTATTTATTATGGCGAATACAAGATTATAGGAAACCTGCCTATAACAACTGATGAATGGGAGCCTATAATATCGTATGGCAGGAGTATTAGCGGACAGGATAAAGATACCGTATATTTACAATATGGAAGGATATTCAAAGAAACGACTATTGATAAATTTGATAAATATCTGAGGATTGAAAACATCATAAATCCTTATTGTAAAGAAGAAATAGGTTTTGGTATCAATAGTTATCACATTTTAGCCAATGAAATGAAATCATTAGTTACTGTTCAACGTAAACGTAAGAGTACAGATTTACGTGACCCTGAAAACATTGAAATAAAACGTGAGATATTTAGTTTCTTTGGATTAGACGCAGATAAGAGTTATGCTGAAAATCTAAAATTGGTGGGGATAAACGATTAAGTTGCTAACAGGGTCAAGTTAACAGCTAAACACTGTTCCTCACCAAAACATTATCAATCAAAATAAATTATAATACTATGTACGAAAATTTAAGTGAGAAACGGAAACAAGAGTTGGATACATTGAGAGAATGGGCAGTTTGCGCTGGAGATGATTACTATTTTTCAATGGCTCAATCCGACTTTGAAAAGAGTATGAAAGGTTGCGAAAATGAAGAATTTTTTAAGGCATACTCACGTCAGCGAAAAATTGGAATGGAAGAATTTGCCAATGAAATATCAAGGCAAATAACATCAATTCACAATTCAGAAGAATTACATTATTTACTGGAGAGCTATAACTACGATGATGGCAATTGGACTATTATGCAGTGTATAAGCCATTCATGCTGTGATATACATACTGCACGAATGGTATATTGGCTTTTAAGTCCAGATTACTACTATGATAGTTATACAGACCTTGAACACGTTCCCGATTCTGACATAAATAAAGGAACTCCCAAAGTGCTGAAATTCATTGAAGAAAAAGCCCTATCAAAAGGGTTCGTACATAGTTTAACATCTGAATATGAAGACGAAGAAGTGCCAAGCTCGAATGAATATACGGGTAGGATACCAGATTCCTTATTCGCAGGCAAAGATTGATAACACGCACCTCAATCGCCTTAAACGGCGATTAGCTGCAAACCATTAGTTGCAATATGAAAAGAGTAATTATACTTTATATTTTATTCTTGCTTTCACCTTTTACTTTTGCACAAAACTATAAGGAAACTATTCAAACAGAGATTGATGCAATAAACAAAATGACTTTGAGAATTGCATACCTTGTTCCTTTAGATAGTTTAGGAAAAGTAATAGAGAATGAATATATGGAATTTGATCAAATCCATTCATACAAAATCTTAGATGATGGTCAGATAAAGAATGCAAATATATTGTTTACTATGTATTTCGATAGCGATAACAAAATCAGGAAAGTGTTTAAGCGATGGGCTGACGGGGGTACATTGCATAGTATGGCATATTATGATTCTAATGGGCGATTGATATATGGAGTATATAATAAAGGCTATGAAACCCACGGAAAGTTGTATGCTGACGCTCCGGGTTTTCATATAGAGCATTTTCCTGAAGAGAATGAATGTAATGACTGTTTTGAAGCATACCTATTCTTATCTACGAAATGTATGGAAGCTCAGTATAATATAATATTACAGAGCCCCCCGAATGCTAAAAGGACGAATTTTACGCCACAAGTTGGAGATAGTGCCATACTATGCAGTCCCTACATTTATTCTTTACCTGATGGAGAAAAAATTACCGAAGGGGAAGATGGCATAGCAGTTAGTTTTGGAATGCCTGTTGTTATAAGTAAAATAGTAAATACCTGGTGTAGAATAAATTCCATTTTTAATGCCCATATAGGTTATGTACCTATTCAAGACATTGAAATCATTAAGTAAATATAGTAAGCAACTAACAAGGTCGAGCCAACAGCTTAACGCTGTTCCTCACCAAACCATTATCAACAAAAACGGAATTTTAATCATGAAAGCGAAACTGAAAATAATAAAAGATTGGGAGTTTGGCGGAATTGAATTGTCTGGCACTTCTTTCAAATATAGTCCACTTGGCGGCAAAGGGATGATAGCTCGTAGCGAAGAGGAAATAGTATTCTCTGTTTATCATTCACAGCAAAAGTCGAAAGGAGTGCTATGGATAAAAGGAGATATTTCCCGATTTATCCCCAGTCCAAAGCCCCAAGAAGTGCAAGACATTTGGCAAGACCCCGTACTTTTATCTTGCAACAACGGAATATTATTTCTTTGTGGAACCAGCAAAACTCTTTGGTGGTTATCTGAAATAAATGGCGATTGGACTTCTATTTCTATGGATAACTGGTGTGCCGGAGGCATACCTATGCCAATAGCTGTTACCGGAGAGCATGGTGTATTTCCTATTGTATGTAGAGTAGATAGGGTTTTGGAAGCAACGAACAGTTTCACAACTTTGACTGTCAATTTTGCAACAAAGACTGCCCGTTGGTCTGACATTGGTTCTTGTGTGTATAGCAAAGCTGGAACTCGGCAAGCACATCTTGATTCGGTGACAAAAGCGAATGGAGATTTCTCCAAAGCAGTTTTCAATTATAACTATCCTCTGATAGGTTCTATGCAAGAACAGACTGGACATTTATATGCTTTTTTGGAAAGTAGCACAACTAATCCAGTAGGTTTGGCTGGAATGGGATATTATTGGTATATAGAGTTGGAGTTTAACGGTTTGTTTAAAAATAAATTGTGGGGTAAAGACAATTTAAGCCGTTTGCCCGGAAAACATGGGATGCGAGGTAAATTCTCTGGGGATAGAACTTGGCTAATTTTATCTTCCATTTTCAAAACAGATGAGTGGAAAGGCAAGCAAAAACTATTGCGCCTTTCTGATTGTACTTTGGTTGACCTCGTTATGCCTCGTGGATATAGTGCTTTCCGAGTGTTAGATGTTTGGAATAACCGGGCATTTATCTGTAATGAAGATACCAAGCTGGCTCTTTGTGAAATAATATGGGAGTAAGTAATTATAAATGTTGATAACAAGCCAAGTTAGCTGCTGAACGCAGCTCCTTGTCAAGCCATTAGAAACAATTATTGCGATGAAACATACAGAAGCCATAGCCTCATTGACAAGTAAAGGTTTGAATGAAATCAATCATTCAAACAAAGGGCATTTGTCCCTGCCCACAAGACGTGCGATACTTCAAGCCATCAATGAACCGTATGTCATTGGACGAATTAGCATTTTGTGTGCGTTGAAAGTATATCCGATATGGAATGAATTTTTCAAGAACGATACGGAAATTATCGGACTGATTAAGAAAACGGAGAAATACCTGCTGGGGCAAACGGGCAAAAAGGATTTATTGAAAGATGCCGACCATTTGGACGTGTTTGCCGATAATTACATGGAAGATAATATTACAGCTGCATTTGCAGCCAAAGTAGCTGTTCATGCCGCTTATGATGCCGGGGCGGGTGCAGACAGGGTTGTCAGTGATTATGATTCTGAAGAAGAAATAGAAGACCCTGACGAATGGGATACCGCTTTCCTCGCAAGTTTAGTATATAATGGTGGTATTGTCGATTTGGATTCTGTTGATGACAGGCGCAATAAAGAGTTCTGGAACTGGTATCTTACCGATTGCATCAAAACTGCCTGTGTAAATGACAGCCTGCCATATCCAGCCCCCGCAAACAAAGCAACATCACCTGCAAAATACATTCCTTATCGTACACAATTACGTCTTTGGAAAGAAGATGCGAAATGTTGTGCCTGTATAAATGGCATCAAGGAAGTTTTAGTAAAAATGGTGGCTTTTGCCCAATGGAGTAAATGCGATTTTTACTGTTATACCGTTGAAAGTACATCTCAACCTGAGATTTATTATTACAAGGGAAACGAGCCAGTCTGGTTTGGTCCTAATGGTATTAAAATTTTAATATATCTTTCAGGAAAAGTAGAAAAGCTTAAAGACCTGATGTATTCTTTATGTCCGCAAGAAGGGGCTTTCTATCTATGTAAAATAACAATATATAAAGACAATCATATGGATATAAGATTTGATTACGATACACGAGACGAAAAACAGAAAGAGGCATTCAACGATAGTGACTTTAGTGAGGATTTCAGTAAATATCCACGGGCGAAAGAGTTCATTCCTGATTGGTTGGCAGATATACTGAAAAGGAAAAGAATAAGTTTCTAATAAACTGGGATAACGGACTAACGTCGTTCCCCGCTTAACCATTAGCTATAATAAATAGGAGGCAAAAAATGATGAACGATTTAGAAGAAATTTGGGAACAGAGTTTTTCTCAGCTCGGGTATAAGTTGGATTTAGTTAAGCCCAACTATCAAGAAATGGAACATGATGATAGGATGATAGCATCTCTATATTGGTTGGAATTGGAGATGTATAATGGTGGTTTTGTTCAATTTTTCTGTAATTGGGGTTATGATGCTTATTTACTTGCAGTTGAAGGTTTAGAACAAATAGGAGCTATTAATACCAAGGAACTATTATTGAAAGCTTATTCTATCATTGAAAAGTTTGAAGATGATGAACGTCTTGAAGAATTATGGGACTTACCTGAATATCTTACCCAATCAGATGATGATGAGTTATCGAAAATAGATGAAGAGTATTGGCAAGATAAGGAACAAATTTCAAGGCTTATGCTTCTGAAGTTTCATCTTGATTCAATAAAGAATATAGATAACAAGGAAAGTTAACCCCTGAATGGTGTTCCTTTCCAAACCATTACCCACGTAGTAAAGATATGTTTAGAACACAAATTGAAATATTTACTTCTCGCAGTTTTGGAAGGATTCCAAGACTTCCCGAAGATGGTTACATGGTAGATGATGTGACAGAATCCGTAATTCAGCAAATAATCGAGGATAAACTTATAAAGAGAGTTCAAATAAGCGATTATATTCCTGATACGGTTCTTGAAAAGTTGAATCGCATATTTATATCACGTCCTGATATTTCTTTTCGTGTATATGGAGGGGCTGATAAAACTTCTGGATATGAGGATGATTTCAATGGTTGGAATCTGGATTTCCTACGATTTGTTCCTGATGTACAAAATATCGAAATAGGCAGATTTGAATATAAGAATACTGACTTATCGATTCTTTCACGTTTGTCAAATCTAAAATCGTTAATATTAGACATTTATAATTTAAGGGATTTTTCTTTTATCAAAACACTATCAAGCCGGTTGGAGCATTTGTATATAGATGCGGTTTTGAAGAATGGTAAACCTGTGTTTGATTGTCAATGGCTTTTGCGTTTCAAAAATCTCCAATCCCTCTTTCTCGGGAAATTAGATAAGAATCTTGAATCTATTGTAGGACTAAGTCAATTGAAAAAGTTGGAATTAAGGGCTGTCAAGAACAAGGATTTGTCTTTCTTAAAACAAACGCCTATTAATGACTTGTCCATTTGGTGGTGTGACGGTTCAAAAATAGACTTGACGGTTTTGAGTGATTTTAGGACTTTGCGCCAACTAAGACTTTTTAGAATATCTAAATTGGATGATATTTCATTTGTTAGTACACTCACGGGACTTGAAAGGCTTGAGTTGATTTGGTTGGCCAATATTACTAAGATACCAAACTTATCCAATCTAAACAATTTGACCGAAGTTTATATTGACGACCTAAACAAGTTGGTTGATATTACAAGTCTTGTAAATGCTAAAAAATTGAGAAAAGTATATATGTCAGGCATTAAAAGTATGACAAAAGAATCTGTATATGCAGTATTAGATAATCCAAATGTGGAAGAATTACGTTGTTTTGGCGGAAAATCAGAAATAAGTAATATACAAATAAATCGAAGAAACAAAGAATAAATTACGTGGGTAACAAGCACCTGTTCCGCCTAACGGCGGCAAGCTGCATCCCATTATCAACTAATTCTAATTATCAGCAGATTGATTAATTTCCTAGATTATTATAACAGTACAAAAAACAACCAATATATGAATAGACGAATAAAAAAAATATTAGAAAATATAACAGATAAAGAACCTGATACATTCGTAGAAGAAAATAAACAAAAATTAGAACTTTTTGCAAAGACTCCTCATATTATTAGATTAGACTATTTATCCATGCGATTTGTTGCTAGTTTCTACTTGCGAAAATGCTGTAAATTATTTTGGTATGACCCTAATGAAAATAATTTTTGTTCACTTTTAGACTATTTATTTTACTATTATTCAAGTTATATTGTTTATTTTTCAGACTCGAATCGTAAAAATGAATTAGTGAATCAAGTCGGACTAACATCTGTCTTTTTGGGGGTTTTGACTTTTTTCCCAAAAAAAGAATCCGATATTATGCTATGTATTTTAATTGAAAGAATAGAAGATACATTAAAGAGTGATTTTCCTTATGTGTATTATCAAGATACAATTTTACCAGAATCAATTGTCATGTATGATAAATATTACAATAAAAACAACAGCCACCTGTTAAATATTTATACAGAGAAGAGGCTTAACCCCATATATGCCCAATTAATAGATAATATTTGCACAGATGACACGACTATGTTTAACCAACTAATAGATGATATTTGTATCTACCATTTACGAAAATGTAATGATGGTAACTTCTCTAAAAATGAGTTTTACTTTACAGAATGGCAATTAATTCCCACGGAAATATTGGTATTACTACGATACCGTCATATTCAAGGGAAAAATATAAAGTTTATAACAAACGAACTGATTAAGAGGTTCATTCCGTTTTTAACCTTAAAATCATTTATGCTTTCTGAAGAAACTATTCAATTTAGAGAAAAACTTTATAATATATATATGGAAAAAGTAATGGCAGAATTGGAAAATGAAAATATAACAAAAATAATAAATCTATAGTTATATTTTATTATGTACGAGAAATTCTTAGAAAAGAACATCAATAGTATAAGGCAGACAGTTGATGATGCCTTTATCGCTAAATACTCCGATTTGTCTTATCCAAAACTGACTGCTTTATGGCAAGAAGTTAGGTTGGGCAGCTATTGTGAAGGATTGCTTAAAATCATAAATCCGTCAAGATTACCAAGATGTACTAAACTCTTGTTATATTATGGACTATGACAAATCGTTTCTTCCATTCATGTGTACGACTTTCGGTGATATCTTTGACTTATATAGATATAAGTACACAAACAATCGGCATGTTCAAAGATTTAGATAAATTTTGAGTTTGAAAAAAGTTGATAACAACGCAGGATAACGGCAAGCCGTTCCCTGCTGAACCATTAGCGAAAACAGAAACCAGTATGATACAGCAAATAGAAAAACTTAAAAAAATAATCAATCAAAACAGCATGGGGCATTTGCCTTTATCCTATCGTGTTGATTTGATGAAACAAATAGGCAACCCCCAGACAGTGCAAAAAGTGTTGTGTGAGTGCTGCAAAAAAGCTTGTTCCTGCTTTCCAGAAGAATTTGGAGCAGAAAGCCTGTTATACGATGTCTTGTCGGAAATGGACAGTTATCTGTACAAGAATAAAGGAACTACCGAAAGCATATTGGCCTCAATAGAACGGCTGCGCAATTATGTGGAACAATCCGCAGACAGTCCCGAAGGCATGGCAGGTTGGGCTATCATAGCTTTGGGATATGCAATCCATTACGATGCAGCTTCCATATTGTCAATAGAGGATTATGATGGTGAAGATGATGATGCTTTCGACTTTGAAAGTTGGAATGCGGATTTTATAGGCTCGATAGCTTGCTCTGGCAGCAATCCTTTCGTGGAAACAGGAGACGTAGAGAAACGTAAGGAGTACTGGCTGTGGTATGTAAAAATGGTATTGGAAGTTTCTCAAAATCCAAATGCCAAATACCAGTCATTGCCAGTATGCAAAAGAGTAACTCCTTTAATTGATATACCTGTTCGTCATCAATTAGATTTAGTAAAAACAAATAAAAGAATATCTTTTGATGATATTAGAGATGCTATTTTACTTCAAATACCCTCTGGAATGAAATGGGATTTTATAGATGTTTTATTTGTATCATGCACCAGCAGTATGTTAAATATACGCTTTTCTACTGGAGATAAGATAAAAATAGGGACGATGGCGACCATCAATATATGCAAGGAATTTAGATTAAAACGAAAAGAAATGTATATGTATTATCCAAAGGAAGGAGCTTGGTTCTCTCTAAAAATGGTCATTAACTCAAATAGTTCTTACAATTTGGATTTTAATTATGATAATTGGGATGAAATTCCAAGTTATTTCCAGGAATTAGATTGGATTTTGAGCTTTTACACCAAATTTCCACGAAGTATAGAATATACCCCTAAGTGGTTAAGGAAAATAGTTGGAAGTAGAAAGCTGTACTTGACTTAGTTTCTGTGAGTATATAAAATAATTTCGCTAACAACGCAGGATAACGGCAAGCCGTTCCCTGCTGAACCATTAGTCGCAATTAATTAAAAACAAAAGAATATGAGCAAGAAGAATATTACTTATTTCGGTGAAGTAGATAATAAGGAAGAGGACTATTTTGAAGGTCATGTAATGATTTGTAACAAGGATGTCGAATTGTGTTTGGATTTCTGTGCTTATGAAGGCAATCCCAAGGATTGGTCGGCAGAGCTGGAAGGCTATCTTTCCAACCTTCTTAAATACAAGACAGAAATAGATAAATTCATATTAAAGGATTATGAAGATGGTGGCACAACGAATGAATATGTCCGTTGGCATCTTGATGAATGGGAAGCTATTGATGACTTGTTACCAAATGCCGATTCGACAAAAACAAAGGAAGAACAGTTTCTATCCTTGCTGATTCAGAGAGTAGAAACTATTACTTTTTATCCCGGTGATAATCACTATGCTGTTTGGGATTACATGATTGATAGTGAAAATTCAGATGAAATAGTCGTAGTACATACTGACAATAAAGGAAAAATATTAGATATTACTTGTGAAAGTTAAATATGCGACTAACAAGCACCTATGCCACCTAACGGCGGCAAGCTGCATCCCATTAAATAGCGTACATATATGAATAATACAACAAAAGTAAGAATTGTATATAAAAGTAAATTCATTGGTAACAAAGGAAGATAACCCCAGAACGGGTGTTTTCCACCAAACCATTAATCAGTAAAATGAATATGAAGTATTTGAAGAAACTTAGTATATATTTTGTTATCATTCTTGCCATCGTTTTGGTATGTGGCTTCACGGTACTTGTAATTAAGGAAGTAGATAAGGGCACATTTTATGACTTAGCCACCTCGGAGGCATTGGCCTTTTGTTTGCAATTGGGGATGGCAGCATTTACTGCCCTCATTCCATACAGTTTGAGCATCGCAACTTTCTTGAGTTTTTGGGCAATGAACGATGAAAAATGGACAGGCTTTCTCCGAAATTGGGTAATCGGTCTGGTTCTTGTTTTGCCTCTATCGGCAATGACCTATTACTATGACTGGTTTATACGTCCCCAAACAATGGCTGCATCTGTTGATAAAATAATAGAAATAAAACAGACTTATCCCCAATCGTTGGCAGACAAGTTCAGCATCGACCCGGAAGAAATATTGCACAATATACCTATGGTAATGCCCAAAACGAAACTTATAGCCCAAACAGATTCTCTTGAAACATCTTTTTTAGCTGATATTGACACGTGCGGACTACTGCTTTCAATGCTACCGGACACTTTGGCATCGAAAGCCTATGACAGCTATCAGTTGGAAACAATGGGCGTTGCCTATCAATATGCCGCTCATCCCGCTGCCAGCGAAGACAGTCTGATGTTCATAGCTCATACGGAATTGTACCGACACGCCATCACCGCATGGGAAACCTCCACCGAACTGCAACGCCATCAAAAAGAATATTTCGGCAGAACTCTCAACACTATATGTATATACGTCGCGTATATCCTGTTCGCTTTCTTGGGGTATCTGCTGCGCTACAAACCGATAAAGAATATATTGATGGTATTCGCGGTACTGATTGCCGCCGCTTGGATTTGTCATGAAATAGGTTCTATTGTTCAGGAACATGCGAAGAAACTGAACGGGGTGTCCCGTCAAGTCGTGGACGATACTTATAAGGAGATAGAAGGAATAAGAGAAAAGGAAAGAAATGCTGATAACGATTCGCTGAATTGTTTTCATGACAATTTGGTATATAGAGATAATGGCGAATGCCCTACTCGGGAAAACTGTCATCAATGACACTTTTTTCGAGTAGGATTTATCGTGTTTCTCATTCTGTACTTGCTGGCGTGTTACTGGATATTTGGCTTGGAATCGTAAAACAAGGTGGAAAAAGGATGCATCATTATTTATTAAGCATGAGGAAATTATTGGAGAAATATTACAATATAAATTATTACTGCACTTATAAGCTACTGTTCTTCATTTTCATGAGGATGCTAAACCCTTTCTATTGGCTAAGTCTCTCAAAATGGGATAACCGCTACATAAAATACTTAGTTTCGAGTAGTAAGAAAGCAGAAGAAACCGGAATGGATAAAGGCATCTATCTTCCTTGCAGCAGTAGGGCACTTATCACCCCATTCATCATCATCTGTTGGATATTCAGTCTTGTCTGCCTTGCCTGCACCAAAATACTAAGGGTACAATTAGTGCGTATTATTTTGGAAAACGGCATCATTTTTTATTCATTGCTCGTAGTCTTCATGATATGCGGATATTATATCAATGAAATATTCTTATTCAAGAACGACAAATACGAGAAGTATTTCGCCAAGTTCGAGAAGGAGAAAAAGTATCTGCTCTATTACGGCATCCATGTCGTTTCCCTGATTGTCCAGTTCGCGACTTTCTATCTGTTGCTTATGGAAATAGTGGTATAATGCTTGCCATAAACACAATATTTCCCTACCGTGCGGCATTTCCGGCGGAAAGCGGAACAACCGGACAGGGGCAACCGGTTATCTTTACGGATTCATCAAACAATAAAAACATATCTCTTATGCAAACAAATTTCATCGAACAGTTGTCCGCCACCGCCCCGGCAGGCTTGGAACAGGCCACCGCCGCCCTGTGCGGAGAAGTGAGAGGGCTGCTGAATGCCCGTACCCCAAAGCGTTACCTCGCGCTGGAACCCTATGCGCGGGACACAAACCTATGCCACCACATCCTCGACCTGCTGACAGGAAAGCCCGCGCTGCCGGATGTGTCGGCTCCCGGATGCCGCCCGCTGCTGATGCTGCTCGCCCTGTCGGAAGACACGGAAGTTCAGAACCGGCTGCTGCACGGACTGGTGGAGCCTTGGCGGAAAGCCTGCCGCACGCCGGAGATGCTCTACCTGTGCGACGTGCTGTACCAGACCCGCATCCCCCGTCCCCTGTATAATATGTGCAACGAGGTGTGCGACTACTTTTTCGTGGAGCGGCGCAAGCAGGTGAGCCACCAGCCCACACCGCTCACCGAAGCGGAGCTGCAATATGCCGAGAAACGGCTGAAGCCCCTGTATGCCGCCGTGTTCCGGCTGAAGGTGAACCGCTACAGCTACCGCACGAACAGCGTGGAGGAACTGGCGGGGATGCTCTGCATGAGCGCATCGACCTTCCGCGAGAAATTCAGCAAGATATACCGCCAGTCCGCCAACAAATGGTTGCGGGAGCAACGCATCGGACAGATACGGCGGGACTTGAAATACCACTACGACCGCCCGCTCAGGGAGATAGCCGAGAAGAACGGTTTCGAGTCCGCCAACCGTTTCTGGGAATTCTGCACGGGACAGATGAAGCAAAGCCCCAGCGAGCTGCACAAGGAGCTGTACGACGAGCTGTGCGCGGAACGGCGGAAGTTCTATTTGGGGGAATGACGGCATTTCCGGCGAAAAACGGAACTGCCACATCCATGTACACCGCTATTTTTGCCGTTCATAACCGATAAAATAGTTTCAAATGGATGTATTTTACCTGTGCCCCTACCTGCTTTTACTGGAACAGGGGGATTGCGATACCGAAAGGCTGAATGAGGCAAGCGACGATTTCATACGCCACCTCAGCCATCTGCATGAGGAACACGGCAACCACACCTGCGTGTTCCTCCATCTCCAATACACGAAGTTCCGGCTGACCGTCCTGCGGGAACGCTACCACAACAACGGGCAGAGCCATCTGGTGTGCTACTGCCATGTGGTGGGAGCTATCATGTATGTGGAAAACACGATGGAACGAATGGAAAAAAGACGGACGGGTTCCGGAAACGGAGAAGCCCGTCCGCCCGGCGACGGGCCTCCCGTGCTGTGGACTGACGATGCCATCCATCTTATTGAACTGCTTTATGCCTGCCATGAACTGAAGCTGTTCAATGACGGTGAAATCACGCTCAAGCAAGTGGTGGAATATGTGTGCGGCGTGCTCGGCGTGGACGTGAAAAACGCTTCGAGCTACTATGCCCGGATGCGGCGTCGGAAAGGCGACGACCGCACCTATTTCATCGACCGGCTGCGCGAAGCCCTGCTGCGGAAAATGGATACGGACGACGAGAAGCAATACCGGCGAAACAAATAAGCCTATGCCTGTTTGTTCAGTTCCAGCAGGTGCTTCAGATTCGGGTCACTCCCGATACGTTCCAGTTCGTCGGCGACAATCTGCCGGGCTTCCTCCTTAATGCGGTTGTAGTTCTCCTGCACCATTTCCTTCATGCGGTCGATGCCGTCGGCATCCCTGAAGTCGGTGATGACCGGTATCTTCCGGTAGGTCTTTTCCTCTTCGGCGATTTTCTTGGCATCGACCACAATCTCACAATGGAAAATCTTCTGCTCGATTTTCTCTCCGAAGTTGTCCGCCACCGAACCGACAAACATGCCCTGCGTCAGCGAGGAAATCTTGCTCGGCGGGATAAGGCTGTCCATCTGGGTGGAGATGGAGGTGGACACATCGTTGCGGTTGATGGAGATGGACTGCCGTTTCTGGAGAATCTTGCCGAAGCGCTCGGAGAGCGTCTTGGCCGTCTCGCCCACCACCTGCCCGGAGAAGATGTTGCCGACGGTGTTGATGATGACCTTCGCCTCCTTGTCGGTATAGTCGCGGATGAGCTGCGAGAAGTCCTGAAAGCCCAGCAGCACGGCCACCTTGTTGCTACGCGCGGTGGCGATAAGGTTATCCAGCCCCTTGATGAACACGGTGGGCAGCTCGTCGATGATGATGGAGCTTTTCAGCCTGCCCTTCTTGTTCACCAGTTTGACGATGCGCGAGTTATACAGTCCGAGTGCAGCCCCGTAGATGGCCTGCCGGTCGGGGTTGTTGCCGATGCAGAGTACCTTCGGCTCGTCGGGATTGTTGATGTCGAGGGAGAACTCGTCGGCGGACATCACCCAATAGAGTGCCGGGGAAATCATGCGCGAGAGCGGTATCTTGGCCGAAGCAATCTGCCCCATGAGCTGGTCGGCAGCCCCGGCGAGCCATGCGTCGAGGAAAGGGCTGAGGTAGTTCTCCAGTTCGGGATAGGAGGACATGATGGGGAAAATCTGCTCGTAGGGCTTGTTCAGGAACTCGACCGCATGGGGGAAGGTGCAATACTTTCCGTTTTTGTAAATGCGTAAAAACCAAATAATTGCAGCAAATAAGATGGTGGGCGACTCGACGAAGAAGTCGCCCTGCTTGGCCGCCCAAGTCCGGTTGAGGTTGAGCATGATGTTGTAGGAACTCTCGTAGGCATCGGAGATATCGGTCATGAACTTCGGGTTGAGCGGGTTGCAGCGGTGGCTGCGCGAGGGGTCGTCGAAGTTGATGACATAGAACTTCGGCCTGACCTTGTAGCCGTCCAGATGGCGGAGCAGGTGGTTGTAGGCGATGGTACTCAAGTCCGGAAACTTGAAGTCGTAGATATAGGTGGCATAGCCCTTTTCAATCTGCTGTTTGATATAGGAATTGACCACGGCAAAGGATTTGCCGCTGCCCGGCGTGCCCAAGACAATGGAAGCACGGAAAGGGTTCACGACATTTATCCAGCCGTGCCACATCTTTTTCCTGTACCAGAAACGGGTGGGCAGATTGACGGAATACTCGTTCTCGATAAGCCGTGTCTCCTGCATGAAGGATTCGTTCTCGTTGTTGAACACATCCTCCATCAAGTTCTGCCGGAGCAGGCGGGACATCCATACCCCGGCGGCCAAGAGGCAGCCGTAGCCTGCGGATAAGGTGAGCAGATAGAAACCGGTACGCGCCGAAAGGGGCAGCGGCAGGGCAAGCAGCCACCAATTGAAGAAGAACAGCACGATACCGGCGGCAAGCGCCGCCCAGATATGCGGCCACTTAATCTTTTCCTCTTTCACGCCTTTTGTCCCCAAGCAGGAGAGCGCGAGGAACACAAGGGCGAACAGCTTTGTCCAAAGAATGGACGAGAACAGCCCGGTCGTCCGCTGGAAATTAAGCAGTATCCTGTCCACCACCCCGATGTCGATGTTCCATTCCTTCATCGAGGGGTAGCAGAACCAATATACATTGACTATGACGAACAATACGCTGAGGGCACGCATAAAGTCCATGACCTTGGCCAGCCCTCTCAAATCATCTTCCTGTGACATAAGTTATACTTGTTTTAACGGTGATTGAAATTCGGTTGAATGTTATCCGGGCTGCATTCAGTCCTGCCGCCCGTACCTGCGGCGGCGTTTCTTCTTGTCCGGCTTGTGCAGGCGCGGATAGCGCGGCACGGCACCGGTTCCCGGCTCAATGACGGACAACAGCCCTCCCAGCACCTTACCGTCCGTACCGGTTTCCGGCTCAGGCGTTGCCACGTGGGGCTGTACTTTGCAGACCGGTTCGGATTGCGGGTTGAAACGCGCTTCCAGCATATTGGCGGAGAACTCCTTGCCGAGCCGGGAACCGTTGAGCACGGTACGGCTCGTGTGGTCGATGAAGGTTACCCCGTAAATCCTGCCGGATTCATTGCGGCGTAGCACCAAATCCACGTTCATGGCAGCCAGACGGCGGCGGAAATCCGCCTCGTCCCTTGCCTTCAGTAATGCCCCGGCCAACGGAGGGCGCAGCCGCTCGCGGCAACCGTCCGCCCTGATGCGCGAGGCTGACCACTCCATGCGCCGTTGCAAGCCCTCCGCACCCGCCATCCTGCCCAGCCTTGCCGACTTGATGGGGGTCGCCACCTTGTTCCCGTCCGCATCCAATGCCGTATAGACAATGCCGTGATAGGCGCGTCCGCCCGCTTCGCCCCTGACTTCCTCCATGCCTATGTTATATAAGGAGAGCAATGCCCGGAACTCGCCCATCGACTGGAAGCGGTAGAGCTTGAGCAACGGCTTGACGGTATCAGCTATCTGCCGGCGTATGTCGCCCTTCGCCGCATCCACCGGGCGGAGCTTCCATTCCTCCGCCTTCTTCTGTCCCTCTGCCGGATGCAGCCTGTACTTCTGTTCCAACTGCTCGGTTATTTCCTTGCTCCGGCGGTGCTCGAAGCGGTCGGAAATTTTCCTGCCCCCGCTGTCCACGCGCAGGGACACGATGTGGATGTGGTGGCGGTCGATGTCCTCGTGCTTAAAAATCAGGAAAGGCTGGTTGCCGTAGCCCAACTTCTCCATGTACTCCCTGCCGATGGCGGCAAGCTGCCCGTCGGTCAATACATCGTCGGGATGCGGATTGAGCGAGATGTGGATGACCGGCTTCTCGGTGCGGTAGTGCGAGGGAAGCCATGCCGTGAAAGCCTCCATCGTTTCGCCCATGCGGAAACGCCCGTCCTCCGGGTACGGGAGCAGGTTGGCATCCAATATCTTCGCGTGCCCTTCCTCTACCTTCGTCTGGTTGTAGGCCAACGCGCCATACAAGTCCTTACCCGTGCTGATTTTCGCCACCATGCCTTTTGAGTTCTTCTGAAAGTCCGACAATGCGGCGGCTGAGCGCCACCAGTTCGAGGGTCAGCTTCTCCAGTTTATAGAGCAAGGCCAACGCTTTTTTCTCGGTAAAATGCACGTGCAGTTCCTTGACCGCCTGGTTGTAGTTCACCCCGACGGCGCGGTACTGCTGGTACAGGGCGGTGAGCCTGGCCACATACTCCATCGTGCCCCGGTCGGTGCGTATGACCCGGAAGCTGTCGCCGAAGATGCGCGCGGCGATGAACTTCGACTTGGACGAAAGACCGGACTGCTCGTAAAGGGTGAGGAACCGGGCGTGCTGCGCGGCGTCGAGATTGACGGTCTCGCGGTGGAAGGCGGGCGCGGACTTGGGTGTCCGTCCGCCTTTCCTTCTTTTCGGGTGTTGCTGTTGTTCATTCATGCTTGCTGTCATTAAAAGGTGAAACCTGCCCGTCCGTGGCCGTGCCGCCGTTATGCCCCATCCCTACAATTTGCGACTTCGGAGCCAAATTGCGCCCCCTGCAAGGGCAAGCGTTTTTTGCGGCAGAAGCGGATGCGTGCTGCAAAAAACACAGCTTGCTATGTTCTGGCGAACATACGTTTTCCCCACCGGTGGAGAAAAGCGCTTTCGGGGAAAGCGGACGATAACCAGACGGAAAGCCTCCGACCACGCCAACGGATTCATGCTGCAAAGGTAGGAAGCGGAGCCGTTTGCAGCACAACACCCCGACCAGCCACATTATGCCATAGGGGAGCCACTTTGCCCGGAGGATAATTCCGACGGTAGCCAGCACCTCCGTTGCAACGTTGGGACAGCCGACTGACCAGCCAGCCCGACATCCAACCGTACCGACAACCGGGCGGTTGCAGAACCGGACAACCCGTCAAGCGGCTAATGACACAAACAGCCATCCAGCCATATCAGCCACCGGTGCATCAGCCATTCCACCCGGCAATCATACGGATGTCCAACGGACTATCCGGACAATCAGATGTATGACCAACCAGCCAGCCACTCCACGCCAAAGCCGAGCCACTCGCGCCCCGAAGCGTGAAATCCTTTTCCACCGTTCCCGTTTCTCTTTTCCTTTGCCGCATCATTTGAAACGGAACGGTTATGCCAACAGAAAAAGAAACACTTTACATCGCCTTCTCCACCCAGAAGGGAGGGGCGGGCAAGACGACCCTGACGGTGCTGGCGGCCAGCTACCTGCACTACGTGAAAGGGCTGAACGTGGCGGTGGTGGACTGCGACTATCCGCAGCACAGCATCGCCGAAATGCGCAAGCGCGACTTGAAAACCGTCATGGAGGACGAACACTACAAGGCGATGGCCTACCGCCAACTGCAACGTATCGGCAAGAAGGCCTACCCGGTCGTCGAGGGCACGGCGGAGGATGCCGTGGAAAAGGCGGAAGGACTATTGGAGAAGCTGCCCGGCACGGACATCGTGTTCTTCGACCTGCCCGGCACGGTAAACAGCGGCGGCGTGCTGCGGACGCTGGCGAACATGGACTACATTTTCTCGCCCATCGCGGCAGACCGGGTGGTGATGGAAAGCACACTGCGTTTCGCCACCAAGCTGAAGGACACGCTAATGGACACGGGCAAGACGAACATCAAGGGGCTGTACCTGCTGTGGAACATGGTGGACGGGCGCGAGAAGTCGGAACTCTACAGGGTATATGAGGAAATCATCCGGGAGCTGGGGCTACAGGTGCTACAGACCTTCCTGCCCGACAGCAAGCGGTTCCGGCGCGAACTGACGGGGGAACACAAGGCGGTGTTCCGCTCGACGCTGTTCCCGGTGGACGGCACGCTCGCCAAGGGAAGCCACATCCGGGAGATAACGGAAGAGATACTCACCATTATCGGGAGGTAGCCATGGGGGAACGGAAGAAAATCAGCCTGACGGAACTGGACGAAAGCTCCATCGTCGCCTCGTTCAAGGAAGAACAGCCCGCTCTGGCCGTCCCTCCTACGGTGGAGCCGGAAACGCCCGTACCCCGCCAGACGGAACAGCCGGACATCAAGCCAGCCCATGAGAGCGAGTACCTCCGCCTGTTCATCCACGAGTCGCCCGTATGCGCCCGGCTGGGCAAGACCATCTACTTGCGCAAGGAGTTCCACGAGCGGATACAGCGCATCGTGCAGACCATCGGAGGCAACCGGGTATCGTTGTTCAGCTACGTGGACAATGTGTTAGAGAAGCATTTTGCCGACTGGCAGGGGGACATCGAACGCGAATACAAGCAACGGAATACGGGAATCTTTTAAAAAACAATCATCTATGACAACTTTTATCACGCTATGCGTCGCGGGCTACCTGCTCTGGACAGCCGCCTATCTCCTGTATGAGCGGCATGAACGCCGGAAAAGGCAGCGCGAAAGCGAGGAAACGCTGCCCCGGAAAGTAGCCGACGCGGAAGACATTTTGGGCAAAAGCACATTTTCCCTGTGCCACTCCACGCCACAAGTACCCGAGAAAACGGAAACCGTGAAACCGGAAGTCGAAGCGGATACTTTTGCAACGGAATCGGAACGATACCCCAAGGTAGTGTCCGCCGACGAGCTGGACGCGCTCTTTGCCGAAGGCGGGCTGGAACCCGTGGAGGGGCAGGACGAACCGATGGAATACCGGGACACGGAAGCCGGTGAGCCTCCGATAGACGAGGACGAGATGCTGGAAGGACATGCGCCGAAAGCGGCGGGACTCCGTTTCGAGGACATGGGGCTGGCGGTGCGCGTGGCGATGGATGACCGCACCGCCACCGAAGCAGAACGGCAGCAGGCCGGACGTGCACTTGCCGAACTCAAGGGCACGCCGATGTTCGACCAGCTCACCGCCGGGGATGCGGAACGGGAACGGCGCATCGCCTCGCTCATCGAGCTGCATCTGGCGGACTACCGCCGGATACGACAACCGGAGCCTCCCGCCGAGAGTATCGTACCCGGTGATTTTTCCATTGACGACATTGTTTAACAGCGGTCTATCCGCATAAAACCAACTTTTTATGAACACAACAAAGAGAATCTTTTTCATGGCGGCCTGCCTGATGGCAGCCGGTGCGCTCTACGCGCAAGGTAACGGACAAGCGGGCATCACGGAAGCCACGCAGATGGTCACCTCGTACTTCGACCCGGGAACGAAACTCGTCTATGCCATCGGTGCGGTGGTCGGCCTGATAGGAGGCATCAAGGTATATAACAAGTTCAGTTCGGGTGACCCGGATACGAGCAAGACCGCCGCCTCGTGGTTCGGGGCGTGCATCTTCCTGATAGTCGCCGCCACCATCCTGCGCTCGTTCTTCCTCTAATCCCTATACATAAATAATATATAGAATAGGATTATGGAATATGAACTGAACAAGGGCATCGGGCAGAGCGCGGAGTTCAAGGGGCTGAAGGCACAATACCTGTTCATCTTCGCCGGAGGACTGCTTGCCGTGTTCGTGGTGTTCATCGTGATGTACATGGCAGGAACAGGTCAATGGGTGTGCATCGCCTTTGGCGCGGTATCCGCATCGATACTGGTATGGCTCACATTCCGCCTGAACGCCAAGTACGGCGAGCACGGGCTGATGAAACGGCTCGCCAAACGGCAGCACCCGCGATACCTGATTAACCGGATTAGCGTCCGGAAGTTATTCACCCCAAAGAGAAGCCTATGAGAAATATATTGAAAGCCGCCACGTTGGAAAGCAAGTTCCCGCTGCTGGCCGTCGAGTCGGATTGCATCGTCTCGAAAGACGCGGACATCACCGTGGCCTTCGAAGTGGAGCTTCCCGAACTGTTCACGGTAACCTCTGCCGAATATGCCGCCATCCATGCGGCATGGTGCAAAGCGGTTAAGGTGCTGCCCGACTACACGGTGGTACACAAGCAGGACTGGTTCGTGAAGGAACACTACCGCAGCCGGACGGAGGGCGAAAAGCTCGGCTTCCTCTCGCGGAGCTATGAACTGCACTTCAACGAACGGCCTTTCCTGAACCACTGCTGCTACTTGTATCTGACCAAGACGACCAAGGAGCGGATGCGGATGCAGAGCAGCTTCTCGTCGTTGTGCCGGGGCTTTATCATCCCCAAGGAAGTGAACCGGGACACGGCGGCACGTTTTTTAGATGCCGCCGGGCAGTTCGCCCGCATTGTAAACGACACGGGACTGGTCAGACTGCGCCGTCTGTCGGGCGACGAGGTAACCGGCACGGAGGAAAAACCCGGCCTGCTGGAGAAATACCTCTGCCTGTCGCTGGAGGACACCGGCACGCTGGAGGACATCGAACTGGGCGACGAGGGGGTGCGCATCGGCGACAAACGGCTGTCGGTCTATACGCTCTCGGAACTGGATGCACTGCCGGGCCGGGTCGGTACGGACAGCCGCTATGAACGGCTCTCCACAGACCGGTCGGACTGCCGCCTCTCCTTCGCCAGCCCGGTGGGGCTGCTGCTCCCATGCAACCACATCTACAACCAGTACCTTTTCATCGACGACAGCGCGGAGAACCTGCAACGCTTCGAGAAGACGGCACGCAACATGCAGTCGCTCTCCCGTTACTCGCGGAGCAACCAAATCAACAAGGAATGGATAGACCTGTACCTGAACGACGCGCATTCCTATGGGCTGACCTCGGTGCGCTGCCATTGCAATGTCATCGCATGGACGGACAACCCGGACGAAGTGAAGGTCATCCGCAACGACACGGGCAGCCAGATTGCCGCAATGGAGTGCAAACCGCGCCACGACACGGTGGATGCCGCCACGCTCTATTGGGCGGGGATGCCGGGCAACGCCGCAGACTTCCCGGCGGAGGAATCATTCTATACCTTCATCGAGCAGGCCGTCTGCTTCTGGACGGAGGAAACGAACTACCGCAGTTCGCTTTCCCCTTTCGGGCTGAAGATGTCAGACCGCATCAGCGGCAAACCGCTGCACGTGGACATCTCCGACCTGCCGATGAAACGGGGCATCACCACCAACCGCAACAAGTTCGTGCTGGGCGGTTCGGGTAGTGGCAAGTCGTTCTTCATGAACCACCTTGTCCGCCAATATTACGAACAGGGCACGCACATCGTGCTGGTGGACACCGGAAACTCGTATGAGGGGCTTTGCTCGCTGATACACCAGAAAACCGGGGGCGAGGACGGCATCTACTTCACCTACACGGACGAGCACCCGATAGCCTTCAACCCGTTCTACACCGACGACCGGGTGTTCGACATCGAGAAGCGGGAGAGCATCAAGACGCTGCTGCTCACCTTGTGGAAGAAGGACAATGAACCGGCAACCCGCTCAGAGGAGGTGGCGCTGTCCAACGCCGTGTCGCTCTACATCGGGCGCATCAAGGCGGGGGAAGTGGAAGAACCCTCGTTCAACACCTTCTACGAGTTTGTGAAGTCGGAGTACCGACGGATACTGGAGGAAAAGCAGGTACGGGAGAAGGATTTTGACCTGGCGGGCTTCCTAAACGTGCTGGAACCCTATTATCGGGGCGGCGAGTATGACTTCCTGCTCAACTCGGACAAGCAGCTTGACCTGCTGACGAAACGCTTCATCGTCTTCGAAATCGACCAGATAAAGGACCATCCCATCCTGTTCCCCGTTACGACCATCATCATCATGGAGCTGTTCATCAACAAGATGCGCCGTCTGAAAGGAATCCGCAAGATGGTAGTCATCGAGGAAGCGTGGAAGGCCATCGCCTCGGCGAACATGGCGGACTACATCCGCTACCTCTACAAGACAGTCCGCAAGTTCTACGGGGAGGCGGTGGTGGTCACGCAGGAGGTGGAGGACATCATCTCCTCGCCGATTGTGAAGGAGAGCATCATCAACAACTCGGACTGCAAGATTCTCCTTGACCAGCGGAAATACCTGAACAAGTTCGACCAGATACAGACGCTGCTCGGGCTGACGGACAAGGAGAAGGGGCAGATTCTTTCGGTGAACATGTCCAACGACCCGACGCGCAAGTACAAGGAGGTGTGGTTCGGGCTGGGCGGCGTGCAGTCGGCGGTGTATGCGACGGAAACCTCATTGGAGGAATACCTCTGTTACACCACCGAAGAGAGCGAGAAAGTGGAGGTGCAGCGCATGGCGGAGAAGCTCGGCGGCAACATCGAGCTGGCCATCAAGCGGCTGGCAGAGGAGAAAAGGAACGCAAGGAAAGGATGAGCCTATGGAATATGCAACGTTGTTCCCGCTCGACCGCATCTGCGGGCGGTGGAAAAGCCGGGGCAAGTCGCCCCCAGTCAGGGTGTACCGCGAAGGGCGCACGTACCGCATCGCCCTTGCCTACCGCTGGGGAGCCGTGCTGACCGCCACGCTCTACCGGAACGGACAGGGAACGTGGGCGGAACTGCCCGAAAGGGTGCAGGTCGCCTATGACGAAGATAACGAGCGGCTCGTGCTCGCCTCGGAAGGGGTGTATGTACGGGACTGCAAGGAATACGAATATTGACAAGGACATTTTAATCATCAACGGACATGAAAAGAATACCAATAGCAATTTGCCTTACGGCCTTGCTCTGCACCGCCACGACGGTCCGGGCGCAATGGGTGACCTTTGACCCGTCGAACCTCGCGCAGAGCATCGTGAACACCACGCGGAACGTGATACAGACCACCACGACCGCCGAGAACATGGTGAAGAACTTTCAGGAAACGGTCAAGATTTACGAGCAGGGAAAGAAGTATTACGACGCGCTCAAGTCGGTGCATAACTTGGTGAAGGACGCGCGTAAGGTGCAACAGACCGTGCTGCTTGTGGGGGAAATATCGGACATCTACGTGAACTCGTTCCAGAAGATGCTTGCCGACGAGAACTACACGACGGACGAACTGGCCGCCATCGCCTCGGGCTACACGAAGATGCTGGAGGAAAGCAGCGGGATGCTCGACGAGCTGAAGACGGTCGTCACGCAGACCGGCCTTTCAATGACGGACAAGGAGCGCATGGACCTGATAGACCGCATCTACCGCGATGTGAAGAACCACCGCAACTTAGTCCGCTACTATACGAACCGCAACATCGGCGTGTCGTACCTCCGGGCAAAGGAGAAGAACGACACGCGGCGCGTGCTCGACCTGTACGGGACCGATAACCAAAGATACTGGTAGCCATGACGGGAGAAAGTACATTCGGCAACCTGCATGAAGTGCTGCGCAGCCTTTATGACGAGATGATGCCGCTCTGCTCGGACATCACGGGCGTGGCCACCGGGGTGGCGGCATTGGGCGCGTTGTTCTACGTGGCCTCACGGGTGTGGCAGGCGCTCTCACGTGCCGAGCCAATAGATGTGTATCCGCTGTTCCGTCCGTTTTGCATCGGGGCGTGCATCATGTTCTTCCCCACCTTCGTGTTGGGAACCATCAACGGCATCATGAGTCCCATCGTCACCGGCTGCCACGGCATCCTGCAAGGGCAGACGCTCGACATGGAGGAGTACGCCGAGAAGCGGGAGAAACTGGAATACGAGGCTTTGGTGCGTAACCCGGAAACGGCCTATCTGGTCAGCGACGAAGAATACGAGCGGCAGATTGAAGACTTGGGCTGGACACCGTCGGAACTGAAGACGATGGCGGGGATGGCCATCGAGCGCGGCAAGTATGAAATCAAGCAGACCATCAGCAACGCCTTCCGCAGTTTTCTGGAACTGCTCTTTCAGGCGGTGGGGCTGATACTGGACACGCTGAGGACATTCTTCCTTATCGTGCTCTCCATCTTGGGGCCGCTGGCATTCGCCATTTCGGTGTATGACGGTTTCCACAGCACGATGGTGCATTGGATATGCCAGTATATCAGCATCTACCTGTGGCTGCCCATCTCCGATTTGTTCAGTTCGGTGCTGGCACGCATCCAGACGCTGATGATTGAGAAGGACATCGCGGCATTGACCGACCCGAACTTCGTGCCGGACACGAACAACTCGGCCTACATCATCTTCATGCTCATCGCCATCGTGGGGTATTTCACCATCCCGACGGTATCGACATGGGTGATACAGGCGGCGGGCGCTGGCAACTACGGCAAGCAGGTGAACAACTCCGCCGTCAAGACCGGCAAAGTGGCGGCAGCGGCTACCGGGGCTGGTGCCGGGCATGTCGCGGGCAAGCTGCGGGGCAAATGATTCAACAATCAACAACAAGAATTAAAGAAAATGGAATTCAAGTCATTAAAGAACATCGAAACGAGCTTCCGGCAGATACGCACGATGGCAATAGCCTTCGTCGTGCTGTGCGCGTTGGTCACGGGCTACGCGCTGTGGAGTTCATACAGCTTCGCCGAGAAGCAGCGGGAGAAAATCTACGTGCTGGACAACGGCAAGTCGCTCATCCTCGCGCTCTCGCAAGACCTTTCCCAGAACCGTCCGGTCGAGGCGCGGGAACATGTCAGGCGGTTCCACGAACTGTTCTTCACACTCTCGCCCGACAAGGCGGCCATTGAGGGCAACATCCGCCGGGCATTGTACCTGTGTGACGAAAGTGCCTTCCGCTACTACAAGGACTGGGAAGAGAAGGGGTATTACAACCGAATCATCTCGGCGAACATCAACCAGACCGTGCGGGTGGACAGCGTGGCGTGCGACTTCGAGCGTTACCCCTATATCGTGACGACCTATGCCCGCCAGTCGCTCGTCAGGAGCAGCAACATCACCGAGCGCAGTCTTGTAACCCGCTGCCGCCTGCTGAACTCGGTGCGGTCGGACAACAATCCTCACGGTTTCACGATGGAGCAGTTCACCATTCTGGAGAACCGCGATTTACGGACCATAGAAAGGTAAAGGCGTATGGGAAAGACAAGAAAGTGGCTCCATTACATCCCTGACCGGATAAGCGACGGGATGCGCTGCGTGTGCGGGCGGATGTCGCCCGATGTGCGGCTCATCGTGGTGGTGGCGATGCTCGTGGGATTCAGCGCCCTCTCCATCTACATCACCGTGTCGTCGATATACAACATCGGCAAACGCCGGGGAGAGCAGATGAGAATAGAACGGATGCGGCAGTTGGAACTGCATCCGGGCATAAGTAAAGACAGTATCCATTTTAATCATGACAGGAAACATGAAAGAGAACAAAACGGAAAAACAGCCGGAAACGGCAAAGAAGAATGAACGCGGGCGGAAGGAGTCCCAACCGCTGACTCCCGAAGAAATCCGGAAACGGAGGAAGATGCTGGTCTATCCGCTGTTGTTCCTTGTCTTCGGCGTGGCGATGTGGCTGATATTCGCACCGTCGGACGAAGGGGAGAGCCTGCCCGACGGCTTCAACGTGGAAGTGCCCATGCCGGAGGAGAAGAACCTGCCTTCGGACAAGCGTGCCGCCTACGAGCAGCAGGACTTCGAGCGCAAGCAGCGGGAGAAGATGAGCACCCTGCAGGACTTGGCGGTGGCGGAGGATGATACGGACAGGGAGGCCGTGGAAGATGTGTTCCAGACCGAAGAAACTGCATCATCGGGCGGGTCGTCCATCCGCACCTCGGCGGATGCCTACCGGGACATCAACCGGCAGATTGGCAGCTTCTACGAGCAGCCGGAGCCGGAGGACGACCAGAAAACGCTGGAACTGGAATGGCGCATACAAGAGCTGGAACGCCGGGCGGAAGAGGAACGCAAGGCAAAGGAAACCGCCGACGAGCAGCTCCGCCTGATGGAGAAATCCTACGAGATGGCCTCGCGCTACCTGCCACAAGAGGGTGGCGGAGCGAAGTCCGTACCCGTAACGGAAACGAAGGGAAGGACGGTCAGCCCGGTCACGCAGGTGGCGGAGCAGGTCGTGTCGATGCTGGCACAACCGATGTCCGATGCCGAGTTCATGGAACGGTACAGCCGTCCCCACAACATGGGGTTCCACACGGTAACAGACCAAGCGCACACGGCAGGCAGGAACAGCATCCGTGCCTGCATCCGGCGCACGGTTACAGTAAGCGACGGCAAGGAGGCGGAAATCCGCCTGCTGGAACCGATTGACGTCGGGGGCATGTATATACCGGCCAACACCGTGCTGACCGCCACGGCACGCATCAACGGGGAGCGTATGGAACTGACCATCAGTACCATTGCCTATAAAGGGAGGGTCGTGCCGGTGGAACTGGAGGTATATGACATGGGCGGCATGAAAGGCATCTCGGTGCCGGGGTCGCAGGAACTGACCGCACTCAAGGAGATGGCGGCCAACATGGGTTCCACGATGGGCAGCAGCATCAACATCTCCACCGATGCCGGGGCGCAACTGGCCTCGGACTTGGGACGCGGTGCGATACAGGGGCTGTCGCAATACCTCGCCACGAAGTTCCGCACCGTCAAGGTAACGCTCAAGGCGAACCACGCGGTACTGCTCGTGGCCAAGAAATAATCTTATGTATCACTATTATTCACAAGGAAAAATGAAGAAAATTATGCTTATGGCGGCGTTCATCGCCGCAATGACCCAAGCCCATGCGCAAAAGGTCGTGGAAGAAACCGATTTGAAAGAAACGGAAAAAACGGCTGTCCCGACAACTGCCGATGATGGCGGGATGAAACGAAGTCCGTCCACCGGTGATTTGTTCGACGGGCTGACACGCCCGATAACCTTCGACCGGATGATACCCCCGTATGCGCTGGAGGTTACGTTTTACAAGACCGTGCATATCATCTTCCCCGCCACTATCAAATACGTGGACTTGGGTTCCGCCGACATCATCGCGGGCAAGGCGGACGGCTCGGAAAACGTGCTCCGAGTGAAGGCCGCCTTGCGCGACTTCTCCCGCGAAACCAATCTGGCGGTGATTACCGAGGATGGAAGCTACTATACCTTCAACGTGAAGTATGCCGACGAGCCGACCAAGCTGAACATCGAGATGAAGGACTTCCTGCACGACGGAGAGGCGGTGAACCGCCCGAACAACTCGCAGGAGGTTTATCTGAAGGAGTTGGGCAGCGAATCGCCGCTGTTGGTGCGGCTCATCATGAAGTCCATCCACAAGGACGACAAGCGGCTGGTGAAGCACATCGGCTGCAAACGCTTCGGCATCCAGTACATCCTGAAGGGCATCTACACGCACAACGGGCTGCTTTATTTCCATACGGAACTGAAGAACTCCTCCAACGTGCCGTTCACGGTGGACTTCGTGTCGTTCAAGGTGGTGGACCGGAAAGTGGCGAAGCGCACCGCCATCCAAGAGCAGGTGATTGTACCGCTGCGTGCCTATAACTACGTGACGGAGATTGGCGGCAAGAGCCGGGAGCGCACGGTGTTCACTCTGCCCAAATTCACCCTGCCGGACGACAAGCAACTGGTGGTGGAAATAAACGAGCAGAACGGCGGGAGGCATCAGCAGTTCACGGTCACCAATGCCGAACTGGTGCGTGCCCGTGTCATCAACGAATTGAAGGTGAAGTAAGATGAAACGGACGGTGTTTATTCTAATCAGCATGGCGCTGTGCCTTGTCCTTGCAGACAAGGTGCAGGCGCAACGCTGTCTGCCGGGCATGAAAGGGCTGCGGCTGACGGCTGGCATGGCGGACGGCTTCCATTCGGCAAGCCGGCGCAATGAATTGGGCTACCACTTCGGGCTGTCAATGGACTCGTACACGAAAGGGTGTAGCAAGTGGGTGTTCGGCGCAGAGTACCTGCAAAAGTACCACCCGTACAAGGACACGCGCCTGCCGCTGTCGCAGTTCACGGCGGAAGGGGGATACTACTACAACTTCCTCTCGGACGCGAACAAGGTGTTCCTCTGCTACGTGGGCGGCTCGGCGATGGCGGGTTATGAAACGGTGAATTGGGGCGAGAGCCTGCTCCATGACGGGGCACGCATCACGGACGGCGACGCTTTCGTCTATGGCGGCGCGGTATCGCTGGAGATAGAAACCTACCTCACCAACCGGACAGTACTGCTCCTCCATGCGCGTGAACGCTGCCTGTGGGGTGGCGGTACGGGAAATTTCCACTTCCAGTTCGGGGTGGGACTGAAATTCATATTGGACTAATAAATCATCAAGAAAATGAAACGAATGACTGAACTGATTTTTACCGCCGGTTTCGCATTGGTTGCCGCCGTGCTGCTTTGCGCCTGTTCCGACAAGCTGGACATCCAGCAGGTGTATGAGTTCGATTTGGCAACCCTGCCGGTACAGAGTACCATCGTGGAAGGCGGGGAAGCCGAAATACGCTGCCAGTTGGTACGCAGCGGGCGGTACGAGGAAACGGAGTATTTCATCCGCTATTTCCAGCCTACGGGCAAAGGGGAACTTCGTCTGGAGGACGGCACGGTGCTGCTGCCCAACGACCTCTACCCGTTGCCGGACGAAACCTTCCGGCTCTATTACAAGTCGCTCTGCACAGACCAGCAGACGATTGACATCTACATTGTGGATTCATTTAACCAAATTGTAACCAAAAGTTTCTCGTTCAATAACGAAACAGAGGAAGAAGGAGGCGATGATGGAGCTGAACCGGATTTACCATACTGATGCCTTGTCGGGATTGCGGATGCTTCCGGACGGGTCGGTGGACTGCATCGTGACTTCACCACCTTACTGGCAGATGCGCGATTACGGCATTGCCCCCTTGTGGTGGGCTGCGGACGAAAGGTGCAGCCACCAGCCCGACGAGAGCGGATATTGCGCCCGTTGCGGGGGATGGCAAGGACAGTTGGGGCAGGAACCGGTGCGCGAGGAATTCATCGCGCATCTGGTTTCCGTGTTCCGGGAATGCCGCAGGGTTTTGAAAAAAACGGGCACGCTGTGGGTGAACCTCGGCGATTCATACAGCAAGCCGTACAAATACAACGCACGCCAAGCCCCGGAATGGTACGCTTCCAACTGGAAGAACGACCATTGCCTGATTGACATGCGTGTGGACAAGAAACGGCATCGGGTGCTTTCCAAGTCCCTATGCAACATTCCGGGCCGGTTTGCCGATGAAATGATACTGGACGGATGGATACTCCGGAACGAGATTATCTGGTACAAGCCCACTTGCGTGCCTTCTCCCGTGACAGACCGGTTCACGGTGGATTTCGAGAAAATGTTCTTCTTTGTCAAGCACCCGCGTTACCGGTTTAACCGGCAGTATGAGCCTTATGCCGCATCCACCTTTGAGAGATACCGCCATCCGATGACTTCCAATGGGAAATGCGGCGAGTTCCAACGGATAGCCGGTACGCCTAAAGGGATGATGAAAGTAAATCCTAACGGGCGCAACATGCGTTGTGTCTGGCGTATCGCTTTTGAACAGAACAAGCAGAAGCACTATGCCATGTTCCCGACAAAGTTAGTGGAAGTGCCCATATTGGCAGGCTCGCCCGAAGGCGGCATCGTACTTGACCCGTTCATGGGAGCCGGAACGACAGCAGCCGTTGCAAAACGGCTGGGACGAAGTTTCATCGGCTTTGATATGAACCGGGAATATGTGGATATAGCCAACAGGCGGTGTAATCTTTAATCCTGTACCGTATATGCTTATGGAATATTTCATTATTGCTCATCTGGCATTGGTGACCATTACAGCCAGCCTTATTGTCCGGTCAATCCGCCATGCGCCGACGGACATCGAACTTTGGGGAGAAGAAACGGACTGACTTCCTTTATCTCCTATAAGATATAGAAAAGGTCAGGGCTTTTATCGGCTCTGACCTTTTCCTGTTCCATGCTTGTTCCGGTTATCGGATTTGCAGGCTGTCAATGGGCAAGTATCGTTCCAGCCATTCCCTTACGTGCTTCATATTGTGTTCGGAAGTGATGACTGCCGTATAGTCGTTTATCGGGGTGAAGCGTGTGGATTCGTAAGTATCGACCCATTCTTTCAGCGTGGAAACTCCCCATGTGTCGGTGTCCTCAAACATGCCGTCCAAAACCCGGATGGGTTCGCTGAAAGTGATTATCAGCGTGTCATAACTGTCATTCATCGCTGTGCCTCCTTCCTTTTGCCGATAACCATCCATTGCACTTGCGGCGGCATTCCTCCAAAGTCGGAGCCACACAGGAGAACAGTTCTCCATCGTATGCCCTGTAATCGTACTGCACCAGCGTGCGTTTTCTTCTTCCGATGCCGGTCTGGAACTTCTCGAACTGTTCCGAACCTGCCTTCCGGCAGGTCGAAACTCCGTTTTCCGTCATTCTTGTAGTCATAATGCAATCTGCTAAAATTCAACAATCAACAATCGGTTTTCCATGCACCTTGCCGGGTCTGACGCCATCCTCTGCGTGAGCCACAGATGGTGGCTGCCATATCCGAAGGAAAAGAAGCGGTTGAACTCCTTGCTCCGGGCGAACACTTCCATCAGTCCGCGAAGTTCCTGCTCGTCCTTTGTGAGCGTCACGGAGTTGATGAACTTAATCAACGTATCGGGTATGCGTTCATCCCACCCGAAAATCATGCTTTCAATCTTTACGTCCATAATCATTTGGTGTTATATGTGTGAATAATCAGAATAGACTTAACTGCTGCGGAGCGGTATAGCGGCGCTTTACCTCCTGTAATCCGGCTTTCAGCCTGCGGATATACTTCGGGTTGTAGTTCCCCCTGTCTGTCAGGGAGCGGCGTTCCGCATCATTATAGATTCTTTCCAACTGGCGGATGCCGCTCGCTACCGCTTCCTTGTAATCGGCAATGGGTTCCTCCCATACCGAAGGGTGGCTGCCGCCTCCTGCCGTGCCGGTACACCAGCCCACCGTAACGACATACGTGCCGTTCACGGACTGGCCGATGTGTATTACATTGGAATTGTCCAGCCGGATTTCTTCCACGATGGGCAACATGCCGCTTATCCACCCGTATTCGTTAAACTGCCTGTCCACATAGCCGAAAATGAGCCTGCGTTCGTAGGTGTTCACATTCAGTACGATGTGATGCACGCTTTCACCGAAGCTCTCGAAATAGGCGGTCTGTTCCGCATCTTCCCGGCGGAGTGCCTGAACATAGCGGTGAATGATGTGCCGCTCACGCTTGCAAGCATGGTAGTCTGTCAAAGCCTGCAATTTTTCTTCTCTCGTCATTTGGGATATTTTCTTGTCCATAACTGTAATTTTTTAGATGGTTGCTTTCAGTATTACCACGTGGTATTGGGGATTGACTTCCCACAACAGGTATTCAATGAACAGCTTGCGTGCGTCCTTCTCCAATTCCTTGAACAGCCGGGTAAAGGTGCTGTGGTTGCCGTTGATGTAGGTCTCCACCATGTACTCGAAAATGTTCTCCACTTCATAATATTTGCACTGCTGTGCGATAGTCTTGCTGTACCGTTTCATAATGATTCCATTTATAGAGATTAACGATTTTCTTACCTGCTTCGATAGCTTTCTTTACCGTATAGTATGTGCCGCCATAGGGTTGTCCGTCCCAATAGGCGAGCATGATTGCCGCATGTTTCACCAGAAAGTCGTTGCGCCGGTGGAAACAGCCCTTGTGATAGCTTTCTGAAAGGACAACCGTCTTGTCCACTTCTTCCAACAGGCTGATGTAAAGCCTCTTGTTCATGTCGGAATAGCGTGCGGACTGCTCCCGGAACGGGATGGCAGCTACCAGCCGAATGTCGGTCAATTCGTTTCTTGCCGCCAAGACCGCCTTGGCGAAAACCAAATCGCCGCCTTCCGCCATGCCGGAGAAGAAATTACGGCATCCCGAAGCATACAGGCTTTTGATTTCCGTTACCATGCCTGCAAAAAGGGTGAGCATGGGTTGGCTTATCCTGCCGGAGCGGTGTCCGGTAAACGACACGTTTTTTGAGATGTCTGTTGTTTCCATGATGATGTGAGTTTAGAGTGTTAATACCCAGACCATGAAAGCGACAAGCGAAACAAATGCCAACAGGAACACAAGGCAGACCCACAGGAAACGTACTACACCCGCAAGGAAGTTCCACACCAGCCACAACCCGACGAACCACACCAGCAGGGAGCCACCGTACAGGGATGTGCAGAATGCCGCAAGGAAGAACCTCACCGTCACGCCCAAGAATTTATGCAGAGGCAGATTGGGAAGCGACTTATTTCCATTTGTTTCTCTTGTTGCTTTCATAATCACGACATTTTTTTTATGCATTGACGAGTTGGGTGAGCTGACTTATTTCGTAAGCGGGGCAAAGGACAGGGTTTTGCAGAATCAAATTTTTTCGGCAGAATACTACCTGAGCCTGCGAAGCGTGGAGATTGTGCCTAAAAAATTTGATTAGTCCGTCAAAACCCGAAATTACCTTTGCGCACGTAATAAGTCAGCTCATCCAACCTTTCAATAGCACATTGTGGAGTGATGGGGAATGAAAGCGGCAAGGGAAACATACCGTAGGGACATTGATTTCTTTCCGCAATGGATTTTCCGAAGGAGGTTTTTAAGGATGGCAATGGATTATTGGCGTTATTTTCTTACCTTTGTGCCAGCGGTGCAAATAGCATCGTGGTAATGTTGTTCATTTACTGACGTTCGGAAATCGCCAATTTCAAAAACACAAAGGTAAATGAACCGGGTAGGTTATACCTTGACGTAACCTGCCGGTTCACTTTGTGTTGGGTTATTTGGCGATACCTCGAACGTGGTGGCCGGCAGCGTTACGTCATTTGTTAATACCCGAAAGATATGGAATTACAAGCTACCGCCCTGAAGGGCATCGTCCGTTCTTCCGATGAAGGACTTTTCTACCTGTTTCCCATTCAAGATGTGTCCACCTTGCAGCAGACAAAGGCGCATCTGACTTGTGCCATCGATGTATTGAGCCATCCGGAGGAAAGCTCGACGGAACAACGGCTGGAGGCCGTGCGCACGTTGAACAGCCTCGTGGCGGCATTGAGCGTACATGATGGCGACCATTACGAAGCAATGGATTCTGCCCTCTGAAAAGCGGCAACGCATATTAACGGGCGGGACAGACAATCGTAAAAGCCTACCTTGGCGGCAAAACCGGGCAAGGAAAAGTGGCGTATGGGATATGGTGTGATGATTTGGTTCATCACGCTTGACCATGCGGCATGTTTCTACGGTTTTGCGTAGGCGGCAAGGGTATTTCCATTCCCAACGGGAACGGGGATATGCTTGCCGACGGAAATGACGGGCTTTTACATTCCGCAGCATGGGTCGGGGATTGGAATATTGTATTCTTTGCATTTATCCCAAGCCTGCAAAGTCGCCCAACCCGTTTCCGTGAGTTGCCCAACTCGTTTTGCTGAGTTGCCCAACTCAGCACTTTGGGTTGCCCGACTTGCGGAAATGTCGAAACCAAGGGTGTGTCTTTTTATTCTTTCCCCATTTTCACCGTCCGTCCCAAGAATAATCCGGTAACGGAATTGGCTCCAAGCTGCATCAACCTGCGTTTCATCTGCGTGAAGTTCTCGCCGGTGGACACGATGTCGTCCACAAGAAAGACATCGCGTCCTTGAAAATAGACGGGGTGGAAAATGAGGTTGGAGAGCTTATCAAGACCATGAGTGCCTTTCATCTGCTCACGGTCTTCCCTTATCCATGTGGCACGGAAGCCGTCGGTGATTTTCAGGCGACGCGAAAGAAGGCTGCAAAACCGGGCGAAACGGGCGGCGTTGCGCTCACGGGTAGCCGCCGGGATGGGGATAAGTACGGCATTGGCCGCCTTTTCCTTGTAGAAAGGCATACGGGCGATGCAAAGGGAGAAGATTTTGGCGACGAGAGCTGCCTGCTGTCCTTCCTTGAAGCGGAAAACCAAGTTGCTGGTTTTACGGTCTTCCACAGCGATGCCCTTGCAGCGCGTGGGGTAATAATCGTGGATGTAGAAGCACAATGCGCCGTCGATGCGCATCTTGCCCTTGAAACGGGTGTTGTAGGGGAAGAACCGGCGCACGAAATCGCTGTCGAAGGTGAAATGAAGGATGTCGCGCCAAAGGGAGAGCGTGGCCTCATCCTGCACGCGATAGACCTCGCCGTCGATGCTCTCCTTGTCGGCCAGACCGATGCCGATGCTCAGGCGGTCGTTGAAAGCGTCCTTCGATACGATGTACCAGTCGAAGGACTCGCATATCCGCACGATGTCGCACTCCCGGCTGCATAGGAAATAGAACGTGTTGTCGGGTTTTTGGATTATCAGGAACTCGCCGGGCATCTCGGAGAGGGTGAAGTAATTGCCCACTTGGGCTTCGGGTACTTCACTAAGAGGGACGGATATGTGGAGGTCTTCTATCATCTTTGGGGCTTTTTCTGCCCAAAGATAAGGGTTTGGAGGATACAAAACGAGCCTTGCCCGGTTTATTTCACGGACAAGCCCCGTTTTTGTGGGATTTCAGTTTTCAGGCTTCGTTACTCTCCTTCAATCGGCAGCGTTCCTCCTTCGCCTTTTTCTTTGCTTCCTTCTTCGCCTCCAGTTCGTTCAGGATTTGCTTCAAAGGCTTCACTGCATCGGGACGTTCTTTCTTGAAGTGTTTGAAATAGATGTCCTCGATGAATTGGGGTAAAGGGGCTTTCCATGTTTCCTGCCGATGGTTGTCTATCTTGCCTAACTTATCGGAATTGAGACCGAGTTCACGCGCCATCTGTACGTGGGTGTCGGACAGCCGATGTTTTTTCTGCGCCGTTATCCACTTTTCTATCTGCGATTTGTTTGTAGCCATATTTCCTGTTACTTAATTGTATGAAATGAATGTCTGGTTGTCCGAAGCGTTGAACACGACAAGGACTTCGGGCTGCTTCTCCTTCAGCCGCTTGTACTCGCACAGGGAGTTCAGCACCCATTCGCGGAACAGCTTCGTACAATAGGTGTTGATGCGGAAGCTGAGGAAAATGACGGCCTCCAGATTATAGTAGGTAACGTATCGCTTATCCTGCTTCTCCGTGATGGTTGCCTCGCTCTCGTTCAGGATGCGCGACTTGAAGATGGAGCGCATATTGGCGTCTATCGTCTGGATGAACACTCCGAACAGGCGGGCAAGCTCATGTTTGGTGAGCCATACGTTGCCGTTCTCCAGCCTGACGCTGACTGTGGGGTGGCGGTTGATGTCCTCCAGCCCGGTGATGGTGATGTTTCCTCTGTGTAGCATAGGGGGTATCGTTTTTATTTGGTGGGACAATATACGGATTTATTGGTTGTCATGATGTATTGCGCCGCAATTTTTTCAAACGGGGTGCAGTTACGCGCCACTCTGTCCATTTCGCGCTTGATGATGCGGTCGGTAACATAAGCATGGCGGCCGCGCAGGTCGAACCGCCCTAACATGCGGCATACCGTACCGGTGGATATGCCGTTTTTTGTCGTTATCGTATCCTTGAACGTATGGTAAGCCAGATACATGGTCATGTTCTTTTCGATGCCGCAGAGTTCCGCAATCTCTTTCAGATAGACATTCAGCCGTTGGTTGCTGGGGACGGGCAACAGTTCATCCGTTCCGGCAAACCGGACTTTGTACTTCTCCAATATCATTTGTGGAACAGGCAGCAGGGGAATGTGGATGAAAGCGTCGGTCTGCTCCCTTACCATGAAAATCCACTTCTGCCCGTACTTGTTGTGGAAATTCTCTTTACGGAGGGATTTCAGGTTCTGGTAATGCAGGCCTGTAAAGCTCGAAAAGATGAAAAGGTCACGCACCTGTTCCAAACGCGGTGTGTCAAACGTGGCTTTCATCAGTCTGCTCAATTCCTTTTCGTTCAGACTCACCGCCGTTTGTCTGGCTCTAAGCTGTCTTTCTATCGTTCTCATATTTGTCCTCCTTTCTATAATGCGTTCATGGATACATGCAGCCTGTCGGAAAGGGCTTCCATCTCGCTGCCGCTTTTCTGGTTGATTACCTTCGCGTAGATTTGCGTAGTGCGAATATTAGTATGTCCCAACATTTTTGATACGGATTCTATTGATACTCCGTTAGTTAGCGTAACGGTTGTGGCGAACGTGTGTCTTGCGAGGTGATAGGTCAGGTTCTTCCTAATTCCGCAAATATCAGCGAGTTCCTTCAGATATGCGTTCATCTTCTGATTGCTCGGCATGGGCAGGGCGCGGTGGTCGGGCTGTTTACCCTTGTACTTTTGCAGGATGCGCAGGGGAATGTCCAACAGGCGCACGTTGATGGGCACACCGGTCTTATGGCGCTTGGAGATAATCCAATAGTTGCCGTCCAGATACTTCTGGATATGTTCGTCTTTGAGCAGATATACGTCTATGTACGCCAACCCCGTCCAACAGGAAAATACAAAGACGTCGCGCACCCGTTGCAGGCGTTCCACTTCAATCTCCTTGTCCATAATGCTCTGGAGTTCGTCCATTGTCAGAAAGCCTTTGTCCACCTGAACGAAGGTGATGGGCTGCGTGAATGGGTTGAACTGGATAAGACCGGCGTTCCTTGCGCGGGTAACGGCTTTCTTGAACAGTTGCATCATCTTCGAGGTGGCGTTGTGGCCGACCTTCTTGTCCACACGCAGGAAGTTGCGGAAGCCGTTGATAAATTCCTCGTTGATTTCCGTCAATGGAATGTCTTTATACTTTTCTTTCCTGAACCTGAACTGAATGTATTCTTCCATACGGCGGTATGTCAGGTCGTATTTCTTGTAGGTGTTCTGTGAGAGCGACGTGCCCACTTCCTTCCGCTTTTCCTCGTTCATCTTCTTGAACACGGTCAGCAACGTGTTGGCTTTCGTTTCAATGCCCAGATAGATGTTCTTCAGCTTCAGCGGTGAAGGGTAGCGGTTGTTTTCGATTTCCTTTTCGTAGATGCGGGTAATGTCGGTCTTGATTTTCTCTATCTGCGTGCGCAAATACACCGCCGTCGCACTACGACCGACTACGCCACCGTCCTTCCACATCTTCTTATCCACCATTAACTGTGAGTTGAACTGTACCTGTTCGCTGTCAATGGTGATGCGAACCATGATAGGATATTGCTTGTCCTTTCCTTGTTCCCTTTTCCTTGCGTAACAAAGTACGCTGAATGTGTTCCGTTTCATGCGCTTTTAAGTTTTTTGTTGCAAAAATACTGTTTGACAATCACTTGACGCAATCCACAGGCGGACACTTGGCGGCTATGAAACAGACATTTGAGGGTCATTGTCGTGTATCCTCATGAAATGAATCGTAAACGTGCCGGTTGTTTCCTTTTTCTGCTCAGGATTTTAGGTTACGGCGTGTCGATAAAATTGAATGTAAACAACGACAAATCAACGACATATCTACGAAGTCGTAACCAAAATTCCCGTTTTTTTTCTTGGTTACGATTTGGTTACTCGATTTGTCCAATTTTCGACTTCCAACGGGGTATTCATCTGTCGTGGTATAACAAAAAAATATCCCCAAAGTTACTGACTTTGAGGATATTGTCTTCGACTTTCTTGTTTCAGTCTTTTTTCGTAAGCGGTGCGTACGGGACTCGAACCCGTGACCCCATGCGTGACAGGCATGTATTCTAACCAACTGAACTAACGCACCATTTTGTTTTTCTTTCGTTGCTACCTCTCTCGATTGCGATGCAAAGGTACAATGTTTTTTGTAATTTCCAAACTTTTAGGAGATGTTTTTTAGAAAAAAGTTAAAAAGCTTTTGAGTATCAGAATAAAAAGCTATATTAGTAGATAAAAAGAAATGTAATATGGATATGCGCATTTTTCAGGTACACTCAAATAAGGCGCTTCCACATGTAGGAAGTATTCTTATTGCTTCTCCGCTATTGTATGATTATCATTTTGCACGTTCCGTTGTTTTGATGGTGACACATAACATAGAAGGAAGTATGGGTATTGTGATGAATAAAAATTTCAGATACCTTATTGCACTGAACCAGTTAGTGCCGAAATTGGCAGCTGTGCCTGCTATCCCGATATTTAAAGGAGGACCTGTTGATCGTGATACGATTTTCTTTTTGCATGTGCTTGGCCATTTAAAAGGTGCTTTAGACTTAGGAAACGGGCTTTATCTGAATGGTGATTTCTCGGCGGTGATACAATATATCTTGAATGGAAATCCGGTAGAGGGGTTTATCCGTTTTTTTGCTGGTTATGCGGGTTGGGAACATGAACAGTTGGAAAAAGAAATAGATGATGATTCGTGGATGGTAGGTGAGGGAACTAAAACTCATCTGTTGGATGAAGATTATCATAATCTTTGGTTCAATAGTATGAATGAGCTTGGGAAGCCTTATAGTTTATGGGCTACTTATCCTCAATATCCGTCTTGTAACTGAAGAAAAGGATGGACCCGATTCTGCTAAAATAATGATATAGGGTCATTCGCTGTAAGATTATTAATCTTCAGGCTGCAAGATTATTAATCTTACAAGCGGAAGATTAATAATCTTACACCAGACGAAGTTATCTGCGTTGGGAGAAGCGGTGAACGGAACGGAGGCAGCATGCTGGAACTGTGACATCAACAAAATGCACAAATTCATACCGCGCATAGTATAACTGGAATGGCTTATGAAGTATATCTTTGTTTTGAAGGTCTATCAAAAGGTATATCAATTGGAGGGAATACGGAGATTTCATAAGATAAAATCTGTCTTAAAACATAGTTTAGTAACACTGACTAAAACATTGCATTTCTCGACATTAATTCCTAATTTGCACCCCATTAAGTAAGAGATATGAAAAGCATATCCTTTTGTTGTTTATTAAAATCTTGAATACCATGAAAGTATATCAGACTAACGAAATTAAAAACATTGCGTTGCTTGGCAACGATGGATCAGGTAAAACCACTCTCACAGAAGCGTTGCTCTATGAGAGTGGGGTTATAAAACGTCGCGGAAGAATTACTGCTAAAAATACAGTTAGTGACTATTTCCCGGTAGAACAGGAATATGGATATTCTGTTTTTTCTACTGTTTATCATGTAGAGTGGAATGGCAAGAAGTTGAATATTATTGATTGTCCGGGAAGTGACGACTTTGTTGGTGCCGCCATTACGGCCCTAAATGTAACTGATACGGCTGTTTTGTTGTTGAATGGTCAATGTGGACCAGAGGTCGGTACGCAGAACCATTTCCGTTATACGGAAAAATTGGGTAAACCTGTCATATTTTTAGTTAATCAGTTGGATAGTGAAAAATGTGATTTTGATCGTGTGCTGGAGCAATTGAAGGAAAATTATGGTTCCAAGGTGGTGCCAGTGCAATATCCTATCAGTACAGGTCCCGATTTTAATTCGTTGATTGATGTACTTTTAATGAAAAAATATTCTTGGAAACCGGAAGGCGGTGAGCCGACGATTGAAGAAATTCCTGCTGAAGAAATGGAAAAGGCTCAGGCATGGCATAAAATATTGGTAGAAGCTGCAGCTGAACATGATGAGACTTTGATGGAGAAATTTTTTGAGTCGGATTCCCTTACCGAGGATGAAATGCGTGAAGGTATCCGTAAGGGGCTGATTGCACGAGGAATGTTCCCTGTATTTTGTGTTTGTGCAGGGAAAGATATGGGCGTTCGTCGTTTGATGGAGTTTTTAGGCAATGTGGTTCCTTTTGTAGATGAAATGCCGGTGGTTCATAATACACGTGGAGTGCCTGTTCCCCCCGATGCAAATGGCGCTACTTCATTGTATTTTTTCAAGACGGCTGTAGAGCCGCATATTGGTGATGTGCAATATTTTAAGGTAATGAGTGGCGTGGTGCATGAAGGCGATGACTTGACTAATGCTGACCGTGGCTCGAAAGAACGTATGGCGCAGTTGTATGTATGTGCCGGCTCGATACGTGAAAAAGTGGAAGAACTTCGTGCCGGTGATATTGGCTGTACGGTAAAACTGAAAGATGTAAAGACCGGAAATACATTGAATGGTAAAGACTGTGACAATCGTTTCAACTTTATCAAATATCCCAATCCGAAGTATACTCGTGCCATTAAACCGGTGAATGAGGCGGATATGGAAAAGATGATGTCAATTTTAAACCGTATGCGTGAAGAAGACCCGACATGGGTTATCGAACAGTCGAAAGAATTAAGGCAGATTTTAGTTCATGGCCAAGGGGAATTTCATTTGCGTACGTTAAAATGGCGTTTGGAGAATAATGAAAAATTGCCTGTACAGTTTATTGAGGCTAAAATTCCTTATCGGGAGACTATTACGAAGGCAGCACGTGCCGATTATCGTCACAAGAAGCAATCGGGTGGGGCAGGACAGTTCGGTGAAGTGCATCTGATTGTGGAGCCTTATTATGAAGGAATGCCTGCTCCAGACGTCTATAGGTTTAACGGCCAGGAATTTAAGGTTACAGTAAAAGGAACTGAAACCATTGATTTGGAATGGGGCGGAAAGTTGGTATTTATTAATAGTGTGGTAGGTGGTGCTATTGATGCCCGTTTTATGCCTGCTATATTAAAAGGTATTATGAGCCGTATGGAACAAGGACCGTTGACTGGGTCATACGCCCGGGATGTGCGGGTTATTGTTTATGATGGTAAAATGCATCCGGTCGATTCAAATGAAATTTCTTTTATGCTGGCAGGGCGTCATGCTTTCAGTGAGGCGTTTAAGAATGCAGGTCCCAAAATATTGGAGCCTATTTATGATGTGGAAGTGTTCTGTCCGAGTGATAAGTTAGGTGATGTAATGAGCGATATGCAAGGTCGTCGGGGCATGATTATGGGTATGAGTAGTGAGAAAGGCTACGAAAAACTGGCTGCCAAAGTACCTTTGAAAGAAATGTCTAATTATTCTACTGCATTGAGCTCGTTGACAGGAGGACGCGCCTCATTCATTATGAAGTTTGCAAGTTATGAGTTGGTTCCAACTGATGTTCAGACGAAATTGATGAAAGAATTCGAAGAACAGGAAAAGGATGAAATGTAAGTAGCTTATTGTTTTCATACATTAAAAGGTCGTATTTCTTAAAATACGGCCTTTTTTTGTTTAACTAAACTTAAACTATTAGGGATATTTATTTGTTATTGATTTAAAATTTTATTAATTTTGCAACTGAGTAAGTGCTGATTGCTTCTGAAGTGCTTGTTTTGATATGTTAAATGGAATTTTCAGTTAATATAAGAGAATCTCGGATTAAAACATGTTAAGCAAGGTGTATTGTAACAGGTAGCGGTTTAATTTTGCCCTCATGAAAAAGTCAACTATTTGGATATTAGGAATCGTTATGGGATTGTCTTTTCTCAGTTTGCTGTATTTGCAGGTAAGCTATATAGAAGAGATGGTCAAGATGCGTAAGGAGCAGTTCGAAGAAAATGTAGGACGAAGCCTTGCTCAGGCAGTTCATAATTTGGAATTGGTAGAAACGAAAAAGTATTTGGAAAAAGATGTGGCTGCAACAGAACGCGCGGCACGTATTTCCGATCAGTTTCGTCAACAGACATTGGCTAAGGATAGTGACCGGGATGTGGTAGAACATCGCCGTTATACGGTGACTTCACCTGATGGGAGCACTTTCTCCAGTTTTGAATGGAAAACGATTATTAATCGTCCCTCCAGTGTGCCTAAGGTGATTATTTCGACCGGAAAGAATATTCCGCAGACTTCTCGAAACCTGCAGGAAATATTAAAGGAACGTTATGTTTACCAGCGTGCATTGTTGGACGAGGTGATTTACAATATTTTATATACGGCCAGTGACAAGCCGCTGAAGGAACGGATTAACTTTAAACAGTTGGATTATTATTTGAACTCAGAACTGAAAAACAATGGGGTAGATATACCTTATCATTTTACAGTAACTGATCGGGATGGGAAAGAAGTGTACCGGTGTTCAGATTATGAATATGATAATGAAAAAATCTATTCCCGTTTGCTTTTTGAAAAAGATCCACCTGCTAAGATGGGATTTGTAAATGTATTTTTCCCGACAATGGATAATTACATTTTCAGTTCGGTGCGGTTTATGATACCTTCTATCATATTTACGCTGGTATTGCTGGTGACATTTATATTTACCATATACATTATTTTCCGTCAAAAGAAACTTACCGAAATCAAAAACGATTTTATTAATAACATGACGCATGAGTTCAAAACTCCGATTTCGACTATTTCTTTGGCTGCGCAAATGTTGAATGATCCGGCGGTAGGTAAATCTCCTGCAATGTTTAAACACATATCGGGAGTTATCAATGATGAGACAAAGCGTTTGCGTTTTCAGGTGGAAAAGGTGTTGCAGATGTCTATGTTCGAGCGTCAGAAAGCAACATTAAAGAAGAAAGAAGTGGATGCCAATGAATTGATATACAATGTTACGAATACTTTCCGGTTGAAAGTGGAGAATTGTAACGGCGCGTTGGATGTTGCTTTGGATGCAGATGATCCGTTTATCTATGTAGACGAGATGCATTTTACGAATGTGATTTTTAACTTGCTTGACAATGCGTTAAAGTATAAGAAACCGGATGTCAATATCCATCTGAAAGTCCGTACGTGGAATGAGTCTGGTAAGCTTCATATATCTATTGAAGATAATGGCATTGGCATAAAGAAGGAAAACCTGAAAAAAATATTTGAGAAGTTCTACCGGGTTCATACCGGCAATTTGCATGATGTGAAGGGCTTTGGTTTGGGCTTGGCCTATGTGAAAAAGATCATTACAGATCACAAAGGTACGATTCGTGCCGAAAGTGAACTGAATGTGGGTACTAAATTTATTATTGTATTACCTTTATTTAAAGATGAATAAAATGGACGAGAAATTACGTATTTTGTTGTGCGAAGATGATGAGAATCTTGGCATGTTGTTAAGAGAATATTTACAGGCTAAAGGATATTCTGCCGAATTATTTCCGGATGGTGAAGCCGGTTATAAAGCTTTCTTGAAGAATAAGTATGATTTGTGTGTATTGGATGTTATGATGCCGAAGAAGGACGGCTTTACGCTAGCTCAGGAAATCCGGCAGGCAAATGCGGAAATTCCTATTATCTTCCTTACAGCAAAGACTTTGAAAGAAGATATTCTGGAAGGTTTTAAGATTGGTGCCGATGACTATATTACAAAACCGTTCAGTATGGAGGAATTGACGTTCCGTATCGAAGCTATCTTGCGTCGTGTGCGTGGTAAACGTAACAAAGAAAGCAATATGTACAAGATAGGCCGTTTTACTTTTGATACTCAAAAACAGATACTGTCTATAGGCGATAAGCAGACCAAGCTTACTACAAAGGAATCGGAATTGTTAGGACTGTTATGCGCACATGCCAACGAAATTCTTCAGCGTGATTTTGCCTTGAAAACCATTTGGATTGATGACAATTATTTCAATGCTCGCAGTATGGATGTGTATATCACCAAGTTGCGTAAGCATTTGAAAGAAGATGATTCGATAGAAATTATTAATATTCACGGAAAGGGATATAAGCTCATTACTCCCGAACAGGATTGATGTCTTTTATTGACAAGGTTCTTGGGACGCGGATTGGCATAGGGTGTATGTGTCTTTGGATGCAATTCTATGTCAATCCGTATTTTATACATAAAAAAGTGTACAAATGTTTGTAAATTAGAGAAAAAGTCGTAACTTTGCGCCGCAAATAAAAAAATAGTATTAATTAATTTAATTAACGAATAGTATGAATCAATACGAAACCGTTTTCATTTTGACTCCCGTTTTGTCTGATGCACAGATGAAGGAAGCGGTAGACAAGTTCAAGGCTATCCTGACTCAGGAAGGTGCTGAGATTATCAATGAGGAAAACTGGGGATTGAAGAAACTGGCTTATCCCATTCAGAAGAAATCTACGGGCTTTTACCAGCTTATCGAGTTTAAGGCTGATCCTTCGGTCATTGCGAAATTGGAAGTTAATTATCGCCGTGATGAGCGAGTAATCCGTTTCTTGACTTTCAGAATGGATAAGTATGCTGCAGAATATGCTGCAAAAAGAAGAAGTTTAAAATCAACTAAAAAGGAGGAAAATTAATTATGGCACAGCAACAATCAGAAATCAGATATTTAACTCCGCCCTCAGTAGATGTAAAGAAAAAGAAATATTGTCGTTTCAAAAAGAGTGGCATTAAGTATATTGACTATAAAGATCCTGAATTCTTGAAGAAATTCTTGAACGAACAGGGTAAAATTCTTCCGCGTCGTATTACCGGAACTTCTTTGAAATATCAGCGCCGTATCGCACAGGCTGTAAAGAGAGCCCGTCATTTGGCATTGCTGCCTTTTGTAACTGACTTGATGAAATAATATAAGGAGGAATAAGTATGGAAATAATTTTGAAAGAAGACGTAGCTAACTTGGGCTACAAGAATGATATTGTAACCGTGAAGTCTGGTTATGGCCGTAACTATCTTATTCCGACCGGCAAAGCTGTTATCGCTTCACCGTCTGCAAAGAAAATGTTGGCTGAAGAGTTGAAACAGCGTGCTCATAAATTGGAAAAGATCAAGAAAGATGCGGAAGCTGTTGCTGAATCATTGAAAGGTGTTTCATTGACAATCCCGACTAAGGTAAGTGCAACAGGTGTTATTTACGGTTCTGTTGGTAACATTCAGATTGCTGATGAACTGGCCAAGTTAGGACATAATATTGATCGTAAGATTATTGTAGTAAAAGACCAGGTTAAAGAGGTTGGTCATTACGTAGCTATAGTGAAACTGCATAAGGAAGTTTCTGTGGAAATTCCTTTTGAGGTAGTAGCAGAAGAGGCTTAATTGTTATATCTGTAATTACTTGATAAAGAGGCTGTCTTAAATAAATTTAGGACAGCCTCTTCTTGCTTATTTGGTTAACAGAATAGGATAGTTGTCTTGAGTCTGGTAGGGTTTGAATTTACCAAAAATGCCAGTAGATAAAAGAAGTTAGAAGGAGGCCAAAAGCCTTTTCAAGTGAACATAAGTGATAGGACTGACTTACTTATGTGAAACGGTCGAGTTACTTATATTAAACGGTCAACTCACTTATGTTCTTCAGAATACATGCTTTGTTTTTTTCTTTGACACATTTCGCACCGTTTCTGTAGAGACGATGCGCACATCGTCTCTACTACGTGGCATATACAAAATGCACAAAGTAATACTGTGGGAAGTATAAGAAGCTGTTTTGAATTTCTCCAAAAAGTTTTTCTTGGCTTGATGTATCTGTTTTCGTGTGTGCTTTGGGCGATTTTTTGGTCCTTTTCGCTCCTGTTCTTCGTCAGATAGCCCGCTATCTTCCTCATCACAGAAGCGAAAATGCCTCAAAAACTCATCCCAAATCATCGCACGATAAATTCAAAACAGCTTCTAAATTATACAGATTGTTTTCTACAAGCACTACTACTTTGTGTTTTCCTCCAAAGGCTGCTTTGGGGTATTCCAAAAACGTATGTTCCGGGAACGGTGTTTTGCAGAAATCAGATACGTCTGCAAATACATTTGTAATATTTATTCGTTGTTGGAAGGAGTCATTTCGCCTTCTACGTAAAGGCGTACTACTTCTTGTTTAGCATTGGTTCGCAGGGTGATTGATTTGCGGAAGTGTCCGGGGAATTTGCCTGCTCCGTTATAAGTAATGATGATTTCTCCACTTTCACCAGGTTTGATGGGTTCTTTAGGATATTGTGGGACGGTGCATCCGCACGATGCGATGGCTTGATGGATGACTAACGGACCGTTGCCTGTATTGGTGAATTTGAATTTACAGGTTACCTTCGGGCTATTTTCAGGAAAAGAACCGAAATTGTGTGTCGTTTCATCGAATTTAATATCGGCAGTACCTGCTGCAATGGCAACTATTACCATCGCTACAAAACATAAGGTGGTAAGAATCTTTTTCATGGAATTTGCTTTATTTAAAAACGTTACAAAGTTAGGTTTTTTTCTGTTATCTGGATGTGTGTTAAGCGTTATAAAAATGAAAAATGCATATCTCACTAAATTTGGTCTCACTAAATTTGGGTCTCACTAAATTTGTGGGATTGGTAATTGAAAATGAATGCGGGACGGGAAACACAGAACCTGTTTAATGTCCTGTGTTTCCCGTTCCATGATGTTATCCGCGGCTGATTTGTTTTACCCCTTTTACCGTTTTTATTTTCTTGATGAGTGCCTCCAGTTTATTGGTGTCGTCTACCATTATTGTAAGCATTCCTGAGAACAATCCATCGTTCGAATCGATGCTGATGGAACGCAGCAGGATATTGTCTTCTTTGTTAATGATAGAAGTGATGTTGGTCACGATACCTATGTCGTCGTGCCCTACGATGCGCAGTGTGATAGGGTATTGTTTCCCTTGACTTTTTCCTGCCCATCGTGCACGTACGATGCGGTAAGGGAACCGTGCTTTCAGTTCAGGAGCGTTCGGGCAGTCGCACCGGTGTATTTTGATACCTCCCGAGATGGTAACGAAACCGAATACCTCATCACCGTAGATTGGGTTGCAGCAGCGTGCCAGCTTGAAATCGATGCCTTTCAAGTGCTGGTCGATGACCAGAACATCATCTTTGTACACGTTCTTTTCGTCTGTAGCTTGCTGTATGTTGAAATTTTCGGCACTTCGGTAAATCACTTCTTCGCGTTGATCGGTTTCTTTCCGTTGCATTTCCAGATAGTGATCTATCAATGTGTTGATATCTGTCGTTTCGTTGGCTATGCTTTGATAGAAATCGGTCACGGTTTTGAACCCAGATTTCTTGATGAGGCGCATCAGGATGGCTTCATCGTATTCTATTTTCCGGTTTTTGAATTTGCGCTCCAAGGTTTCTCGTGCAAATTCGGTTTGTCGTGCCACCAGTTCCTTCAAGGCTTGGCGTATTTTGTTTCGGGCTTTCGAAGTCGTGACAAAATTCAGCCAGTCGCGTTTGGGTGTCTGTGTGGTAGAAGTCATGATTTCTACCTGGTCACCGCTGTTCAGGCTTTGTTTCAGTTGTACATTCCTGCCGTTTACTTTTGCTCCTACACAATGGCATCCCAAGTTAGAGTGAATGGCAAAAGCAAAATCCAGCACAGTGGCTCCTTGCGGGAGTTTGTACAAATCTCCTTTAGGACTAAACACGAATACTTCATCCTTGTACAGGTCCAGTTTGAACTGGTCGATGGTTTCGGCATCGTTGTCAGCATTTTCCAGTGTTTCCCGGATGGAGTTCAACCATTCGTCCAGTCCGCTTTCACCTTTGATGCCTTTATATCGCCAATGGGCAGCAAGTCCTTTTTCGGCTATTTCATCCATACGTTCGGTGCGTATCTGTACTTCCACCCATTTGCCTTCGGGTCCCATTACTGTAATGTGGAGTGACTCATATCCATTGCTTTTGGGCACGGAAAGCCAGTCGCGCAGACGTTTGGGGTTGGGAAGGTACATATCAGTTACGATTGAGTATACCTGCCAGCACTCTTGTTTTTCTTTATCCAAAGGTGAGTCGAGGATAATCCGGATGGCAAACAGGTCGTACACACCTTCGAATGGACAGCCTTGTTTCTTCATCTTCTGATAGATGGAGTGAATGGTTTTTGTACGTCCTTTGATGTGGAATTTCAGCCCGCTCTCTTCCAGTTTTTTACGTACCGGTTCGATAAATTGCTGAATATAACGGTCGCGTGCAGCCTTAGTTGCATTCAACTTTTCCTTGATATGATAATATATGTCGTGCTGCGTGTACTTTAATGAGAGGTCTTCCAATTCTGATTTCAGTTTGTACAAGCCAAGCTTATGTGCCAATGGTGCATACAGATGGGCAGCTTCGTTGGACACGGCAAGCCGTGCCTCTTCGTTGGGACTTTCTTTGATTTGTCGCATTAAGTTTACACGGTCGGCGATCATGATGAGAATGACGCGCATGTCTTCGGCAAACGAAAGCAACAGATTCCGGAAGTTTTCCGATTCGATAGTTGGACTTTTTTCGTAAAGTTCATTTATTTTTACCAGACCGCGTATGATTCCTGCTACGTCTTCTCCGTAATTCTTTTGTACGGATTCAAGTGTGCATAAGTGGTATTTTACAGATTCATGCAGCATGATGCCTAGAATGGAGGCACGCCGCATACCGATTTCTTCTGCAACAATGATGGCTGTCTGCATATCTTTGATAATCGGGTTCATATTGAATGCGTTGCGGGGAATGCTTCCTGCCGACATGCTTTGGATCAGTTGCTTTTTCACGTTGCGGCAGTCATCTTTCTGTAAAGTGTCGCCAGACAATCGTAAAAGTCGTCTGTAAAGTGGCACAAGTTGTTTGTGCTCTTGTGGGGTAAAGAATGCTTGCTCTTCCATAATTTTATTAACATTAAGGAGGGAGAATGAAAGATGAAGTGTGTCATTGCGTAACAGTTTCTTCATTCTTTATTCTTAAATCTTCATTATTTCTTCGTAAAGTTACTTTTTTTCTTTATTATCTGTGCATAGTTGATGGTTTTTTTATATTTTTGGGGTGTGAATGCTTTATGGCAACTTATTCATTACTTAAATTTATCATATATGTTAACACACGAAGACAAAGAATTGTTGGCGAAGAAAGGCATTTCTGAGCAACAGATTGAAGAGCAGTTGGCTTGTTTCGAACATGGGTTTCCTTTTTTGCGTCTTGCAGCCGCTGCTTCAGTAGAAAATAATGGTATCATGGTAGCCGATGAGGCCATGCAGAAAAAATATCTGGCTGCATGGGATGCTTATAAGGATGGTGACCGCAAAATTGTGAAATTTGTTCCTGCATCGGGTGCGGCAAGCCGGATGTTCAAGAATATGTTTGAGTTTTTAGGAGCCGATTATGATGTGCCTACTACTGACTTCGAAAAGAAGTTTTTCGATCATATCCATAATTTTGCTTTCTACAATGATTTGAATGCAGCGTGTCTGGATAACACGGGAAAAGATATCAACGCATTGCTGGAAGAAAAAAATTACAAGGTTATTGTTTCGAATTTGCTTGAAGCTGCCGGACTGAATTATGGTTCACTTCCAAAGGGCTTGTTGAAGTTCCATCGATATGCTGACGGGGTACGTACGCCATTGGAAGAACATCTGGTAGAAGGTGCTTTGTATGCTGCCGGAAAAACCGGTAAGGTAAATGTACACTTCACTGTTTCTACCGAACATCGTGCATTGTTTGCCAAACTGGTGGATGCCAAAATCGGTGAATATGCGAAAAAGTATGAAGTGGAATATAATATTTCGTTCTCCGAACAGAAACCCAGTACAGATACTATCGCAGCAGACATGGACAACAAACCGTTCCGCGATGATAAAGGGAAGTTGGTATTCCGTCCGGGTGGTCATGGAGCATTGATTGAAAACCTGAATGATTTGGATGCCGATATTGTGTTTATCAAGAACATTGATAACGTGGTTCCGGACCGGTTGAAAGAAGATACTGTGACCTACAAAAAATTGTTGGCAGGTGTGCTGGTGACGCTTCAAAAACAAGCATTCGATTATTTGGAATTGCTGGATAGTGGTCATTATAGCCATGAACAACTTGAAAGTATTATTCGTTTCGTCCAGCAGCAGTTGCGTTGTCGCAAGGAAGACATCAAGGATATGGAAGATGCCGACCTGGTAATTTATCTGCGTAAGAAGCTTAATCGTCCGATGCGCGTGTGCGGTATGGTAAAGAATGTAGGTGAACCGGGTGGAGGACCGTTCCTGGCTTATAATCCGGATGGTACTGTTTCGTTGCAGATTCTGGAAAGTTCGCAGATTGATATGAAAGATCCGGAAAAGAAGGCGATGTTCGAAAAGGGCACACATTTCAATCCGGTGGATTTGGTATGTGCTGTGCGTGATTACAAAGGCAATAAGTTCAATTTGTTGGAACACGTCGATAAGGCTACTGGTTTTATCTCATACAAGTCGAAGAACGGTAAAGACCTGAAAGCGCTGGAGCTTCCGGGACTTTGGAACGGTTCGATGAGTGACTGGAGTACGGTATTTGTAGAAGTTCCGCTCAGTACCTTCAATCCGGTAAAGACTGTGAACGACCTGTTGCGTGAACAGCATCAGTGAAATCCTGCAGTTAGGGTTTACAGGCAAGACGAAAGCGATGTTGTTGCGTGGATCTTTTCGTAATTTGTAAGAAATAAGAGGCATCAGGACACGTATGTATCTTGATGCCTCTTTGACTGTTTATGGAAACTTTGTATGGGAAATGACGTCCATATCATGTCATGTGGCTTGTTTGCTGGAGTGTCTGTCATTTCCCTTGATTTTGCTGTTAACGGATGAGCTTTTCGGCAGGCAATGGGGCTTTTATTGGCAATTTTTCCGGACTAATCCGATGATGAGGTTTCGGATTTGGGCGAAAACAGAAGACTTTCTCTACCTGACGCATTGTCAAGATTTCTTTGAATTTCTTGTAATAAGTCTCTTGAATCTCAAGACATTTCTTTCTGCATTCAAAACGTGATCGCATAAATTTGTCCAGTTCATCATCGTTCAATTCTTTTTCACGAGCTCCTTTGGGGGCAGGCATGTCTTGTCGGCATTCTGCCAAGGCTGTAAGGTATTCTTTGTATAAGGGAAGGAATTTGGCTGAAGTCTTATCGTCCAGTAGCAGTTGCTTATCCATTTTTTCCACCTGACGCTCAATGCGTTGTTCGGGAGTCAGTCGTTTCCCACGTTGGGGCTTTTCCTGAGCAAATAGAGAAGAACTGAAAAGTAGGGCACTTGTCAAAAGAATGTAGCAAAAATTAGTTGTTTTCATCTTGTCTGGGTTTTAAGTTATACATAACAACACGTATCAAGCATGAAGCCTCCCGGTACCGATTGAAAGCCGTACGCTTTTCGTGTCTTTATTTATCAGACAAGCTGTACAGGCAAAAGTTTACTGTCTGTTCAGTCATTTAAGCTTAAATTGTGTCATCGAGCTTTAAAATTCAGCTTCCTTGCAGAAGGTTATCAGTTGACCGGTTGCCGGATGCTCGAATGACAGTTCACTGGCATGCAGGTATAGGCGGTCGGCTTTTTTCCCATATAGCTCATCGCCTATGATGGGGCAATTCAGTCCGTCCGGATGAGCCGCATGGACGCGCAATTGGTGAGTGCGTCCGGTGAGGGGATAGAATGCAATGCGGGTTTTTCCGTCTTTCCGTCCGAGCACTTTATAACGGGTAACGGCTGGTTTCCCGTATTCGGAATGCACCATTTGATAAGGACGATTGTCATAGTCGGGGCAAATAGGAAGGTTGATGATACCTTCATCTGTGGTTACGATGCCGTTCAGCCATGCTGTGTATCGTTTTTGTATCCGTCGGGAAGCGAACATTTTTTGTAGTGCATAATGGATTTCTTTGGTTTTGGCAACCAGCAACAATCCGGATGTAGCCATATCAAGGCGATGGACAATAAGTGGGCCTGTTGCGGTAGGATAAAGTGTATGCAGGCGGGTATAGACCGAATCTGTGGTCAGTTTGCCAGGTGTGGAAAGCATGCCTTCAGGCTTATTTACTACGATTAGCCATTCGTCTTCGTATACAATTTCCAGTTCTTTTTTCTTTGTCTCTCTTCCTGCCAAGGGATTGGGTTCTACCTGTAATCCGATAAGCATGTGTTTCAGTATGGGTTCACATTTATTCTTGCACGAGGGATAAAAATGTCCTTCGTGTCGGATTTCTTCTTTGGGAGATTCGCCGATCCAAAATTCTCCCATGGCTAAAGGGTGAAAGTTATGTTGGTAGGCGTATTGCAGAAGTTTGGGCAAGGCACATTCGCCGGCTCCTGCAGGTGGTGTGCCTTGTGGGGTTTCATGAAAGATTTGGCAAAGGTCTTTTTCTTCTCCTTGAGCATTGAGCATGCGAAACTGTTCGAATAGTTTTTGCTGGAGTGCTGCTGAGCGGTTTTTCCGTTCATGTTTCAGGGTTTGTATCTGATTCTCGAACACCACAAGCGAGTTTTTCTGTTCTTCTTCCTGCGCTTTCAGCCTTTTCTCCAAGCGTTTGTATTCGGCTTTTTGGAACTGGCTTTCCTTGATGAGTGCGACTTCTTCTTCGGGCGAAATCCCTTTCTTCCGCTTTTCTTCACGCAACGATTTGGCTTGTTTCATTTCCTCTTTGGCTTTTGCCAATATCGTCCGACGGGCTTCCGCACCGATTTGGTATGTGCGTTGCAGGTGCAGATAATCTTCGTCTGTTTCCAGCAATTCGATGCGTCGGTTGATGGCGGATATCTCACTTTCCTCTTGCTTGAAGAAACCGTCCGGACACAAAAGGTCATACACCGGAGGTACGAACCCACGGTGTAGGTTGCTTCCGTCAAGATTTCCGGAGAAAGCCGCCAAATAGCCTACATATCCTTCCGTATCTTCTATCAGAAGCACACCAAACATCTTCCCTTTCTTCAGTTCTTCTTCCCATTCGGGACGAGTGCGGAGATAAGCCCGCACTTCGTGTGCCGCCGTCTGCACCAATGGATGTGGGGTGTAATGAAACGGGTATGTGAAACCTGAAGGGAAGGGTATGTCCTCAACAGAAGATGCGAAACGATGGATATTGGGGTCGGTCATGGTTTGGTTTTCTGATAAAAAATCAAATCATTTCCCGCTGGCGGCAGAAGTATCCGCTGAAGATAGCATCGACGTTTTCAATCCGTTCGCGGAAGATACCATAGACGGCTGAGCCTGAACCGGTCATCGAAGCATATACGGCTCCCAAGTCGTACATTTTGTCTTTGATGGCGGCTATTTCGGGATAGAGGGCGAATACCGATTCTTCAAAATCGTTTCTTAATTCGTCTTTCCAAGTCTCTACGGGCTGTCGGATGATTTCTTTCACCGATTTTTCCGGATAATGCGGCTTGATGCGGCTATAGGCTTCGCTGGTCGAGATTGCGTTTTGCGGTTTGACCAATACCAGCCGATAATCGGCAAGTGTGCAAGTGACAGGTTCGAAGATATTTCCGATGCCGGTGGCAAATACGGGTTGGTTGCGCACAAAGAAAGCGCAATCGGCTCCGATGCGTGCGGCATATTCTTCCATTTCCTGAACGGTCAGTCCGATTTGGAATTTTTCGTTCAATAACTTAATCATGAAAGCTCCGTCGGCAGAGCCTCCTCCTAATCCGGCTCCGGTAGGGATATGTTTATATAAATGAATGTCGACAGGAGGCAACTGGTATTTTTCGCGAAGCAAAAGGTAGGCTTTTACTACAAGGTTATCTTCGGGGGCACCATCGAGCAGAGTGCCTTTGACACAGAGGCGGAAAGGTTCGCTTCTGTTCTCCAATCGGTTTACTTCGAGTGCGTCTTGCAGGTTAATCGGATAAAAGACGGTTTCGATATTATGGTATCCGTCGGCACGTTTTTCTACAACGTTAAGGCCTAAGTTTATTTTGGCGTTAGGGAATGTTATCATGATATGATGTTTTTGATTAATGTTTTGCCAAAGATACGATTTATTTAAACACAAAGACACGGAGACGCAGAGTTTTTTATTTTTTCTCCGTGTCTCCGTGTCTCTGTGTTCGATTATAATTTATCGGTTAGGGGTATCCCACACCTTGGTTTGTGTGCATTGCAGGTCTATCCACTGGTCGCCGCACTTCACTTTGAAGTCTCCTTTCTCCAGCGTCCATTTTCCGTAATAGTTGACGAAAGCCAGGTCGCTTCCTTTCAGCTTCATGGTAACGGTCTTGGTCTCGCCCGGATTCAGGGAAAACTTCTCGAAGTTGCGCAGGCGGATGTTGTCGGGGGTGCTGCTTGCCACCAAGTCTTTCGAGTAGAGCAGTACGCTTTCCTTGCCTGCCACGCTTCCCGTGTTGGTCACGTCTACGGTGAAGGTCAGTTCATCATCGGCGGTGAATTGGGCCTTGTCTACCTTCAGGTTGCTGTATTTATAGGTAGTGTAGCTCAGTCCGAATCCGAAAGGCCATTGGATATCCATGACCGAATCATAATTGTAGTTCCCGCCCATCTGACCGATGTTCTCGCACGGCTTGTAGTCGTAGGTAGCAAGGGCATTGATGTGTCTCGGATAGGTATAGGGCATTTTCGCACTGAAATTGGCATCTCCGGCAAGCAGGTTTGCCAAGGCATCTCCCCCGTAATTGCCCGGAAGCATTATGTTTATTACGGCTTTAGCCAGCGGCTCGATGTCCTTGATGAGACGCGGACGTCCTTCGTTCAGAATCAGGATGACAGGTTTCCCGGTCTCGGCCAATGCCTTTACCAGGTCCTGCTGGTTTGCGGAGAGGTTCAGGTCGGTCAGGTTTCCCGGAGTCTCGCAATAGGAATTCTCGCCGATGCAAGCGATGATGACATCGGCATTTTGAGCGGCGGCTACTGACTTGTCAATTTCCGGCGTGTTCTCTTCCCACCAGTTATCGTTCTTGTAGGGAGCGTAAGTTACGCCCGGTTCGTAGATGATGTTCTCTTTACCGAACTTGTTGCAAAGGGCTTCGTAGATGGTGTTGTATGCCTGGGCGCATTCGTCGGCACGGTGTCCCTGCCAGCTGTATGACCAGCCTCCGTTCAGGCACCGCATGGAGTTGGCGTTCGGGCCAGCCAGAAGAATCTTCTTGCCTTTGGCGAGCGGCAGGATGCCCCCTTCGTTCTTAAGCAGCACTTCCGACTCTTCGGCTGCCTGGAGGGCTACATCAGCAAATTCTTTTGAACCGAATTCCGGATAGTCTCCGGTGCTCCAGTAAGGCTTGTCGAAGAGTCCGAGGCGGTATTTCAGGCGCAAGACGCGTGCTACGGCATCATCGATGCGGCTCATGGGCACTTCGCCTTCCTGTACCAGTTCTTTCAGGTAATCGCAGAAGCTCACTTCGTATGGCACCATCGACATGTCAATGCCGGCGTTGATGGCTATCTTGATGGCTTCTTTCTTGGTCGCGGCAATGTGGTCGCGGGTACACAGGTTGTTGATGTCCGCCCAGTCTGTAACCACCAGTCCGTCCCAGTTCAAGTCTTCTTTCAGCCATTGGGTCAGGAATTCCCTGTTGGCATGGAAGGGCATGCCGTTGTCCACGCCCGAGTTGACCATCACGCTCAACGCCCCCTGGCGGACAGCTGCCAAATAAGGCGCGAAGTGCTTTTCGCGCATGTCGCTCCGCGAGATGGAAGAGGGCGTACGGTCCTTGCCCGAAACCGGAACGCCATAGCCCATATAGTGTTTCATACAGGCGGCTACGTTATATTTGCCGATGTGGTTCGGGTCTTCGCCTTGGAAGCCGATGACCGACGCTTTGCCCATTTCCGCATTCACGTAGCAGTCCTCTCCATAGTTCTCCCACATGCGCGACCAGCGCGGGTCTCTTCCCAAATCTACTACGGGAGCATACGTCCAGGGGATGCATCCCGCTTTGGTTTCGTATGCCGAGATTTCGGCTTCACGCTTTACCAGGTCCCGGTTGAATGTGGCTCCCATGTTGACACCTTGCGGGAACAGGGTTCCATCAAGCGTATAAGTGGTTCCGTGTATCTGGTCTACGCCATAGATGCAGGGGATTCCGATTTCCTTCATCGAAAGTTCCTGAATCTGCCTGATGGCTTCCGCCCATTTCTCTTTCGGCTGGGCAATGCTCAGGGGAACGTTCAGGAGCGAGCCGACCTTGTATTTCCCGATAACGGTATCCAGCTTGGCTTTGTCCAGGGTGAACCCGTCCTTTTGGCTTGCTTCGAAGTCGGTCACTACATCGATGGTGATTTCACACATCTGACCTATCTTTTCCTCGATGGTCATTTTCTTGAGCCAATTTTGGATGTTGGCTTCGATTTCGGGGTCAGAAGGGATGGCAGGCGGGACGGTTTGTCCTTCTGCACTTAAACAGGTTCCTGCACACAAAACAGAAGCCAGTGCAATGTTTTTTAGATGTTTCATGATATATTTGTTTATTGGTGTTGTTCAAAGATAAATCGTTCTTTTGTTTTTTCCAAGTAATGTCATTAGGGGTATTATCTTTTGATAAGATAGTATTATTGTATATGAATGTCCGCATTTAGTCAATCTCTCTGAGTTGAAAACGCAGTAGTACTGCATCTGCCGATGAAGTATATATCCGTAAGCGAATGCAGTATATATTCAACCGCGAATGCAGTATATATTCATTTTTCAGGGGTATGCATTGGCTGTTTGCAGACATTCATTTGGTTTTAAAAGCGCAGTCTTGCTATTTCCCCTTCCGGCACCGTAAGTTCCACAAACTTTTCCGCTTTGCGTTTCTCTCCGTTCACCGAAACTTCGGTTATGCCTTCCGGCATCTTAATCTTGACATTCGGATTCCAGCCTCCGGTAAGAATAACTTCTACCGGCTTTCCTTCTTTCCATTTCATGCTGACCATAGCGCCTCCACGTACTTTGAATCCGTATAAGTTTCCTTTTTCCCACGAGTCGGGCAGGGCAGGGAGCAGGTTGATGAATCCATCCTGGCTTTGTATCAGCATTTCACTGATACCCGAAGTGCCTCCCCAGTTCCCGTCTATTTGGAAAGGCGGGTGCGAACAGAACAGGTTGGGAAAAGTCCCGCTTCCGTGTTCATTGGGGTTTTCTTGGGTATAGGCAGGATAAAGCAGGTTACGGAATAAGGTGTATGCCCGGTTTCCGTCACCCAGTCGTGCCCAGAAGTTTATTTTCCATGCGCGGCTCCATCCTGTTCCTCCGTCTCCTCTTCGTTCTAACGTAACTTTACATGCTTCTGCCAATTCGGGTGTATAATAAAGCGAGATTTGGTTTCCCGGATGCAAACCATACAGATGCGACACGTGCCGGTGATGTACATCCGTTTCTTCATAGTCTTTGAGCCATTCCATCAGATACCCCTTCTTGCTGATCTGGTGTGGAGGAAGTTGGGCGCTTGCTTCTTTCAATTGATTGGCATAAAGAGAGTCTGTATGCAGGATGGATGCGGCTTCAATCACATGGGTGTAAAGTTCCCTTACCAATTGGATGTCCATCGTGGGTCCCATGCATACGCTGATAGGGGTCCGGTCTTTCTTTGATACATAAAACTCGTTTTCGGGAGAGGAAGTGGGAGCCGTCACCAGCCATCCGTGTTCCGGTTCACGTACCATGGTAGAGTAGAAGAACTCCGAAGCTCCTTTTAATAGGGGATAAATATCGGCAAGGTATTGCCGGTTGCCCGTATACAGATAGTGCTCCCACAGATGTGCGCAAAGCCATGCGCCTCCTGTATTGGTCGCTCCCCATGAAGGATGTTCGCCTGGTGCGGTATAATTCCATACGTTGGTCATCATGTGGAGCACCCAGCCTTTCGCTTCGGGACCATAGAAAGTCTTTGCGGTTTCTTCTCCACTGGGAACCAGTCTTTTTATCAGGTCGACGAGCGGTTGGTACAATTCCGACAAATTGCAAGGTTCTACCGGCCAGTGGTTCATCTGGACATTGATGTTGGTATGATAGTCTCCATTCCACGGAGTCATTACTCCGTTCGCCCAAAGCCCTTGCAGGTTGGGAGGCAAGCTTCCGGGGCGGGTACTGCTAATCAGCAGATAGCGTCCGTAATTGTAATAAAGGGCAGCCAGAGAAGGGTCATCCTGCGTTTGGAAAGCCTCCAGCCGCTTGTCGGTGCTTAATTGGGACACGGTTTTATTTTCGGGTAATTCGATGCCGGCACGGTGGAAGAGCTGTTGGTATTCACCGGTTGCTTCTTGTTTGGCTTGTGTCAGGTCGGAAGCCAGGGCTTGGTCGAGCAGGCGTTGGGTTTCGGTCTGATAGATTCCGCCTTTCATATACGAAGTGTTCGCCGATACGATAATCCATGCCTCGTCAGCATCCGAAACTTCAATGCCATCTGCATGAGTATGCATCCGGCTTTTCTTGCCCGATAGTTTTACACCGGCTATGGCAGCATAGCGTATGCCTTCTTGCCGTTCATTTCCGCTATCCAGTGTTCCCGTTATTCCCAGTTTCCCTTCGCTCAGTTTCCGCACATGTCCCCGTTCGGGACGGCTCAAAGTTAAATGGAATCCAAGTGCGTCCGGACGGTCTGCCTGCAGGTGAATCAGCATTACATCTTTGTTTCTTGACACGAAATATTCGCGGATATAGCGCGTAGCGTTTTTCGTGAAGGTGGTATATGCCACACCTTCATCCAGATTGAGCCAGCGCAGGTAATCTTTCGCTTGGCTTATCGTATCAGGGAAGGTATAGTTGATGTACATATCGGCAAGCATTTGGAAACATCCGAATGTGCCTCCTTTTTCAGGCTTTTTGGGTACGAAGCTTGTGTACATCAATTCTTGTGCTTCTTTGTTTTTGCCTTCAAACAGGAGTTGGCGGATGCGGGGAAGGCTTTCGGCGGCTTCCGGGTTGCGGTAGTCTGCTTCCGAACCGCTCCACATGCTGATTTCATTCAGTATGATGTGCTCTTTCGTGATGCCTCCGTCGGGCATCATGCCCAGACGTCCGTTGCCCAGCGGAAGGGTTTCTTCCCATTGTTTTGCCGGTTTGTCATACCATAGGGTTTGGTCGGCTCTGCCTGGTGCAGGCACGGGTTCTTTGCCAGTCAGTGCCTTGTAGATATTTTCGGCTATTACGATGGCGCCGTATTTGTTCGGGTGCACTCCGTCGGTATATTCTTTCGGATAATAAGGAAGCATCGGCGTGTGCAGGTCGATGACGGGCAGGTTACGTTCGTGTGCCACTTCGCGGATGCGTGGGATGATGCCGTTCACGATGGTACTGTCGTTGATGCCCCAGTCTTTCCGGTCGGATGGAATGGGCAGGCACAGGTAGATGCGCGGATGCGAGGGGAGTGCTTCGAAGGCATCTATCATCGTGTTCAAGTCTTTCTTGAAGTCTTCCTTGTGTATCCAGTTTATTGGTTTTGAATCGTTTGTTCCCAGCTTGATGGTCACGATGTCGGGCAAGAAGGCTTGTGCGTCCTTGAAGGGTTGTTTGCTCATGTAGGGCAGGTTGCCTTTCATCATCAGGGTATGGGCGGTAAGCCCGAAGTTGCCTACTTGATACCCGTCTCCCAGCAGGCGTTGGAGTACGGCGGGATAGCTTTCTGTTTCCGGATGTGCCAGGGCAAATCCTTCGGTGATGCTGTTCCCTACGCAAGCCACCTTGATGGGCTTCGCCTCTTTTTGCGCAAGGAGCATCAGAGGGAAGAGCAGAAGTAAGAGAATGAATAGGTTTCTTTTCATGGTCGTTGGTATTTGAAGTAATCAAAATCGGCAAATGCTTTCGATTCGGGAGATGCTGATACGGCGTACAGTCCCAACATCACTCCCGTAAATCCTCCTGCGGTTTCCGAACTCAGGTAGCGTGTGTTCATTTTACCTAATTCGTGGTATTTACCGTCGACGGTATATCCGAAGCGGTAGACGTTTATGTCCGCTTTCAGGTTCAGTATCACAGGGCTTGTATCGGGAAGTGCCACCTCTTTTTCGATGTGCTTTAATTCACCCAATTGGTAGCGGAGCACGACGGATTGCTTTCCGTTTGCTTCCTGGCGCACGAACAGGTCATAATGGGATGTAAAATCCATGAACGCCGTGATGCCGGCTTCATCTCCTGGCTGAGCCTGCCGGAGTGCTACTTTTGTGGAGGCATCCATATCAAACTGGTCTTGCCGGAGCGCGACGAATGTAGGGCTTTTCCCGTCGCTCAGGGTCGTGTTTGTTGCGCTCAGGCGTAGCTTTCCGTCTTCGAAGGCATAGTTTTCCGGTATCGGGTTTTGCAGGTATACCCATTCGGGCGATAGCTTTTCTTCTTCGAACTCGAAGGTATCGGGTTGTGGTTTGGAAGGAGTGAGAGGAAGTGTGGGCACGTCCATGTTTATCGCTATGGTACCGTTTCCGTTTACTACCGGCCATGCACCTTTGTCCCAGCGCACGGGTGCCAGATAGGTTTCACGCCCTAACGTATGGTGTGTGCCCGGCATGATGCGGTAAGCGAGGCAGACCATCCACCACGAGCCGTCGGTTCCCTCTACCAGGTCGGCATGTCCCGTCCCTTGTATCGGGCTGGCTTGTCCTGCCACGCAGGCATGTGTCAGGATGGGGTTGGCAGGATTCGGTGTGTAGGGACCTTCAATGAAAGCGCTGCGTGCGATGGTGACGCTATGTCCCGTTTCGGTTCCGCCTTCCGAGATAAGCAGGTAGTACCATCCGTCTTTCTTATAAATATGAGGACCTTCGGGATATCTGCCTCCTGTGCCGCCCCATATCTTGCGCGAGGGAGAGAGTTGCTCTCCGCTCATCGGGTCTATTTCGCACAGGGTGATGTAATTGTCGGGGTTGCTCACCATGTAGCATTTCCCGTTCTCGAAGTAGAGCGAAGGGTCGATGCCTCCTTGTTTCAACCATACAGGATCCGACCATCCGCCGCGCGGGTCGGTGGTATGCACCAGAAAGTTTCCTTTTCCCGAAACGTTGGTGGTTATCATGTAAAATGTTCCTTCATGATAACGGATGGTAGGGGCATAGATACCTCCCCAAGCATTGGCTCCTGTCAGGTCGACTTGTGAGGGTCTGTCCAGGCAATTGCCTATCTGTTCCCAATGGACAAGGTCCTTGCTATGGAACAGGGGGACACCGGGAAAGTATTGAAACGAACTGTTCACCAGATAATAATCATCTCCAGCCTTGCAGACACTGGGGTCGGGATGAAAACCCGGGATGACCGGATTCTTGTATCCTTGTCCGAATGCCTGTGAAAATAAGGCAAGCAAAGCAAAGGTCAGTATGTTCTTGTTTCGCATGGTATGTGTGTTTAGATTTGAAGTTGGATTTTCTTTTTTGCAAAGATAATCTTTTTTCAGTCTCTTGAAGGGTATTCTCTGTATTTCCTATGGGCAGGATGTTTTTAAATGGGGTATGAAATGTTGTAGGATGCGATGGAAGTCTTGCGTGAAACAGGAGAATCATTACTTTTGCGTGACTTTAATCTGATAAGATATGAAACGAATATGGATTTGCCTGCTTTGGCTGGCTTGCCTTTGCCCCATGTATGGGCAAGGGCTTCGGATATTGTTTATCGGCGATTCTATTACCGACGGGAATTGGGGAAATAGCGACGGAAGTGCGATGCCTTCCGCCGGACGGAACTTGTGGGACATGAACCACATCTACGGAAGCGGGTACATGTATCTGTGTGCCTCGTATTATCAGAGCAAATATCCCGGCAAGGGATACGAGTTCTTCAACCGGAGCATCAGCGGCAATGCGCTTTCCGACCTTGAGAAGCGGTGGGAAGAAGATGCCATAGCCTTGAAGCCCGATATACTTTCTGTATTGGTAGGTACGAACGATATACATTATTATGTAGGAGGACCGCACGCCGAGCCTTTCGATACCTTGGGGTGGGAGAAGCGTTACCGTGCCTTGCTCGACCGTTCTTTACGTGCCAATCCCAACCTGAAGCTGGTGCTGGGTGCTCCCTTTACGGCTTTCACGGGTTCGATGAAGGAATCGGAAGGATTTGCCTTGCGTGATAGTCTGGTGCATACCCTTGCCCGCATCGTGAAACGGATAGCCGTTGAGTACAAGGCGGTGTATTTGCCTTATGATGAAATGTTCGAAACCCTCTTGCGTGAAGAACCTTCCTCGCAGGACACATATTGGATATGGGACGGTATTCATCCCACACCTGCGGGACACCGGCGCATGTCAGAGCTTTGGATAAAAGAAGTAGAGCGTGCGGGAATCTTGTGACAAGATGCCGTTCCCGTGCCGGTAAGCTTGCCTATATAATCGCCGGCATGTGCAAGTATCTTCATCGGCACTTGCAAATACGTGCGCAGGCGGATGCTTATATATGCGTTGGAGGGATTGAAAAGTTATTAAATGGTGCGGAAAACAAATCATGTCCTATCGGGAAACAAATGCATCCCTCCGTTTTTCATAATATGCAATACATTTGTGGTGCTCTCGATGCAGAAAGCGTATGTGTGCGATTCTATCGGGGCATATAGAATAATGTAATTTTAACTATTAAACAAAGTACCATGAGTAAACACTTATTCAGAAAGTGCACATTCGTGCACATGTGTTTTCTTGCTATGGCGATGCTTCTATGCTTCCCTGCAAGTGGTGTGAACGCCGCTCCGGCTTCACAAGAAAATCTAACTGTTTCGGGTGTTGTTACTTCGGCCGCTGACCAGTTGCCGCTTATCGGCGTCAGCGTTCAGGTGAAGGGAACATCCAATGGTTCTATTACCGACCTCGATGGAAATTATTCGGTCAGTGTAGCTTCCGGCCAGACGTTGGTATTCTCTTACATCGGGTTCAAGACCCAAGAAATTCAAATTACCAATCAGAAAACCTTGAATGTGGTGATGGAAGAAGATTCGGAAACTTTGGATGAAGTAGTCGTAGTAGGTTACGGCGTGCAGAAAAAGAAATTGGTCACCGGTGCCACGGTGCAGGTGAAAGGCGAGACGCTGGCGAAGATGAATACCAACAGCCCCTTGCAGGCGATGCAAGGACAGACGCCGGGTGTGAACATTTCGTCTACCTCTGGTCAGCCGGGCGAATCGATGAAAGTAAGTATCCGTGGTTTGGGTACGGTGGGAAATGCTTCTCCTCTGTATCTGATTGATGGAGTAGGCGGTGATATCTCTACGTTGAATCCGGCCGATATCGAAAGCATCGATGTGTTGAAAGATGCCGCTTCTGCCGCTATCTATGGTGCGCAGGCTGCTAACGGTGTGGTATTGATTACCACCAAGAGCGGTAAGGCAGGCAAGGCGCAGATTTCGTTTGATGCTTACTATGGCTGGCAGACCCAGGCACGTAAGGCGGACATGCTGAACGCGCAGGAGTACATGATGATTATGGACGAACAGGCGGTCAATTCGGGTAATGCGCCCTATGACTGGAGCTCGTACGAGAGCATTTACGATGCCAACGGCAATGTGTATGACACCGACTGGGTAAACTCGATGTTCCAGAACAATGCCCAGACACAGAGCTATACGCTGGGCATTACCGGAGGTTCGGAAACTTCTACTTACGCGATGTCGTTAGGGTATATGAGTCAGGAAGGTATCGTAGGTGGTAAGGACGTATCGAATTACGAACGTTACAACTTCCGTATCAATTCGGAACACAAGCTTTTCAAGGATTCCGACTTGTTGAAGGTAGGAGAGCAGGTCAGCTTCGTTTATAAGATGAACAACGGTATTTCAGTAGGTAATCAATATAATAATACATTGCGTGGTGCGTTCGGTACTTCCCCGTTGGCGCCTATTTATAGCGACAACAACATTTATGATTCACCTTATAACGATACGACCAACTCGGATTGGTATAATGCAGATGGCAACCCTTACGGAAGCATGATGACCAACAGCAATAACGAGAATAAGGACGTGACTTTCTCGGGTAATGTGTATGCCGAATTGCAACCCATTAAGAACTTGAAGTTCCGTACCGTATTCGGTGCTGTATATACAACGAACGAATACCGCAGCTTCTCTCCGTTGTACCAGTTCTCTATTTATAGTTTCAACAATACACGTACCAGTGCTGCCCAAAACATGTCGCACGGCTTGACGATGACATGGACCAATACGGCAACCTACGACTGGACGGTGGGCGAACATGCGTTCAACGCTTTGTTGGGTATGGAAATGAGCCGTTATTCAGGTACTTACCTGAGAGGAACTACCGGTATGTTGCGAGATGGGTTTGATGATTGGGATCATGCGTACCTCGACAACGGTACAGCTACCAGTGCGGATAACGGTTTGGGTGCGGCAGGTCATCCGAATGATGAGACACGTACGGTTTCTTATTTCGCCCGTTTCGGATGGAACTGGAAAGAAACTTATATGATTAACGCTACGGTACGTACCGACGGTTCTTCCCGTTTCGCTCGTGGAAACCGTTATGGCGTGTTCCCTTCAGTATCGGCAGGTTGGACGATTTCAAACGAAGCTTTTATGGAAGACACACACGATTGGCTGGACTTCTTGAAACTCCGTGTCAGCTGGGGTCAGGTAGGTAATCAGAACATCGACAATTACCAGTACACTGCTCCGATTACTTCCAGCAACACGCATTACATTTTCGGTAATCAGGTAGGTGCAGATGCGCAATCCGGTTTCTGGGGAGCTTATCCCAGCCGTCTTGCCAATGAAGACGTTACGTGGGAAACATCAGAGCAGACCAACATCGGTATCGATGCACGTTTCTTGCGGAGCCGGTTGAGCCTGACCGCTGATTTCTATATCAAGACCACGAAAGACTGGCTGGTAGAAGCTCCGATTCTTGCTACGGCAGGTACGGGCGCTCCGTATATCAATGGCGGTGATGTAAAGAATACCGGTATCGAGTTAGCTTTGACTTGGAACGACCAGATTGGGAAAGACTTCAGTTATAACGTAGGCGTCAATGGTGCGTATAATAAGAATAAGGTGGGTGATATTCCGACCGAAGACGGCATTATCCACGGTGATATCAATATGTTGTATGACAATACGCCGGAATTCTACCGTGCGTCGAACGGTCATCCGATAGGTTACTTCTGGGGATATCAGACGGCAGGAATCTTCCAGAACAAACAACAAATTGAAGATTGGCGTGCAGCAGGGAACGGCATCTTGCAAGCTGATGTCCAGCCGGGTGATGTCATCTACGTAGACCAAGACCATAACGGGGTGATTGATGATAACGATAAGGTGGACTTGGGTAACGGTACGCCCGACTTTACGTATGGTTTCAATCTCGGTTTCAGTTATAAGAATTTCGACTTTGCATTGAATGCGTACGGTGCGGCAGGTAATCAGATTGTACAGTCATATCGTAATCATGCCAACAGCAAGGCGAACTATACGTCGGCAATCTTGGGGCGTTGGACCGGTGAGGGTACCAGCAACCGCATTCCGCGTGTGACGGATACCAATATCAACTGGCAGTTCTCTGACCTGTATATTCAAGATGGCGATTACTTGCGTATCAGTAATATCACGGTAGGATACGACTTTGCGAAACTCATCAACCTGAAGGCTATTAGCCAGGCCCGTTTGTACTTCCAAGTACAGAATGCCTTTACTTTTACCAAGTATGACGGCATGGATCCGGAAATCGGTTACGGTACTTCTGACTGGGTATCGGGCATTGACTTGGGCTATTATCCGCGTCCGCGTACGTTCTTGGTGGGCGTAAATTTGAAATTCTAACGAATCATCTTAAAATTGAAGAATATGAACAACTATAAAATCTATATAATGGCATTGGGGTTGGCTGGAATGGGCTTGGCTTCGTGTACGGCTGATTTCCTGGATGTGGAGTCGAAAGTAGAATCTACTACTGGCAATTTCTATCGGACGGAAAGCGATGCATACCGGGCTTTGATAGGATGCTATGACGGGTGGCAAAGTACGGTTTCGAACGGCACTTCGTTTTATATGGCTTCAGAGCTGATGGCTGACGAGTGTTTTGGAGGGGCTGGCGTTTCGGATGCACGTAATTATCAAATTATTGACCGTTTCGATCAGACGCAATCTCCTTCTGATTTAAATCTTTTCGAAGGGGATTGGACGGGATATTATGCGGCGGTGTACCGTTGCAATGAACTGATTGCGCATGAAGAACAGATTTCTTGGACAAGTGAGGAGACAAGAGGTACTTACATGGGTGAATGTCGTGCTCTGCGTGCTTTGTGCTATTTCGATATGGTGCGTTTATGGGGGAATATTCCTTTGTTTACCGAACCGGTGAACGAGAACCGACCGCAGGCTGAACCGGATGAAGTATATAATGTCATCTTCAGCGACTTGCTTTATGCGGCTGAAAACATTCCGGCTTCGGCTTACCCGAAGAGCGATGCGGCGAACAACGACGGGCATATCACCCAGTATGCTGCCAAAGCTCTGCTGGCCCGTGTCTATTTGTTCTATACCGGTTATTATGGCAAGGAACCCAGTGTAGAAGGCGTGACTCGTGCTTCTGTATTGCAAGGTTTGGAAGATCTCATTTCTTCAGGCGAATATGCGTTGGTTCCGCAATTTAAGAACTTGTGGGTGCCCGCTTCCACTTGGTGGGAAGGCGATGCCGCGAGCGGTTATACCCAACATTCTACTTACGCCGGTCGGGGCAATGAAGAAACCGTATTGGCACAGAAGTTTAACTATACTTCTGATTATAACGGAAACAATGATGGAAACCGCTGGCTGGTGAATGTAGGCATTCGTAGTATCAATGTGTATTGGACACCTTACGGAAGAGGTTGGGGCATCTGTACGGTCAATCCGAAAATGTGGACGGCTTACAATACCGGAGATACACGTCGTGAAGCGTCTATGGTGAACCTTTTAAGCGAGGGTATTGCCGAAGACCCGAATTATGAAAACGGTTATAATGACCAGCGTGAATATACAGGCTATACCATTAAGAAATATACTCCGATGTCGAAATGGGAACAGAACGAATCGACCGGTGCATGGGCGTTGACCGATGAAACCACTGGATTGGGAAGCGGGGGCGACTATATGGTTTCCCAATACCAGGACTTTGTGGTAATGCGTTATGCCGATGTGTTGCTCATGGCGGCTGAGTTGGGAAGCTCCAATGCGCAGGAATACTTGAACCAAGTACGCCAGCGTGCCTTTACAGAAGAAGACGAGAACGGCGATTTGGTTTTGTCTACTTACTATCGTCAGGTATCCGTTACGCAGGAAAATATCATGAACGAGCGTATGCTGGAGTTTGCTTTCGAAGGGCAGCGTTACTGGGACTTGCTCCGTCAAGGTGTGGACTATGCCGCTTCTCAAATTGCGGGAAATACATCAGTAGTTAGTGGTGGCAATCCGGATAATGTAAGCGTTACGGCTTCAAATATCACTAGCAAACAAGGTTTGATGCAGATTCCGAATAATCAGATTACCTTGTCGAACGGTGTATTGAAGCAAAATGCAGGTTGGTGAATAATAAGTTTTTGAGTTCTTAAGTTTTTAAGTTTTTGAGTTGACGAGGCTTACAAAACTGATAAATTCAAAAACTTAAGAACTAACAAACCATTTTTTAAATCGAAACATTATGAATAAACTGATACATACATTGCAAATGGCGCTGCTGGCGATGCTGATGGGTATGACAGCTGCCTGTACGCCCGATTCATACGACTTGGAAGCTCCGGATGTAGCTTCTGAAGATTTGGTAGAAGGCATTGCCTATACCATTACTCACGATTCGGAAAATCCGAATATCGTTTATTTGAGAAGCCTGATGCCTTCCAGTTATCAAGTATGCTGGGAACATCCGCAAGGACGTGCACAAGGAGCCGAAGTGACTTTGCAGATGCCTTTCGAGGGAGAATACGAAGTGCGTTTCGGTGTGCAGACCCGCGGTGGTGTGGTTTATGGTCCTACTGCGACTTTTACCATTGACAGCTTCTATGCAGGTTTTGTGAATGATGACCTGTGGACGTATCTGACTGGAGGGGTAGATCAGGAGAAAACCTGGATTTTCGATAACGGAGAATACGGATTTGCAGCCGGTGAACTGACATACGCCGATCCTTCGGGTACGGTGACTTGGAATAACTGGACTGCCAATTGGGATCCGGGAGTGGGACATACGGGCGATGATGCCATTTGGGAAAGCACCATGACGTTCAACTTGCAAGGCGGTGCAAATGTGACGGTGTATAATTCTTCATCGGATGAGACTCAGACCGGTACATTTATGTTGAATACCGACTCGCATACCATTACCTTTACCGATTGCGACTTGTTGCACACGCCAAGCTGGAGCGACCGTACGACCAACTGGCGCAGAGACCTGCAACTATTGGAACTGGACGAAAACCACCTGCGTATCGGTGTGATGCGTGACAACAGTGAAGGACCCTGGTGGCTGATATGGAATTTCGTATCGAAAGAATATGCTGACAATTATGTGCCCGAAGACCAGCCCGACCCCGAACCTACTTTGCCCGACGGCTGGCAGGATATGGTTTCAGAAGTGGTTACAAGCGAAATCAAGTGGACCATGTCGCCTGATGTGCCGTTTGACTGGGCTAATCTGGACGGAAGTCTGATGAACAACTTTACCGCAGGCAATTATCCCGACTGGGCTACGGTAGTAGACGGATTGGAAAACCTGAGTATGACACTGAATTCGGCGGATATGACTTATACGTTCGAAATGCCGGACGGAACGACTACCAGCGGTACTTATACCTTGGATGAAGACGGTATCTATACGTTCAGTGCCGGTGTGCCGACTTATCATATCGGTGGCGGTGACATCATGTTCAGTGCTACGGCAGAAAACCAATTGCGTATCTTGAGCATTGAAACGGCAGGAAACAGCGTGATGGGTATGTGGTTAGGAAACCGCAGTACGGAGAAAGACGAATACTTGGCTTACCACTTCTTGCCGAATGCCGGTAGCGGAAGCGGTACGCCGACGGCTACGGAGATTGCCGTAGACAATAGCAAAATTGTTTGTGGGCATCTGGAAGAAGCTACGAATAATTTCCGTATCGAATTGTATAACATGTATGGTTCCACGGCTTCCAACCAACCGTTTGACCCAGCTTCCATTGTGTTCGATTATTCAATGGAGCTGACGTTTACAATCAGTGGACTGACCGGTGCGGCTGCAACCAATGCCTATACCGCCCAACTGATGTGTACGGCTGACGGCTGGTGGCCGTCGGTAGGCGAAGGTCAAGGTACGACAACCGTACAGGGTGACGGTACTTATACGATTCGCTACAGCCCTTCGGCAGCTTACAATGGTGTCATTGTGTTCTGCATTGATTTTCAGAAGATGTTCAGCGACATCGAAAATCCGGATGCCGTAACGGTTACGATTGATAATCTTTCTATTCTGTAATATTTGTGGGCGCAGGTGTATGCGGATAGAACTGCATGAGCCTGCGCCTTTCTACTAATCAATGATTAACCTATGAAAACTATGCGAAATTATCTGACATTATTCTTTCTGTTGCTGACGGGGATAGCCTTGTTTGCTTCTTGTTCGGATGACGAAGGCGGAGGCTATACGGGAGAAACGCAAATTTCTGCATCGGAAATGACTTTCCCTAAATCCGGTGACACACTCACGCTTTCTGTCTTGTCTTCGGTTGAACCACAAGTGACCAGTAATCAGACTTGGTGCAACGTGTCATTCGTGAGTGTAACCGAAAGAGGGACTTATACCTACAATGTAACGGTAGATGCTAATTCGGAAACCGATGACCGCGTGGCTACGCTTTCGGTGGTGGCTGGAAGCTTTACGGCTTCGGTGCAGGTGACACAGACTGCCGGAGACGGTTTGATTGTGGCACAGACTGCATACGATATGCCGGCGGCAGGAGGTGCGCTGAGCATTACGCTGACCACCAATGGCGATTATGCCTATACAATCAATGACTCGTGGATAGCTGAGGCAGAAGTGACCGATGCGCGGGCAATGACGGAATATACCTTGCATTTTACCGTATCTGCCAATCACGGCGCGGAACGCACCGGAACCATTACGTTTACGTTAGGCGACTTGACGGAAACCGTTACTGTAACACAGGCTGCCGGACAGGCTGCAGCCGTGTCGGGAGAAACACCGTTGGAAATAGCAGCCAGTCTGGGACTGGGATGGAACTTAGGCAATCAGTTGGATGCACATAATAATGGAGTGGCAGATGAAACAGCTTGGGAAAACCAACCTGCTACACAGGCCTTGTTTGATGCTTTGGCAAATGCCGGTTTCACTTCTGTCCGTATTCCGGTTACGTGGCTGGGACATGTGGGCGAAGCTCCCGATTATACCATCGACGAGACTTACTTGAACCGGGTGGCAGAAGTGGTAGGCTATGCCGAGAGTGCCGGACTGAATGCCATTATCAACATTCACCACGATGGTGCGAACAGCCAGTATTGGCTGGATATCAAGGATGCGGCAACGGATGAGACGGTCAATAGTGCGGTAAAGGCACAGCTGGCTGCCATGTGGACCCAAATAGCCAACCGGTTTGCAGACAAAGGAAACTTCCTGGTGTTCGAGGCAATGAACGAAATCCATGACGGAAGTTGGGGCTGGGGAGACAACCGTACGGATGGCGGCAGACAATATGCCGTACTGAATGAATGGAATCAGGTGTTTGTAGATGCCGTGCGTGCTACGGGTGGAAACAACCAGACCCGTTACCTGGGCGTGCCGGGGTATGTGACAAACATCGACCTGACGGTAGAAAACTTTGTCTTGCCGCAGGATGTGGTGGATAACCGGCTGATGGTAGCCGTTCACTTCTACGACCCGATAGACTATACCGAGAATGCCGACAATATTTATTCGCAATGGGGGCATACCGCAGACCCGTCGCTGAAAGCGGATTGGGGTGATGAAGACAATGTGACCGGACAGTTTGCCAAGATGAAAGAAACGTTCATCGACCAAGGTATTCCTGCCTATATCGGCGAGATGGGATGCGTACACCGTGCGGATGACTTGTCGGAATCGTTCCGTTTGTATTACTTGGAATATGTATGTAAGGCAGCGAAAGATTATGGGATGCCTCCATTTTATTGGGATGCAGGAGGAGACGGAACCGGAACACAATCATGGGCACTTTTCAATCACGCTACAGGCGAGATGCTGAATAATGCTCAGGAAGTGATTGACGTGATGAAACGGGGCATCTTTACCGAGGATGCATCATACACCTTGCAGTCGGTATACGACAGTGCGCCGCAATGAGAAGTTTGCTGATTTTATACTTGCGTGTTTCAGCATAGATATGCTGAGATTTATAGGCAGAGGCAGATTGTGAAGTCTGCCTCTGTTTTTTATGTCCGTATTCAATGGGCACGCATAGAATAAAAAATTTGAATATCCGCATTTCACCCAATTGCCTTGTAGGGGCGTATCGCATACGCCCTGAAGACATCCACGTGGATTAGTTGGCGTATTCGGGCGTATGCGATACGCCCCTACATGGGATGTTTGCGGATATTCAACATGAATATATGCTTTGTCGGGTAAGTGTATTCCTCATCCGTTTTTTATTTCTCCTCGGAACAGTCGTTTCCGTATTTGGATTACATTATCGTTTCATCCAGCTTCTATTTATGGTTTTCATATGAAAACCGTACGGTTTCCATATCGAGAACGTACGGTTTCCAATTCAAAACCGTACGGTTTTGATATCGAGAACATAAAAGTATGCCTTCTGAAAAAACGATATGACTTACATGCAAAACCAAATGTTTCTTAATACCGTATTATTCCAGAATAGGGACATTGATTTCTTCGTTTGACTCGTTCCATTCGTCAACGGTGAAGCTGCCCGAATCTTCTTCTTCCAAGATATTGCCGATGCTGATAGCAAGTGTCAACTTGTTATTGGCTTCCAGTGGGGCATTCAGTGTTTGTTTGAATGTCTTGACCTTTCCGTTGGTCAATGTGATGAAGACTTGGAGTTCGGGTGTGCCGAAAGAAGGGAATAGCATCACGGTGCCGTTGCTCATTTCTGTATTGTCATCGGAGCGGACCAGCGGGAAAGCTACTGTGCAGGATTTGCCTTCGGGTTGGGCTGAATAGAAGTTTAACTTTTCAGCAATACGTGTTACGCGTACTTCTACGTTTGTGATACTATTGCTTAGTGCATTTCCGTTGTTCCCTTTTAAGGTTACTTTCAATCCGCTCACTACCCGGTGCAGGTCTGCGTCCAGGTCTTCTGTTCCGACATTTACCGGGCGGCGGGCATGTACGAGGTCGAAAGTAGGATAATAGGTCGTGTCATTGGAAATGGCAAGCAAGCTGAAGTCTTGTTGGGTAAAGTCTTCACCGATGCTGTAGTTGGGTTCCCGTACATTCGGATAAGCGTAAATGGGTTCGGTATACTGGGGTGTGCCCCAATAAATCATGTCGTATGTACCGGCAGGCAGGCTCACTTCCTGGTTGTTTGCATTGGGATAAACAGAACCGTCTTTGATGAAATAATATCCATGGAAAGGTGTCAGTTTCTGGTTTACATAATTTCCATAATAAATGGATGTGCTTTCGTTGCAGGGGGCTACGCTCAGTACTCCTGTAAAAGGTTTGTTCCCGTCACGGGTGAATATGCCCATGTACATGGCAGGACTGATCAGGTCGGATGTCGGGTTTTCGGGAGCTACCGGAGTGTCATCGTTGTGGCAGCTTGTCACGAATAGGGCAAGTACTGTCAAGAATGCTAATTTTTTCATTACTTATTGGTTTTTAATTGGTTCTATAGATATAACACGCCGGTTGTCCCTTTTGTTCTTACAGCAGGAAGAAAATGTCCGAAAGCCTGTGTCTTTTGCTGTTGCCTTCATGTCTGTGGACTATGATACGCTCCTGCAAAAAACGCTTTGACGATATTCACAGTCCATTTCTGGTTGGCTATAATCTATTGCATTTTATAAAATATATCATTACCTTTGTGGCAAACCCTAATTAACTACGTACATGAGATATTTGGATCCTAAAGCCGACCTGACTTTCAAGAAAGTTTTCGGCGAACACCCCGACTTGGTCATCAGCCTGCTCAATGCCTTGCTGCCTTTTGATGAGCCCGAAGAGGAGATTGCGGAAATCGAATACCTGACACCGGAACTGGTGCCGGAAACGCCGCTGAAAAAGAACAGCATCGTAGACGTGCGCTGCAAAGACAAAATGGGCAGGCAGTTTCTGGTAGAGATGCAGATGCTTTGGTCTCCTGCATTCATGCAGCGCGTGTTGTTCAACGCTTCGAAGGCATACGTGCGCCAGCTTGGAGGCAGAGAGAGCAAATACGAACTGCTCCAGCCCGTGTATTCGCTTAACTTGGTGAATGACATCTTCCTGCCGGATGTGCCGGAGGCTTACCACGACTATAAAATCGTGCAGGTGGAACATACTGACAAGGTGATTGAAGGGCTGCGCTTCATCTTCGTAGAGCTTCCCAAATTCAAACCACAAGATTTCAAAGGCAAGAAAATGGCGGTACTTTGGTTGCGGTATCTGACGGAAATAGACGAGCATACGCGGCAAGCCCCCAAAGAGTTATTAGAGAATCCGGAAATCAATAAGGCAGTGACGCAAATCGAAGAGTCCGCTTTCAACGATGCCCAATTGTGGTGGTACGATGACTTTTGGGATGCCGTGCGTGTGGAAAATACCTTGATAAGTGATGCTTTGCGGGAAGGCAGGCAAAAGGGCATGGAAGAAGGCAGGCAAGAAGGCATACAGGAAGGCATCCGACAAAACAACATCCAAAATGCCCGTGGCATGAAAGCAGAAGGTATCCCGACGGGAACCATCGCTAAAATCACCGGACTTTCGCCGGATGAAATTGAGAAATTGTAATCAATCTAAACTTACGCGGCAATACCTGCCACACATAAATAAAGCAGCTAATCCGCAAGGGCTGGCTGCTTTATTTTGCCCACCGTCAAGTTAGAAGTGCAACTCCGCCACCGCCTTCCTCCGTCCTTGGAGCGTAGCGGAAAGGGCGGAGGAAGGCGGTGGAAGCCCGGAATCAGGGTCATCCGGCAATACAAAATAAAAAAGGGAGACCTCTGTCTCCCACGGATTAATTACTTTTGTATTGTCTATGAAGTATAAGCACTTAACCCGTGAGCAAAGGTACGCAATTTACCTGGGACGACAAAAGGGTGAGACTCTGGAAATGATTGCTCGTTCCATAGGAGTCCACAAATCGACGGTAAGCCGTGAGATAAAGCGTAACTCCACGCCGAGCGGCAAGTATGTATGGAACAAGGCGCATGACATGGCAGAATCCCGCCGGTGTCATACGCCCGGCAACAGGGGGCTGGATGATGTGCTGCAATGGCGCATCATTGAGTTCATAAAAAACGAGCAGTGGTCTCCCCGGCAGATATCCGGACGTTTGAAGCTGGAGGGTATAAACGTCTCCCATGAAGCCATTTACGCCCTCATCCGCAAGGACGAAAGCGGGGAACTGGCTTCCCATTGCCGGCATAAGATGAAATACAAGCGCAAGGCCTCACACCGTCATGAGACTAAGGCCACGAACATCCGTAACCGTGTGAGCATACACGAGCGTCCGGCGGAAGCCGACGGCAAACGTTTCGGGGACTGGGAGATGGACCTCATCGTGGACAAGGACAGCAACGCCATCCTCACGCTGACGGAAAGGAGCACGAACTTCCTGTTGATGGAAAGGCTCAAGCACGGGAAGAAAGCGAAGCCTGTGGCAAGAACCGTGTGGAGGTTGCTGCTGCCATACAAGGGAGAGGCCTTGAAGTCCATCACCACGGACAACGGCAGTGAGTTCGCCGAGCATGAATGGATAACCAAGAAGCTCAACGTGCCCGTGTATTTTGCCGATTCCTATTGCGCATGGCAGAAAGGAGCCATAGAAAACGGCAACAAGCTGATACGGCAATATATCCCGAAAGGAACCGACATCAGTACGGTTACAGAAGGAAAAATAACCAAGATCAGGAAGAAAATTAATGCCAGACCGAGAGAAAAACTCAATTTCTTGACTCCGGCTGAGGTCTTTTTCAAAAATATTTCGTAATGTTGCACTCGCTGGTTGACTCTGCCGCTGCTTTATTTTGATGTAAGAAGACTATTTCTTTTGATAGATATTAGAGTTTATGTAATTTAGATTTGTTATATATCGCGCATACGCGTACCTTTGCAACATGAATTACCACGACCATAAAGACAACAGCAAAAGTTTCCGTGCCTTGACGGGAGTTAGCCATGAACAGTTTTGTGCGCTTCTCCCTTATTTCGAGGCTGCGCATGAGGACTATTTGTCCGAGTATGAAATGACCGGGGAACGCCGTAGCGGAAAACGCCGCAGTCCTTCCATCTACAAGAACAGCCCCCTTCCCAGCATATCCGACCGCCTGTTCTTCATTTTGGTTTATTTGAAAAACAACCCGTTGCAGGAATATCATGCGGCCTGTTTCGGAATGAACCAGAAGCACTGCAACATATTCATCCATTGCCTGACTAAAATCCTTCGTCTGTCCCTTAAAGCGAAAGGTCTTGTCCCCGCAGAAACCGACAAGGAGCTTGCCGAACGGCTGGCGGAACTTTCCAAAGAGGGAGACAAGCCGGTACTTCTTCATGACGGGACGGAACGGGAGATTCCCCGTCCGGCAGACCGGGACATGCAAAAGGAGCGTTACAGCGGCAAGAAAAAACGGCACACGGTCAAGAACGCCGTCATTGTAACGATGGCTTGTCTGGTCATATTTGTCAGTCAGACCGTTTCGGGCAAGACCCACGACAAGAAGATGGCTGACACAATGTATTCTTTTCCTGTGCCTTGCACCTTGTATCAAGATACGGGATACCAAGGCTATGAGCCTGAGGGGGTGGAAATCATACAACCGGTCAAGAAGCCCAAAGGGAAAGAGCTTTCCAGGCAGGACAAGGAATACAACAAGAAAGTTTCCGCCATCAGGGTGCGTATAGAACATGTCATAGGAAGCGCGAAAGTCATGCGCATCGTCAAAGACGAGTGCAGGCTCAGGGCAAACAACTTTGTAGAAAACATCTTTTCCACATGTATGGCACTGCATAATCTCAGAATTAAAATCAACCCTTGGAACTATCATAACTAATTTACATAAACTCTATTCATCACACATGCCGCATAAAATTCTCGCCCCAGAAATGATATGCTAACTTCTCTAGTATATTGTTTACCGACGCCAAAATTTCCGGTAGCAGGTAAATCTTCTATTTCCATATTAAACTTATGTTCTGGCCAATATTCTGAAAAATCAATACGCCGTCCATCTATAACCAAAAATTGATCATAACATCTGATGAACACTCTTACTCTATACAACGGTTGGTACTGATTATTGTAACACTAAAATATTATTTAGATTTTCTACTTCTACTGTTGAAGTCAAGATTTTAAAACCTTCAAAATTTCCACCTTCTGTTGCTCCTTCTATGGAAATAAGCACTACTACCATCAGCAATATGTATCTTCTACTTCTTCAACAGGAGAATTTTTCTGCGAGGTCTGTGCTCCATAATTGGTAAATAGCAGATGTGCGTGTAGCCCAATAATAATCCGTAAATTGGCTGGTTGTAAGTGCATGTCAGCTGTATATGTTTTAAATGAAAGAGCCGTGGCTTCTTATTTAGAAAAAAACGGGTGCGCTTGCTTTTTTCTCGTTTTTTTGTTTCTTTTGTAATCGAAAACAAACAAAGCCTTTCATCTTATTATGCTGAAAAAACAGATTCTTATTGCATTGTTTATTATACTGGCATGTGCCGGAAGTCGTGCACACCGCTATATGTTCAAGCATTTGGAAGTAGCCGACGGGCTTTCCAGCAATACGGTTTATTCTATTTATCAGGATCGGGACGGATTTATGTGGTTCGGTACGCGGAACGGGTTGAACCGTTATGATGGGTATACTTTCCGCGTGTTCCGGCATTTGAATAATGACCCGTATTCGTTGCCCGATAATGTGGTAGCGAATATTTGTGAGAGTCCCGAAGGCATGTTTTGGGTAAAGACTGAGCGTGGATATGCTTTGTTTGAGAAAGATAAGGGGGTTTTTGTCAATGATTTGAGTGGTTTCATGAAACAATTGGGCAGCAACGCTAAAAATCCAATGTCTGTCTATGTGGACAAGAAAGGATATACGTGGTTGTATGTTGCCGGAGAGGGGTGTTACCGGTATAAGCAGGGAGAAAAGCCGAAAGTCTTTGTATTGCGGGAAAACGGCTTGCCTGTATCGGGAATCACTGCGGTGGGAGAGTGCCGTGACGGCATTTTGTTGTTGTATGATACAGGGCTGCTGGTCTGCATCGGGCGTGACGAACTGGACCTGAAATGGAAAAGAGATGATATACCGGCTCAACTTCCGAAGGGGAAATACGTTCAGTTTTCGCTTTTTACGGATGCTGATGACTGTGTGTGGATATACAGCGTGTTGGGGCTGTGGGTATATGATGTGCCAACCGGACGCTGGCGTGATGATTTGGCCGCTCCCTGGAAACATCAGACAGACTTTGTACATGCGATGGCGCAGGATAAGACCGGACGCATTTGGCTGGCAAAGGAATATAAAGGCATTGACGTGTTCGACAAAAAGACAGGTGAGGTCGTAAATCTGACAAATCATGAAGACGACGAACGTAGCTTGTGCCACAATACGGTGTATCAGCTTTATGTCGACCGTAACGGTTTGGTATGGGCAGGTACTTACAAGAAAGGCATTTCGTATTACGGGGAAAGTATCTTCAAGTTTAACTTCCAGTCTTTGGGGGATATTACGTGTATCGAGCAGGAAGATGCGCAACGGCTGTGGCTGGGTACTAACGATGACGGGTTGCTTTTGTGGAATATCCAGACAAGGAAGTTTGAGGAATATGGTTCCCGTCGGATGGGTTCGAATCCGATAGTTACATTGCTGAAGACCCGTGACGGGAAATTATGGGCTGGCACTTTCAACGGTGGGTTGTATTGTCTGGATAAAGGAAATATTATCCGGTACACGATGGTAGATGGCTTGTCGAGCAACAATGTTTGGGATTTGGTGGAAGACCGGGAAGGTAATCTGTGGATTGGTTACTTGGATGCAGGATTGCAATGTTTTCATCCGCAGACAGGAGAAATGGAGACTTATACAACTGCCAATTCGGATTTGCCCGATAACCTGATTAATTCGCTTTGCCTTTTACCCGATAATACCTTGGTGATTGGTACGGTAGGAGTCGCATTTATGAACTTGCAGGACCGGAAAATTCGCAAGATGCCATCGGCAGCTGGAGACAGAAACGATTTTGGGGTCAATCAGGTATTTGGAGACAGCAGGGGACTGGTATGGATTGCTACTCTCGAAGGATTGAAGATGTATGACCCGAAATCGCAGGTATTGAAAGAGTTTTCCGATATTACAAGGGAAGAAGGGGAGATGATTTCGGGGATTGCTGAAGACCACAGACATAATCTGTGGATTTCGTCAACCCGGAGGATGGTTCATATCAACGTGTTGCAGCAGGGCGAGGAAGGCTATTCGTTTGAACCGCATGTGTATGGTAATGCAGACGGGCTTCAGAATTGCGATTTCAACTTGCGTTCCATCAAGACTCTGAAAAACGGAACGATTGTGGCGGGAGGACTGTATGGCTTGAATATTTTTAATCCAAGTGAAATCAGTTACAATAAGCAGTTGCTCAATGTCTTGTTCTCCGGCCTGTCCTTGTTTGACAAGGAGGTGGAGGTAGGCAAAACGTATGACGGCAATCTGATATTGCCCGAAGACTTGAACAAGGTCCGTAAGGTGGAATTGGATTACAGGCAGAATATTTTTTCCATTGAACTGGCTACGGATAATTTCATCTTGCCGGAAAAGACCTTTTTCCGGTATAAGCTGGAAGGAATCAGTAAGGACTGGTTATCGCTTCCACCAGGTATCCACAGGCTTGTATTCACCAATCTGAATCATGGCGTTTATACACTAAAGGTGAAGGCGGTCAATAGCGATGGCTATGAAAGCAAGGAGATGGCACAACTGAAATTGATTGTGCGTCCTCCCTTTTGGTTGTCGTGGTGGGCTTACCTGCTTTATATAATTATAGGTGTAAGTGCCTTGTTGTTTGCCCGGCGTTTGACTTTGAAGCGTGAACGTGAAAAGTTCCGCATGCAGCAGATAGAGCAAGAAGCAGCCCGGAAGGAGGAAATCAATCAGATGAAGTTCCGTTTCTTTACCAACATCAGCCACGAATTGCGTACGCCATTGACTTTGATTATTGCCCCGCTGGAAGAGTTGTTGAAGAAAACGGCAGAGGATGAATCGCAGCGTAATGTGTTGCAGCTGATGTATCGCAATGCGCAGCGTCTGCTGATGTTGGTCAACCAGTTGCTGGACTTCCGGAAGGGAGAGATGAGCGGGCATCACTTGTCGTTGTCGGAAGGGGATATTGTGGGATATATCCGTGAGGTCTGCAATTCGTTTTTGTCAATGGCAGACAAGAAGCATATCCGGTTTTCTTTCTTTTCGGGGGTGGATGCGTTTTCGATGGCTTTCGATGCCGACAAGATAGGGAAGGTGGTGATGAACCTGCTTTCCAATGCCTTTAAGTTTACTCCTGAGGGCGGACGTGTCACCGTGATGCTGGAGTATGTGGAAGGCGATTCGAATGTATTCGAGATAAAGGTTTCAGATACAGGCATCGGCATCCCCGACGGTGAAAAGGAACATATCTTCGAGCGTTTTTACCAGACAGAGCATAAGGGACAGGATGAAATGACGGGAAGCGGCATCGGCTTGAGTCTGGTGCGGGATTTTGTCAGGCTGCATGACGGTACGGTGGAAGTCTTTGACAACATCGGTACGGGAGCAGTATTTGTGGTGTGCTTGCCGGTAAGGCATGTCGACGTAAAGGCAGAATTGCCTAAACCGGTATGTGTGCCTATGGATGAAGGGCAGGAGACGGTAATGGCGTCAACCGACCGGAAGGATTTCCCGCTTTTGCTTGTCGTGGATGACAACGAGGATTTCCGTTTGTTTATGCGGCATAGTCTGGAATTGCAATACCGGGTAGAGGTTGCCTCGAACGGGCAAGAGGCTTTGTCTAAGATACAGGAGTTACAGCCTGATTTGGTCATCAGCGATGTGATGATGCCCGGTATGGATGGAAACGAACTGTGCAGGCTGATAAAAGGAGACAAGCGTACGGCACACATCCCGGTTATCCTGCTGACGGCGCGTCAGGCGGTGGAATCGAAAGTGAAAGGACTGGAGACGGGAGCGGACGACTATGTGACCAAACCTTTCAACATGACTGTATTGGTGTTGCGCATCCGGAAACTGATAGAATTGAGCCGTTATCATCGGTCTGCACAAACATCGACCATAGACCCGGCTCCGAGCGAAATACTCATTACGTCCTTGGATGAAAAGCTGATAGAGAAGGCTGTGAAATATGTGGAAGAAAACATTTCGAGAAGCGATTTGTCGGTAGAGGAATTGAGCCGTGAACTGGGGATGAGCCGTGTGCACCTTTATAAGAAGTTGTTGCAGATTACCGGTAAGACTCCCATTGAGTTTATCCGGGTTATCCGGTTGAAAAGAGCAGCCCAGTTGTTGCGTGAAAGCCAGCTGCACGTGTCGGAAATTGCCTATGAAGTAGGTTTTAACAACCCTAAATATTTCAGCCGTTACTTTAAAGAAGAATTTGGCGTTTTGCCTTCTGCTTATCAGGAAAAAGAGGGTAAATAACAAATGATACCCCATACGGAAACAAATGAAGCCCGAATGGATGATATACGTTCCTTGTATAAAACATTTGAAATCATTTGTTGAGAGAACAATGATTATCTTTGTAATCAAAGAATTTTATTGTTTAACTTTAAACATGGGTATATGGTGAAAATGAAAAACATTTCTTATTGCCTGCTCGCCGGATTATTGCTTGGTGCATGTTCCGGAAACGTTTATGAAGAGACGGGCAATGGTGTAATCGTAAAAGTACAGCAAAAGGGTGACACAGATGTGCGTCTGGTCCGTTTTCAGGTGATGGGTGAAAAACTTATCCACGTGTCGGCAACGCCTGAAAAGAAATTTGCCGACCGGCAAAGTCTGGTTGTTGTTCCTCAAACGGAGCAGACTCCCTTTACGGTAGCGCAACAAGGCGATACCATTACGGTATCTACCGATGAGGTGCGTGCTTCGGTGCTGGCGTCTACGGGTGAAGTATGGTTTACCGATGAAGACGGTAACCTGATTCTGCAAGAGAACAAAGGAGGAGGGAAGACCTTTACCCCGATTGAAGTGGAAGGAACCAAAGGATATACCATTCGGCAGGTGTTCGAGTCGCCCGATGATGAGGCGTTCTATGGTTTGGGACAACATCAGGCGGACGAGTTCAACTACAAAGGTAAGAATGAGGAGTTGTTCCAATATAATACGAAGGTGTCTGTGCCTTTTATCGTATCGAACAAGAATTACGGTGTGCTGCTTGACAGTTATTCGCTCTGCCGTTTCGGTAATCCCAATGATTATTCACAATTGGGGGGAGTGTTCAAACTTTATGACAAGGATGGAAAAGAAGGTGCCATTACCGGTACATACGTGCCTGCCGAAGGTTCAGGTGCGGAGACCTTGGTGCGCCGTGAGGATTCGCTCTATTTCGAGCATTTGGTAAGAGGCGATTTGGGACATGTGGTGAACTTGCCTAAAGATTTTCCTTTTTATGGTTCGAAGGTGACGTATGAAGGTTCTATCGAACCGTCGGAAAGCGGAGAATTCAAGTTCATCTTGTACTATGCCGGTTATACAAAGGTGTATATCAATAATGAATTGGTAGTGCCTGAACGTTGGCGTACGGCGTGGAACCCGAACAGCTATAAGTTCTCGGTCAATCTGGAAGCCGGCAAGCGTGTGCCGCTCAAAGTGGAATGGATTCCCGATGGAGCCGTATCTTATTCCGGGCTTCGTGTATACAGTCCGGTAGATCCGAAAGAACAGGGCAAGCAATCGTGGTGGAGCGAAATGACGCAGCAACTGGATTATTATTTTATCGCGGGTGACGATATGGACGAGGTCATCAGCGGCTACCGTACGCTGACGGGCAAGTCGCCGATTATGCCGAAATGGGCGATGGGGTATTGGCAAAGCCGTGAGAAATACAATACGCAAGCCGAAATGCTGGGTGCCTTGAAAGGGTTCCGCGACCGTCGGATTCCTATTGACAACATCGTGCTTGACTGGAACCACTGGCCCGAAAACGCTTGGGGAAGCCACGAGTTCGACAAGGCACGTTTCCCCAATCCGAAAGCGATGGTAGATTCTATTCACGCCATGCACGGACGGATGATGATTTCCGTATGGCCGAAATTCTATACGACAACCGAACATTTCAAGGAATTTGATGAGAAGGGCTGGATGTACCAGCAATCGGTAAAGGACAGCCTGAAGGACTGGGTAGGTCCGGGTTATACGTACGGATTCTATGATGCCTATAGTGCCGATGCACGCAAGTTGTTCTGGAACCAGATGTACGAGCATTATTATCCGTTGGGCATTGATGCCTGGTGGATGGATGCCAGCGAGCCGAACGTGCGCGATTGTACCGACCTGCAATACCGCAAGGACTTGTGCGGTCCTACGGCATTAGGTCCCTCGGCTGAATACTTCAATGCTTACGCTTTGATGAATGCCGATGCTATCTATAACGGCCAGCGTGGAGTAGACAACAATAAACGTGTATTCTTGCTGACCCGTTCGGGCTTTGCCGGATTGCAGCGTTATTCTACCGCTACGTGGAGCGGTGACATCGCTACCCGTTGGGAAGACATGAAGGCACAGATATCAGCCGGACTGAACTTTGCCATGAGCGGCATTCCATATTGGACGATGGACATTGGTGGATTCTGTGTAGAAAACCGTTACGTGGCAGGTCAGAAGCAATGGAACGAGACAAAGACCGAGAATGCCGACTATAAGGAATGGCGTGAGCTGAATACGCGTTGGTTCCAGTTCGGCGCGTTCTGTCCGCTGTACCGTGCCCATGGTCAGTATCCGTTGCGCGAGCCGTGGGAAATTGCTCCAGAAGGGCATCCGGCTTATAATTCCATTGTTTATTATACGAAGTTGCGCTACAACCTGATGCCGTATATCTATTCTCTGGCAGGCATGACCTGGTTTAAGGATTATACGATTATGCGTCCGCTGGTGATGGATTTCACATCTGATACGAATGTAAATAACATCGGTGACCAGTTTATGTTCGGTCCTTCCTTTATGGTATCTCCGGTATATGAATACGGTGCCCGTTCGCGTGAGGTTTATTTCCCGAAAGCGGAAGGTTGGTATGATTTCTATACCGGCAAGTTCCAGCAGGGTGGTGTGAAGGCAGATGTGAAAGCTCCTTACGAGCGTGTACCGCTTTACGTACGTGCCGGTTCTATCGTTCCGTTCGGTGAGGATATGCAATATACCGATGAAAAACCGGCAGATCGCATTGTACTTTATGTATATCAAGGTGCCGATGGAGAGTTTACGCTGTACGAAGACGAAGGTGTGAACTACAACTACGAGCAGGGCAAGTATGCCATGATTCCGATGGAATACGATGAGGAAGAACAGACTTTGACCATCGGCAAGCGTGAGGGTTCATTCCCCGGTATGCTGGAGAAACGTACCTTTACCGTGGTAAAGGTGAATCCCGATAAGGCACAGCCTTTCGACTTGAATGCTAAAGGTGTAACGGTGGACTATACGGGCGAAGAAGTTTCGGTGAAATTATAAATGTGATGATTGTGTGAAACGCAGATTAGCGCGGATTTCCTCAGATTAATTATAGTCAATCTTTCGCAAAACAATTTTGTTCTACTATAATAATGATATCTGCGTTAATCTGCGGGAATTTGCGTTTCAATAATTAATTAAGATAAAATGGTGAAGAAATTAGCTTCTCTTTTATGCGGAGTATGTTGCCTGCTTTTAGCTTCGTGTGCGGCATCTCCGGAAAAAGTCCGTGAGAAGATAGACTTCAACGACGGCTGGCGTTTCCTGTTAGGAGACGAACCGCAAGCGGAAGAAGTCGGTTTTTCAGATGCGGACTGGCGTGCGCTCGACTTGCCTCATGATTGGGCGATAGAGGGCGACTTCAGTCAGGATAATCCGTCCGGTACAGGCGGAGGGGCTTTGCCCGGAGGCATCGGGTGGTACCGTAAGACCTTTGTCCCCGATAAAGCCGATGCGGATAAGAAGTTCCGTATCGTGTTCGACGGGGTCTATATGAATTCGGAAGTATTTCTCAACGGCGTATCTTTGGGGCATCGTCCGTATGGATACATTACTTTCAGTTACGACCTTACTCCGTATCTCAAGTGGGGAGAGAAGAATGTGCTTGCCGTGCGTGTGGACAATTCCGAACAGCCTAATTCACGCTGGTATTCGGGATGCGGCATTTACCGGAATGTATGGCTGGTGAAGACCGGTGCGGTGCATGTGGCTGAATGGGGAACGTATGCTACGGTGAGTGAGGTGAGTGATGCGCAGGCGAATTTGGATATTCAGACCCGTGTAGCAAATGAATCAGCTATGCCTGCTCAGGTGAAGGTGCATTCTTCTTTGCTGGATGTGGAAGGGCTTATCGTTGCAAGTGGAGAAACGGACTGTTTCGTAGAAGCCGGGAAGGAAACCGAGGTCTCGCAACAGCTAAAGGTCGGGAATCCCGAACGGTGGGATATTGATACACCTTATTTATATACCTTATTGACCGAAGTGGTACAAGAAGGGAAACAGGTCGACCGTTATGAAACGCCTGTAGGTATCCGTTCGTTTTCTTTTGATGCCGAAAAGGGATTTATCCTTAACGGAAGACCGATGAAGATAAACGGGGTATGCATGCATCACGATTTGGGATGCTTGGGAGCGGCGGTCAATGTGCGTGCCATGGAACGCCAGCTGGAAATCCTGAAAGAGATGGGATGCAACGGCATCCGGTGTTCGCACAATCCTCCTGCGCCCGAATTGCTCGACTTGTGCGACCGGATGGGGTTCATCGTCATGGATGAGGCGTTCGACATGTGGCGCAAGAAGAAGACCTCGCACGACTATGCCCACTATTTTGATGAGTGGTATGAACGGGATTTGCGCGATTTCATCTTGCGCGACCGCAACCATCCCTCCATATTTATTTGGAGCATCGGCAACGAAGTGTTGGAGCAGTGGAGCGATGCCAAAGCCGATACGTTAAGTTTGGAAGAAGCGAACCTGATTCTGAACTTCGGGCATTCGGCGGATATGTTGGCAAAAGAAGGGGAGATGAGTGTCAATTCATTGCTGGCAAAGAGGCTGGCTGAGTTTGTAAAGGCACTCGACCCGACACGTCCCATTACGACCGGATGCAATGAACCGAATCCGGCAAACCATTTGTTCAAGTCGGGAGCTATGGACATTATCGGGTACAATTATCATAACGCGAATATTCCCGATGTGCCTAAGAATTTCCCTAACAAGCCTTTTATAATTACCGAAAGCAATTCGGCTCTTGCCACACGTGGGTATTACCGGATGCCGAGCGATAAGGTTACCGTTTGTCCCGACCGTTGGGACAAGCCGTATTACGACCCGACTTTCGCTTGCTCGGCATACGACAATTGCCATGTGCCTTGGGGAAACACGCATGAGGAAACCATAAAGCTGATTCGTGACAATGCTTTCATCAGCGGGCAATATGTGTGGACGGGATTCGACTATATCGGCGAGCCTACTCCTTACGGATGGCCTGCACGCAGCTCGTATTTTGGCATCGTCGACCTTGCCGGATTTCCGAAGGATGCCTATTACCTCTATCAGGCGGAGTGGTCGGACAAGTCTGTGCTCCATCTTTTCCCGCACTGGAACTGGACGCCGGGACAGGATATTGATATGTGGTGCTATTACAACAATGCCGACGAGGTGGAACTTTTTGTCAACGGCAAGTCGCAAGGCGTGAAGGCGAAAACTCCTGATTGCCTGCATGCGGCATGGCGTGTCAAGTTCGAGCCGGGAAGCGTGAAGGTGGTGGCACGTAAAGAAGGCAAGATAGTAGGCGAGAAAGAAATCCGTACAGCCGGAACCCCTGCCCAAATCCGCCTGACTCCCGATCGTTCCAACTTGTATGCCGATGGGCGTGACTTGAGTTTCGTAACGGTAGAGATTTTGGATAAGGATGGCAATCTGTGTCCGAACGCCGACAATTTGGTCCGTTTTCAGGTAGAAGGCAATGCCTTTATAGCCGGAGTGGATAACGGAAGCCCCATTTCGATGGAGCGGTTCAAGGACAATAAGCGCAAGGCTTTTTACGGCAAGTGCCTCGTGGTGTTGCAAAACACGGGAGATGCCGGAGGTGCCCGCTTGAAGGCGGTTTCCGATGGCTTGCGTGATGCAGAAGTATCGATAACAGCAGAATAAAATTATAAAACAGAAAACCATGAAAAAACAATTATTGACAATATGTGCTGGTGTGGCGTTATCCCTGTCTGCACCGATGGCGCAAACGGTGGAAACGCTTCCGGTGTATTTGGACGACAGCCAGCCGATAGAAGCGCGCGTGCAGGATGCCTTGAGCCGGATGACGGTAGAGGAAAAGGCACGCCTGAGTTATGCGCAGGGAAAATTCAGTTCGCCCGGATGTCCGCGTCTGGGCATTCCTGAACTGTGGTATTCCGACGGCCCTCACGGGGTACGTGCCGAAATCAATTGGAACGACTGGGGATATGCCGGATGGACCAGCGACAGTTGTACGGCTTTTCCGGCATTGACATGCCTTGCTGCTACATGGAATCTTGAACTTTCGGGCAAATACGGAAAAGCATTGGGAGAAGAAGCCTTATATCGTGGCAAGGACGTGCAGCTGGGACCGGGCGTGAACATATACCGCACGCCTTTGAACGGACGTAATTTTGAATATATGGGCGAAGACCCCTATCTCGCCGCCGAGATGTGTGTGCCTTACATTCAGGAGTTGCAGAAGAACGGAGTAGCGGCTTGCGTGAAACATTACGCGCTCAACAATCAGGAATTGTGGCGCGGGCATATCGATGTGGAGGTGAGCGACCGTGCCTTGTACGAAATCTATCTGCCTGCATTCAAGGCGGCGGTAGAGCGGGGCGGGGCATGGAGCATCATGGGAGCTTATAATAAAGTACGCGGTATGCACGCCACGCATCACAAGCTTTTGAATAATGACATTCTGAAAGGCGAATGGAAGTTCGACGGGTGTGTGGTGACCGACTGGGGAGCGGCACACGATACGTACGAAGCCGCCATGTACGGGCTTGACCTCGAAATGGGCTCTTACACCAACGGATTGACCTCGGAGTCGGAGTTCGGTTATGATGACTATTATTTGGGCAAAGCTTACTTGAAGATGATAAAAGAAGGCAAGATTCCGATGGAGGTGGTCGATGACAAGGCAGGGCGCGTGCTCCGTCTGATTTTCCGCACGGCGATGAACCGCAAAAAGTCTTTCGGCTCGATGGCTTCGCCGGCGCATTATCAGGTGGCATACGAAGTGGCAACCGAGGGGACAGTGCTCCTGAAGAACGGAAACGGAAAGAAACAGGCAGGTTTGCTTCCGATTGTTCCCGGCACGTATGAAAACATCCTTGTGGTAGGCGACAATGCGGTGCGCAACCTGATGCAGGGAGGAGGCTCTTCGGAACTGAAGTCCAAAGATTTCATTTCTCCCTTGGACGGTCTGCGTAAAAAGTACGGCAATGTGACGTATGCGCAAGGTTATAAGGCAGGGCGTCCGATGTATGGCAATGTGGAAGAGATTCCGCAGGCGGTGATGGATTCGTTGCGTGAGGATGCCGTGGCAAAGGCGAAGGAAGCCGACTTGGTCATTTATGTAGGCGGACTGAACAAGAACCATCAGCAGGATTGCGAGGCGGGCGACCGCATTACCTATAACTTGCCTTTCGGGCAAGATGAACTGATTCGTTCGTTGCTCGGAGTGAATAAGAATATGGTAGTCGTTTTGATAAGCGGGAATGCGGTGGCGATGCCGTGGCTCGATGACGTTCCGTCTGTGGTGCAGACTTGGTATTTGGGTACGATTACCGGAAATGCGTTGGCAGATGTGCTGAGCGGCGAAGTCAATCCCAGTGGGAAACTTCCTTTCTCTTACCCTGTGAAACTGGAAGACTGCCCAGCCCACGCTTTCGATGCGCTTTGCTATCCGGGCGACAGCATCCGTGAAGTATATAAGGAAGACATTCTTGTGGGGTACCGCTGGTATGACACCAAGAAAATCGAACCGATGTTCCCGTTCGGCTATGGGATGAGCTATACGACTTTCGAATACGGCAAACCGGCGGTTTCGGCTAAGGCGATGAATCAAGACGGAAGCCTTACGGTTTCGGTAAAAGTAAAGAATACGGGAACGGTAGCCGGCAAGGAGATTGTCCAGCTTTACATCGGCGACGAGAAGTGCTCCGTGCTTCGTCCTGTAAAGGAGCTGAAAGGCTTCCGAAAAGTGGCTCTTCGTCCGGGTGAAGAAAAAGAAGTGACTTTCACCGTTACTCCCGATGCTTTGAAATTCTTCGATGATAAGCGTCACGAATGGGTAGCGGAGCCGGGTAAGTTCAAGGCGTATATCGGCGCATCGTCTGCGGATATACGCGGTACGGTTTCGTTCGAACTGCTGTAAGTCTTTTGAGGATAATAGATCGGACGCAAAATATAAAGTCAAGGATGTTATGTTTTTTGGCTTTTGCAGAAGCAAAAATAAAAACTCTGTGTCTTTGTATCTTTGCGTTCGATTTATTTTTCTAACTTTGCATCCTCAAAAAAGAAGATAATGGCAGAAGTACGAAGAACGACGCGCATCCCGAAGGCTGTAAAGACCAAGCCGGTGGATGAATATGGACATCTCCAGCCTCAGGCACCCGAGCTGGAAGAAGCGGTATTGGGGGCATTGATGATTGAAAAGGATGCTTATTCACTGGTGAGTGAAATATTGCGTCCTGAATCATTTTATGAACATCGTAATCAGCTGATTTATGCAGCTATAACTGACCTTGCTATCCAACAGAAGCCGATTGATATTCTTACGGTGACCGAGCAGCTGCGTTCAAGAGGCAATCTGGAAGAGGTGGGAGGACCTTTTTATATCACCCAGCTTAGTGGTAAAGTGGCTTCGTCTGCCCATATCGAATACCATGCACGCATTATCGCTCAGAAATTTCTGGCACGTGAATTGATATCATTCACCAGCGCCATTCAGACCAAAGCTTTCGATGAAACACAGGATGTAGACGACTTGATGCAGGAGGCCGAAGGAAAGCTCTTTGAGATTTCCCAGCAAAATATGAAGAAGGACTACACACAGATTAATCCTGTCATTCAAGAAGCATATGAAATGTTGCAGAAAGCAGCAGCACGTACAGATGGTCTGAGCGGTTTGTCCAGTGGCTTTCACCAACTTGATAAAATGACGTCAGGATGGCAGAATTCCGACCTTATCATTATTGCAGCCCGTCCGGCAATGGGAAAGACGGCGTTTGTACTTTCGATGGCGAAAAATATGGCGGTCAATAATAAAGTTCCTGTTGCTTTGTTTTCGCTCGAAATGAGTAACGTACAGCTGGTGAACCGTTTGATAGTGAATGTATGTGAAATACCTGGTGAGAAAATCAAGAGCGGGCAATTGGCTCCTTATGAATGGGGACAGCTTGATTATAAAATAAAAGAATTGTATGATGCCCCGCTTTATGTGGATGATACACCTTCGCTTTCTGTTTTCGAATTGCGGACTAAGGCACGGAGATTGGTGCGTGAACACGATGTGAAAGTGATTATTATCGACTATCTTCAGTTAATGAATGCCAGTGGTATGTCGTATGGAAGTCGACAGGAAGAGGTGAGTACAATCTCCCGTTCGCTTAAGGGACTGGCAAAGGAATTGAATATTCCTATTATTGCATTGAGTCAGCTGAATCGTGGTGTAGAAAACCGTGAAGGCATTGATGGTAAGCGTCCTCAGTTGAGCGATTTGCGGGAATCAGGTGCCATCGAGCAGGATGCAGATATGGTGTGTTTTATCCACCGCCCTGAATATTACAAGATTTATCAGGACGAGAAAGGTAATGATTTGCATGGAATGGCAGAGATTATCATAGCCAAGCACCGTAACGGTGCCGTCGGAGATGTGCTTCTCCGTTTCCGGGCAGAGTATGCACGTTTTCAGAATCCTGATGATGACCTGATTGTGCCTATGCCAGGAGAGGAACATACTTCGCCAGTACTTCGTTCGAAGATAAATAGTGGTGGAAGCCAAGGATATATGCCTCCTACTCCTGCTGATATACCTCCTCAGTCGGAGAATCCCTTTGGTGCTCCTATGCCTGATGTCCCGTTTTGAAAATTGGAATGAATCCCCCAATTGTCCAAAGCACACACGAAAACGGAAACATCAAGACGGGAAAAGCTTTTTGTAGAGATTCAAAACAGTTTCTAGGTCTTGGATAATTTTGATGAACAAGAATATATAGGATATAAATATGAAGTCGGATATAGAAATAGCACGCAGCATCGAGCTGAAGAAAATCAAGCAGGTGGCTTGGAGTTACGGGTTACCCGGAGATGAGATTTTGAACTACGGGCGATACATTGCTAAAGTGCCCGAAACATTGATAGATGAAGAGAAGGTAAAGCGGAGCAACTTGATACTGGTGACAGCCATCACGCCCACCAAGGCCGGTATCGGAAAGACTACGGTTTCTATTGGACTTGCCTTGGGGTTGAATCGCATTGGACGGAAAGCCATCTGTGCCTTACGTGAGCCATCGCTTGGTCCTTGTTTCGGAATGAAAGGCGGTGCTGCTGGAGGTGGCTACGCACAGGTGCTCCCGATGGACAAAATCAATCTTCATTTTACGGGTGATTTCCATGCCATTACCTCGGCACATAATATGATTGCTGCCTTGTTGGATAACTATATGTATCAGAACCGCGATAACGGCTTTGCCATGAAGGAAGTGCTGTGGAATCGTGTGTTGGATGTGAACGACCGCGGTTTGCGTTATATCGTGACAGGATTGGGAGGAAAAACCAATGGCATTACCCGAGAGTCAAGTTTTGATATCACTCCGGCATCTGAAATCATGGCTATCCTTTGCCTGGCAACAGATGAGGCGGATTTGCGTCGTCGTATCGAGAATATTTTGCTGGGTTTCACCGTTGATAACAAACCTTTTACGGTGAAAGATTTGGGAGTGGCAGGAGCTATTACCGTATTGCTGAAGGATGCCATATCCCCCAACTTGGTGCAGACCACTGAGCACACACCGGCATTTGTTCATGGGGGACCTTTTGCCAACATTGCTCACGGTTGTAATTCCATCTTGGCCACCAAGTTGGCGATGACCTTCGGCGACTACGTGATTACGGAAGCTGGATTCGGTGCGGATTTGGGAGCAGAGAAATTTTACGATATCAAGTGTCGTAAGTCGGGCTTGCAACCCAAGCTGACCGTTATTGTAGCTACGGCGCAGGGATTGAAAATGCACGGCGGCGTGAGTCTTGACAAAATCAAGGAGCCAGATTTGGAAGGATTGGAAAAAGGCTTTGCCAATCTTGACAAGCATATTGAGAACCTGCGCTCGTTCGGTCAGACGATTGTAGTGGCATTTAACCGTTACGCCAACGATACGGAAGAGGAAATTGAAGCTATCCGTCGCCATTGTACCACGATGGGTGTGGGTTTTGCCGTTAACAATGCTTTTACCGAGGGTGGAGCCGGAGCTATGGAATTGGCAGAGCTGGTAGTGGACACCATTGAGAACAAACCTTCACAACCTCTGCGCCTTGCATATGAGGACACCGATAGCATCGAGGAAAAGATAGAGAAAGTGGCTTGCAACTTGTATGGTGCCGCTGAAGTGACTTACAGCATCACGGCGCGCAAGAAAATCAAGATAGCTGAAGCACTGGGTTATGAGAAATTCCCCATCTGTATTGCCAAGACTCAGTATTCGTTTTCCACTGACCCCAAGCTCTATGGTGTGGCGAAGGACTTTGAGTTTCATGTGCGTGACATTGTTCTTAATGCCGGTGCTGAGATGCTGGTGGTGATAGCTGGCGAGATTATGCGTATGCCGGGATTGCCCAAAGAACCACAAGCCCTACACATTGATATTGTGAATGGAGAGATAGAAGGATTGTCGTGAGTGTCTTATTTATGACTATTGTTTTTTCCTTGTGAATGTCCTATTCCGTCAATAAATATGTCTGCAAAACGAAGATATACTTCATCGGCAATTTCAAATAACTGCTACAGCCCACGAAGATAACTGAAAAGGCAAAGTAAGATATCTTCATTGGGCGTGTCATTATTTTACCTGCAATCTGTATAAATTATGAACAAACGAAATATATTCATAGCCGGAGTCGTAGCTGTTGTGCTGGCGGTTGGCGGGACTTTTTATTATATGCATCATATGGCGCAACCGTTGGACGAAGTTGCGGTAACTGATTCGGTAGAAGTCGACAATATCGTGCGGAAATATGGGATACCTGTTTCGCTTTACGACATTAAGTACGGACTTGTAGAACCGGGACAGAACCTCTCGATTATCTTGCGGAAGCATGGTTTGTCGGTAGGTGAAGTACACCGGCTTACCAAGAAAGCAGAAGGTGTATTCGATGTCCGTAAGGTAAAAGATGGGCAGGCATACGCCGTTTTTACGACCCGCGATAGCATTCCACAGACGGTGTACTTTGTTTACGAGGAAAGTCCGAAGTCATATATCGTCTTTGACCTGAAAGGTGATTACGGTGTGAAGCGCGGTGAAAATCCAGTGACGTGGGAGCGTAAGACTGTAGGAGGAAGGGTAAAAACATCGTTGTGGGTGGCGATGCAGCAGTGCGGAACCTCCCCGCAGCTTGCCCTTGACCTTTCGAATATCTTCGGCTGGAGCATTGACTTTTTCGGGTTGCAAAAAGAAGACGAGTTCCGTGTGTGGTATGAACAGGAAACCGTAGAAGGAAGGGAATTGCAGAACTTCCGTGTGCTGGCAGCCTCATTTTCGCACGAAGATAGTGTGTATTATGCTATTCCCTTTGTGCAGGATGGTGAGGAATTGTATTACAATGCTGACGGGAATAGCCTGGAGGGTGAGTTCTTGAAGGCTCCGTTGGATTATTATCGCATCTCGTCACGCTTTTCGAATAGCCGATTCCATCCGGTATTGCGCCGTTATCGTGCCCATCATGGTGTGGATTATGCTGCTCCGAAAGGTACGCCTGTGTATGCTATAGGCAAGGGAAAGGTGATAGCTAAAGCTTACCAGGCGGGTGGGGCAGGAAACTACCTGAAGATTCGTCACAATAGCCGCTATACTACCACTTATATGCATCTCTCGGGATTTGCTAAAGGAATCCAGGTGGGCTCGGAAGTAAAGCAGAAAGAAGTGATTGGCTACGTTGGGAGCACGGGTTTGTCTACGGGGCCACACCTTGATTTCCGTGTTTATGATAATGGTACCCCCGTTAATCCTCTTACTATCAAGTCGCAACCTAAAAAGCCTGTAAGTGAGGATAATAAGGAACAATTTGCCGTTGTGCGCGATTCGTTGCTGCAAATACTTGATGGGATAAAAGTGCATTGAAAGTAACAGGCTCTAAAAGATTGATAGGATATTGGAAGCGAGAGATTTGATTTGATACTTCAATTATTATTGTTTGAAACTTTTGTCAATAATGAAAAAAGTTGTATCTTTGCGCACACGTGTCATATTGGTTGATATGCAGGGACAAATTAGATTAAAAAGTAATGTTTTGAATAGGTAAGGAGTCAGAACTTTTTATACAAATTAAATAATGAGTAATTGATATGCTTATAGCTGTAGATTTTGATGGAACTATTGTAGAGCATAAATATCCCGCCATTGGTGCAGAGATACCTTTTGCTATTGAAACTCTAAAAAAGCTGGCTGCGGAAAAGCATAAGCTGATTCTTTGGAGTGTGCGTGAAGGGAAGCTTTTGGATGAGGCCGTTGAATTTTGCCGCCAGCGGGGATTGGTCTTTTATGCAGTCAACCGTGACTATCCGGAGGAAGAAAAGCAACAGAACAATCATTATTCGCGCAAATTGAAAGTGGATTTGTTCATAGATGACCGTAATTTGGGAGGATTGCCTGATTGGGGCACTATTTATGAAATGGTAACCAAGCGTCTTTCGTATGAAGATTTGTTGGATCGCTACGAAACGGACGAACAGGATGACAAGAAATCACGAAAGAGCTTTTTGAAAAGATTGTTTACTTAAACAATAATGTCGGGCTGATACAGTGACTAAGTATTATTGGAAAAATAGAGGCAATTAATATTTTTAAAGAACATAAGATGAAACTCAAACAAACACTTTTCGCATTTGCTATTATGGCATTGCTGGCAGGATGTACCTCTTATAAAAGTGTACCTTACTTGCAGAATCCTGAAATTGTAAATGAACTGGGAACGGAAATCCCCCTTTATGATGCGAAAATCATGCCTAAAGATTTGTTAAGTATTACAGTGAATACGACCGATCCTCAGGCGGCTGCTCCATTTAATTTGACTGTGCAGACTCCTTTGAATGCGGCGTTGACTAATATCAACACGACTACCCAGCCAACCTTGCAACAATATCTTGTAAGCAATCAGGGAGAAATTGATTTTCCAGTCCTCGGAAGGTTGAAAGTAGGAGGGTTGACTAAGAATGAAGCGGAGAATATGATTCGCGAACGGTTGAAACCTTATCTGAAAGAAGCTCCGATTGTAACCGTCCGTATGGCAAATTATAAGATATCAGTGTTGGGTGAAGTTGCACGCCCTGGTTCTTTTACGGTTAGTAACGAAAAGGTTAATGTGTTGGAAGCTCTTGCTATGGCAGGGGATATGACGGTTTACGGTGTACGTACGAATGTGAAGCTGATTCGTGAAGAACCCAATGGCAAACGGGAAATCGTAGAGCTTGATTTGACGAAAAGTGACATCGTCCTTTCACCTTATTTCTATCTCCGGCAAAATGATGTCATTTATGTTACTCCCAATAAGACAAAGGCGAAAAACTCAGATATCGGTAATACGACCACTACGGTTATATCGGCAACTTCAATCTTGGTATCTATCGCAAGTTTGCTAGTCAATATTCTCAATTAATTCAACGGATAAAAAAGTTAGAAAAAACATCTATGGAAGAACAAAACATCAATGAACAAAACAATGAAGAAAATGCTATCAATCTATATGCTATTTTTTTCAAATACCTTGCTTATTGGCCGTGGTTTGTCATAAGTGTAATTGTCTGTTTGATATTGGCTTTCCTTTATCTGCGCTATCAGGCGCCAGTATACAATGTTACGGCGGCTGTTTTAATTAAAGAAGAAGAACAAAAAGGTAGTACTTCTGCTACATCGCCTTTGGCTGCTATACAAGACCTTGGAATGTTTTCCATGACTAATAATTTTGATAATGAGGTGGAAATTCTGCATTCACGTACTCTTATCAAAAAAGCAGTAAATGAATTACGGTTGTATATCAGTATAGCCGAAGACCGCATGAGCGGTTATAATATTCCTTTGTATAAGACTTCTCCTGTCAATGTTTTCATGACGCCTGAAGAAGCTGATAAATTGGAGGCACCTGTTAAGCTGAAAATGAAATATACGCTTGATGGCAAATTGAATGTGGAGGCCGAATACACTCTTGAAGAAGAAGAGGAAGAAATCAGTAAAACATTTGATAAACTTCCGGCTGTACTTCCAACTCCTGTCGGAGTGGTGAACTTCGTTAAAAACGACTCGCTTCCAGAGCCTATGGAAGAAGATATGAGACTGGTTGCGTATATTAATGCTCCGACGTCTACCGCGAATGGATATATGGAGAACCTGACCGTGGAAGCGACTTCGAAAACCACAACAATAGCTCAAATCGGAATACAGAATACGGATAAACAACGTGCTGTGGATTTTATCAATTGCCTGGTGGCTTTCTATAACCGCGATGCAAATGATGAAAAAAATGAAGTGGCACAGAAAACAGCTGAATTTATTGAAGAACGCATTGGAATTATCAATCGCGAATTGGGTACTGCAGAGACAGAATTGGCTGATTTTAAACAGCGTTCGGGATTGACGGATCTTACCAGTGATGCGCAGTTGGCTTTGGAAGAAAGTTCTAAGTATGGACAGCAGCGTGTAGAAAATGCTACGCAAATCCAGCTGGTAGAATTCTTGAAGAATTACATAAATGATCCTCAAAACAATGGTGAGGTTATCCCCTCAAATGTCGGGTTGCAGGACCAGAACCTTTCATCGGTAATTGACCAGTATAATACGATGATTATCGAACGTAACCGTTTGTTACGTACTTCTTCTGAAAGTAACCCTGCTGTTATTAATATGAATGCGGGGATAGAAGCCATGCGGCATAGTGTTCAGACTACTGTTGAAAGTGTATTGAAAGGTCTGAATATTGCAAAAATAGACATAGACCGTCAGGCACGTAAATTTGAAGGACGCATCAGTAATGCTCCTTTGCAGGAGAAAGAGTTCCTGAGCATTGCCCGTCAGCAGGAAATCAAGGCGGCACTTTATACGATGCTTTTGCAAAAGCGTGAGGAAAATGCTATAACCCTTGCGGCTACAGCCAATAACGGGCGGATTATTGAAGATGCTTTGGCAGATAAGGATCCTGTTTCTCCGAAAAAGAAAATCATCGCACTTGCCGCATTGATTTTGGGATTGGGAATTCCTGTCGGAATTATTTATCTGCGTGACATGTTGAAGTACAAAATTGAAAACCGTGAAGATGTAGAACACTTGACAGATATTCCTATTATTGCAGAACTTCCACGCTGCAAAAAACCGGAAAAAGGAGCGATTGTTGTACGGGAGAATAAAAACGATATTATGGAAGAAACATTTCGTGGCTTGCGTACCAATTTACTCTTCATGTTGCCTAAAGATAAAAAAGTGATTCTCTTTTCTTCTACTCAGCCAGGTGAAGGTAAATCGTTTGTTGCCGGCAATACAGCTGTCAGTCTTGCTTTCTTAGGAAAGAAAACGATTATTGTAGGTATGGATATCCGTAAGCCGGGATTGAATAAGGTATTCAATCTTTCTCGTCGTGCAGAAGGTATTACTAATTATTTGGCGGATCCGGATCATGTGAATATTTTCGATATGATTCAACATTCGGATATTAGCGAGAATTTAGATATCTTGCCAGGTGGTCCTGTTCCACCCAATCCGACAGAACTGGTGGCTCGTGATGTTCTGGACCAGGCTATCGAGCAGTTAAAGCAGCGTTATGATTATATAATTCTGGATACTGCGCCGATTGCCATGGTTACTGATACTGCGATTATCGGACGTGTGGCAGACATGTGTGTGTATGTTTGCCGTGCAGATGTGACCCCGAAGGCTGGGTATCGGTATATTAATGTTTTGCGTGATGAGAAGAAATTCCCTGTACTTGCCACTGTTATTAATGACATAGACATGAGCAAACGGAGAAACAGCTATGGTTATGGATATGGTGCAAAGTACGGATATGGTGGCAAGGCATATGGCTATGGTTATGGATACGGATATGGATATTCCGAAGCCCAAAAGCAAAAAAGCAACAAATAATTAAGAATTATAATCAACACTTATACGCATGTCGCATCAGTTTACACTTTTCTGCATGTATTCTTCGCAGAGTAATGTAAACTGGTGCGATTTTGTCTTTAAATCGTTATTATTATGAAAGATTTGAAAATAGCTGTGGCTGGGACAGGCTATGTAGGCCTTTCTATTGCCACACTGCTGAGTCAGCACCACCAGGTCACGGCGGTTGATATCGTTCCGGAAAAAGTGGAATTGATTAATCAGCGGAAATCACCCATTCAGGATGATTACATAGAAAAATACCTGTTGGAGAAAAAGCTGAACCTTACTGCTACATTGGATGGGGTTAAAGCATATAGTGATGCTGATTTTGTGATTATTGCAGCTCCGACCAATTATGACCCGATAAAGAACTATTTCGATACCAGCCATGTAGAAGAAGTCATTAAGTTGGTTATGCAGGTCAATCCGGATGCGATTATGGTCATTAAGAGTACGATACCAGTAGGATATACCGAAAACATCCGTAAGAAGTTGGGAAATAATAACATCATATTTTCTCCCGAATTTCTGCGGGAAAGCAAAGCGCTTTATGATAATCTTTACCCTAGCCGCATCATTGTGGGACGTCCTGAAGGAGACGCCCGTTTGGACAAAGCTGCACATACTTTTGCCGCTTTACTTCAGGAAGGTGCTCTTAAAGAGAATATTGATACATTGTTCATGGGATTGACAGAGGCGGAAGCCGTGAAACTGTTTGCCAATACTTACCTGGCTTTAAGGGTATCATACTTTAATGAATTGGATACTTATGCTGAAATGAAAGAATTGGATACAAAGGCGATAATCAATGGGGTCTGTCTGGATCCGCGCATTGGAAGTCATTATAATAATCCAAGTTTTGGCTATGGAGGTTATTGCCTGCCTAAAGATACCAAACAGCTTCTTGCCAACTATGCGGATGTGCCTGAAAATTTGATACAGGCAATAGTGGAAAGCAATCGTACACGTAAGGATTTTGTTGCCGATAGAGTCTTGCATAAGGCAGGATATTACGATTATTATAACCGGAGTGATTATAATCCTGATGAAGAACGGCAATGTACAATAGGTGTTTTTCGTCTTACAATGAAAAGCCATAGTGATAATTTTCGGCAAAGCAGTATCCAAGGGGTCATGAAACGTGTGAAGGCTAAAGGTGCAATTGTAATAATTTATGAGCCGACATTGAAAGATGGGAGCACTTTTTTTGGAAGCCGGGTTGTAAATGATTTGGAACTTTTCAAGCGCCAGAGCCAGGCTATTATTGCTAATCGCTATGATGCATGTCTTGACGATGTCCGATATAAAGTGTATACTCGTGATATTTTTCGGAGAGACTGACTGATAGTAACACATCTGTTTGGCTTTTACAGAAATAAAGATTACCTTTGTCCGAAAAGATTTTGGAATTATGAGAAAAGTAGCATTAATCACCGGTATAACAGGACAAGACGGTTCTTACCTTGCTGAGTTTTTGATAGAGAAAGGCTATGAAGTGCATGGTATTTTACGCCGTTCTTCGTCATTCAATACAGGACGTATCGAGCATTTGTATTTGGACGAATGGGTACGTGATATGAAGAAAAACCGTTTGGTGAATCTTCATTGGGGCGATATGACAGATTCCAGTTCGTTGATTCGTATCATCAGTGACATTCATCCTACGGAAATCTATAATCTGGCAGCACAGAGCCACGTAAAGGTCTCTTTTGATGTACCTGAATACACAGCCGAGGCTGATGCCATCGGCACGCTTCGTTTATTAGAGGCGGTTCGAATCTGCGGACTCGACAAAACTTGCCGTATTTATCAGGCTTCCACATCTGAACTTTTTGGAAAGGTTCAGGAAATTCCCCAAAAAGAAACGACTCCTTTTTATCCGCGTTCACCCTATGGAGTGGCAAAGCAGTATGGTTTTTGGATAACGAAAAACTATCGTGAAAGTTATGGTATGTTTGCTGTAAACGGTATCCTGTTCAATCATGAAAGTGAGCGGCGTGGAGAAAATTTCGTGACACGTAAGATTACGCTTGCGGCTGCACGTATCAAGCAAGGGTTCCAAGATAAACTGTATTTAGGCAATCTTGACGCGAAACGTGATTGGGGATATGCTAAAGATTATGTAGAATGCATGTGGCTTATCCTCCAGAATGATAAACCAGAAGACTTTGTGATAGCAACCGGCGAGATGCATACGGTACGAGAGTTCTGTACGCTGGCATTCCATTACCTGGGTATTGATTTGGAATGGCAGGGAAGTGGTGTTGACGAAAAAGGTATTGACCGGGAAACAGGACGTGTATTGGTAGAAGTTGATCCGAAGTATTTCCGCCCGTGTGAAGTGGAGCAACTTTTAGGAGATCCGACCAAGGCCAAAGAAACATTAGGCTGGAATCCGACAAAAACATCTTTCCCTGAGTTGGTACGTATAATGGCTGAGCATGACATGAAGTTTGTAAGGAAACTTCATCTGAAAGCAGAAATGGATAAAGAAGAATAATTTTAAGTTGACAAGGTGTCAGATAACGAATTGACAAGGATGTAATGGTATTTGACAGGTAATGCCTCGTTTTCTGATACTTTGTCGGCTTGTCAACAAAAAAGAATATGTTGGACAAATCATCAAAAATATATGTTGCCGGACATCATGGATTAGTTGGATCGGCTATTTGGAATAATCTTCAGCAACGGGGGTATATGAACTTGGTAGGGTGTAGTCATAAGGAACTGGACCTGTTGGATGGAGTGGCTGTAAAACGTTTTTTCGATGAAGAACAGCCTGATGCTGTAGTATTGGCTGCCGCACATGTAGGAGGCATTATGGCGAACTTGCATTACCGTGCAGACTTTATTTACCAGAATCTTCAAATACAGCAGAATGTCATCGGTGAAAGCTTTCGTCATGGCGTCAAGAAGCTTCTGTTTTTGGGTAGTACCTGTATCTATCCGCGTGAAGCTCCCCAACCGATGAAGGAAGAAGTGCTGCTCACTTCTCCTTTGGAATATACGAACGAACCTTATGCCATTGCTAAAATAGCCGGCTTAAAGATGTGTGAAAGTTTCAACTTGCAATATGGTACGAATTACATTGCCGTTATGCCTACAAACCTTTATGGGCCGAATGACAACTTTCACTTGGAAAACAGTCATGTGCTTCCGGCAATGATTCGCAAGGTCTATCTTGCAAAGTGCCTGAATGAAGGCAAGTGGGATGCTGTGCGTAAAGACATAAACTTGCGCCCTGTAGAAGGAGTAAATGGAAATAATACGGACGAAGAAATCTTAGGAAAACTGGCAAAGTTTGGCATTACGCCCGAAGCTGTAACTTTATGGGGTACAGGCAAGCCTTTGCGTGAGTTCCTGTGGAGTGAAGAGATGGCAGATGCCAGTGTACACGTATTATTGAATGTAGATTTTAAAGATACTTACAAGAATGGCGAGACAGAAATCCGTAATTGTCATATCAATGTAGGTACGGGCAAGGAACTGTCCATCCGGGAACTGGCTGAGAAGATTGTAAAAGAAATCGGCTTTAAGGGTGAGTTGCGTTGGGATTCTTCTAAGCCAGACGGAACGATGCGTAAGTTGACGGACGTAACGAAGCTTCATATCTTGGGGTGGCATCATCAAGTGGAGATAGACGAGGGAATTCATCGTTTGTATGAATGGTATCTGAAGGGGATTTGTATCAACCATCAGACAATTTGATGTAATGGCATAACGATATAACACTTATTGCTGTCTGCTAACGCTTTTATCAGTGTTTGGCAGGCAGCAGTTTTTTTGTAACGCAAAGATTACGGATTTCTGATGCTGACCGTATGTCTTTACCTTCTGCTTTAAAAAGAGAAAAGCTACAGCTTCCCTTTAATGCATTGGAATGCCTCCAAGAAAATGAATGACCCGGTTCGCATGCAACGGTTTCTATGCTGATGTGATATTCGTGTTCTGAAATAAGTTTAAATCACTTCATTTAATGATAAAATCTCTTTGAATTTTCGTTTATTACTGCCATTTTATTAAATTTGCCGCCACAAATTTATAGCAAGAAGAATGAAAAGGATAAGATTGTTTGTAACAGTATTGGCTATCGGGACTTTGTTATTCCAAAGTTGTGACGATAGCAAGACGTATGCTGAACTGAGAGATGATGAAATTGATGCAATCAATGCATGGATTAGTACGCACGATTATGAAATAATAAGCGAAAGCGAATTCTATGCCCAAGATACAATGACCAACGAGAATCAGTTTGTGCTTTTTGATGAAAGCGGTGTGTATATGAATATCGTGAAGAAAGGGCAGGGTACTTCTGTCTTGGCAGATGGGTCGTATTCCATACTTTCCCGTTATTTTGAGATTGCGATGCAGGATCGTGATGAACTGTTCAGTTTGGGTGATACGCTGACTGGTAATACGAATCTGTACAATTATCCGCTTTATTCAGTAAACTCATCGTGGTCGCTTCCAATGTATATGCTTCATCCCGAAGAATATAAGCTTACCATTGATGGTGATTCTTATTCGGCAGCTTTTACGCAGAGTTATATTATGTATTCCATTTACCAGACAACTTCGGTTCCGACGGGCTGGTTATTGCCTTTGCGGTATGTAAAACCTTCGCGTACATCTTCGTCGACTGATGTGGCTCGTGTACGTCTGATAGTTCCTCACGCTGAAGGGACTAGAAATGCGAGCCGTTATGTATACCCGTGTTATTACGAGATTACTTATAATTTAGGTAAATAAGAAGGCAGGTGTGTCAGAATGGAATGGGATTATCAAAATGAACGTTGATTTTTGTTTTGGCACATCCGCCTTATGTTGTAATGTCTGTTCCGTTTGTCAGGGAGGACAACCCAAGACATTGCCTGAATGTTGGTGAGAAATTATAAACCCAAAAACTTAATAAACGATGACTTTGATAAAATCAATCTCCGGTATCAGGGGAACTATCGGGGGAAAAGCAGGAGAAGGGCTGACCCCGTTGGATATCGTAAAATTTACTTCTGCATACGCTACACTGATTCGTCGTATTTCTTCTTTACAAAGCAATCGCATTGTGGTGGGACGTGATGCCCGTGTATCGGGTGAGATGGTGCGGAAAGTGGTGTGTGGCACTTTGATGGGTATGGGTTTTGATGTCGTTGATATAGGATTGGCTTCTACTCCTACTACCGAATTGGCGGTGACGATGGCAAAAGCCTGTGGTGGAATTATTCTGACTGCCAGCCACAATCCGAAACCGTGGAATGCACTTAAATTGTTGAACGAACGTGGTGAGTTCTTGAATGCTGAAGAGGGGAAAGAAGTGCTCCGCATAGCCGAAGCAGAAGACTTTGAATACGCCGATATTGATTCGATAGGGCTCTATACGGAGGATTTGAGTTATGGTGAAAAGCATATCGAGCACGTCTTGTCTTTGCCTTTAGTAGATAGCAAGGCTATCCGTGAAGCAGGTTTTCGTGTCGCAATTGATTGTGTAAATTCGGTAGGTGGTATCATTCTTCCACAATTGCTGGAGCGTTTGGGAGTGGATTATGTAGAGAAATTGTATTGCGAACCTACAGGAATTTTCCAGCATAATCCTGAGCCCTTGGAGAAAAATCTAGGTGATATCATGCAGTTGATGCGGAAAAAAGAATTGGATGTGGCTTTTGTAGTAGACCCGGATGTGGATCGATTGGCTATGATTTGTGAAGATGGAACAATGTATGGCGAGGAGTATACGCTAGTTACAGTGGCCGATTATGTATTGAAGAATACACCAGGCAATACGGTATCCAATTTGAGTTCGACTCGTGCATTGCGGGATGTAACTGATAAATACGGGATGAAATATTATGCTTCGGCAGTAGGCGAAGTGAATGTGGTAGCAAAAATGAAAGAGACACATGCCGTAATCGGCGGTGAAGGTAACGGCGGTGTCATCTATCCGCCTGCCCATTATGGTAGGGATGCATTGGTAGGCATAGCTTTGTTCTTAAGTCATTTGGCTCATGAAGGCAAGAAGGTGAGTGAACTGCGTGCTTCTTATCCTACTTATTATATGGCGAAAAATCGTATAGATTTGACGCCGGATACTGATATTGATGCTATTTTGGAAAAAGTGAAGGAAGTTTACCGTAATGAAGAGGTAAACGATATCGATGGGGTGAAGATTGATTTTGCTGACGGGTGGGTACACTTGCGTAAGAGCAATACCGAACCCATTATCCGTGTATATTCGGAAGCCCGCACTGCAGATGAAGCCGACCGTTTGGCGAAAACTGTTTGTGCAATCGCCTGTGAGAAAAATTGAAAAATGAATGTCCGTAAACAGTCAATACATACCCTTGAAAAATGAATATATACTTCATCGGCTGATGAATATATACTGCATTCACGGTTGAATATATACTTCATCGGCAGATGCAGTACTACTGCGTTTTCAACTCAGTCGAATTGGTTTATTACGGACATTCATAACTTGAAGTGCATTCGTTTGCCCTATCGGCAGATATAATCTGATTTGAATACGGTCGTATAGTTTTTGTACGGCCGTATGTTTTTTCATAGACAATAAAAACGCACCTTTACAGGAGATATTTCTTGTCTGCGTCTTAGAAGCTGTTTTGAATTTCTCCAAAAAGTTTTTCTTGGCTTGATGTATCTGTTTTCGTGTGTGCTTTGGGCGATTTTTTGGTCCTTTTCGCTCCTGTTCTTCGTCAGATAGCCCGCTATCTTCCTCATCACAGAAGCGAAAATGCCTCAAAAACTCATCCCAAATCATCGCACGATAAATTCAAAACAGCTTCTTACTTTAAGTCTTTTTCTATTTCTTTATACGATTCTGTCATCAACATTTGCAAGTTTTCTTCTCCTTTTTTGCCGATAGGATAGATTGGTGTGTGTATGGTGAGCTTCATAGGATGCCAGGAGAGCAATTTGCCTGTACGTGGCAGAATCTGGAAAGAACCGTTGATAGTCATCGGAACGACAGGCATTTGTAACTGGTCGGCAATGAAGAAAGCTCCTTTCTTGAAAGCATTCATCTTTCCGGTATAGGTGCGGGCTCCTTCCGGGAAGACCATCAATGACGTTCCTCCCTGTAGCACTTTTTCTGCTTGTTTGATGGTTTCGTATATCTTTCTCGGACTGGATTTGTCGACGAAGATAAAGCCGGCTGATTCACATGCTTTCCCGACAAATGGTATTTTCCGTAAGCTTTTTTTCATCATCCATTTAAAGTTACGTCCCAAGAATCCATAAATCAGGAATATATCGAATGCTCCTTGATGATTGGCTACAAAGACATACGAGGTGTTTTTGTCCAGTACCTCATGTCCTTCTACTTTTACGGGGAGCAAAAACAGAAAACAGGTTAGTTGTGACCAAAGTTTTCCGGGGTAATATCCCCAAAAATGTCCGTTTCCTAACCAGCATCCTAGCATTGTGGTTAGGGCTGTCAGGATAGTGGCTACTACGAAAATCGGTAATCCAATGCAGATTTGGTAGATGATGTAAATGAGTCTCATGTTTATGATTTTTAAGTTTATAAATCTTTTTAGGTTGAATGTGTTCCGGTATCGTTTTTTGTGTCTGTAATCTTTTTATTTTATTGTCTGTTTTTGAGGGTAATGACCGTTATTTCAGGCCATGCACCAAGGCGCATGGGGAACATGACGAAGCCCAGGCCTACATTGACATAAAGGCCGCGTCCGTTTTCCAGATACATGCCCCGATGTTCCGGATAGACAAATTTGGAGAAGGAAAATCCGAACAGATTAACCTGCATGTCATGAGTATGACCGGCAAGCATGAGCTGGACATCTGTTTCGGGCAAAACATTGCGTTTCCAGTGTGTGGGATCGTGACTGAGCAAAATTTTGAACATTCCATCGGTATGCTGTAATGCTTTAGGAAGATTCCCCCGATTAGGAAAGGGAGGGTTCCCACTGTTCTCGACACCTGCTATTGCAATGGAGTCATTGCCTCTATACAAGATGCGATGTTCATTCATCAGTACCTCCCATCCCATTTGTTTTTCTCTGCAAATGAGGGTGTCGATATTTGCCAGGCGCTCAGCTTCACTGTCCCAATGTGTGTATGTGGCATAATCGTGGTTGCCCAGCACGGCATATACTCCGTCTTTGGCATGTAACTGAGATAGAATAGTCATAAAAGGTTTCATCTCGTCAGCACGGCTATTTACCAAATCACCGGTAAAGGCGACCAGGTCTGGATATTGGGCATTGCATAATGTCACGGCACGTTGCAAGGCTTCACCATGGTCGTCCCAACTTCCTGTATGAATATCGGATAATTGTAAGATCCGATAGCCGTTAAAAGCATCGGGGAGGTCGGGAGATATGAAAGTGACTTTGTTGACTTGGAAAAACTCTTTTCCGAAAGCAGCCCCGAATACGATGTAAATGCAGGTAATAAGTGCTGCTGATGACGGGATACAGATTCTTGCAAGTCTGTATAAATGTACGATGGATAATGGCATCGGCTTCTTGATGAAGCATTGAACAGACTTTTTACAAAGATAAATCAGTAAGTCGCACAGCATGAATACCATTTTGGGAACAGCTATGCATAATGCTACAATCAGGTAAATGCCGAAAGCATGCTGAAAAGAGTCGCGGAAAGAAACAAAAACAAGCAGGGCTAGCAGCAAACAGATGCTTGGCATCCACCAGAGTTTTCTTATCCATTGTTTTGCGCAATACTTGATATGGAATCTGTAAATATACCAATCGGGCAATAACAGCAAGATTAAGAAGAATAATGAAATGCGTAATATAATCATATCAGTCGGGATGTTGTTATAAATTGGCGGTTAAAAATTTGCGTAAATAATTGCTGTCCATGCCTCGTCGTGTCGCGTAATCAGCCAATTGGTGTTCGTCGATTTTTCCTATGGAAAAATAGTGTGATTGTGGATGCGCGAACATCAGTCCACATACCGATGCATGTGGTCGCATCATGCCGTTTTCGGTAAGATGGATGCCGATTTTGTTCATGTCAATCAGCGTGTTAAGTAAAAACGTTACCGATAGGTCTGGAAGTGAAGGATAGCCTACTGCCGGGCGGATACCTTGATATTCTCCATTCAGCAGTTGCTTGTGGGTCAAATGTTCGTCTTTGGCATATCCCCAAATTTCTTTCCGAATGGTTTCGTGTAGTTTTTCAGCAGCAGCTTCAGCCAGACGCTCGTTTAAGGTCTGTACAAGCAAGTGCTGATAGGTATCGTTTGCGTAGCTTTTTTCAAAAGTATTATCAACGGTGGTGGCAAATGCCCCCACCGTATCGACAATTCCTTGTGACAATGGACGTACAAAATCGCTTAAACAGAGAAATGGAGCGTTGGGATGTATCCGTGTCTGTTGACGGAGCAGAGGGAACCTGGTTCCGTCTAGTAATAAATCATCACCATCAGCATTGGCATCCATGAGCCTGTATATTGCCTGTATCTTGCACTTTTCATCCATGTGTCTCAGCAGGCGTTGGGCTTCGTTATACAGAAGTATGGCTTCGGTAGCTTTAGCTGTATCTGTTTGTGGAAAATTTGCCGCCCATCTCGTCTGGCAGGTGTCACATCCAGCTATGTCTGCTATTGCAGCAAACCGAGGCTGGAATCCCCACGCATGGAAAAAATAGATCCAGTTGATATAACCGGCTAAATCCTGGATTGTATAGCTGACAGTGGTATTTGCAATTTTCATACGTTTTTTTATCGGTTAAAACGGAGTGGTTCTCCTCGATATGCTTCATTTACTTGTCCATCGGTATATACTAAATTCCCGTTGACAAATGTCTTTTCCACTTTTGTATGGAAAGTTTGGCCTTCATACGGACTCCACCCGCATTTGCTCAATATGCAGTCTTTGGTAACAGTCCATTCTGCTTCCGGATTCAGGATAACCAAATCGGCTTTATAGCCCGGGCGGATGTAACCTCGTTTGTCTATCTGGAACAAATCAGCAGGTGTATGGCACATTTTATTTACCATTTGTTCTATAGTGAATATACCTTGTCTTACCAATTCCATCATGCAATTCAGTGAAAATTGGATGGATGGCATGCCGGAGGCTGCTTTTAGTGCTCCCCCTTCTTTTTCCGAAAGCAGATGAGGGGCATGGTCTGTCGCTATGACATCAATAAGGTTTGTGTGTAAGGCCCGGTGCAAAGCTTCACGATCCTTGGATGTCTTGACACTCGGATTACATTTGATGCGTGCCCCATAATTGCCGTAATCGTCTTCGCAGAACATCAAATGTGAAACACATGCTTCTGACGTTATTTGTTTCTGCGAAACCGGAAGGTCCGTAAACAAGCTCAACTCGCGGGCAGTGCTGAGATGGAGTACATGTAGCCTTGCTCCTGTTTCTTGTGCCAGAAGTACTGCTTCTTTCGTCGATTCCCAACACGCTGCTTCGCTTCTGATACGGGAATGGTATTTGATGTCGGGATCTTCTCCAAATTTCATTTTGGCAAGTTCCGTGTTCCATTCAATGATTTCAGGATTCTCACAATGTGTGGCGATTAAGATGGGAGCAGCTTGAAATATTCGTTTCAATGACTCTCTTTTTTCTACCAGCATATTGCCTGTGCTGGCTCCCATAAAGAGTTTTATGCCACATACGCGTGTCTTGTCTAATTGGGAAAACAAATCAGTGTTGTCATTGGTTGCCCCAAAGTAGAAAGAATAATTGACAATGCTTTTTTGTGAAGCAAGGTTGAATTTTTCTTCTAACGCTTCGATTGTGACGGTCTGAGGCTTGCAGTTGGGCATATCCATGAAAGAAGTGACACCTCCTGCTGCAGCTGCAGAACTTTCTGTAGCTATATCAGCCTTATGTGTCAGACCGGGTTCGCGAAAATGTACATGGTCGTCAATAACTCCCGGAATCAGGTAATATCCGTTGGCATCGATGACTCTGTCACATTTTGTTTGGGGTTCAGGATTGCCTTTTATTACCGCATAAATCAATTCATCTTCAACAATGACCGTACCAACGTATTTTTCTCCTTCGTTTACGATGGTTGCATTTTTGATACAAATCCGCATAATATTTATATTTTTATTAAAGGTTTCTCAAATGAAGAGCCTGTATCTTTCCAGTAAAAAATCACAGATGAATGTTTCTTTACTGGGAAATATATGAACGTTTAGAAGCTGTTTTGAATTTCTCCAAAAAGTTTTTCTTGGCTTGATGTATCCGTTTTCGTGTGTGCTTTGGGCGATTTTTTGGTCCTTTCCGCTCCTGTTCTTCGTCAGATAGCCCGCTATCTTCCTCATCACAGAAGCGAAAATGCCTCAAAAACTCATCCCAAATCATCGCACGATAAATTCAAAACAGCTTCTTAAATTTGGGGATAAGACTTAAACAGACTGTCCCATTTTAAACGGATAACTCCGAATACAGCCTCACCAAATATACTGCTGTTCATCTTTGAAGTCCCTAATTCGCGATTGACGAAAATGACAGGCACTTCTTTGATTTTACACCCGCATTTATACGCTGTAAATTTCATTTCAATTTGGAATGCGTATCCTTTAAAACGTATTTTATCGAGTGGAATGGTTTCTAGTGCATGCCGGCGGTAACACTTGAATCCGGCAGTCGTGTCGTGAATCGGAAGTCCGGTTACAATTCTTACGTATTTGGATGCGAAGTATGACATGAGCACTCTTCCCATGGGCCAGTTAACCACATTGACTCCACTGATATACCGCGAACCAATGGCAATGTCGAATCCTTCGGTATGACATGCTTGATATAAGCGTGGCAAATCATTCGGGCTGTGACTGAAGTCTGCATCCATTTCGAATATGTAGTCGTATTGATGTGCTATGGCCCATTTAAATCCAGTTATGTAGGCAGTACCTAAACCTAATTTCCCTTTTCGTTCAATGATGAAAAGACGATCTGGAAATTCTTTTTGGAGTGTGTGTACAATCTTTGCTGTACCATCGGGTGAATTGTCATCGATGATAAGAATATGGAAACATTTTTCTAAAGTAAATACTGCACGAATAATGTTTTCAATGTTTTCTTTTTCGTTGTAAGTTGGTATGATTACAACACTATCACTTGTCTGCATGTACGTTTTTGTTTTTTTATTATGCAAAGATAAATAATGAGTGTGATTATGCATGCATGAAAAGTAAAAAATGGAATGTAAAAACATACTTTTTGATGAAAATATAGTTTTCTTGAAAAAAATGTGTGTGATTGTTTGGCAGATTCAAATAAAGGTCGTACATTTGCACCCGCAAACGAGAAAGAAACGCACTCTTAGCTCAGTTGGTAGAGCAACTGACTCTTAATCAGTGGGTCCAGGGTTCGAATCCCTGAGGGTGTACCTGTAGAAGAGTAATCTTATAAACTGATAACCGACAGGTTATAGTGAAAGATTGCTCTTTTTTGTTATGTGGATATCTGTAGCTTGGTATAAAATGTGAGATTATGAAAAGACAACAATTCAAGTAGGTCTTTTGATGAACATAGGTGAGTCGGCTGTTTCACATAAGTAACCCGGGTGTTTCACATAAGTGAGTCAGTCGTATCACTTATGTTCGTTTGAGTGGCTCGGTGTCAGGTTTGGCTAGAATTGAACAAGGGTGGGGGTGCACAAAAAATCCATCTCCTGAAAGAAGATGGATTTTTGTGTGACCGCGACAGGATTCAAACCTGTAACCGGCTGATCCGTAGTCAGCTACTCTATTCAGTTGAGCTACGCGGCCATCATTGGAAATTCTATTTATCATGAAGTGTGATCGCGACAGGATTCAAACCTGTAACCGGCTGATCCGTAGTCAGCTACTCTATTCAGTTGAGCTACGCGACCATTCTTTCACGTGTCGTTCTTGAGAGTGTGACCGCGACAGGATTCAAACCTGTAACCGGCTGATCCGTAGTCAGCTACTCTATTCAGTTGAGCTACGCGGCCATCTCTTTTTGTTTGACGGGTGCAAAGGTATATACTTCTTGGATAATATGCAAATTTTGAAGCGATTTTTTTTCTGTTTTTTTATTCTATGAATCGTGTATTGAATATCTGCCAACCCAATGTAAGACCGAAATTCCAATTTTTAGTCGGTGAACTATAATGATTTACGTAAGCACTGATGGAACCGAAGGGTAGTTTCACTACTAAAGAAATTTCCCCCAGATATTCTATTCGGCTGAATAATTTCCCATAATATGCTTGGGACTGGTCGTCACGGAGTATCGGGAAGATTGGCGCAAATCCATACAGTTCTGCCCGTGCATGGAATACTGGCGTAAACTGATAGATGGGCATAATACCCGCTCCGATGAACTGATTGGCGCGAAATGCTTCGTTGTAGGTGATTTTGCTGTGGGCGGTGGGGGAAAATTCTCCTGCTTGCATTAGGGTGGCTGTATAATTATGGCTGAAGTTTCGTGACGAATAATAGGCATGGATGTAGTTGCCTAATATAAATTTAGGCGATAGCGCATAATAACGTTCCATTTTATACGACAATTGTAGCCAGGATTGTTCGTATTTATAGTCTCCATTATAGGGATCTACACTAGAACCTGCCTCGTAGCGTTCGCGGCCAGTATAAATGTTTGCAACAAGACGTTCGCGCCGTCCGGCTGTAGCATACTGGCGGCTATTTAATGTGTTTCCTTCAAGTGCTACCGAGCCGCCAAAAATCATATAATGACTTTTATCATTCAGGTCATTGTTGAAATCAATGACGTTCTTTTGGAAATATTCATCTTGTAAATCACCCAATCCAATGCCGAATTCTACCTTTTGCCGTGTAAGAAAAGGCATTGACACCAATAGTTTCACAAACTTTTCACGTTTCTTGCTGAATACAGGTGAATTGCCTTTTGTAAATAGCTTTTCCTGCTTGAAATAATCGAAAGAAGAAAGCGAACCTATCAGTCTGACAGATGTCGGCAGGTGAGAAGGCAAGTCAATCCGTCCCGATACTTGCAGGTTGTTGTATATCTGTCCCAACTGTGCATCCAGAGATACTTCTTTCGAATAGTTGTTCAAATTTTGATAAGTAGCACCTACATAAATCTGGTTAGAACCGTTTGAGCCTACGTTGCCCCCTGCACGAAGGGTAAGGTCGTCTTCTATTTTCACTTTCAGGTGCAGGTCGAATGTGTGATCAGAGGCATTATATATGGCATGGGGGATAATTTCGGAAATCATGTTATCGGTCATCAGCCGGAAATATCCCTTTCGCAAATCTTCCAGTGTAAACACCTCCTTGTCTGAAGAATGAAACTCTTTGCGGATATAACGTTTTTGCTGTTCATTGGCACCGTCGATTTCTATCCGGCGGAAGCGAAATTCAGGCATCCGGTTTTTATAGGCAATGCGCTCCCGTTCCAACTGGCGATAATTGATGCGGCGTGATATACGCATTTTTATCGAATCCATCAGTTGGATAGTCCGGTTATAACCAATATCGTGCAACTCATCAAAACGGTCAAAATCCATCAAGTTGACATCGGTATATTTAAATGTCATTAAAATGCCCAGCGAATCGGGGATGGAATAATCTGTTTTTTGCATAATCATGTTTTCCAATTGTCCCATCAAGTCTCCTTCTTTCGGTTTTCCCGGATTAGAGCTAACCACACTGCCTATCATAATGTCAGGATGGAAGTCATCCATCATGACATTGGTTGGGAAATTGTTATAAATACCTCCATCGTATGCCAATACAGAATCGATTTCGATGGGTTTGAACATGGCGGGGAAACTCATTGAGGCACGCACGGCATCGCCTAAATCTCCTTTGCTGAAAATAATGGGACGTTTGTTATACACATCCGAAGCCACACAACGAAAGGGAATAAATAATTGATTGAAATCTCCGTGACACGATGCTGTGGCCTGACCGAAGAGTTGAAGGAAGGCTAAATTCATTTGCAGCGGATCAACCACACTGGAAGGCAAAAACTGGGCTTTTACTTTGTGAAGGGGATTTTTGAGTGAAACCCGTACATTAATAAATTCAGGGGTTGGAGGATTTTTCTTGAAATAATATATGTATTTTTCTTCCATTCCTCCCGTATACCAACGTTTGAAATCATCCGATTTCAATAATTTTTCCATGTCATCGGGCGAGTAACCCATGGCATAAAGTGCCCCTATAATAGCTCCCATCGAAGTTCCCGTCACATAATCTATCGGAATATTGTTTTCCTCTAAAGCACGGATGACACCTATATGGGTCAATCCTTTTGCTCCGCCGCCGCTTAAAACTAACCCGATTTTCTGTGACTTCATCGGTAAGATGCATAGAAAAAGGTATATCAGGATTAAATGTATTTTATTCATCGTATAATCTATAGTTGTTTTAGGTTAGCCAAAGATAGATAAAAAAAACTTTAAGCCGAAATAAATCGTCTATTTTTGCAAAATGAAAAAGAATTCAGAATCTTTTCAGAATTCTTCGGTAATTTTGTCGTATCAAAACAAATTCAGTTTATAAAAGCGCAAGAATATGAAAAATAAGTGGAAATTTTATGTGTTGCCTGCTTTAGCTGTTGCAGGTGCATTCGTGTTTCAGAGTTGTGATGATGACGATGATTTGAAAATGTCGGATATTCCTCAAACCGTACAGCAAAACTTCCAAAGCCAATATCCCAATGTACAGTGGGTAGAATGGGAGGCTGAATGGGGAAATTACAAGGCAGATTTCTTTTTCAATGGGACAGTGGCAGAATGGGAACTTGACTTGAATACGCAGGCGGAAGCCTGGTATTCGCAGGAAGGAGAATGGCTTCGTACAGAATTTAATGTGGAAAATTATTACTTCAATCCATCGGCTACTGATGTCATTCCGCAAGCTGTACGTGAAACCATTAGTAATATTGCAGGAGGAAGACAGGTAGAAGATGTTGACCGCGTAGATATGCCAGGCGGTATTAACGGTGACTATTTTGATGTGGAAATTGAAAATGAACCGAATGATATTTACGTGAAAATCGGATTCGATGGCACGCAATTGCAATAAAAAATGCGCCCTACACATATAAAGATGTATGTGTAGGGCGATTTTTCTTAAAAGAAGAATATCGAATTTGATGGAAACATCTTTAAATCAATTCAACGCTACGTTTCACGAAGTTCGTTAACGCTTCGCCTTTCAGCATTCCGTTTTGCAACAAAGCCAAGTCGATAAGTTGGTGAACAATCTTGTTATCTGTTGCATACCGGTTGATAATGCTGTCTTTTTCTTGTTTCTTTTCGTCCAGTTTCTTGTCGATATCTTTCAATTCATCTTTTTCTGCTGTCGGGATTTCCTCGTCTTTCTTGCCTTCGTGAGCCTTACGGAGTTCTCCTTCACGCAATTTCAATGTGGCGATTTCACCTTCTACAGGAACCAGTTGTTCGGCACAAGCCGATTCTGTGTCATTCAAAACTTGTTTGATGAGTTTATGGTCGCTATTCAGAACCAGATTGAACATATCCGGCATTTCACCGTAAAAGCTCATGCCCGGCTGGATGTTTGCCATTTCTTTCATACGGCGCATGTATTCTGATTGTGTGATGACAATCGGAGCGGCAGTTTCGCCCATGGGTTGAGTCTCTACATGGAACTCGGTTTTTTGCAGTTTGGGCAGTTGTCCGTTGAATACTGTGGCCAATATCTGCCGTTTGTCTTCTGCTAATGCTTCTCCTTTTTGGTCTTCTTTTACAATCAGACGGTCAATCACGTCACTATCTACACGTGTGAAACGACTTTTTTCAAGTTTCTGTTCCAACATGTTGACCATCGGGACATCCAGTTGTCCGTCAAGTAACAATACGCTGTAGCCCTTGTTTTTAGCTGTATCGACATACGTATATTGTTCGTCGATATTGTTAGCATATAAGTATATCAGGTTGCCTTCTTTGTCGGTCTGGTTGTCTTTTATCAATGTCTGGTATTCGTCGAATGTGTAGTACTTGCCTTCCGTATCTTTGAAGAGGGCAAACTTGTTTGCCTTTTCATAGAAATCTTCTTGCGTCAGCATACCATAATTGATGAAGATTTTCAAATCGTCCCATTTTTCTTCAAATTCTTTGCGGTCGTTTTTGAAGATAGACTGTAGACGGTCGGCTACTTTCTTTGTGATATACGTAGAAATCTTTTTCACGTTCGAATCGCTTTGCAAGTACGAGCGTGATACGTTTAACGGGATGTCCGGTGAATCGATTACGCCATGCAGTAAGGTCAGGAAGTCAGGAACGATTCCTTCTACAGAGTCGGTTACGTATACTTGGTTGCAATAGAGTTGGATTTTGTTCCGTTGCAACTCGATGTTGCTTTTAATTTTCGGGAAATACAGCACACCGGTCAGGTTAAACGGATAGTCTACGTTCAGATGAATCCAGAATAGTGGCTCGTCTGACATTGGATACAAGTCGCGGTAGAATTTCTTATAATCTTCGTCTTTCAATTCGCTTGGCTTCTTGGTCCAAATAGGACAAGTGTCATTGATGACATTGTCTTCTTCTGTATCTACCTGTTTGCCGTCTTTCCACTCTTTTTTCTTTCCGAAAGCTACCGGAACAGGCAAGAAACGACAGTACTTGGTCAGCAGGCTTTGAATGCGTGATTCCTCGATAAACTCCTTGCAGTCATCATCAATGTGTAAAATAATGTCGGTACCCCGGTCATTCCGTTCGGCATCTTCCAGTGTGAACTCTGGACTTCCATCGCATGTCCATTTTACAGACTGGGCATTTTCTTTATAAGAACGGGTAATGAGTTCAACTTTTTTGGCAACCATAAAGGCTGAATAGAAACCTAACCCGAAATGTCCGATGATGGCATTTGCGTCGTTTTTGTATTTTTCAAGAAAATCGTTGGCTCCCGAAAAAGCAATCTGGTTGATGTATTTGTCGATTTCTTCGGCAGTCAGTCCCAATCCACGGTCGGAAATGGTGATGGTACCTTGCTCCTTATTCACACTGACATGAATGGTCAAGTCACCCAATTCTCCTTTGAAATCGCCTGTAGCAGCTAACGTCTTCAGCTTTTGAGTAGCATCAACAGCATTCGACACCAGTTCACGCAGGAAAATTTCGTGATCGCTGTACAGGAACTTTTTGATGATGGGGAATATGTTCTCTGTTGTAACCCCAATATTACCTTTTTGCATATAATTATAGTTTTAATGATAATCAAAAATCCATTTCAGTACTGACAAAAAAAATGCCAGACGGCATCCGTCTGACATTTTGTCTGTATTCTTGTTTTCTTGCTCTGATGCTTATGGCCGGACAAGCTCGATTTTCAGTGCTTTATTATCAGCTTCTGTGCTTACCCGAATGGTATCCCCCGTCTGCGTTTCTTGGTTTAGCAGTAATTCGGCTATTCCATCTTCCAGGTTGTTTTGTATAGAACGCTTCAGCGGACGTGCTCCGAATTGAACGTCATATCCCTTTGATGCTACAAACCGTTTGGCATCATCGGTGATTTCCAGCTTATATCCAAGGTTTTCCATTCGGCTATACAAACCTTTCAATTCGATGTCGATAATCTTCTGCAAAGCATTCAGGTCTAATTGGTCGAACATAATAATTTCATCTAACCTGTTAATGAATTCGGGGGCGAATGATTTGTTTAAGGCTTTGGTGATAACGCTGCGCGAATATTCTTTGTCATCCTGGTCATTGCGGGTCTGGGCTGCAAAACCAATGCCTTTGCCAAATTCCTTTAACTGCCGTGTGCCGATATTTGAGGTCATGATAAGGACCGTGTTTTTGAAATCAACAGTCCGGCCGTAGCTATCTGTCAGTCTTCCCTCATCCATTACTTGTAGCAGTAAATTGTATACATCAGGATGTGCCTTTTCTATCTCATCAAGCAAAACGATGGAGTAGGGTTTACGGCGTACCTTTTCTGTCAGCTGTCCTCCTTCTTCATAACCGACATAGCCCGGAGGGGCTCCAACCAAACGTGATACTGTAAATTTCTCCATATATTCGCTCATGTCAATCCGGATGAGCGCATCAGCCGATCCGAACATTTCTTTTGCCAATTCTTTTGCCAGATGAGTCTTGCCTACGCCGGTCGGTCCTAGGAATAAGAAAGTACCGATTGGCTTGTTGGGGTCTTTCAGTCCCATGCGGCTACGTTGGATGGCTTTCACCAATGTTTCTACAGCTTTGTCTTGCGCAATGACCTTTGAAAGCAATTCATCTTTCATGCCTCTCAGCTTATTGCCTTCGGCATGTGCCATGCGTTGCACGGGGACACCCGACATCATAGAAACGACGTCTGCGATTTGTTTATCATCGACTTTCTCCCGGTTTTCACGTAAACTTTCTTCCCACCGCGCTTTCATTGTTTCCAGTTCTTCGGACAATGATTTTTCACGGTCACGAAAACTTGCAGCCAATTCAAAATCTTGCATTCGCACTGCTTCGGTTTTGTGCATCCGTGCTTCATCTATCATCTTCTCTTGGTTCTCGATTTCTTTTGGTACCGTAATGTTGGTCAGATGTACACGCGATCCTGCTTCATCCAAGGCATCGATAGCCTTGTCCGGGAAGTTTCGGTCGGTAATGTAACGCTCTGTCAGTTTGACGCAGGCTTCCAATGCGGCTTCTGTATATGTTACGTTGTGATGCTCTTCGTATTTATCCTTAATATTACGCAGAATCTGAAGCGTCTCTTCAGGAGTGGTAGGCTCTACCAGCACTTTTTGGAAACGACGTTCTAAAGCACCGTCTTTTTCAATATTCTGCCGGTATTCATCCAGTGTCGTAGCTCCAATGCATTGAATCTCACCACGTGCCAACGCGGGTTTTAGCATATTGGCTGCATCCATTGATCCGGCTGCCGAACCGGCTCCCACGATGTTGTGTATTTCGTCTATAAACAAAATTACATTTGTGTTTTTTTTCAGTTCATTCAAAATAGCACGGATGCGTTCCTCGAATTGTCCGCGGTATTTGGTGCCTGCCACAATGGCAGTCATGTCAAGAGCCACGACCCGTTTCCCAAACAAGATGCGCGACACTTTTTTTTCTATGATGCGCAGGGCAAGCCCTTCTACAATGGCTGATTTGCCTACACCTGGTTCGCCTATTAAAATCGGATTGTTTTTCTTGCGTCTGCTCAGAATCTGTGCCAGCCGTTCGATTTCTTTTTCACGTCCAACGACGGGGTCCAGCTTTCCTTCTGCGGCCAGTTGAGTCATATCTGTGCCAAAAGAGTCCAGAACCGGTGTGTTATTGTCCGGTTTTTGCTGTCTGGTTTGTGTTGTCTTTTGAGAATCAGAAGGGTAAGATGCGCGTCCGCTATTAGAACTTTGGTGCCGGATGTTTTCATCTTCTTCGTCTTCTTCTTCTCCGAAGTCCAATCCGCTTTGCGGTTCAGTCTTTGGTACTAGTTTGTCTAGTATTTTCTGGTAAGTTACTTCGTTTTCTTCCAATGTCTGAGATGCTTTATTGTGGTCTTCTTTCATAATTGCCAGCAACATGTGTTCGGTATCGGCAATTTGGGATTTTAAAAAACGGGCTTCCAGTATGCTCATCTTTAATATCTTAGATGCCTGATTGTTGAACGTGATATTATCAGAGTAAGTATCTGACATATCCGAGTACATGCGCAATTCTTCTTCCAGTGTTTCTTTTACTTTCTGAAGGTTGACATATAAGCTTTCCAAGATGTGTACAGCTTTCCCTTCCCCTTCCCTTATCAGTCCTAGAAGCAGATGCTCGGGGGCGATGCAGGTATTTCTCAGTCTGTTGGCCTCTTCTTTGCTGTATTGGATAACGTCAGAAACCCGTTGTGTAAATTGGTTATTCATAAAGTCTCTTTTCCTCCCTTTCGGAATAGTTGTTAGTATATCATGTCTTTGCAAAGATAACATTATATTTATATATAATCTTGCTTTTCCTTGTTTATTTTACAAAATCTGTGCCACACTTGTGCTTATGCCTTGCAATTATGCAAGCACATACTTCCTTTGGCCATCTAATATATATTCTTCCGCTTGTGAAGCTATTTTCGTGGCCGGACGGATATATCTTCGTGACAAACGTGTCAGATGATGAGTGCCGATGACGTTTTTTGTGCCATCCATTGCTTGTATAAGCGGTTTGTTTTCAATGCATTTTCTAAAACTTGACGATTTTGTTTTGCCAATTCAACAAAAAGTCGTAATTTAGCGTGATTTTTAACGGATGAAAAAGTAATATTAATTTTTAATTTGTTTCAATGCAAGAACAAGACAGAATCATAAAAATCAACATTGAGGAGGAAATGAAAAAGTCGTATATCGATTACTCTATGTCGGTAATCGTAGCGCGTGCCCTCCCTGATGTGAGAGATGGATTTAAGCCTGTTCATCGCCGTATCCTTTATGGAATGATGGAATTGGGCAATACATCAGACAAACCTTATAAAAAAGCTGCCAGAATCGTAGGTGAGGTGTTGGGTAAGTATCACCCACATGGCGATTCTTCCGTTTATGGTGCATTGGTGCGCATGGCTCAAGACTGGGCCATGCGTTATCCGCTGGTAGACGGACAGGGAAATTTCGGCTCTGTTGATGGTGATAGTCCTGCAGCCATGCGTTATACTGAAGCCCGCCTGAAAAAAATAGGGGAGGAGATGATGCAGGATTTGTATAAAGAAACTGTTGATTTCACCAATAACTTTGACGATACGTTACAAGAGCCTACCGTTATGCCTACACGTATTCCCAATTTGCTCGTAAATGGTGCATCGGGTATTGCCGTAGGTATGGCAACGAATATGCCGACTCATAACCTGTCGGAAGTGATCGATGCCTGTGTGGCATACATCGATGACAATGATATTGATGTCGACGGTCTGATGAAATACATTAAAGGGCCTGATTTCCCGACAGGAGGATATATATATGGTATAAGCGGTGTCCGTGAAGCGTATGAAACAGGTCGTGGACGGATTGTGATGCGTGCCAAGGCGGAAATAGAGTCACATCCGACGCACGATAAAATCGTTGTCAGAGAAATTCCGTACAATGTAAACAAAAAAGAGTTAATCGAAAAGATAGCCTCGCTGGTCAACGAAAAGAAACTGGACGGCATTTCTTATATTAATGATGAAACCGATCGCGAAGGAATGCGTATCGTGATTGATGTAAAACGTGATGCCAATGCAAATGTCGTTTTAAACAAATTGTTTAAAATGACCGATTTGCAAAGTTCGTTTAATGTAAACAACATTGCATTGGTACATGGCCGTCCCCGTTTGTTAAGTTTGAAGGATTTGATTCGTCTGTTTGTGGAGCATCGTCACGAAGTTGTCATCCGTCGGACCAGATTCGATTTGCGTAAAGCAAAAGAACGTGCGCATATCCTGGAAGGTCTTATCATCGCTTCCGATAATATAGATGAGGTGATTCGTATCATTCGTGCTGCTAAAACTCCCAATGAAGCTATAACCAATCTGATGGACCGTTTCCAGTTGAGTGAAGTGCAAGCACGTGCCATTGTGGAAATGCGTCTTCGTCAATTGACCGGATTGCTTCAGGAACAGCTGCACGCCGAATATGAAGAACTGATGAAGCAGATCGCTTATTTCGAGGAAATCCTGTCGAATGATGAGTTATGCAAGAAAGTCATCAAGGACGAACTGATTGAGGTGAAAGAAAAATATGGGGATAAGCGCCGTTCGGAAATTGTCTATTCGTCTGAAGAATTCAATCCGGAAGATTTTTATGCCGATGATGAAGTGGTAATTACAATTTCACACATGGGATATATCAAACGTACACCGCTCGCCGACTTCCGCACGCAACATCGTGGAGGAGTAGGAGCAAAAGGAAGCGAGACACGTGATGAAGACTTTATCGAACATATTTATCCGGCCACGATGCACAATACTTTGTTGTTCTTTACTCAAAAAGGAAAGTGCTATTGGCTGAAGGCATACGAAATTCCCGAAGGCAACAAAACTTCAAAAGGGCGTGCTATTCAGAATTTGTTGAATATTGATTCGGATGATACGGTTACCGCATATTTGCGTGTGAAAAATTTAAACGACACCGAATTTGTCAACAGTCATTACGTATTGTTCTGCACCAAGAAGGGAGTCATCAAGAAAACATTGCTCGAACAATATTCGCGTCCGCGGCAAAACGGTGTGAATGCTATCACCATCCGTGAAGACGACCGCGTTATCGAAGTGCGTATGACCAACGGAAGCAATGAAGTCGTCATAGCCAACCGTAACGGACGTGCCATCCGGTTTAATGAAACAGCTGTACGTGAGATGGGACGTACTGCTACAGGTGTGAGAGGCATTACCCTTGACGAGGACGGACAAGATGAAGTAGCAGGAATGATTTGTATCAAAGACCCACAGAAAGAAACGATAATGGTCATTTCTGAGCATGGATATGGCAAGCGTTCCGACATTGAAGATTATCGTAAGACCAATCGTGGCGGAAAAGGTGTAAAGACTTTGAATATTACCGAAAAAACCGGTAAATTAGTGGCCATAAAATCTGTGACTGATGAAAATGACTTGATGATTATCAATAAGTCAGGTATTACGATTCGGTTGAGAGTGGCAGATGTACGAATCATGGGCCGTGCTACACAAGGAGTCCGTTTAATCGATTTAGGTAAACGTAATGACAGCATCGGTTCGGTCTGCAAGGTCAATTCAGAAGCTGATTCTGCCGCTGACGCAGAAGAGGCGTTGAACGAGCCACTGGATAATGAAGAGGGAAATGCTTCTTCAAGCGATAACCCGACAGAAGAACTAAAGAACACGTAAATAAACAATAGTTTGTATTATCTAAATTTTTAAAATTATGAAAAAAGTTTTATTGACTACCGCTCTCTTCTTCACCGTATGTGCTGTGTCGGCACAAGAAAGTGTTGTGAAAGAAGCAAAATCAGCAAAAAGCGATCCTGTTAAGGCGGCTCAAATTATTGAACCTGCTTTGGTTGATCCTTCTACTGCCAATGATCCTGAAACGTGGAAACTGGCTGGTGATTTCCAAAAAGCCATCTATGATGATGAGAACATGAAGCTGTATCTTCCCGGCGGACAGGCAGACACTGCCAAATTGTATAACAGTCTGGCGAAAATGTTTGAATATTACACCAAGTGCGATGAGGTAGAACAGGCTAAAGTGCAAAGTGGTGAATTGAAAAAACCGAAACTGAGAAAAAAACTTGCCAAAACATTGGCAGCCGTACGCCCGAATCTGACAAATGGTGGTTCTGAGGCTTACAATAGCGGAAACTACGCAGATGCACTGAAGTATTTTGGTCTGTATGTAGACGCTTCGCAAAATCCGATGTTTGCTGAAGAAGAAGCAGTGAAGAACGACACGTTGAACCCGTTAATCGCCTGCTACGCAGCATTGGCGGCCAATTCATTGGATGACAAAGCTGCTGTTATCAAATATGCTACTATCGGTAAGACGCATAAGGAAGAAGGCTATCGCGCGTTGATGTGTTTAGCCGAAGCTTATGGAAAAGGTGAACAGACAGATTCGGTAAAATGGCTGGAAGTTATTAAAGAAGGATCTGAAAAATTCCCGACTCAGGAATATTTTATCGGTAACTTAATGGACTATTATATCCAAAAAGGGCAAGTTGATACAGCGCTGAGTGAAATTGATGCTATTCTGGCAAAAAATGAAACTCCGTACTTTTTGTATGTAAAAGGTGTCCTGCAATATGAAAAGAAGGATTATGATAATGCTATCGCAACCTTTAATTCACTTATTGCTAAAAATGATGGTTTTGTAGGGGAAGCATATTCACAGATTGGTAATTGTTATTTTTTCCCGGCTCAAGAGTTGGTAGAAGAAAATAGTAAAATATCAATGGATGATCCCAAATATGCCGCAAACGAGGCAAAAATTAAGGAATTGTATGAAAAGGCTGTTCCTAATTACGAAAAGGCAAAAGAACTGAAACCGGACAACAAACAACTTTGGGGACAATTTTTGTTAAATATCTATTGGAAACTGAACAAGGCTGAATACGATGCTTTGGAAAAAGAGTTAGCTCAATAATTACACAACAACATATAGGCAATCGGGTAGGAAGAAAACGAAGTCGTTTTCTTCCTACTTTCATTATTCTAGACTTTCATTGTTTATTATATTCCGATTCTTTTACTTTGTTAGAAGCTGTTTAAATTTATCGTGTGCTGATTCTATTAAAAAATGTCACCCAAAATGCCCATTCCCATGGGAAATGAGCATCTTAGGTGATAAAATGAATGTTGACTTTTGTTTTGGCGCACCTTTCGTTAGTGTATATTTCTCTCTTTTACGTTCGGGGTATAAGTGGATTATTTGCGTTTGGCATGTATCCATGTCAGTTTATGCCAAATGGTCTCTAGAGGTCCTCGTTTGAAGTGTCGGAACCACCAGTGTGCAAAGAGTAGCTGGAGTAAGAAAAACACAATACCGATGAGCAGACTGTATGTGGTTCCACAATAACGGTGTAGCCCCAGTCCGTAGCCGTAATAAAGAAAACTTCCGATGAGAGATTGTGAGATATAGTCGGTCAAACTCATTTTGCCGTAGGGTACAAGCAGTTGTTGTACTTTCCCTTTGTTTGTCCAGTACAGGAGTAGGAATGCACTGACCATTACCAACATGCATGCCAAGTTATACCACGAATTCCAGATGGTTTCCATTGATGCTTTCATGAAGGGGTTCGCTATTTGGGAATAGATGAAGTCTTTTAGGTAGTAAAGTACTACCGCACTAGGTAATGCCGCAATGCCGACCCGTAGCCAAAAATGCATCACCTTTCCGTGTGTTTCGTCAGTAAGCCTGAACAGTCCTTTCCTTCCCAGCAGCATACCTGTCATGAAAAGCGATGCTGTCTGAAACACGCGTCCGTAGCACCATGCCCAGTTCAGGCTGGCAAGTTGTCCAGTTACTAAATTTGTCTTTATCAGTTCCCAAAGTGATGACTCTTTCATTTGCGGATAAACTTCGGTCAGCGAGTAAATCATCTGTTGGGGGTTGGCATCAGGGAAGAAGCATGCATAGATAACTTTGCACCACTCCAGAGGTTGTAACATCAGGATACATGCTATCCATGCCACAGTCTTGTCGGAGAGGTGGCGTACTGGAACCAATACAAATCCAAGCAAGGCATAAAGCACCAGTATTTCACCGGGAAAGAAAGATGCGTTGATAAATCCGAAGCCAAGCAGTAGCAGTAGTCTCCACATATAGCGGTTTCGGAAGTCTTGCCCACGCTTTTCACAGTTGTGGCTCTGCAAGTAGAAAGTGAAGCCGAACAGCAGGGCAAAAATAGCATAGGCTTTTCCGGAAAAAAGAAAGAACAGCATGTCCCATAAATGCTTGTCGAGGCTGGCAAGCAGAGGGGAGGTTGCTTCCGGAAATGAATAATAATTGAAATGCTCGATGTTGTGCAGCAGGATGATTCCCATGACGGCAAATCCGCGCAGAGCGTCAATGGCCAAGATTCGTTCGTTGGAACGCAGAAGTTCGTTTCCCATATTATCAGTGTTTGGATGATTTTAGTAAATTAGATTAATATGGGTGCAAACTTACAAAAAACTTGTGAGATTACTCCAGAAAACATGCGCATTTATGTCATGTAAACAGGGAAAAAACACAACGTTTTGAAAAGATTTTTCTGAGGTATCTTCCTGGGAAAGTTTGCTGGAAGATTTAGCGATTCTTAAGGGAGGAACGTTGCGCTTCTGGTATATTTCGCTTATTTTTGTATGAACATTCTAATTTTAGAGAAACTATGAAACGAAACAATTGTTTATGGAGAGCGAGTTCCCTGGTGTGCTTGGTAGGGTTACTGGTGTCATGCGGCGATTTGCCCCAGATGGAAGGAACGTGGGTGGAACCTGTCCCTGGGATGGAAAACAGCGTACAGGGCTTCAAATTGGAAGAGGGTGGTAAGGCTTCTTCCGTTAATATGGCCACTTTACAGTATGAGTCGTGGAAACAGGAAGGTGATAAGCTTGTTCTTTCGGGAAAGAGTATCGGCAACGGTGTTACCATACCTTTTTCGGACACGCTTGAAATAGCTGGGCTGACACAAGACAGCCTGTTCTTGAAACGGGGGACACTTGTCTTGAGGTATGTCCGAAACGATGGGCAAGGGGACAGAAGCGTACCTATGGCAGAACTTACGCCGGCGAAGAAAACCAGTTTCCGTACTACGGGCGTTTTGGTGTTCGCCCATGAGAGACGGGCGTTTACACCGGACGGCGACACGGTTTCCTATTGGGTGATTGATAAGACCGGCGAATTGCTGGAAGCGTATGATAAACTGACAGGAGGAATTAAGAATGGGAAACCGGTGTATGCCGAACTGGAAGTGATTGATGCGGGAAAGTCGGATGAAGGCTTTGCCGCTTCCTATCCCAGTGTTTATCAGGTGGTGAAGATTGACAGCATGTCGCTGGAGGCACGGTGATGTGGCAGTGGCATTTGTAGTAGACGGTCGGCACGCCTTCAGGCTTCGTACAGTTTGCAAAGACGTTTTCCGGAGTCAGACAGCTGTGCCGACTGTCTGTTGGAGAGTAAAAGCCTTATACTCTAGAATGTCACTGGCTGTTAGGTAATTTGAAGAATAATTTGTACATTTGTGCTTGTGGGAATTATAGCGGCAGCGGTATTTGCCTGTCAGACTCTTGCTGAAAAATAATTATTAACCTTAAAAATAACATTCAATGTCAACCTTAACTGTTGCAATCATAATTGTATTTGTAATTGGATACTTATGTATCGCTTTGGAAACACTGACCAAAGTCAACAAGGCAGCTGTAGCCTTGCTGATGTTGGTTGTTTGTTGGACACTTTATATGTTCGATCCGGGCAATTTCCCGGCAGGTATCTTGCCCGATGCCGTGGCTGCAGCAGCAGGCTCGGTTATTGAAGGACATTTGGGAAGTACCGCCACTACCTTGTTCTTTCTGATGGGGGCAATGACCATCGTGGAGACCGTCGACCAGTATGGCGGCTTTAATTTTGTGCGCGACATGCTGAAGACAAAGAGCAAACGGGCGTTGTTGTGGCGCATTACCATTATGACTTTTTTCCTTTCGGCTATTCTGGATAATATGACTACTGCCATCGTGATGGTGATGATTCTCCGCAAGCTTATTGACGACCGCAGGGATCGTCTGATTTATGCTTCGCTCATTATCATTGCAGCCAATTCGGGTGGAGCCTTTTCGCCCATTGGCGATGTGACTACCATTATGCTTTGGAACAAAAGTCTGATTACAGCGGCAGGGGTCATTAAGGAATTGTTTGTTCCTTCGCTTGTTTCGATAGTTGTTCCAGCATACATCCTTTCATTTTCGCTTAAAGGGAACGTGTCGGCAGATACTGATGCAGGCACGGTTTCCATGGGCAGTGGACTGACCGGGTTTCAGCGTAAGGCGGTATTTTGGATTGGTGTGGGGGGACTGGTCTTTGTGCCCGTTTTCAAGTCGATTACCCATGTACCTCCTTTCGTAGGCATTCTGTTGGTGCTCGGCGCGTTGTGGGTGGTGACCGAATTGTTTTACCGCAGTCATCCAGAGCATGACGAGAGTACGCAGAAGCGCGTGTCGAATATTATCTCGCGCATCGACATGAGCACCATTCTCTTTTTCCTGGGTATTTTGATGGCGGTGGCATGTCTGCAGGAAATCGGTGTGCTGTCCATTGTGGGACAGGGATTGAATGAAATTTTTGATGGCAACCATTATCTCATCACCGGCATCATCGGTGTACTTTCCAGCATCGTTGATAATGTACCCCTTGTGGCAGGCTGTATGGGAATGTATCCGATGGCCGATGCTGGCGATATGGCGCAGGATGGTATTTTCTGGCAGCTTCTGGCATACTGTGCGGGCGTGGGTGGCTCGATGCTCATCATTGGTTCGGCTGCAGGAGTAGTGGTGATGGGACTGGAGAAAATCACTTTCGGTTGGTACATGAAGCGTATCACATGGATTGCTTTCATTGGCTACGTGGCAGGTATTCTGGTTTATTGGATAGAGAAGGCTGTGCTAGGGCTTTGACACGGATTCATTTCTTTTCCATCGCTTTTTGCCAGTCTGTCAGAATGGCGTCCTTGTTTTTCCATCGCCCATTCTATCGATGCATTGAGATGGGGCAGGAGTGACCTGCTCCGTCCGATCAGTGCATATTCTCCCGTGGAGGTACTTCGGGATAAATAGTCCGCTTCAACTCCTTTTCTTTGAACGGCATTGACTCTGGTTAAATATATGGAGATGTCGGTAAAGACAGTTAACTGCTTTGCCAGTCCCAGTACCAGTAGGACTGCAGTCCTACTGGTACTGGGACTGGGCAAGGACTGCAATGCATTTTGTCACGCAGTTGATGTATGTTGAAAAGAGGATTACTGGAACCCTCTGGATGGGTATTCGAATTTAGTCAGGTTGTATGAAACAGGCTGGAGTTACAGCCGATTCATCCTATCTTTCCTTGCATCCGATACTCATTCGGTGTACATCCAGCCACCTTTTTGAACAGCCGGCTCAGGTGATGCGGATATTGGAACCCCACCTCGTAGGCAATTTCGCTGACGGTCTTGTTCGTTTCCAGCAGACGGTCTTTCACCCTGCTGATAACGGCGAAATGGATATACTCGATGGCAGATTTGCCCGTCTGCTTCTTCACAAGGTCACCAAAGTAATTGGCGGAGAGGTGAAGCTGGTCGGCACACCAGGCAACGGACGGCAGCCCAAGTTCTTCCGGTTTAGTAGAGTCGAAGTAACTGCCCAGCAAGGATTCGAAGCGGGTGAGGACATCCGAATTGATGGCTTCGCGGGTAGCAAACTGACGGTCATAGAACCGAAGGCAATGATTGAGCAGGACTTCGATGTTGGAAACAATGATGCTCCTGCTGTGCTTGTCGATGACGTGCCGTAATTCTTCCTGTATCTCATTAAAACAGTTGAAAACAGTCTGCCGCTCACGCTCGGACATATGCAGGGCTTCGTTTGCCTCGTAAGAAAAAAATGTGTAATCTTTCATCTTATGAGCTAATGATGTTCCTCGGATAAGGTCGGGATGAAACAGTAGGGCATAACCTTGCGGATGCAGTGTCTCGTCGCCATCGTTGATGCCTCCTACCTGTCCGGGGGCAATGAACACCAATGTACCTTCCTGATAGTCGTATTTGCTGCGTCCGTAGGTAATAGGTCCATGAATTTTCTCTTTCAAGAAAATGGAATAGAAGCCAAAGCATTTGCAACGATGCTTCAGTACTTCCACTTTCGAGAAATCGACGAAGCCCACCAGCGGGTTCAGTGTCTCCAGACCGAGAAACTTGTTGTAGTCATGTATCGTCTTTAAATCCAATATTTCACCCATACTTGTTCACATTTTAATTTGTTTGTCCAAAAATACGGAAATCTTCTGAAAGACAGCACATCACGGCAGGCCTTTCAGTAAAATCGGTATAAGATTCGGTGAAATGGGTTTACCGTTTCGTGTCTGAACAGGGACGTTCTGTAATATGTGTGCTATATTCTGTAATCTGTGTATGGTCAGGGCGGGTTATGTTCCGTACCTTTGCCTTGTCTGAAAACCAATTAAAACAAAAGCATACAATGGAAACAATCTCCCGTCGCTCCGCCCTCAAACGGATGGGGCTGCTCGTTGCAGGAGCCGCCTGTATGGGTATGCCGGCCCTGACTGCGTGCGAAAACAAGACAAAGAAACGCATCATCCTCTATTTCACAGGGACAGGCAACTGCCTCTATGTAGCCCGCGAACTGGCAGACGAACACACCGAACTGCTCAGTATCCCACAACTGGTGAAGCAAGGCCGCTATACGTTCGAGGCAGACGAAATCGGCATTGTCTATCCCGTCTACGGGCACATGCCGCCCAATATGGTGCGGGAGTTCATCAAAAAGGCACACTTGGAAGCCGGATACAAGTTTGCCATCCTGACCTACGGCAACCGCAAATGCAGCTCCGTCGAGATATGGGACGATGTTTCCCGGAAGGCGGGGTGTCCCTTCGACTACATCACCACGATGATTATGGTGGACAACTGGCTGCCTAACTTCGATATGAACGAGCAAATCAAGATAGACAAGCACATCCCTGAAAGCCTGGAACGCATCCGCACCGACCTGGCTGCGCAGCGCCGTTGGCACGAACCGGTGACGGAACTGGAACGGCAACAGCATGCCGGATTCCTGCAGGCATCGGGCGTAAATCCGGAAACGGGTTTCCTGCTGCATAGCCAGGATGCCTTTACCGTCACAGATGCTTGTATCGGCTGCGGAATCTGCACCGAGGTATGTCCGCGTGGCAATTACGAACTGACATCCACGGGGGTAAAGACGGAAGGCGATTGTGAGTTCTGCTTTGCCTGCATCCATAACTGCCCGCAGAAAGCCATCCTCTTCAAGCAGATGAAGGAAGTGAATCCCAACGCCCGCTACCGCAACGAACATGTGTCGCTGTGGAGCATCAAGGAAGCAAACCATCAGAAACTATAAAAACAAAGACGATATGCTGAGAAAAATAAGACTGACACTTGCCATTCTGTTCTTTACGCTCATCACGCTGCTGTTTCTCGACTTCATGGGAACCATGCACGCCTGGTTCGGCTGGATGGCAAAAATACAATTCCTTCCTGCAGTGCTCGCCCTGAACGTGGGCGTCATTGTGCTGCTCATCGCCTTGACACTAGTCCTTGGACGAGTGTACTGCTCGGTTATCTGCCCGTTAGGGGTATTTCAAGATGTCATTTCATGGATAAGCGGACGACGGAAAAAGAAGAAATATCGCTTTTCATACTCTCCTGCCAAATCGTGGTTGCGCTACAGCGTACTGGCATTGTTCATTCTTGCCCTGATTGCGGGGATAGGTTCGTTTGTCGCTTTGCTCGCGCCTTACAGTTCATACGGAAGGATTGCAAGCAACCTGTTTGCGCCCGTATACCGCTGGGGGAACAATCTGCTCGCCTACGTTGCTGAACGGGCAGACAGCTATGCCTTCTACGAAACGGACGTGTGGATGAAAAGCCTGCCGACATTTATCATTGCCGTGCTCACCTTTATTATAATAGGTGTATTGGCGTGGCGCAACGGACGGACCTACTGCAACACCATTTGTCCGGTGGGGACGATACTCGGCTTCTTGTCCCGCTTCTCGTTATTACGGATTACCATAGATACGGACAAATGCAACGCTTGCGGACTGTGTTCGCGAAAATGCAAGGCGGCGTGCATCAACGGAAAGGAGCACACTGTGGATTACAGCCGTTGCGTGGCGTGCATGGATTGCATCGATACGTGCCGGCACGGAGCCATCAGCCTTAAGCCTCTCAGACCTCTCAAGCCTCTCCAAACCTCTCCCGAAGGGGAGGCTTCTAAAATGGAAACTCCAAGCTCCCCATCGGGGGGAGTTGAGGGGGCTTCCCGCCGCAGTTTCCTATCTGCCACAGCCGTGCTTGCCGTTACATCGGCAATCCATGCGCAGGAGAAGAAAGTAGATGGCGGACTGGCAGTCATCGAGGACAAGAAGGTACCCAAACGCGCCACACCGATTGTTCCGCCCGGAGCCTTGAGCGCACGCGACTTTGTCCGACATTGTACAGCTTGCCAACTTTGTGTGTCGGTATGTCCCAATGGAGTGCTCCGCCCCTCCACCGACCTGACGAGACTGATGCAGCCCGAGATGTCCTACGAGCGTGGCTATTGCCGTCCGGAATGTACCCGATGCAGCGAAGTCTGTCCCGCAGGAGCCATCCGTCCGATAACCGTTGCCGAAAAATCGTCCACGCGCATCGGTCACGCCGTATGGATAAAACAGAACTGTATTCCGCTGACCGATGGCGTAGATTGTGGCAACTGTGCCCGCCATTGCCCGTCGGGAGCCATACTGATGATTCCCTCGGACAGCAGTGACACGGGCTCGGTTAAGATTCCGGTCATCAATACCGAGCGGTGTATCGGTTGCGGCGCGTGTGAAAACCTGTGCCCTGCCCGACCGTTCAGTGCCATCTATGTGGAAGGACATACGATGCACAGCGAGCTATAAGAACATCCGGGGACAGCCCTAATCCGTCAGGAAAAGCGCTGTCGACTCAGTCATCAGCCCCAATCCGTCAGGAAAAGCGCTGTCGACTCAGTCATCAGCCCCAATCCGTCAGGAGAAGCACTGTCGACTCAGTCGTCAGCCCCAATCCGTCAGGAGAAGCGTTGTCGACTCAGTCATCAGTCCCAATCCGGCAGGATTAAGATTATTGTTGAATCAATAAACAAGAAATAAAATGAAACAGAAGAAAAATATCTCTCGCCGCGACTTCTTCAAGCTGGGCGCGGCAAGCGTGGCTGTCACCGGACTTTCGGCATGCGCCAACAGCGAAAAGAAAGCTGCCGCTGTAGCCGAACCCACGGGCGAAATGACGTACCGCACGAATCCTTCGACGGGCGACCGCGTGTCACTGCTCGGCTTCGGGATGATGCGTCTGCCCTCTGTGGGAGGCCGCAGCGCCCGTGAAGGGAATGAGGAGATAGACCAGGAAATGGTGAACGAACTGGTGGATTATGCCATCGCCCACGGCGTGAATTATTTCGACACGTCGCCCGCCTATTGCCGGGGCAAGTCGGAACACGCTACCGGCATCGCCCTAAGCCGTCACCCGCGCGACTCGTATTTCGTTGCCACCAAGCTGTCGAACTTCGCGCCCTCCAGTTGGAGCCGGGAGGCATCCATCGCCATGTACCGCAACTCGATGAAGGAATTGCAGGTAGACTATCTGGACTACCTGCTGCTGCACGGCATCGGCATGGGTGACGGTATGGAAGAGTTCGAGAACCGTTACATGAAAAACGGCATCCTCGACTTCCTGCTGGAAGAGCGTAAGGAAGGGCGCATCCGCAATCTTGGTTTTTCCTATCACGGCGATGTGCGGGTGTTCGACTACCTGCTCTCGCGGCACGATGAATACAAATGGGACTTTGTGCAAATTCAATTGAATTATCTGGACTGGAAATACGCCAAGCAAATCAATCCGAGGAACACCGATGCCGAGTATCTGTACAACGAATTGGCGAAGCGGAACATTCCTGCCGTCGTTATGGAACCGCTGTTGGGTGGCCGTCTTTCCAATGTGCCCAGCACCATCTTTGCCCGCCTCAAGCAGCGCGAGCCTGAGAGGAGCGTGGCTTCGTGGGCGTTCCGTTTCGCCGGAAGCCTGCCCGGCGTCCACACCGTGCTGAGCGGCATGACACGCATGGAGCACTTGCAGGACAACCTGCGCACGTACTCTCCCTTGAAGCCGCTGACGGAAGACGATTTCGCGTTCCTGCAAGAAACCGCCACGCTGATGATGGGCTTCGACACCATTCCCTGCAACGACTGCAAATATTGTATGCCTTGCCCGTATGGGCTTGACATACCTGCCATCCTGCTCCATTACAACAAGTGCTTGAATGAGGGAAACACCCCGGAAAGCACACAGGATGCGAACTACCGGAGTGCCCGTCGCGCCTTCCTTGTTGGTTACGACCGCAGTGTCCCGAAGTTGCGGCAGGCAAGCCATTGCATCGGTTGCAACCAATGCAGCCCCCACTGTCCGCAACGCATCAACATCCCCGCCGAACTACGCCGGATAGATGCCTACGTGGAACGCTTGAAACAGAAAATAGACTGAGACGATGCGGCTTGTATCTTGGCTTATAGCTGTAGGCGGTGATTGTATTATGAAAAGTATAGACATAATGTAAGTTCGATATAAATTCAAAACATAGTCGGTAGCCCGTCATTGGCAAAACACAAGTCAATGGTGGGCTTCTTTTCAAAGAAGCAGTATGCAGCTATGGCAGAAAGCGGGTTGGCAATAAAGTTATTGAAGAAGCGGTGTTTGGAATGCTCAGAAACTGTTTTGAATTTATCGCCCAAAGCACACACGAAACGAATGCATCAAGCCCCAAAAACTTTTTGTAGAGATTCAAAGCAGTTTCTCAAGGCACTATAAAATATGAATTTGCTTCAATTTGGATATTTTTTTATTATCCAGATTTAACTGAACTTGTTTCATAAACGTTTCTCTATTTCCCATTTTCTGATATAAATCACTTTTCCATTCTTTTATAGATTTCATAAACAGGTGATTAAATTCCTTTTCATTCCAATATTTCGTTTCTTTTTCTATTTCTGCTTTTACTGTATCAATTAAATTTGCTTCACCTGAATAGAAAGCCAAAGCTAATTTAAGTTCAAACAAGCGATGCCAGTCAATAGGATTATGTTTGGGTCTAAGAGTGGATGAAAAAGAATCAATTAACCGGAATATATCATTTACCCTTATGCTCTCTCGCAAAATGAGACCAAATTGTTGATTTGCGCATTCGGCAGCTGCCTTAAATAAGTACTTATGCAATTGATATTTAATAAAAAATTGTCTCCCATCTTTATCGAATAATTCTACAAAAAAGACAGGAATACTGATTTTTCTTTTTTCTTGTACCCATAAAGGAAGAATTTCTAATATCAACCGATAGGTATCAGACATCACTTTATCTAATCTCAGCCCTATTAAAATTATATCTGCTTTTGCATATAAGGTTGAAGGCGTATATGGAGACAAAATGGGGTACTGTTTTTGCCAATCGTTTACAATGTTTTTAAATTCCATAAGATTTATAGTATTTAATTGTGGCCACTTCAATTCATTAACTAAAGTGGCACTATTTTACAAGCAAATATACTAATTATTATCAAATAAATATCTGACTGCAGACCATCTCTTATATATAATAAGAAAAAACGATTATATTTGTATATTGTTTTATTATAAATAACAAAGCATGGAAATAGTATTAGGAATAGTAACTTCTAGAGAACTTTCAAGTTTTAGCTTCTATACTGATGCTCTCTATGCATTTGAGAGCATACTATCAAAAGGGTTACTTGGGGTTAACTCTGATTTAGTGGAAACAATAAGTATAAGACTTATATGCTTGTCACCTAAGTTCAGTCAATTCTTTCAAGCACATCGTCCTAAATACTATGAAGATAAAACTTTGAAATTTAGGGGTTCTGTAACTCCTGAAGTAAGAATGTATAAATGCCTCACGGTAGATTTTGTGGTGGATTTCGAAGGTTATTTTAAGTTGACTACGAAAGAAGAATGTCTCAAATTTTTAGCCCTTTCATTTATAGATTTTTTAAAGGCCTTAAAATATCCGGGCAAATTGAAGAAATTTGAAAAAGAAAAACTGCTTCAGGCTGTAAAAGATATATTTATAGAGAATTCCATCATATCAGCACATGACGGCATATAGTTCATACAGTTTTACGGGAATAATTTTTTTAGCCTATTATGGATGCTGATTGCGTCATTAGAAAACATTGCATAACATATATTATTTCTTTTGTCTTCAGCCATGTATAGAGAGTTTTATGAATATCCACATTTTGCCTGATTTGTTCTTCAGGGCGTATGTATACGCTCCTGTATGGGCTATTTGTGAATATTCATATAACGTTTATCTCTTTATTTCGGTGCTTTGTGATACAAGTAGATAGCAATAAACAAGTATAAAATGTTCGGAATCCATACAGCAATGGCCGGTGGCATATTGCCATTGATGGCGAAGGTAGCTGATATGGTTTGGAACAAGATGTATGAGAAACTCAATGCCAGTCCGATACCTAAATGCAGTCCCATTCCGCCTTTCACCTTCCGCGAAGAAAGTGAAAGCCCGATGGCTGTTAGGATGAAGGCAGCGAACGACATAGCTATCCGTCGGTGGTATTCCACTTCGAATTCTTTGATGTTGGCAAATCCCCGTTGTTTCTGCTTCCGGATATATTCGCGCAGTTGTGGACTGGTCATTGTTTCTTGCTGGCCGCGTGTGATGAGGAAATCTTGCGGTTCCATTTTAATGATGGAGTCAAGACGTTCTCCCCGTGTGATAACTTCTTTCATTCCACGCATTTCCCTGATCATGTAGTCGCGGATGATCCATTTGTGGTACGATGCGGTATCGTATGTCACGCGGCGTGCTGTGAGGTGTGATACTAATTTGTGGTCTTCGAACTTGTCGAGCGAGAAGCGGTAGCCTGTTTTGTTGTAGTTTTCGTACCTTTCCATATAGGCTACCACTCCTGTGTCTACTTCCAGTTGGATATTTCGTGCATAATCTGCTGATTTTTTCTTCTTGTAGAGCTCTTCAAATCTCAGTCGTGTGACGCTTCCAGTAGGGATGACCTCTGTACCTAGAACAAAAGTGACAGCTGAAATGATAGCAGCCGAAATCATATAAGGTACCATCAGTCGCTTGAAGCTCATGCCGGTAGAAAACATCGCGATGATTTCCGAGTTCTCTGCTAGTTTTGAGGTGAAGAATATTACGGCAATGAAGACAAACAATGGGCTGAACAGGTTGGTATAATAGGGAATGAAGTTCAGGTAATAGTCAAAGACAATGGCTTTCAGCGGAGCCTTGTTGTTGATGAAACGGTCGATGTTTTCATTGACGTCGAACACTACTGCGATGGAAATAATCAAGGCAATGGCAAAGAAGTATGTTCCCAAGAATTTGACAATGATGTATCGGTCCAGACGTTTCAGCCATTTCTGCTGGAAGATACTTTTCAAACCAGTCGGAACAATGTTTTTTTTCGGCATTGTATGCGGCAGTCGTGTCCTTAATTTCAGTTTTTCGGTCAGTTTCATCGGTGTGTATTTTTTATAAGCGGGTAGAGATTCGTTTTATCATTGCTGGCTTCCAGGTAGAGAAGTCGCCTGCGATGATGTGTTTTCGGGCTTCACTGACCAGCCACAAGTAGAAAGCAAGGTTGTGGATGGATGCAATTTGCATCGCCAGCAGTTCTTGTGCATGGAACAGGTGGCGCAGGTAGGCACGGCTGTACATAGTGTCCACATAGGAGGCACCGTCTGCTTCAATAGGAGAAAAATCTTTTTCCCATTTTTTGTTGCGCATGTTCATGATTCCGTCTTTGGTAAAAAGCATACCGTTTCTTCCGTTTCGGGTAGGCATTACACAATCGAACATGTCTACTCCTCGTTCGATGCCTTCCAGAATGTTGACCGGTGTGCCTACGCCCATCAGGTAACGAGGCTTGTCGGTTGGGAGAATTTCATTGACCACTTCAATCATTTCATACATTTTTTCTGTTGGTTCTCCCACGGCGAGTCCTCCAATGGCGTTTCCGTCTGCATTTTTCGAGGCGATATATTCCGCCGAACGTTTGCGCAAATCGGTATATACACATCCTTGTACAATGGGAAACAGTGATTGGTTATAGCCATATTTGGGCTCAGTTTCATTGAAACGAGTGATGCAGCGGTCCAGCCATCTGTGCGTCAGTTCCATTGACTTACGGGCGTATTCGTAATCGGCAGTGCCGGGTGTACATTCGTCGAATGCCATCATGATGTCGGCACCGATGGTACGCTCGATATCCATTACCCGTTCAGGGGTGAAAAGATGTTTTGACCCGTCAATGTGCGAACGGAATTCTACACCATCTTCCCGCATCTTGCGTATGCCCGAAAGGGAGAATACCTGAAATCCTCCGCTGTCGGTCAGCATCGGACGGTCGAATCCGTTGAATTTGTGCAGGCCTCCGGCTGCTTCCAGAACTTCCAGTCCGGGACGCAGGTACAGGTGATACGTATTCCCTAAGATGATTTGAGCCTTGATATCTTCTTTCAGTTCACGCAAATGAACGGCTTTCACACTGCCTATGGTGCCCACGGGCATGAATATAGGTGTTTCTATCTGCCCGTGGTCGGTTTTTATCAGGCCGGCGCGTGCATTCGATTTTGGGTCTGTATATTGTAATTCAAATTTCATTTTGTCGTATGCGTTTCGGCTTCCTTTTCTTTTTCTTTGTCTTTTTTCATGATGGCAGCGAAGTCGATAGCGTCTGTTACTTTTTCGTCTGTCAGTGCCAGTTGAAGTACTTCTTTTATATCTTTCACATAATGGAATGTCAGTCCTTTCAAATAGAGCGGTTGTATTTCCTCAATGTCTTTCCGGTTTTCTTCACATAGGATGAGGTTGGTGATTCCAGCACGTTTTGCTGCCAGAATTTTTTCACGGATACCTCCTACCGGAAGTACTTTTCCACGTAAAGTAATTTCTCCTGTCATGGCTAGGTTGGCTTTTACTTTCCGTTGGGTCAGTGCTGATGCGAGTGAGGTTACCATCGTAATACCCGCCGACGGTCCGTCTTTGGGTATGGCTCCTTCGGGCACATGGACGTGAATGTTCCAGTTTTCAAAAATACCATCTGGCAAGTCAAGCAAGAATGAATGGGCTTTCAGGTATTCCAGTGCCAGCATGGCCGATTCTTTCATTACATCACCCAGATTTCCCGTCAGGGTCAGTCGTTCACCCTTGCCTTTGCTCAGGCTGGTTTCCACAAAGAGGATTTCTCCTCCCACGGCAGTCCATGCCAGTCCGGTCACCACGCCGGCATATTCATTTCCTTGGTATTTGTCGCGCGAATATTCAGGTGTGCCTAAGTATTTTTTGATGTCTTCCGGTTTCAGTTCGTGCTGGCTGGTAAATTTGTCGCTGGCAATTTCCAATGCGATTTTGCGCATGATTTTGCTGATTTTCTTTTCCAACTCACGCACACCGCTTTCACGGGTGTAGTTTTCGATAATACACTCAATGGCGGGTTTGGTGAACTTTACGTGTTCTTTGGTCAGACCATTGGCCAACAATTCCTTTGGAATCAGATGACGGCGGGCTATCTCTATTTTTTCTTCGGTGATGTATCCACTTACTTCAATCAGTTCCATACGGTCAAGCAAAGGAGTCGGAATAGTGCTCAGGTTGTTTGCCGTGGCAATGAACATCACTTTCGAAAGGTCGTAATCCATATCTACGTAATTGTCGTGGAATGTATTGTTTTGTTCAGGGTCAAGCACTTCCAACATTGCTGATGCAGGATCTCCTTGACGGTCGTTTCCCATTTTATCTATTTCATCGAGGATGATGACCGGATTCGACGATTCAGCTTTCATCAGACTTTTGATGATGCGTCCCGGCATGGCACCGATATAGGTCTTGCGGTGTCCCCGGATTTCAGCTTCATCGTGTACGCCACCTAACGACATTCGGATATATTTTCGTTTCAGTGCCGATGCGATGGAGCGTCCCAGCGAAGTCTTTCCTACTCCCGGAGGACCATACAGGCAGAGGATGGGTGATTTCAGATCGCCCTTCAGCTTCAGTACAGCCAGATGTTCCAAAATACGCTCTTTTACTTTTTCCAGTCCGTAATGGTCTTTGTTCAATACTTTTTCGGCATTGAGAATGCTCAGATTGTCGGTAGTGTATACGTTCCACGGCAGTGAAAGCAATGTCTGGAGGTAGGTGAGCTGTACATTGTAATCAGGTGACTGTGGATTGATGCGTTCCAGTTTCTGCACTTCTCGTTCAAATGTCGCAGCCACCTCTTTGCTCCATTTCTTTGTTTTCCCTTTTGCACGTAAGCCATCTATTTCATCTTCCTGGCTGTTTCCTAATTCGTCTTGTATGTTTTTGATTTGCTGTTGCAGGAAATATTCGCGTTGTTGACGGTCTAAGTCTTCGCGTGTACGCATTTGGATATCATGCTTTAATTCTGCCAGCTTGGTTTCCCGGTTTAATACCTGTATCAAGTTATACAGCCGTTCGGTTAATGTCGGCTTGCATATCAGGTCAAACTTTTCTTCCAATCCAAATGGGAAATTGGTACAGATGTAGTTTACAAGTATATGGTCTTTCGGTAGATTTTTCAAAGCAAAAGTTACATCTGGACTCAACCGGTCACTAGCGTCCACATATTGGTTCGCAAGTTCGAGGCATGTATCCATCAGTGCTTTGAATTCATCATTGTTCTCCGTATTCAGGTTTTCCGGTTCCACTACAACTTTACCTTTTAGGTAAGGTTCTGTTGATGTAATTTCATCTAACCGTACTTTTACATTGCTTGCCTGTAAAATGACGGTGGTAGCACCTCCCGGCAATTCAAAGATTCGGAGTACACGTCCAATGACTCCTATTGGATATAAATCGTTTATTCCGGGCTCTTCTACCTCGGCTGATTTTTGAGTGGCTATAATGATATGCTGTTTGTTTTTCGAAGCAGAACGCACAAGTTTGAGTGTAGCCTGTCTGCCTACCGTAACGGGCATGACAATTCCCGTAAACATAAGCATGTTACGTAATGTCATAATAGGCATTTCTTTGTTTACTTCATCGACTGAAGGTTGTTCTGGCTCTGCACTTATCTCGGCTACCATTGACACTTCGTCTGAGACTGCATTCATATCCATTTCTATTTTTTTCCTTCTTACCATAATTGTGGGTTTGTCTATTCTTGTTTAATAAATATCCCAAAACGGGTACAAAGTTAAGCAATCTGCTTTGAATACGAAAACAGAAAAGTTGCAAATACGTGAAATAAATCAGTGTTTCATGCTGAAATGAGAGGCGATTTATCTATTTTTGACGAAAATTAGAAAAGTTAGCTTATGGGAAATCCTTTCTTTCGATTCAAGCAGTTCGAAATTTGGCACGACAGGTGTGCCATGAAGGTAGGTACGGACGGTGTATTACTAGGAGCATGGACTGATGTCAGCCATTCTCAGAATGTGCTTGATATAGGTACAGGAAGCGGTCTGATAGCGTTGATGATAGCTCAGCGTTGTCGTGCTAAAGTAACAGGTGTAGAAATTGATGCCGAGGCTGCGAAGCAAGCATGCGAAAATGTAGCATTGTCACCTTGGAAAGGACGGGTAAGTATCAGACAGGCAGATATTACAGCATTTGAAGGAGGAAAATATGATACAATCCTATCAAACCCTCCTTATTTTCGTGAGCAGGTTTATTGCTCTGATAGCCAGCGGAATGCTGCGCGACATACAGGCGCTCTTACGTTTGAGGATTTGTTAGATGCAGTGATACGTCTTTTGACGGATGATGGTTGCTTTTCAGTTATCTTACCTTTCGAAGTGTCAGGGCATTTTATTGATTTAGCTGCCGGACGGTATTTGTATCCAATGTGCCGGACGGATGTACAGACCAGACCAGGTATATCTCCTAAACGTGTTTTGCTTACTTTAAGCAGAAATATTCTTCCCTGTAAAGAAGATACATTGGTTATAGAATCCGAGCCTCGCATCTACAGCCCGGATTTTATTCAGTTGGTCAAAGATTTTTATTTGGCTTTTTGACCGGGGATAATCAAAGCTGTTCTCGCCTTGAAACATTTTGTGCATTAAGACCACCACAGGAGATACCCGCAATGTATTGGGCATGGGCTTCTGTGGTGGAATATGGGCTGGTCTTTGCAGATTTCACTTCTTCGATAATCTTCGCAACAAGTTTTGGTTTAATTGTAACAGCTTTCGATGCTTTTCTGCAATAGTAGAGGTGAGTGGCCGGGTGCCGATAAAGTCGGTAAAATGTTGTAACACACTGAACGGTTCGGTATATGTCCGCCCTTTTTCAGGTGCTATCACTTTCAGTCCACGGTGTATTATCTCGACTGTCAGGTCTTTGCCTCCCATCATTGGGTCCCCGTCGAAATGAAAAACTCCTTCATTGCGGCGATGGATGGTAATTTTTTTTTCTTTCAGTGTTTTGATGCGACTGTTTTGGTCGATTGTTTTATTAAAGAGTTGAAAAGATAATGCCGGTACATCCAGTACGGTAAAAGGTTCCAGAATGGTTATGTCCATCATACCGTCGGTTAATGAAGCCTGTGGGGCAATATAGGCATTGTTGCCATATTGTGAAGCATTGGCACAGGCTATTAGAAATGCCTTGTACTTTACAGTTCCCGAACTGTTTTCTATCTCATACGTCTCAGGCCGGTAGGTCAGGCTTTCATGCAAAGTGTTTTCCAGATATGTAAGTAATCCTCTTTTACCCGAGTCGGCAAACTTTAAGCTGACAAATGCATCGAACCCGACCCCACAGGTACAGAAAAAAGGGTGGTGGTCAATAATCCCATAATCGATGTCTTTTATAAAACCTTGATTTAACGTTTCAATGGCTCCATGTGGTGTCATTGGAATATGTAAATGCCGTGCCAGTCCATTGCCCGAGCCGCATGGGATGATTCCCATAGCAGTATCAGTATGGATCAATGATCTTCCTATTTCATTGATGGTTCCGTCGCCTCCAATAGCCACAACAATATCCGTCTTTTCTTCTGCAGCCCGTCGTGCCAGTTCGCTGGCATGTCCGGCGTATTCGGTTTTACGTATTATATAATCATATCGGTTTCGGTCGATATGTTTGTCTATCAGATGTAGGATAAATTCTTTTCCGTGCGTGCCTGATATTGGGTTGACTATAAACTGTATGCTTTGTTTTGAGCTCATGATAGTTCTGCTGGTTTCTTATAATGAATGTCCGCAAATGGAAATCCATTTCTTCAATTAAAGAACAAAAATAAGACTATTTTGTTTATGAACATCACTTTTTATAGCATAAATGTCGAAAGAAACATTTTTTTTGTACTATCATCTTATTAAGTTTGCTAAAATTATTATCTTTGCACGTTCTTTTTATGTAACATCTGCCGATATGGAATGGCAGGGCTATTATTAAATAATGTAAATCAGAAAGATTTACCAAACAGTAGAATATGGGACTATTACAAGACAAATTGAGTAAATTCAGAACGCCTCAAATGTATATGGAACGAGGCGTTTACCCCTATTTCCGTGAAATAGACAGTGCTCAAGACACGGAAGTGATGATGGACGGGAAAAAGGTACTAATGTTCGGTTCAAATTCGTATATGGGATTGACTCACGACGAACGTATTATCAATGCTGCCATTGCCGCTACCCGTAAGTACGGTACAGGATGTGCAGGTTCACGCTTGTTGAATGGTACGCTTGACATCCATATAAAACTGGAAAAGGAATTGGCGGAATTTATCGGGAAAGACGAAGCGTTATGTTTCTCTACCGGGTTTACCGTTAATGAGGGTGTTATACCTCAATTGGTAGGACGCGGTGATTATATCATTTGTGATGACCGCGACCATGCTTCTATCGTTGACGGACGCCGTCTGTCTTTTGCTACTCAGTTGAAATACAAACACAATGACATGGAAGCGCTGGAACGTGAACTTCAAAAATGCGAACCGGATGCTATTAAGTTAATTGTCGTTGACAGTGTGTTCTCTATGGAAGGAGACCTGGCCAATTTGCCTGAGATTGTCAGATTGAAAAAGAAATATAATGCTACTGTTTATGTAGACGAGGCTCACGGGTTAGGAGTATTTGGTAGAAACGGGCGTGGCGTATGCGACCATTTTGGACTTACGGAAGATATCGACCTCATTATGGGTACATTCAGCAAATCGCTTGCTTCTATCGGTGGATTTGTGGCTGCGGATAAGGATACAATCAACTGGTTGCGTCATAATGCGCGTTCTTATATATTCCAGGCAAGCAATACTCCTGCTGCAACGGCTGCTGCCATAGAGGCTTTGCATATTTTGCAGACAGAACCTCAACGGCAGGAAAATTTGTGGAAGATTACCAACTATGCCTTGAAGTCGTTCCGTGATGCCGGATTCGAAATCGGTGATACAGAGAGCCCAATCATTCCTTTGTATGTGCGTGATACCGACAAGACTTTCGAAGTTACCAAGCTGGCCTTCGATGAAGGCGTGTTCATCAATCCGGTTATCCCGCCTGCATGTGCTCCTCAAGATACATTGGTGCGTTTTGCTTTGATGGCAACCCATACAAAAGAACAAATCGATTTCGCAATCGAGAAACTGATAAAATGTTTCAAGCAATTGGATATCTTGAAATAAATAAGGAATGGCTAGGCTTTAGATTCGTGTTAGAAGATACTAACTGGCTCTAAAGTCTGGTCAATATAGTGTCAGTAACATTATTTCACGAGTAATATGATTCTGAACGAGAGAGACAGTCGCCACGATGAAGTGTTACAGATAGCCCAACAGATGATGGTGGCGGCACGCACTGCGCCTAAGGGCAAGGGGGTTGATATTATTGAGATTGCGATGGTGACCGAAAGTAATATCCGCATCCTTTCTGATACGATGAAGCAGATGTATGAGGAAAACGGGCTTAAGTTTTTCCTGCGTGATGCAGATAATATTCTGGATGCCGAATGCATCATTCTCATCGGTACGCGCGAACAGCCGCAAGGACTTGACTGCGGACATTGCGGATACGAAACTTGTGCTTCGCGTAAGGAAGGTGTTCCTTGTGCCATCAACAGTATAGATGTTGGGATAGCGATTGGCTCGGCTTGTTCTGTTGCTGCCGACCATCGGGTAGATACGCGTGTGATGTTTTCGGCAGGACTGGCTGCACAGCAGCTTGACTGGTTAGATGGATGCAGGCAGGTTTATGCCATTCCTGTCAGTGCATCATCGAAAAACCCATTTTTCGACCGGAAACCGAAAACGGAATAAATGAAATGTAAGGGCGGATTGCCGGGATGGACTTCCGCACTTATGCTAATGATATGCAAGGCAGAGATAACTTCATGAATAGTTTGATATAACTGCAACAGCTAATGAAGATATATTGTAGGAGGAATTAAGAAGCTGTTTTGAATTTATCGTGCGATGATTTGGGATGAGTTTTTGAGGCATTTTTGCTTCTGTGATGAGGAAG